>JBEKPW010000088.1:0-26836 GCA_049520315.1 Syntrophobacteraceae bacterium
GATCTATACCTGCATACAATTGCATCGGGCACCTCCTTTTTTAAAGTTTGCGGCTTTAAACACCATTGCAGGATAATACATCTCGGCAATGGAGGAGGTGCCTTTCTATGATTATCGGGCCAGGTTACCGATGAGGAGGATTCGACGGAAATTCTTCTCGCCCATTTGCCTTTCAAAGAGTCCCCGGCCATGAGCACCGCGCCGCAGCCGTCGGCGAAAAGTGAACTTGCGATGAAATTGCTCTTGGACAGATCGCCGCGGATAAAGGTGAGGCCGCACAGCTCAAGGGCCACAACGAGCGCGACCCTGTCCGGGTAGGTCCTGAGCCAGTCGGCCGCCCTGATAATGCCGGCGACTCCTCCGGCGCAGCCCAGGCCCCAGATTGGCGTTCTCAGGATGGAAGGATTGAACGATACCCGATTGAACAGATGAGCGTCGATGCTCGGTGTCGAAATACCCGTTGAGGAAATGAAGAAAATATGCCCGATCTGGTCTGCTGACAGATTTGTCCGGGTTAAAGCATCGCGAACGGCCCTTTCGGCAAGCTGGATTCCGTGCTCCAGGTAGACCTTGTTTTTCTCCGGAAAAGTCTTGTCTGTCTCGAACCAGTCCTCGCCGAAGCAAAAATGGCGCTCCGAGATCCTCGTGTTTTGAAAGACGCGAAGGAGGCGATCCACTTCGAAGGAAGCCTTTCTGAAAATCCTTCCGGCAAACTGCCTGACTTCATTCTGGCTTACCTTGAAATCCGGGACGGCTGTCCCGACATCAATGATGTGCGGCATTTATTGTTTTCCTGACTTAAACAGGCGCGTTCCCTTTTAGGAGCAACGGAACGCAGAAGGAAGGATTAAACCCGAAAATGGCGTGAACAGAACACGCCGTGGTCCACGTTATTTTTGAAAAAGAGCAGGGATTGCGACTCCTCGGGAACTTCGAATACTATATATTTATCGATGCCCTTTTCCATTAGAGCGTCCACGAAATCGGGATGCTCGAAATAATCGGTCGAAGTGAGAGCAAGTATCGAGCCGCTCCCGGTAATAATTATCCCGGCTTTCATTCTTTGCCCCCTTTCCCGTGCGCTGAACATGAGTATTATGAACAATGTTCCGCACAACGGTGTATCAATAAACATAAAATAAGGAGAAGCCATATTCGGGTCAAGGCGGTCCGGGGATGCGGGAAACAGGGAGCGGGAAGGGTTTGTTTCAGTTAGCTGTTGGTTAACTAAAAACTAAAAACTCTTTTAGGTGGAGAGCTGAATGCGGTTGATATTATCCGCACTGGTCCTGGTGTCTGCGCTGGCGGCAGGCGGAGTAGCGCTGGCGGCGGACGGCGCAGAGATATTCGCGACGCTTAAATGCAGTATGTGCCACAAACCTGACAAAAAGGCCGCGGCCATATCACTGGCAGAGATCGTCCAAACCTATTCCGATAAGGCCAAGCTCGTCAAATTCTTCAAAGGAGAGATGAAGCCGCTAATCGAGAGTGAAAAGTGGGGTATGATGCGCGGGCAGCTCGAAAAGATAAAGGCCCTGCCGGACCAGGATAGGGAAGCGCTCGCCGACTATATCCTGAGTTTCAAGTAACCTTGCCGGGCCCGTTTGTCATGCCCGGTTATACAAAAAGATATCAAGGGAACGCCTTTCAAAGGCGGAGGAGCATCCCCCAAGCCGCTGCGGGGCTCAATCTGGCCGTAACCCGCGTCTCGTTAGGGGGCACAAAGGTGGGTGGAACTAGTTGCCCGGTCTTCTCCACAATGTAACAGCGAAAAGATTTGATCGGCTGTTTCATTTCCGTATAATCGCAGGAACAGGCCAATTCGGATTTGTTTGCAGAGTTTTTCGAAATGATTGTCGGGGGTAAGACCTGACAGATAAGGGTATTGTAGACTGATGATCATTAATCAGAACGACGACAACCGCCATGTACCCAAAATCATCCCGCCCCACGGCGGGTACCGGGACCTGAAATCGTACCAGATGGCTGAGATCGTCCACGACGCTACCGTGATGTTCTGCGACCGCTTCATCGACCGGCGCTCCCGCACTCATGACCAGATGGTGCAGGCAGCGCGAAGCGGCAAGCAAAATATAGCCGAAGGCAGCATGGCGTCGGGGACATCCAAGAAAACCGAACTCAAGCTGGTAGGGGTGGCGCGGGCGAGTCTGGAAGAACTGCTGCTGGATTACCAGGACTACCTGCGGCAGCACGGGCTGCCGCTCTGGGGCAAAGACCATCCCCAGGCCAGGCAGGTCCGGGGGCTGTGTTATAAGTCGGATAAGTCCTATTTGACCTATAAGCCATATACTGAAGCTCCAGCCTCTGCAGAGACTGCGGCAAATACTATGGTGTGCCACATCCACCAGGCGAACTACCTTCTTGACCAGCAGTTGCGCGCCCTGGAGCAGGAATTCCTAAAGGAGGGCGGTTTCACCGAAAAGCTCTATCATGCCCGTCAGCAGATGCGTAACAGCGGAAAGAAGCCATGACCAACGCTAAAGACGGCATTGCGCTATTAGCTGCAGGACACACCCTTTAATTTCAGAAAAAAGGCTTTTGCCGGCGCCTTGTCCTTTCAACTTCGGGCTCATTTTTTTGGTATTCACCGCTTGCAAACGTTACATGCAAAAGTAAAAACTTTTGCTATATTTTTTGTAGCGTCTGCATCGCGCAAGGAGATGGCACATGACAAGAGTACAAAGGCTTGAACGGGAAATCGAAGAACTTGCTCCGAGTGAGCTTGCAGCCTTCCGGAAATGGTTTCAAGACTACGACGCAGCTCAATGGGACAAGCAAATTGAGGAAGATGCCGCCAGCGGCAAATTTGACAGGCTCGCACAAAGGGTCCTTGCAGACCACAAGGCAGGAAGGACAAGGGAAATTTGAGGCATTTCGCATCCGCTGATTTTTGGTCGTGTTACCGTCAATTGCCAAAACAGGTTCAGGAATCGGCAGATGCTAACTATGAATTACTCAAAGCCGACCCTTCCCATCCATAGCTGTTAGAATGTTACCCTATGTTGCCCCCCGCGCGGGGGCGTGGATTGAAACTAAAATCCTGAACCCCTTCTGCCTAATCCCCTGTTGAGAGGAACGGTATGGACGCGATCAACGGTAAGCAACAGTTTTCTCTTTCTCCTCTGAGACCGGAATATGTGGGCGCAATGAGCGTGATACTGTGCTCGATGGACCCCTGGCTTACCCTGGAGTACAGGCCGGAGGCTTTCGAATTTTATCTGCTGCACGCAGACCCGGCGCTCAGCCGTTACGCTGTAATGATTTCCGGAGAGGTCAGCGGGGTTCTGTCTGTGAGGTCCCCGTGGCTTTTTGGGCCGTTCATCGAGCTCATGGCCCTCTTCGATGGATTTCGGGGAAAAGGAATTGGGAGCCGGATTGTCGCCTGGGTCTGCGACCGGTACAAATCGAAAAACCTATGGGCTACGGTATCCTCTTTCAATCTAAAGGCGCAAAAATTCTACGGCGGTGCAGGTTTCGAGCAAACGGCGATTCTGGAGGACCTGATAAAGCCGGGCTGGAATGAAATTCTGCTCAGGAAAAGAATGTCTGTGCCGAATCTGCGCTGACATCCACAAAAAAGAAACGGCCGGTGGAAGTCCCCCGGCCTTTCACTACAACAAAGATAAATGCGGCACTTACTTCTTCATGCCTTTCTTGAACATGGATTCGCACTTTTCAGCGGCTGCTTCTGCTCTGCGAGCGGCGTTCTCAGCCCTCATCGCGGCAGCTTCGGCTGCTCTGGCGCTGGCTGTACATGATTGTTCGATTGACTGAGCCTTATCCAGAGCCGACTGGCAAAGTTCCGTACATTTCTTGCAATCATCGCCCATGCCGCAGCAACCGATCATCGTAAAAGCCAATGCAACAACAAACAATAATGCCACTATTCTCTTCATGCTCTTTCCTCCTTGGAAACCGATTAGATTAACTCCCGTGTCACTTTCAAAACCCTCCTGATACTGTCTGCGGCCTTCCCACCTCCTCTCGAGTCCAAAATTCGCGAAATCGTTCTTTTGGTAGTGTATTAGACCACCTATGCGGCCTTACTAGAAGAAAACGGCTTAGATGCTACGCCACCTGTTTTGTAAAATCAAGAAATTTTTCGTCCAATCATTACCCCATATACACTGGAGACGACGGGAAATCGGATGCTCCTTTTCCCGCTCGAAAGGAAGCGACGGATGGTCCAACCCAGTCTGCGCGGCAGAGTGAGTCCGAGCGCGCCCAGATTACTGCGTCATTTCAGCCACCTTGAGCGAGTCGTCCTCATAAGAGTTTAGCGTCACATCAGTGGGGACACCATTTTGCAGGCTCATTGCCACCATGAATTTATTGTGATCCACATCTTTTGCGGAGGGATACTGCGCCAATTTATCGAATGCATATTTGGCATAATCAGGAATTTTCTTATAAACATCCGGGAAAGCCTGTACAAATATTCGCCCGTTTTTTCGGCCGAATTTGATCGGTTCGTAGATGATCTCGAGCTTTGTTCCCATCGCTACCTGGGGATACAGGATGCGTATGTGCTCGGGGTAGCACCGAATGCAGCCGTGGCTGACAAGTCGTCCGACTCCCCATGGCATGGCGGTCCCGTGAACTCCGTAGGCGCCTGCCGAAAACTTCATGACGAATTCTCCCAGTGGGTTCTCGGGGCCGGGCGGCATGACCGCCATGCCATATTTTTCCTGGAGCGAAGCAGGAACGTACCAGGACGGATTGGGTCTTTTCTCATTGATATGATAGGTCCCAAGCGGACTTTCCCATCCCTCGTCGCCTATCCCGATCGGATAGGTTTGGACGGTTGAACTGCGCTGGTCGAAAAAGTAAAGTCTCAACTCGGGGATATTTATTACCAGTTGATAATGCTCGCTGGGCGGAAGCACCCAGAAGGTGGGCAGAAAAACCCTTTTGCCCCTGGGTGGAATCCAGGTATCCATTTTCGGAAAGAGGAGTTCAACGGAATTGAAACCCAGGCCGTTTCGCCTCGCCATGTCCAAAAGAGTATCCTTAGCTTTGATATTGTGCCACTTTGGAGACCCCACCACGGTCAAGTCCGGGATGCGATACTCGTATTTTTGAACGGCTGCTGTGAATTCTTCATCTTTTTCTTCTTCGGCAAGGGCAAAGGAACAAAACAGGAGCGTGAACATGAGAAAAAACGAAAGCCCTGCAACCCTTTTCAGTCTCATAAACTATTTCCCCAACATTTGGCAGTTTTGAACGGTCTCGCACCAATTGCCGTACAATAAAGACTCTCGGATTTTAGATCAAGTCCTTTTTGATAGCGAGATCATCGAGCCAGGTACAAAAAGGGGGCCGGCACGACAGCCGGGCACGAAAGCCTGCAATTAAGGGGAATCATTCCCTGGTTCAGATGTGCCATAGGGACATGAATCACTGCCGGCAAAATTCCTGCGAGTCCCTTCCTTTTGCAGGTTTAGATGCCTAAATTAATTCATTGAAGTGATTCGGCCTGTTACGTTAAATTCTCAAGAACTTTTTCACGTGTTTTTCTGTTCCGGACTGAAATTGCTTGCTTTTCAGCCTCAGTTGCAGAAAAGAATAAGCATGAATGGCAGTATGTGAAGCCCTTCGCGAATGGAATTAAGATCATTCGGCTCCCGGGATGGACTCTTAGAGGTGATATTGTTTATAAAAAAACAAGCGGCCGGCATAGTTTAGCACGCCAACACTCAAAGGCATCCGGCACTCGCAAGTGCCACGCAGCGCTCGGCGTCTATCAATCGCGGTAGGCTGAGTGGCGAGATGCCTCACTGGAGGAAAAGAATGAACAGGATAAAAGCTGACAAGCGCCCTGAAAACGTCAGGAACAAATTTCCCAACAGCGTTGTTCCCCTTGTGAACGGAAAGGTGCTGATAAAAGCGGCCAGGAAGCATAACGCCATGATTATGGCCACAAATATTCGATGCAGACTGCCGGTTGCGGGGATCGTGCTTGCCTCGATGGCGTGCAGGGCGCCTGTGATCTATGAAATAGCCAAATCCGAACTTGGGTATACAGAGTTCACTCCGCAGAGCTTTGCAGAATTCATAGTTGAGGAGAACGAACGGCTGGGAAACACGGATGTGCCGTTTGCCATCCATGGAGATCACATAACGGTGAAGAAGCCCGAAGAGGTGGAATCGGTGGGAAAACTGATGGCCCGGGAAATGGAAGCCGGATTCACCTCCTTTGCCATAGACGCTTCCCACATGGAAAACGAGAAGAACCTCGATGCCACCTCGGAGCTCGCAAAGCCGATTATCCAGGCCGGTCTGAACCTGGAGGTCGAACTGGGGGAAATCGGCGCCAAAAGCGGCAGCGCCGAGGGGTTCACCCAACCCGAGGAAGCCATGTGGTTTATTGGCGAGCTCGATAAAAGGGGCATACGTCCCGATCTCCTCGCCATTAACAACGGTTCGATTCACGGAAATTACCTGGGGGCCTCTCAGGAAGGAATTCAACTTGACCTCACTCGATCAATATGGGAGGCGATCCAGCCCTGGTCGGTCGACATCGCGCAGCATGGAATCACTGGGACTTCGCTCGACAAGATTTCCTCGTTCATTCAGTACGGAATAAGAAAGGGCAACGTGGGGACGCTCTGGCAGAATATCGCTTTCGGCCTGGGGATGAATCAGAACGGCAACACGATCACCACGGCAAACAATGAATACGTGAAGCGGCCCTATCGCGGCATCCCTGATGAACTCTGGCAGGAAATCCTGAAATGGGCGGCCGAGACCAACAATGGCGGCGGAAATATAAAGAAAGCCAACGAGCCGTTCGCGCCATTGTTTAATGCGCTCCCGCCTATATATAAGAACCGGATTGCCGAGCACGCTTATGAAGAATCAGTCCGCCTGTTCGAAGCAACCCACTCCATCGGTATTGCTGACAACGTCTGGGAGTTTTTATAAAGATTGACAGCAAAGGCGGGTCGTGGTCCTGGCAACAAGTGAATGCGAAGGGAAGCTGATCTTGGAGAGAGGGGATGAGGGATCGGGCCGGACCCACCTTAAGTCTTATCCTCGAGGCAGCCTACACGATCTGCAGGGGAACATCCGGGCAGATACCTGACCTGGCTGAAGCCATCCGGCTTTTATTCGCATGTCCAGGCATAGTCGCCGGAATCAAACTGTTAGTAATTCTTGCTTCCGCGCGGCTCGTAGAAATTGCTGATGGCGACCGAATTTACCTCTTCATTGGAGGCTTCGCGACGGTCTGGGTGTTCGTCCAGGCAATCATAAAAAGTTTTTACGATACCTTGCCGCACTAAAGAAGGCGCCCGCCATGTCTGGAATCTAAAGCGGGTGAAACTGCCATTGCTTGACAGAAGAATTGGTGGGCTAAAGAGGTTGGCCCTCTTTCTTCCGGCCTCCTATCTCCGTCCTCAGAGCAATTCAAGCAGTTCGACGGGCTTTGCGATGAGCTTTTTGGCGCCGCTTTCGATAAGCTCTTCGGCGTTTCGAAATCCCCACAGCGCGCCTACTGCGTACATCCCGGCGGCATTTGCGGTTCTCATGTCAGTGGCTGTATCGCCCATGTAGAGAAAGCCGGCCGGCTCAACTCCGAGCCGGCTCGCAATTTCCAGTGCTGAAGAAGGGTCGGGCTTGCGGGGGATGGGCGGGCGCTCGCCCATGACGGCCTCGAAGCGCCAGGAGGGCAGAAGCATTTCTATAACCTTCTGCGTCAAATCATGGGGTTTGTTGGAAAGCACGGCCATCTTCATGCCGCGAGCGGTCAACGCGTCAAGAAGTTCCGGAATTCCGGGATAGGGCCGGCTTTTCACATTCCAGTTGCGCTCATATGTCTGCTGCATCATGGCGATGCATTGGGATAACAGCACGGGGTCGATTTTGGCCGAATCCGGAAGAGAGCGCCTAACAAGGTTCTCCAGGCCGTCCCCCACGAAATACTTGTACTTTTGCAATTCATGGATGGGAAATCCGAAATGGCGGAGGGTGCTGTTCATTGAATCGGCCAGATCCTGGATGGTGTCCAGGAGTGTACCGTCAACGTCCAGAATGATGGCCTGAAAATCTTTAATGCGGTACAATCCTTATTTCCGCTCCTTAGGGAGGGATGTTTCCAGGCGCAACATCCGCCAATAGCCTCTTGATTGTCGTTAAGAGTTCCTCGGATGCGTGCAGAAACATCACACCCAAATTGAACGAATCCTTCTCCTGGTCAGTGCTATACCAAACTATTCTGACCGGTGTCCAGATGGCGCCCTCCGGCAGGCTGACCTTCAAGGTAAACCGGCTCGATTCGCTTCCGATCACTATATGATGAGGGCCGACTTTCAGCGTTTTTAATTCCAGCCGCGCACCGGCTATAGAGACCTCCGTCACTCTGACCTCAACATCTTCTTCAAGGTTCGGGAAAAGGCAGGTGAGCGTACCGGTCCATGCGACCCTGAATCGTTGCGCTTTTCTTTTATCAGTATCCAGCTTCGAACCGGCCATTTTACAACTGTCCTTTTACGGAGCGCGCCTGAACTGTCCTGCCTGTGGGGATAAAGGGCTCCTTGCCATTGCCGCCTCGAGGTATTTGTAAATATCCCCACGGTCCAGCGCGGAGGCGTAAACAATCGGCTTCATATTGTGAATGTCTTTAGTATTCACGTTTGCGCCCGCCGAAACCAGAATGCAAACCACATTGTAGTGTCCGTAAATCGTCGCAATCGTAAGGGCCGTTCTGCCGAACTGGTCCTTTATTTCCGTTTGAGCGCCTTTGGAAAGCAAAAGGTCTACAACCTGAGGGTTGCCTTGCTGGGAAGCATGCATAAGAGCGCTCTGTCCTTGAGCATCCTGCTGATTTAATCGAGCATCTTTGTCAAGAAGGATTCTTACCACTTCAAGGTTACCATTCATGCTGGCTCCCATAAGGGCGCTGACTCCCGCTTTCTTTAGCCTGGGGACTTCCAGGATGCTCTGAAGGTTCAGGTCAGCCCCCTCGGCAATGAGCATTTCTACTACCTGGGTGTGGCCTGCCCAAGCTGCCTGCATGAGGGCAGTTATTCCGAAAGTGTCCTTCGAGTTCACCACAGCGCCCTTCGCGAGCAGCAATCGGGTCAGCTCCTGACTGCCTTCGAGGGCGGCGTGCATCAGTGGGGTCATTCCATCACGGTCCCTGCCGTTTACATCAGCGCCTGCAGCAAGCAGCTTGAGGACCGTCCCGACGGCCTGCGCGTCAACGGCAACAAATAACTCCTGATTTAATTGTTCGCGCCTGGCTGCCGCTGCCCGGGCCTTGACCTGAGCCTCTGACAGAACCTCTGCTGGTTTTGACTTATCCTGTTTTTGCTGTCCGAGTACAGGAGCCGAAAAGGCCAGAAGCAAACACAGGGAGCAAATCAAAACGCCACATTTGCCCTCTTTCATATTGTTTCCTCCCGATTTACTGTTCCATAGGATTCAGCGCTCTCGCCGAGGGCGCTGGATTCAGATGCATAATGCAAATTACAGGCCGTCTCAATATGTGCAAAACCCTTATGACAAGGGCGGAGCGATTTGCCGGTATTTTTACTTAATCACACTTTACGTAAGAATTTACAAGGGTATTTTAAAGTGTCAAATCGCTCTGTTCTCAAAAGAGATTGAGTGATGAATAACACCCCGTACAAGCGGCGCAGGAAGGCCGAGTAACTGTTTTGTTTTAACATTTCCACAGATTGGTTCTGTCGGCGTCAAGGTTTCGACGCTCCGCGAGGCGCCCGTGGGTCTGCGCACCGGCGCCATGCCTGCGGCCTGCGCGCCATTATGTTTCTAACATTGGGGTGTGAGGCGGCTTAACTGGCCTGATCTCAGGGCCACGGGTGGTTAGCGCCCTGGATCTCGATTTTGTAATTCGATTCCGGCTAACGACTAATATCGAATTGTCATGAGAAAGCCTGGTCCAAGGGAGTTTAAAGCTTTGCAGAAATTGCGGAAAATAGATAGATTGCCTGAATTCGGCAAATCCGGAGGCTTAGAGAATCAAACCCATATCGAGCAGCAAAGGCAGCGATGGGTACTCACAAGGGCTTGAAAGTCCTGCTGATTGACGATGACCCCGGCATTCTCAAGGTTATGACGATCGCACTTGAGGATGAGGGATACACGGTTATTTCCGCTAACGATGGGGAAAGCAGGCTCATTGAATTGATTCGGCTGAATCGACTCTCCAAGGACGCCAAACGATGATCCGACTTGCAGTGATTGATTTGATGGCTGGTCGCCTCGGTGCGAAATGATTTTTCTGGCGCCCTCTTAGAAATCATTAAACCTCGGGTCTTGGCAGCAGGCCGGCCCGTTCGGCGATCTCGGGAACCCTGTGTTCCCATTCAATCGCCATAAGGTGGATGCCTGCAATACCCTCCATTTCCTTCAATTCCTCAATCTGCTCCAGGGTTATTTTGATCCCCTCCTCTGCAACCTTTCCTTTGCCTGCCCCCCCAAGTCTCTCGATCAGAGGATCAGGCACATCCATGCCGGGGACAAATTTGGCCATGTATCGCGCCATACCGAGGGTCTTCATTGGCGTCAGACCGGCCAGAATGTAACATTTTTCATGGAGGCCCATGTCCACGACCTGTTTCATGAATTCCCGGAATTTTTCCATGTTGAAGATGCACTGAGTCTGGATAAAATCAGCCCCTGCTGCAATTTTTTTGGCCAGACGATGGGCTCTGAATTCACAGGGTTCGGCGAACGGGTTGGCGGCGGCACCAATGAAAAGCCTCGGCCTCTCATCTATGTCCTCACCATTGAGGAACTTTCCTTCATCCCTCATTGTCTTGGCCAGATGGATCAATTGCATAGAATCCAAGTCGAAGACATTCTTCGACTCCGGGTGGTTCCCGAATTTTTGATGATCCCCCGAGAGGCAAAGCATATTCCGGACTCCATGGGAGTAAACACCCAAGATGTCGCTTTGCATAGCCAGACGGTTGCGATCCCGGCAGACCATCTGAAAATTGGGCTCAAGCCCCATCTGCATGAGGATCAATGAGGCCGCCCAACTCGACATACGCACGACTGCTGTCTGATTATCCGTAACATTTACGCAGTCGACCATCCCTACCAGATGGGCCCCTTTTTCCTTAAGATGCTTAACATTGGCTCCCTTAGGGGGGCCGCACTCTCCGGTCAAGGCAAAATGCCCCGCCTTGAGAACCTTTTCCAAATTGCTTCCGGACCTCAACTCACTCATACCCGGACTTACTCCCTGACTAACCATGAATAAAAGTGACTCTGCTCAGATCACGCCGCCTAGCCTGCGACAGTCTCCTTCTCCATTTTCATATCTTCCCTCACCTGCTTGCGCGGCCCACCGTCCCTTGAAGTGACCCAGTTCTTGGCAGGGATATAAGCCTGGATGAGACTTAAGTGACCTTGGGACTTGAGACGGTCATGGATCAGATGCCATGCACAGGGAACATCGGGGTTGATCTCACAGCTTCCCTTGTTGCTTCCGCCGCAGGGGCCATTCATGATAGACTTCGAACAGCGGGTGATGGGGCATATGCCGCCTGTGAGGTGAAGTATGCAGTCTCCGCACATTAAGCAGCGCTCGCTGAATTCTCCCGGGGCGTCCACAACCCCGATGAAGGTCGTATTAAGACCGGGCAGGGCCGTTTTGTCGGGAAACTTTTCACCCAGGAACTGCACCCCGGCGCCGCATGCTATGGAGAGGACCGCATCAGCTTCTTCGATGTCTCCGACGGCCTTTTCAAAGTACTCGTGTTCGCACTGCCGCTCGATTCCACCAGTTTTGATCTCTATATCCACTCCCTCTTGTTTGGCCTTCATGCGCAGGAGGGACCCGAGGATTTCGGCCTCCTTGTTTCCACCCTCATGACAGACCGCAACACAAGTGTTGCAGCCGAAGACGAGAATTTTCCGGCGCCCTTTGACCATGTCCCAAATTTCTTCAAGTGGCTTCTGTTTGCCCACAATCATGCCATACTACTCCTTCCCGGCCCGCTTGCGGTCCGCCAGCCAGATGGGAGATGGACCGAGTTGCCTGATTCTCTCGGTAAATTCCGTACAGATTTTAGCCCACCTTGGTCCTTCGGCCGCTGAGAGGTTATACATCTCGATGCGTTCCGGACTGATTCCCACCGTGGGAACAAGGGCCTTAAGGTATTGGATTCTCTTTTTGGCGTTTGTATTTCCTTCCAGGAAATGACATTGCCCCGGAAGTCACCCGGCCACAAAAACGCCATCGATCCCACGCTCCAGGGCTCGAAGCACATAATAAGGGTCCAGTTTCCCCGTGCAGGGAAGCCGAATTACCTTTACATTCGTCGGGTAAGAAAGCCTCATCACCCCCGCCAGATCTGCCGCCGCAAAGGCACAATAATGGCAAGCAAAGGCCAGAATATTCGGCTCCCAGCCCGGCGGCGGGGTTTTCTGCACCCTTTCTATGTTAACGACCTCCCGGGCAGTCATGGCATGGTGTCCGGACACGCGCTGATCCTCTCTTTTGAAATGTTCCTGATCCACTTCACATACTCTCTGTCAGGGCATCAATCATGGGCACGATCTGGTCATCCCGAAAATAGTTTACCTGAAAGGCCTTGGCCGGACAGACGCTTGCGCAGATTCCGCACCCAGTGCATTTGACCTCATTGTGACAGATCTTACCGTCCTCGCCGATGTATGGCGAATCGAACGGGCAGAGCCTGAGGCAGGTCAGGCACGACATGCATATGTCCCTGTTATGTTTGGAAATTATGCCGGAAGCTCCCAGATGCTCGTGGGATAACACAACTCCTGCACGACCGGCGGCGGCCAATGCCTGGCCTATGGTTTCATCCAGGTTTTTCGGCGCATGCGCCAACCCGCAGAGGAAGATTCCTTCGGCGGGGAAGTCAACAGGGCGCAGTTTGACGTGTGCCTCCAGAAAGTAACCATCCTGATTCAAGGCCAGCTTGTACATACGGCTAATATCGCCGGCTTCGGGGTGGGGCCTTAAGCCGGTGCTCAATATCAAATAGTCAGTCTCAAAGGCGACTTCTTCACCCAACATGCCATCGAATGCCTTGACCAGGACTTTCTGTCCCGCCGCCACGACCTTAGGTTTCCTCTCCGGTTCGTAGTGGATAAAGAGGACCCCCAGATCCCTCGCTTTATTGTAGTGAACCTCCCTTAGGCCGTAGGTGCGCATGTCCCTGTAAAGGATGATGACCGTGCTGTTGGGGTCTCGCTCCTTGATGGCAATAGCGTTCTTGATGGCATCCTGACAGCAGATCCCGGAGCAATAATTGTGGGGCTCTTCCCGTGATCCAACGCATTGGATCATCACGTAGCTCTCGCCTGAGAGAACCCGGCCGTCCTCCAGGCGATGCTCCAGTTCCCTCTGAGTCAAAACCCGGTCGTTCTCTCCGTAGAGATATTCGCTGGGCCGATATTCCGTTCCACCAATGGCGACGACAACCACACCATGTTCGAACTGGGTTCCATTGGTGAGCGTTGTCCTGAAATTGCCTACAAAACCGTCCGTGTTCTTTACTTCCTCGCCGGTGTGGAAGGTGATCCTGGGGTGTGCCTGGACTGCAGCGATCCGATCCTCGAGAAAGCCCTGGACGTCGCTTATGCCGGCGGTCCTGCGCAGGCCTTTGATAAGACCTCCGAGCGAATCCTCTCTTTCCACCAGATGGGTCTGGTAGCCCTGGTCGGCAATGGCGAGGGCCGCGGTCATTCCCGCAATGCCGCCCCCGATGACCAGCGCCACAGGCGTCACCCCCACTGATTCGGTATGCACCGGTTGTAGGTTACTGACTTTCGCCAAGTTCATCTTGACGATCTGTATGGCTTTCTCCGTGGCTTTTTCCTTCTGTCCCATGTGACACCAAGAGCACTGTTCCCGGATGTCGGCCAGTTCGAAAAGGTACTTATTCAGACCGGCGTCCCGGATGGTCTCCTGAAAGAGGGGCGAGTGGGTTCGAGGACTACAGGAGGCCACCAGCACCCGGTTGAGGTTCTTATCCCTCACAAGGCTTTTCAGTCTCTCCTGACTATCCTGAGAGCAGGCATAGAGCATGTTTTCCGCATGGGCTACATTGGGGAGGTCCTTGAAAGCATTAACGACCCGGTCCACGTCTACAGTTTGAGCGATGTTGACGCCGCAGTGGCAGACGAACAGGCCTACCCTTGGCTCTTCTCCCGACACATCGCGCTCCGGGGGCAACTCTTTGACCGATGTCTCCGTATGCCTGGCCTCTGCCAGAAAGGCCATCACTCTGCCTGCCACAGCGCTTCCCTGGACTACGGTTTCAGGGATATCCTTGGGGCCCTGGTAGATGCCGGTCACATAGATGCCTGGTCGAGAAGCGTCTACCGGCGTACATTCGGACGTCTTGGGGAACAGGTATTCCGTAGTCCGGATGCCGAAGATCTCAGCCATTCCGGCAGCATCGTCGTGAGGTTGAAGCCCGATTGAGAGCACCACCATGTCGAAGGTCTCGTCTATCAGCACCTGATCTCCCTGAGAGTATCTCAGGATCAGGTTTTCCGTACCGGGTTCTCCCCTTATCGTTGAAACCATGGCGCGCTGGTAACGGACCCCGTGTTCGTTTCGGGCCTTTCCCACGTACCTGTCGAAATCCTTGCCGAAGGCCCTCATCTCCATAAAAAAGATAGTGGGCTCCACGTTCGGATCATGCTCTTTGGCGATAATCGCCTGCTTCGTCGCGTACATGCAGCACACAGAGGAGCACCATGGATTTGCATTGTGGGGATCGCGGGAACCGACGCACTGGATCCAGGCGATCTTGCGGGGGTGTTGCCCGTCCCCGGGACGCTTGATGACACCCTTGTAGGGTCCCGAGGCGGAGAGGATGCGTTCAAACTGGATGGAACTCACCACGTTGGGCCAGCGGCCGAAACCCAGTTCGCCCCGTATCTTCGCATCGTATCGCTTGAGGCCGGGAGAGAGGATGATGGCCCCGGTATTAATATCGATCTCCTTCTCGGCATCTTTGAAATTGACGGCCTTGGCCGGGCAGATTTTTTCGCAGATCCTGCACTTGCCTTTCTGGAAATAAATGCAGTTGTCTCGATCTATAACCCTGGTGTTTGGATATGCCTGAGGAAACAAGGAATAGATGGCCTTGCGAACGGTCAGGCCCTGCTCGTATTCGCTGATTACCTTCTTTGGACATTTCTCCTCGCACATGCCGCAGCCTGTGCATTTGTCCACATCCACGTACCGGGGGCGCTGCTTCACCTTCACCGAAAAATCTCCAGCTTCCCCGCCAACAGAGATCACCTCCGCTAGAGTAACGACATTGATATCCGGGTGGCGGCCTACATGCACCAGTTTGGGTGAGATCATGCACATGGAGCAGTCTCCGGTGGGGAAGGTCTTGTCCAGTTGGACCATGATGCCGCCGATGGACGATTCCTTTGTGACCATGTGTACTTTGTAACCGCTCTCGGCCAGGTCGAGGGCCGCCTGCATTCCGCCGATGCCCGCGCCAACTATTACCACCGACCCCCGCTTCCGAATGCCTGCAGAGGATTGCTTATTCATAGAGGTTCAACTCCCTTAGCAATGCCATAGCATCCACAAAATGCTGTTCCAACCCCAGATCGTCGGGTGGCAGCCCGACGGCGACGCCGACCAGTTCGGTTATGAAATAAACGGGCATGCTTTGGGCAATGCCATATTTGGCTCTGACTTTCTCCTGATATGCGTCCAAGTTGAGCTGACACATGGGGCAGGTGGTCACAAAACAGTTGGCCTGCCGGGCAATGGCGTCCTTCATGATCTTGGACATGAGCATGATAGAGGTCTCATTTTCGTTTACCGCTGCAGAGGCCCCGCAGCAGTCCGTCTTATAGCTCCAGTCCAAAGGGGTTGCTCCCAGGCTCTCCAGGATAGTCTCCATGCCCTGCGGATTCTCCACATCATCCAGCACCGGCACTCCATAGGAAAAGCGTGTCTGCATACACCCGTAATAGCAGGCGGGCTTCAGGCCTTCGAGCTTCCTGGTGACCCTTTTGGCCAGGTCTCCGGAATTCACCACAGGCTGAATGGCCTCCAAAATGCTCAGGATTTTAGTCCTTCCAGTGACTTTGTTGGACAACTCCCCATTGATCTCGCTCAAAAGGTTCCGGTCGAACTCAAGTATCTTCTGGGCCACCAGCATTCGACTGTAGCAGGCGGAGCAGGGAATGACCAACTCGGTATATTCCGATGCATCCGCGATTCCCAAATTGCGCGCCGGCATGGCGACGGCGATAAAATCGTCCACTTTGCTCGCTGAGGTGGCTCCACAGCAGTTCCAGTCATCGAGTTCGTGCAGGTTGATCCCAATGGTCGACAGGACCCGTTTACACTGCGCATCGTAAATCGCACTGGATGCTTGCAGCGAGCAACCAGGGTAATAAGCCAGGTCCATGTTTTACTCCTGCGATGCCGGGGACTTTGAGAGGCCCTTCGCCCGCTCGCCGCCCTTCTCGATTAGCCGCCTGAATTCTTGTTTACCCTTGATCTTCTGGGTGCGAAAGTGCATTCTTCCTTTCCGCAGCATTGCCAGACCCAATCCGGCTTGACTTTTGTGCTCCTCGATTACTTCTCCGAACTTGAGCTTCGCCAGACCTCTTAAGGTATTCTTCAATACGTAACGCCCCATGAACTCCAGTTCATTCAACCGTCCCACGCGCTTGGCGGCGGCGACAAAACTATCGTGAAAGGCAGCCACCTTGGGAGACGACGGTGGAACGTGGGCCTCCTTTGCCATTTTCTTCAGAGTGTCGACGATCCTGGCAGTCATGATGTCGTTGGGACATCGGGTGCCGCAGGTAAAGCACGAGACACACTTCCAAATCAGCGGGTTATCGAGGGCCGCTTCCCTTTTGCCGAGAACGATCATCCGAATAAGGAGATCGGGGGTTACCCAACCGGTCTCTTCACTTACCGGACACCCTGATGCGCAGCGCCGGCATTGATAACAAGCATTGAGGTTTTGACCTGACCGTGCCATCACCTCTCCAGCCAGTGAGCGGGCTTGGTCCGGTCTGAATTCCAGGGCTGTCGTCATGTATGTACTCCTTGCGAAACTTTAAGGATCATCCCGGCGCAAAAGACGGCCAGGGCTGCAAACAGCAGGATCTTGTGAAGCATGAATGAATACCTTTCCTGTCTATCCTGCGCAGTGGTTAGACAAATCTCCCATCCTCGGTCCGACCCTAATCATACCAAAATGGTATGGATAAGACAAGAACTGAATGCACGCCCATATCCAGTAAAGAGAATTATCGGTCAAACGGTTTCCAAGGGTAAGCATTCCTTATTTCATCTTCGATAATGCCTATGGAACTTAAGTGTGGCCGCCTTGGAACGCACGTGGTATAATAACCTTTACTTTAGATGATTTGCAAATAATACCATAGCAATTATTGGAGATCCAAGGTGGAATTTGATAGTTCGGCTTCCCAACAGCTCATTGATTGCCGCGCAGGAGGGTGCGATCTGTCCGAGCAGTTTCGGGCCATAGTGGATGCTTTTGACGGCTACATTTACATCTGCTCTCAAGACTATCGGGTCGAGTTCATGAACCGAAAACTCATCGAACACGTCGGCTATGATGCAACCGGGAGGTTCTGTGGCGAAATCCCCTGTGAGCAGGATTCCATTCATCAGCGGAGCTTCACTGAAAAGGTTTTCAGGGGGGAAACCGTCAAACGGGAAGTCTTCAACCTTAAGGATAACCGGTGGTACTACGAGGTCAATACGCCCATTTACCGCGCGGACGGGCGCATTTCCAAACAGGTGATGATTCTTGACATTACAGATCGGAAATTGGCCGAGGAGGCTCGCCGGGACTCCGAGGAGAAATACCGGACGCTGGTAGAAGGGTCTTCGGACGCAATTTTGATGATAGAAAACGAAGGTAGAATGATTTCGTGCAATCGGGCCTTTCTAGACCTGTTTGGCTTCGAAAGAGATGAAGTGGTGGGAAGGCCAGTGGAAATCATTCACACGTCGCATGAATCCCCCCATCTTCTGTGGCAAACGATAAAAGGAGCGATGGAAAATCCCGGTTCGATAACGACTGAATGGGAACTCATGCGCAAAGACGGAACGAGATTTCTGAGCGAACAGACAATATCTCAGATCAAGGGTGAGGATGGCTCCTGGAAAGGTCGTGTGGCCATTATCAGAGACATTACCGTGCGCAGGAAAGCCGAAAATGAGCTTGCAGCTTATCGCTCACACCTCGAGGAGATGGTGCTCGAGCGGACGCACGACCTGGAAGAGGCCCACAGATCCTTGATCCAGAGGGAAAAGCTCAAGACTCTCGGTGCCCTTTCTGCGGAAGTAGCACATGAGATTCGCAACCCGCTCACTTCCATCGGCGGTTTTGCAAACCGGCTTCAAAAAAAATTCCCCGATTCAAAAGAAGCAGGGATCATTGTGGAAGAGTCAAGGAGGCTGGAAGCGCTTCTAGACAGAATAAGCAGCTACCTCAAACCGGTCGCGGGGTGCCGCCGGGAATGCCATTTGAGCTCAATTTTATGTGAGACCCTGGACCAGTTGTCACGCGAGTTGGACGAGGAGGGCATCGGAAGAAGATTCGAGATCAGATCGGATCTTTGCGCCGTATCCGTGGATCCGGCCGTTTTTTCGGAGGTCATCCTGAACGTGGTCAGGAATGGCATCACTATCATGGATAGAGACAGGCCCCTGGTATTGCGGACATTCGAGAGCGAGCGGGACGTCCATCTTCATTTTCGGATTCCTGTACGCGGGCAGGCGCTTTCCAACGCTGAACCGTTGTTCTTCCCATTCACGGAGAGCAACTGCCCGATGCAGGCTCTGCCATCGAGGCTGGTCGACGCAATGGGCGGCTCTTTTTCTTCTGCCCGGGAGCAGGACTGGATGATTTTCATGATCTCCGTGCCCAAGCCCGGTAAGATATTTGCCCCTTAAGGACCGCCCAGCGACATTGAATCTTAATGCCGTGCGCCGAGGACGGAAGACGGAACACTGAGGTCTTTCAGTAAAAAATCGTCCGGCACCGGTGGAATGGGCGTTCGCGAAATGCATCGAGCTGGCCCAACCGCCAGAGCCAGTTATCGACCTGGGTGCTCACAATCTTTAGCCCGTGCTCCTGGAAAACATTGCTCAGTTGTTCGACGGACCACACGGTCATTGCCCGAATCTCGACTTCTTCTTCGGAGCCCGGTTGGAGATGCTCCATGGCGTCAATCCTTGCCGAGAGTCCTCTGCTATATGAAATAATTCCAAGCTCCCGGAGCACCTGTGGAAGTTTGTAGTCGGCAAATGCGGTGAGTCGCACGATGTCCTTGAATTTCCCCCATTTCTCTCCGCCGAACGCGGTGAAAACGTCAAAGGCAAAAATCTGGGCCCTCTTCCAGAAATAAACTTTTTCAGTTCTGTAAAAGGCCTCATCGCGGAAGCTCGGAAAAAGGGAGACAATCTCGCTGACCAGCCGGACGGGGCTCAAACCGTATGCCGCATCGAACAGGGACAGAATATCGCCGCCGAGTTCGGACAGGATTATCGAGCCAGCCTCCCGGAGGTTTTTCAGCCGCTCTTCAAACATCGGCATCCTGCCCTGGCCGGAAAATATTTCGGCGAGGTCGCCTGCGCTGATACTAGACAGAAAATGAGGATCTGTTATGGGGAAACCCTGCTCTTGAGCCCGCTTCAGACTGGCGGCAAGACCCCAGTACCCCGAATAAGGCTCGCCATTGTATATGACCGTCCAGACCGGCTCCCCCGGATCGGGCCAGAAGCAGTGGTTCAAAACGTCGAGAGCAAAAATCCAGCGAACGCTCTCCGCAGTCCCGTCAAAGAAATGGCAGGGATGTTCCCACGATGAGGACGGATTGACCGTATGCCCCCATTTCAATATTGCCGGGCCGATCCGGTCCGGATGAAATGTGACCGAGCGGCTTTGAGCAACCACCCGCTCGACCGAGGCAAGGACCTGGAGGTCGCTCATGGCAAGAAGCACGAAGCAAGAAGCAGGAAGCGGGAAGAGAGGAGCGAAAAGCGGGAATGGTTTTTTTTCACTTCCTGCTCCTTGCTCCCCGCTACCGCCTTTAGGCCGCAGCCTTTTTTTGCATATAGTCAAAAATATCCTGAACAGTGCGAATCTTTTCTGCCTCTTCGTCGGGGATTTCCGTGTCGAAGGATTCCTCGAGCGCCATTACCAGCTCCACGACATCCAGGGAATCGGCCCCCAGGTCGTCAACTATGTTTGCGCCTGGAGTCACCATCTCTTTGTCAACTCCGAGCTGGTTTGCAATAATATCGATGATTCTGTTCTGTTCTGCCGTAATGCTCATTGAACCCTCCATGTCAAGTTAGTTTTTGCATTCAATTTTTCGGGCATCTTTGACAAATCCATGGAACAAAACTTCCAGCACTCCCGGAAGCTCATCCACAAGCGGATAGGAACAGTCCCGGGCGAGCCATTTCTGTATTACTCCGTGGACAAAACCCATAGTGCCGTAAAAGACCGTCTGAAAATCCACGTCCTTGAGAATCCCCTGCTGGGTCCCTTCGTAGACTTTCCTTTTAAGATTGGGAACGGCCCGCAGCACTTTGTGGAAATACTCGTTGGGGGATTGTTTGCCCAGGTCGAGCTGTTCCTGGATGATAAGCCTGTAGAGACGCTGGTTCAGGTCGAAGAATTCGAAATAGATCCGGATATATTTGGAAATCATCGTGAGCACGTCGTCTCGGCCGTCTATTGACGAACCGGCCCTCCTTCCGAGTTCCTCCAATCTGAGCCGCACCAGCTCGGCAAAGAGCTTTTCCTTGGTCTCGAAATAGCGGTAAAGGGTCCCCTTTCCAACGCCGGCCTTCTCGGCGATCTCGTCCATGGTGGCCGGATGAAAGCCCTTAAGAGAAAAAACCTCCAGGGCCGCATCGAGTATCCTCTCTTTGGCGCTCGGCCTTGACAGGAGCGGGGTGGCTTCCTCCGACAGGATTTTCTCCAAAAGGATCGGGTAGAAACGTGAGGCCGGGATGCCTTTTTTTCGGGCGATCTCCTCGAGGACTTCGATCAGAACTGTAAGGCCGATTTTGTTTTGAAGCGGCCCGGTCCGCAGCGGTCCCCGGATAAGGAGCAACCAGCGCGAAAGCTCATCGACGAGGCTCTCGGGCGTCGAGTCCGACATCTCCTCCGAAATGGCTTCGATCAGTCCCTGTCTGTTTCCGACTCTGGCCATTTTTTTCACAATGGCGTCCACATTCTGCCGGTCCGGATATTTTTGCAACGAAGCGGCTCCTTCCTTCCGATACGGACTGGTCAGTCATAAATCACAGCGAAATGTCAAAGTCAAGAGAGTTTTGGCAATCAAATTACTGTTACCTGCAAAAGAGGTCCGAAGCGGGAAGCAGGAAGGAACGAATCTGACTGGAACGTGGTCTTTTTTATGTTTTATAAAAGCTTAACCAAATGTTATGAAATAAACAGCTTGATGGGTGTGAAAAAAAATAATCTGTTTAGCCGGGGAAATTTGAATGCCCGCTCCGCCGACCGATTCTTTCCACAGGAAAATCGATTACCTCAGATTGTCAATTACGGACAGGTGCAATCTTCGATGCTCCTACTGCATGCCTGCAAGCGGTGTTGTAAAGTTGGACCACACGGAAATACTGCGCTACGAGGAAATAGTGAGGCTTGTGCGGATCGCGGTCTCAATAGGGATATCGAAGGTCCGAATCACGGGCGGTGAGCCTCTGGTCAGAAAGGACGTGCTGCGTTTGTGCGCAAGCATCTCCAGGGTCCCGGGACTAGGGGGCCTGAGCCTCACGACAAACGGCGTTCTGCTCTCGGATTTTGCCGTGGGACTTCTCGATGCGGGCATCAGGCGCATAAATGTGAGCCTTGATACCCTGAAGCCTGAAAGGTTTGCGAAGATCACCGGAAATGACCTTTTCAGCCGGGTGTGGGCAGGGATCATGGCCGCTCAAGAAGCAGGCATTTCGCCTGTGAAGTTGAACGTGGTGATCCTGTGCGGGGTGAACGACGATGAGATTGAAGATTTGGCACGCCTGACTTTCCAGTTCCCGTTCCACGTCCGCTTTATCGAGTTCATGCCTTTCCGGCATCAGCTCGACTACGAACCTGTTTTTGTTCCTTCCTCTGAAATCCTTGAGCGGTTAAAGCGTGTTGCGCCTCTGGAGGCCTCGAGCGCGGGCGAGGGCAACGGCCCGGCACTTCATTACAGGTTCCATGGCGCCCAGGGGAAAATCGGGATTATCAGTCCTGTATCCGGCCATTTTTGCCCGAGCTGTAACCGGCTTAGGGTAACCTCGGACGGAAAACTCCGGACCTGCCTCTTTTCCAGCGATGAGACCGATCTGCGGGGGCCTTTGCGACAGGGCGCCTCAGACGAAGAGATTGCCTCTGCGATGCTTGCAGCCATAAACAAAAAGCCGGAAAAGCACCACCTGAGCAGCTCGGTTTTCCGCAAGTGCGTCTCTCGCCCGATGTTTTCGATCGGCGGCTGAATCCGCTCGCCGCCATTACGGCATAAAAATAGAGGAAACAATCCGCGAGGGTTGATAACCAGGAGTCGGTTGAACAAAAGTGGATGAAGAACTCGATAAGATAAGAGAAGAAATCGACGGTACGGATTCAGAGCTACTCCGGCTCCTTAACAGGCGGATGGAGCTTGCCACCGAAGTGGGCCGGATAAAAGCATCGAGGGGCCTGCCGCTCTTTCACCCGGAACGCGAGCAGATAATCTTCCAGCGCCTCTCGAAGCTCAACCCCGGTCCTTTATCCGAGGAATCGCTGCGTTCCATCTACCGCGAAGTATTTGCGGCTTCCCGGCTTATCCAGTACAGGCTTCAGGTCGCCTTCCTCGGCCCTGAGTGGACAAACTCCCACCTGGCCTCTATTTCTCTTTTTGGCCATTCAGCCTCCTATCTGCCCTGCGCATCTCTGGAAGAGGTATTCGACAGCTTTCTAAAAGGGAAGGCGCACCTGGCGGTGATCCCGATTGAGAGCTCGCTTCAGGGTGGGGTTGGCCACAGCATGGACCTCCTCTATGAGCGGGAGGTGCATGTAATCAGCGAATGCTACCTGGAGATTGCTCACTTCCTTTGCAGCAACGCTCAGGGTCTGGGCGATATAAGGCGTCTCTACGGGAACCCGCAGGCCATTGACCAGTGCCGCAGGTGGTTGCTTGAAAATATCGGACACGCCGAACACATCGAGTGCTCTTCGACCGCGCGCTCCGCACTACTGGCAAAGGATGACCCGAACGGAGCGGCCATTTGCAACCTCTATGCGGCCCAGCGTCACGGGCTCGGCATTCTGGCCGAACGAATCGAAGAGAGTCCGGGAAACGCCACCCGGTTCCTGGCCCTTGGCAACTACTGCAATCCGCCGACCGGGAACGACAAAACGTCGCTGCTCTTTGCGGTTTCCGACAGGCCCGGGTCATTACTAGCCGCCCTTGGCGCCCTTTCCTCGATCAATATGACCCGTATCGAATCGCGTCCCAACCGGCTCTTTTCGTGGCAATACCTCTTTTACGCCGATATAGAGGGCCACCGGGACGACAGCCCCGTCAAGGCGGCCCTGGATGCGTTGGCGGAAAACGTGACTTTTTTGAAGATTCTCGGCTCTTACCCGAAAAGCGATCCGGCACAGCCTTTTCGGATCGAGAAGGAGAAGATGCGGATGGGCCGCGATTATTCCGGAGGCGGCCATGAGCGGGCGTGAGAAAGATGTTCGAAAGACCGGTATTTGCGGATGTCTTGTCGAATGCTCCTCTGAAGAGTTCCCCAAATGGCTGAACCACCCGGAAGTCGATCTGGTGGAATGGCGGATGGACAAATTCGCCAACAGGCATTCGACCGAGGAGATGAAATCTTTTCTCAGCGCTCTGTCAGTAAGACAGCGGCTTCCGGTGATAGCCACCAACAGGCCGGTTCGGGAAATGGGCTCCTTTGCCGGTCGGGAGGACCTGAGGCTTGGCATGCTTGAGGAGGCGGCAAAATCCGGCGCCGACTGGATAGACCTCGAACACCACGCAGGTGTGGACGATTTCGTTCCTTTTCGGCAGGCCGGGGCAAAGGTGCTGCTTTCGTGGCACAGCCCTGCTGAGACCCCATCCAGGGGGATTTTGCGGGCAAAGCTGGAGAGCATGCTCAAAACAGGGGCCGATGCCTTGAAAATAGTGACCATGGCCCAATCGGGCGAAGATAACCTGAGGGTGCTCGAACTGATTCCGCTGGCCGGGAAAGAACTCGGCATTGACCTGATCGCGTTCTGCATGGGACCGGCTGGGAAATGGAGCCGGCTGGTGAGCATATTTCTGGGCAGTCCCTGGACATATGCGCAGTTCGCGGGCCAGTCTGCGACCGCGCCCGGCCAACTTTCGGTTTCCGAGATGCGCGCGCTGATCCTCAGTATTAATAGGATATAATTTCTTCACATACCGACAAATCCAGGAGGAGTTCATCTTGATTCACAGTATGACAGGATTTGGCCGCAGCCGAAAAGAAGGGGCGGGCTACACCATCAGCGTTGAAATGCGCGCTCTTAATGCCAAACAGCTCGACATTTCCGTTCGCATTCCAAAAAACTTCATTGAGTTCGAGGATTTGTGCAGGAAGCTGATTGCAAAAAGAATGCGAAGGGGCCGGATCGATGCCTTCATTCAGATAGAGAGTACCGATGTCAGGCAAAAGGCCCCGCTTATCAGCATGGAGCTTGCGCAATACTACTGGTCACAGCTCCAGGAGATTCACCGTGAGATCGTGCACTCAGAAGAGCCTTCGCTGGGTCACCTGTTAAGGATCCCGCATATCTATGAGATGCCGGAAGCAGCTATTGACTCCGAATCAGTCAAGGAACTTATTTCATCCGCCATGTCCGAGGCGCTGGGCCAAGTGCTCGGGATGCGCGTGCTTGAGGGTGAAAGCCTGCTTCGGGACTTCATGGACCGGCTGGCTGCGCTGAGATATGATCTTGCGCTGGTGGTTAGCCGCCGGGAGGCCGTTATCGATGAGTACAGGACGAGGTTGCAGGAGCGGATGAAACAACTGCTGGGCGGGACGGAGCCTGATGAGAACAGGCTCCTGCAGGAGATAGCGTATATCATCGACCGGGCAGACATAAACGAGGAGATCGTTCGGCTGGAAAGCCACCTTGGACAGGTTGAGTCTATTCTGAACAGTGCAATGCCCGCCGACGGGCGAAGGCTCGAGTTCCTTATCCAGGAACTTCACCGCGAAGCGAGCACGATCGGTTCCAAGACCGCAGACCTGGATACAGTGCAGGTGGTCGTCCGGATGAAAACGGAGATCGGAAAACTCAAGGAGCAGGCCCAGAATATCGAGTGAGCGCATTGGCAGGACCGGTCGCTTAAATCCCTCCACCGCTGCTCAATAGGTTGCAATTTCTCGGTCAAAGAAATAAAAAGACATGTTCTGCTTACGGCCAAGTTTTGGCGAAAATAAATTCTGAGAAGGAGTCCGCTTTGGGCGCAAAGAAAATAAAACCCGTTAAGAAATTGGAGAAAAAATCGGTTCTGGAGCCGGAGACAGCTTTTGGAAAAGCAAAAAAATGGGCTGACAAGAATTCTGCGATCGTCTTTGGCGCATGCGCCGCAATCCTGCTTACAATTATATCGGTTTGGGGGCTCAGCGCTTACGATCGTTCAAAACAGGTCCGAGCGCAGTCCGAATACGGGACACTTGTATCCAGGTTTCCTGCAGAGGGTAAGGGGAGTCCGGCGGACTGGGAAAAGATTATACCTGATCTGCAGAGATTCATCTCCGAACACGGGGGTACGGCGCCGGCACTAGACGCCAGAGTCGAGCTTGCAAAGGCTTTTCTGGAGACGAAGCGCTACGGGGATGCGATTAAAACCGGGAAGGAGGCCCTGGAGCTTGCGCCCTCGGGTAACGGCCTTAGGCCTCTCATCCTGTATCAGCTGGGCTATGCCTACGAGTCGGCCGGAAAGCCCGATGAGGCTGCCAGTGAATGGACCAGTCTTAAAGAACTCGGCATGCCGGACATGGAGCGGGAAGCTGATTGGAACCTGGGCAGGATTTTGGAAGGGAAAAGGGAGCTTGCGAAAGCCGCGGAGATGTATCAACTTGCCTCCAAGGCGCCCGGTGATTATCCCCCTGCCGCGTTGATAGACCAGCAGATCGCCAGGGCAAAAGCTGGAAAATGAGTCACTGTTCTGCGTATTTTGCATGGGCAATGTGCATCCGGTGAGTTTTGCGAAAAAAGGGGATTGTTTTTTATTATTCGATATGCTACTTAAAAAGGCTTACTTGGAATTCATGGCTCTTGGAGCAGGCTTTTCCAGGGTGAGGTTCCCGAGCGGCCAAAGGGAGCAGACTGTAAATCTGCCGGCGTAGCCTTCGGAGGTTCGAATCCTCCCCTCACCACCACTTATGGCATGTAGGAGATGGTGGCACAGCTCCATATGGTCCCGCATTCCCTTCACGTTATGGACCTTCTTCAATCCTCTTGTTGGCTGCAATCTCGAAAGCCCACGTAGCTCAGTAGGTAGAGCACTTCCTTGGTAAGGAAGAGGTTCATCGGTTCGATCCCGATCGTGGGCTCCATTTGGCGTTAATTTGCAGGTTTTAGCGGGTATGCCGATGATATCAGCGGACCCATTGGAAACGTAGCCTGTCAAACATTTTTCTTATATTATCGGAATCTTTCAGGAGAAATGGCAATGGCTAAGAAGAAATTCGAGCGGACAAAGCCACATGTGAATGTGGGGACTATCGGTCACATTGACCATGGGAAGACGACCCTTACCGCAGCGATTACGAAGCAACTTGCAAAGAAGGGCA
>JBEKPW010000089.1:0-48265 GCA_049520315.1 Syntrophobacteraceae bacterium
CAAACAGGGCATGATCATTCCTCTGGCCCCGCCGTTACCGGCGGGATCAAGCGACCAACCCGAGAGCATCGGACGGGCAGCCCTCAAACGCTCTCCTATTCGGTCTTGCTCCGAGTGGGGTTTGCCTGGCTCCCGATGTCGCCACCGGGACCGGTGAGCTCTTACCTCACCGTTTCACCCTTACCCCTCGCGCGAGCGCGGGAGGCGGTCTGCTTTCTGTTGCGCTTTCCTCCTCGTCACCGAGACTGGGAGTTACCCAGCACCCTGCCCTGTGGAGCCCGGACTTTCCTCCAGCCACACTGAAACGCGACCAGCGATCATCTGCCCTACTCCGGGCACACTCATAGTTCTCCCGGAGGGAAATCCCTTTCACCATAATATATTAGCAGATTTACCACTTTATGCAAACGCCGCTGCGGCCTTCTCCGCTTGCCCGGTGATTTCGTTGAGAATTCGCTCAAGCCGGACGCGGCATTCCTCGATTTCAGCCGATGAAGCCCCCCGCTCTACCCGGACCATAGGACCCCAGGAGAAGACCACCCTGGCAAAAGGCTTTGGAAGAAGCGTCCTGTCCCAGCTTCGAAACCGCCAGCACCTGTCCGCAGCAACGCTGACGGGCATAATGGGACAGCCTGAGTACATTGCCAGAAGCAGCAGTCCTTTCTGGGCCACCTGCGCCGGCCCCTGAGAACCATCCACCACGAACCCACCCCCCGGACATTTTCGAAAAGCAGAAATAATCCCTTTGAGCGCAGCAGCCCCGCCCTTTCCGGGCGATCCTCTGAAAGGATTGTACCCTAGACTTTTTACGAGCCTCGCCGCGAACTCCCCATCGCGACTCCGGCTGATTATCGTGAGGTAGCCCTGATCGCGGTAATAATACAGGATGGAAGGATAGGCAAAATGCCAGAAAGCGGCGATCCGGGGATTGATCTGTTCAGCGGCCAGGTAATTTTCTTTCCCAACGATCTCGATGCGGCAGGTTTTGTGAAGAAGTCTCAGGGCCAAGGCGGCAAAGGGCGGCAAAAACGGCATGCTCTCCGCAATATTGCGACGCTTCGGGGGTTTATCGTGTATATTTAAAGATTGGGTATCCATAATATTTCGCATGCTTTTTGGTGCTTATCGGACTTTAAATGAGACAGCGCAATATAGCACTTATTGGATTTCGTGCAACGGGCAAGAGCACGGTCGGGCAAATTCTTGCCCGCAAGCTCGGCAGGGAATTCGTTGACATGGACCAGCGCCTGACCTCGGAAGCCGGGCGCGACATAGCCACATGGGTGGAACAGGACGGGTGGGATTCTTTCAGACGATCGGAATCCGGCCTGCTTGGGATCATCAGCGAGCAAAAAGGACTTGTGGTCGCCACCGGAGGCGGAATTATCCTCGATCCCCAAAGCCGCACAGTGCTCCGGAAGCATTTTTTCACGGTCTGGCTAAAGGCCACGCCTCAAACAATTTACGCTCGATTAAGCTCTGACCCGGGATCACTTCGAACACGCCCTTCGCTCTCAGAGCTACCGATGGAGCAGGAGATCGTAAAAGTGCTTTCCGAGCGCAAATCGCTCTACGCCCAGGTTGCCGTCATCGAAATCGATACAGAGGGAAAACACTCGATCCAAATCGCCGATGAGATCGTAACCCTTTTTAGCCAGTGCCGCCCATAACGGTCACCTTATATCCCGGAAGTTTGGCTTCGATTTCTATCCTATTTTTTCAAGCAAAGCGGATGCTATTCGCTTTGCAGTATTTCGCTGTAACCCGGCGAACTTCTCTGCGGCTTTCATCATCTTTGCAATCCGTCGGGTGTCACTGAATATTTCTTCAAGGAAATCCTTTAACTCGCTTTCGGAAGAGACCCTTATTGCGCACCCGGCCTGAAGGAGTTCCCTTTCGATTTCGGCGAAATTGAAGAAATGAGGTCCCCAGCATGCGGGCCTGCCCTGGGCAACTACTTCAAGGGGGTTATGGCCTCCAATTGGCGCAAAACTCCCCCCAAGAAAGCCGATATCGCAAATCGCATACATCCTGGCGAGTTCGCCGAGCGTATCGAGAATATACACGGCTTTACCCTCTGCATTTTCTGCCTTTGAGCGAATACCGCAGTCAAGACCCAGGCGACCTGCCAGAGCCGCGATTTCGGCTCCTCGATGAATCTTTCTTGGGGCGATTATAAGGAGTACGTTCGGTATCTTCGCACACAAGTCGCGGTGGATGCGGAGCAGAATTTGCTCTTCCCCTTCATGCGTGCTGCCTGCCACCCATACCGGCCTGCCGGCATCCAGCCCTATATCAGCCCTGATCGAAGCGATCTCCGATTCTGAAACTCTGGGTATGGAGGATTCGAATTTGAGGTTTCCCGTCGCCATCACTCTTTCCGCGAGACCACACAAAGAGATGAAACGCGCCTTGTCGAGTTCGGTCTGGGCAAGGATCAGGTCGAATCCGCCGAAGATAATGCCGGCCAGTGCGCCCAAGCGGGAATACCTGCGGAATGAACCAGGTGACATTCTCCCATTGACCAGCACGGCGGGAACGCTTTCTCTGTTCAGGCGCCAAAGGAGATTGGGCCAGAAATCGGTTTCTATCAGAACGAAGAGGGACGGCCTGACGCGCTTAACGAGCCTGTCTACGGTCCAGGGGAAATCGTGGGGCAAGTGGAAAAAATTGTCCACCAACCCCTTGAGCCTTTCCACAGCAATAGACATTCCCGTTTCGGTCGAAGTGGAAAAGACTACTTCAAGGGCAGGACGCTTCAGCTTCAATTCAGCTATCAAGGGAATCGATGAGAGGGTTTCGCCAACCGAAAGGGCATGAATCCAGACGCGGGCCGGACACGAGAGCAAGGGGTCGGGGAGCCTGAGCCCCATCCGGTTCAGATAATTGCCCCGATATCTGCCATCGGTCAAAGACCTGCAAAAATAATATAAGTAAAGCGCCGGCCAGCTCAAATACAGAGCCGCATCGTAGGCCGTCAATGTCGCCTGCCGGCAAAACCTCATAGCGCGCCCCCCGCCGTATCCAGTACGAGCCGCGCGACCCGGCCGGATATACCGGGGACGCCAAGCTGATGGCGAATGTTCCTAAGCCCCAACCGTTGCTCGTCAAGAAGGGCCGGATTCATTAAAAGATTGATGGCGCATTCGGCCAGGCGTAGTCCGGTAGGCTCCTCCCGCACGAATTCGGGGGCTATCTCCCTATCCGCTATCACATTGGGCAACCCGGCGAATTTTGCCCGAATGAGCAGCTTGCCGATTTGCCTGCTCAGCTTGGAAACATTGTAAACCACTATCATGGGAGTTTCGAGAATCGCGGCTTCCAGGGTGACCGTACCGGAAGCGGTCAAGATCAGGTCGCACGCCCTGATCGCGCGATAGGTGTCGCTGTGCACGACCTGGACAGGCAGTGACCATCGGGCAACCCTGCTTTCCATATCGCGAGCGTCCAGCGAAGACGCCAGGGGGATTATGAACCTGGCCGCAGGCAATGAGCGCGAAATGATCCGGCCGGCGTCCATCAAGATGTCAAAAAGGAGCCTAATCTCGCTCTGCCGGCTCCCGGGGAGCAGTCCGACAAGAGGTCCGTTGAAACGGTGATAAATCCGGTCGCATTGAGTTTTGTCCGGTGGATCGGCCATTATGTCCACCAGCGGGTGACCGACATAATCGACGTGCATACCATGAGAGGCGTAAAAGTCTTTTTCGAACGGCAGGATAACCGCCATCCCGTCCACAAGCTTTCTGATTCTTTTCACGCGGCCTTCCCGCCATGCCCAAACCTGGGGGCTGATATAGTAGAAGACTTTGGCGCCTATTTTCTTGGCAAACTTCCCAAGAAACAGATTGAAATCGGGAAAATCGATCAATACGACCAATGCAGGACGACTCGCAAGAAGGTGAGACCTGATCTTTGCCCAAGCGCCATAAAATGCCCGAATATGACCGATGATTTCCGTGCCCCCCACAACTGAAAGGCTTCGATTATCGACGATGAGCGGAACGCCTTCGGCTTGCATGTGAGGTCCCCCGAGGCAGGAGATGCGCGTTTGGGGGGCAATAGACCATATTGCGCGGGCAAGACAGGAACCGTGAAGGTCCCCTGAGGCTTCTCCTGCGCTTATGAAGATTTCCAATTCCCGCTCTCCGGAAAAACGGGTTTAGCGCGCATTTGCTCCTCAATCCGGCGCGATATGTCGAGTGCAACGCCAAGAGCCCGGCGCCCCTGCTCGCCATCCACTTCAGGCCGGCTGCCCGACCTGACCGAGTTCAGAAAAGCGCCGATCTCTTCCTCAAGGGAATCTTTCTCAATTATTTCGAAGTCTTCCATCGAAACCTGCGGAAAGCCGTCCTCACCCGGCTCTGCCTCCCTGTAAACGGCATAGGCCCGTTTCTTGGCATAGTCGGCCGAAAAATAGCAATTCTCCTGGAAGATTCGCAGCTTCCTCATGTTCTTGACAGAAATTCGGCTTGCGGTGAGATTAGCGACGGCGCCGTTGTCAAACTCCAATCGAACGCTTGCGATGTCCGGAAGAGAACTGAGGGCAGAAACGCCGGAAGCATGAACGTCCTTGAGAGGGGCATTGATGATGTTGAGTACGATATCGATGTCGTGAATCATCAGATCAAGTATGACGTCTACTTCCAGACCTCTTTCATTAAATAGAGCGAGCCGATGGGCTTCGATGAACATTGGGTTGCGCAGGTGGGGGCGAATGGCGGTAAATGCGGAGTTGAACCGCTCCAGGTGCCCGACTTGCAGAATTGCCCCGCTCTTTTTTGCCGTTGCGATAAGTTCGTCGGCTTCCTCCAGGTTTTTTGTCATCGGTTTTTCGAGAAGAACATGCACGCCCACAGAGAGAAATTCCCTGGCGATAGCGAAGTGCTGTGGGGTGGGCGCAACGATGCTGACCGCATCGACCTTGCCGATGAGGTCCCTGTAATCGCTTACGGCTTGGGTATTAACCTCTTTGGCCACCTGCAGCCCGCGTTGGCTGTCAATATCGACTACTGCAACCAGATTGGCCTCAGGCAGCCTGGCATATTTTTGAGCGTGAAAACGGCCGAGGTAGCCCACTCCGACCACGGCTGTACGCACGGCGTCAGGGCGAGGGCTGCGAACTAAAATGGCTCTTGGGGGTTCCGTTTGTTCTTCCGAATACTGCGCACGCGGCCATCCGTTCCGATCGAAAGTACTCGATTCCAAGACCGCCAGCGCGTCTTTGTCCTGGTTTTCCAGGGGACGAAATCCCTCATTTTGGACGAGTATCGAAATCCCGGCAGAATCCGCAAGGTCTATCATTTTGTCCCGGTCGAATATCACCGTTTTTTCTGCTTCCAATACGAGCACCCGTGCATTGACTCTTTTCATCACACCGATGGTGTCCGAACCAACGGCTGGGACATCGAAGCGCATGTCCTGCATGGGCTTGCTGACCTTTACGACTACCGCTCCTTCCCGGCAAAGACGCCCTCCGCGCATAATGGTTGCGTCGGTGCCGTCTATTCCTTCAACGGCAAGCACAGCCTGGTTTTTCACCACCAGGCATTGCCCAATATCAAGTCTGCCGATCGCCTTGGCCAGGGTCCATCCGAAAGCGATGTCCGCCCGTTCCCGGTGGTTTGGTTTTCGGCGCGTGAGTATGCCTTCGGGTGCGAGAAGTTCGGGCAGGAAAATGGTGGAAGGCTGTATGAGTATCCCCTCGGATTCCAGTTCATCCGCGAGAGCCCTAAGAAGAGAGTCGTCCTTTTTATTTATCAGCCTGCCCAGAAATCGCACTGCCCTCCAGTCCGGCCGGATTTTAGAATACAGCCTGGTCTTGTTTATTCCCCCTGCCATGGCGGCATGGGTTATTCCGGCGCTCCTGAAAGTCTTTACAAGGCGGTTCAATTGCCCAAGTCTAAGCAAATGGAATTCATCGACGTATTTGGAAAGCGCGGGATCGGTGTCGCCATCGAAGCCGACTGCAAGGACCCGGACTGAGGCTTTACGGGCCGCATGGGCAAAGAGAAGCGGAAACTGCCCGCTGCCCGCGATAAGTCCTACTTCTCTGATCCTGCCGTCCGAACTCTGCGCATTTTTCAAAGACATTATCTGCATAATCCTCGTTTCGAACTAAATGAGACAAATTCTATGAGTTTTTCCACTTCCGGCAGAGGTTCTAATTCCTCGCGTGCTTTTTGAATCGCCTCTTTCAATTTCAGGCGCGAGCGAAAGAATATCTTGTAAAATTTCTTGATCGCCAGGATAGACTTTGCCGAAAAGCCGTGTCGTCTGAGGCCTATGAGATTGGGACCGTAGAGTTTTGCACCAACCGCGCCTGTGGCAAGCATATATGGTGGAATGTCCATGCGCACTGCTGAAAATCCTCCGATACAACAGTATTCCCCTACTCTTACAAACTGATGAACAGCCACAATCCCGCCGACTACAGCATACTCGCCCACTTCCACATGCCCCCCCAGGGTAGCGGCATTTGCCATTAAAACACCGTTTCCGATCTGGCAGTCGTGGGCAACATGGACATAGGCCATCAGAAAGACCCCATCGCCGATCCGGGTTATCCCCTTACCCCTGGAAGTGCCTCGGTGAATCGTCACATTTTCGCGAATTATATTGTTGTTTCCAATAATTACCCTTGTTTCCTCGCCTGCGTATGTGAGGTCCTGTGGAGCAAGACCTATCGAAACAAAGGGGTAAACGCGATTGTTTTCGCCTATTGTGGTTTTGCCGTCTATTACTATATGCTGCCCCACCACGGTTCCCGAACCAATAATAACATCAGGGCCGATAATGCTGTATGCCTCTATGGTAACATCTTCGGCAAGTTCAGCTTTCGAGGAAATTATTGCAGTCGGGTGAATCGGCATCTTTTCTCCACTGTTTTTGAAACAGGATCTTCGGCCAGGCGCGCAAACCTTTTTAGTCGCCTTTGGTCTCCCCTGAGTTTATATCGACGTTAGCCATCATTTCAGCTTCGGCCACCAGTTCATCGTCCACAAAAGCTTCGCCCAGCATCTTGAAAAAACCGCCGCGCTGTTTCTGAAGTTTGACTTTCATAACAAGCCTGTCTCCGGGCCGCACGGGTTTACGGAAACGGACCTTGTCCAAACCTGCAAAATAAAAACGCTTGCTCCTATACTCGGGGAATACGGTGAAAACAAGAATGCCGCCGGTCTGGGCCATGGCTTCCAAGATGAGGACGCCGGGCATAATCGGATCATTTGGAAAATGTCCCTGGAAAAAGGGCTCGTTGGCTGAAACGTTCTTGATCCCCACTATCGTTTCGGAGGTGCATTCGACGATTCTTTCGACGAAGAGGAAAGGATAGCGGTGCGGAATGATTTTTCTAATCTGAATTATGTCCATCATCCTTTTTCAATGCCTCCTCGATTCTATGCACCCTTTCGTCCAGTCGTTTCAATGCTTCCCTGAGCCTGGGCAGGCGCCGTATATTGGCGTAATCTCTAAGAAACTCATCATGGGGGACACCAGGGGAGCCGACAAGGATTTGGTTGGGCTTGATGGAATGATGAATGCCCGCTTGTGCGCCGACTTTGACTCCGTCTCCAATCTGAACGTGGCCCACTACTCCGACCTGTCCGCCCATGACTACGTGGTTTCCAAGCCGGGCGCTGCCCGAAATGCCCACCTGTGCAACCAGAAGACAATCCTCGCCCACTACGACATTGTGCGCAATCATGACGAGATTATCGATTTTGGCGCCGCGCTTTATCCAGGTCCTGCCAAAAGTTGCCCTATCGACCGTGGAATTAGCGCCGATCTCCACGTCATCGTCGATCTGCACTATGCCGACCTGGGGGATTTTGACATGCCTGCCCTGTTCGTCCTGGGCGTACCCGTATCCATCCGCGCCGATTACAGCTCCGGAGTGGATAATAACCCTGTTGCCTATGATGCACCCGTCAAGGATGGAAACCTTGGGGTGTATCAGACACTTCTTGCCTATCAGGACCCCTTTGCCCAGGTAGGCCCCAGCACCTATCTTAGTCCCGGCGCCTATCTGCGAATAGTCTCCGACATGAGCAAACGGACCGGCCGAAACTCCCTCCCCGAGCAACACACCCTCGCAGATAAAAGCGGCAGGATGTATTGCAGCCTTCTCAACCGAATCCGGCAGAAACAACTCGGCCGCTTTAGCCAGAGCCAGGTAAGGATTTCTGGCTATAAGAAGATTGAATTCCAGTTCCTGAAATTCCGAAGACACAATCAGAGCCGCTGCCTTGCAGCCTGAGACCATGTTACGATAGCGGGAATCAACCAGAAAACTCAATTGCCCGGAGGTAGCGCTGTCCAGCGCGCCTATGCCTGTGACAAGCAAATCCGGGTCCCCTTTGACCTCAGCATCCAGCAGACGGCTAAGTTCTGCAAGCGAAAAGGGTCCCTTGCACTTTATTTTATTATTCGCTCCGGTTTCCATCTGGCAAAATAGACCACCTACAGGAAAATAACGATAAATCGCCAGCATGGCCAGCTCCCACACTAACTAAGCAGGCAATCATCGCACGCAGCCCGGCATTAAAAGGGCGGGACCTGGTCCCGCCCTGCTACAGGAAAAAGGCCTCGATAGTACCCAATCATTTAGGGGGCGATTTGTCCAGTTCGGCAGCGATCCGCTTGGTCAAATCTTCTTTTTCATTGCCGGCAAAATAGACAACGCTTTTTTCAAAAATGAAGTCATACTTATCATCTTTGCCGACTTTGTCCGTTATCTCTTTTACTCTCTTGATAATAGGCGCCCTGGCGGCATTGGCCTCCTCTTGGAGCTTGGCAGTTGATTCGGAGCGCATCTTCTGCACCTCCGTGTACATGTCGGATAATTCTTTCTCTTTGCGGCCCCTGGTTTTCTCGTCCATTACGTCTTTCTTCTTATCGTATTCATCCTTGGCGCTCATAAAAGCGCGCCCCTTCTGCTCCAGCTGGCTGGTGAGCTTATCCTCCTCGGATTTCATTTCCTGGAGAAACTTCTTTCCCGTCTCAGATTGCGTTATCGCGGTCTGGAGATCAAAATAACCGATCTTCAACGAACCAGCAGCTGTAACCGCGTTCACAGAAAAAGCCAAGATAATGGCAGCCGCCACCAAGACACATCCAATAAATCTCTTCATTTTTTTTCGACTCCTTAAAAGAATGCTCCGGCAGAAAACTGAAATTCAAAGGGTTTTTCGTTCGAATTTGGGTCAAGCTTGTACCCGACCTCGACTCGAATCGGTCCGAACGGCGAATTCCATCGGATGCCCGGGCCAACGTCTGTCCTGAATCTCCCAGGATCTATACCCTGACCCTCGGCGAATGCATTGCCGGCATCGAAGAACAACACTCCCCGTATGCCATACTTTACCATTATAGGGAAAAGAAGTTCGGCGTTGGCTACCGCGTACTTGTCGCCGCCATACACCAGGCCGAAAGAATCAAGTGGTCCAACCTCGCCGAACTTCCAGCCTCGAAGTGAATTTATTCCGCCCAGGAAAAAGCGCTCAAAGATAGGAAAGCTGTTAACGCCTCCGTCAGAATTCTCCAACCCTACCTCACCTCGCAGATGCCCCACGAAGCTCCAAAAAAGCGGATAATAAACGCCCGCATGGTACTCCTGCTTAAAAAGGTTATAGCTGCCGCCAAGATCTTTCGAGTCGTACTCGAGAGCGACTCCGATATAGGTGCCCTTGGTGGGTACAAAAGGATGGTCGGTTGTATTTCGTTCGAAAGCAATGCCAAACCCGCTCTTAATCTGGAAGCCGATCAGACTCCTCTCAAAAAGGGGATCGATTGAAGCCTGCGCATCCAGCTGATCAATTCTTGCGCGTTCCAACCCGTAGTACATGGTCACACTGCTGAACTGGCCAACCGGATATCCGGCGCGCAACTTGAATCCGATTGACTCCTTTGTAAAATCCTGATATGCCCTGACCCAGTCGTATACATCAAATCCGGCACTCAGCGGAGTTCCGAAAACCCACGGCTTGGTGTAACTCAACATGTAACGTGAGGCCAGTTGACCAAGGTAGGCCTTGATGGAGATATATTCGCCTGTCCCAAAAAGGTTTTTCTGCTGTATCTGGCCTGTCACAAAAAGACCGTCTTCAGAAGAGTAGCCGCCGCCAATGCTTATCGAACCGGTTTGCTTTTCTTTTACTCTTACATTCAGATCCATCACGTCCTTTTGAGGCGTATCGACCGGAATAATATCTACAGTCTCAAAGTAGTCCAGCTTCTTGAGCCTGTTGAGGCTATCCTGTAATTTCTTCCCGTTGAAAATATCGCCTTCAAATAAAAGCATTTCTCGCCGAATGACGTTGTCTCTGGTTTTTGTATTACCAGTAACGAAAATCTGACCAATCCGCACCTTATCCTTCTGCTCGACATTGAAATCGATCTGGCTTGTATGTGTTTCAGGATCGCGTCTGATTCGAGGGTCGACCTCAACCCGTGCGTAGCCCTCGTTCATATAGGCCATCTTTATCATGTCCATGTCGTGGCGGACTTTTTCACGGCTGAAATAGCCTTTGGCCTTGAGATCGAGGTTTTTAATGATCTTTTTTTCATAATCAGGTATAAGGTCTCCGGTCAGCTTGACCTCTGTAACTTTATATCTATCGCCTTCCTCAACTGTTATACTTATGTGAAATCCGTCCTCTTTGAGATCGATATTAGGCGAGCTAACCTTCGCATCCATATATCCTTCGTCATGATAAAATGCAGTTATCCGATCGATATCCGTTTCGAGAATGTCTTTTTGGAGAATCCCCCTTTCAGTTACAAGCGAGAGGATACTCTTGACTTTTGTTTGCATCACTCCTCGCAATTTGCGGGCGGCAATATTCTTGTTGCCTACAAAGGCTATCGATTTTATGTAAACCTTATTTTTTTCCTGGATATTGAAGGTGACGACTGCTTTGTGGGGGTCTTTGGGAAAATCGATCTTAGAGGTAACTTCAGCGTTGTAATAGCCCTTTTGCTGATAAAGCTTGAGTATCTTCTGAACATCGTCGCTGACCACGTTACGCTGCAGAATTGAATATGGTTTTGTGACAATTGCGGCGAGGATGTCCTTTTCCTTTATCTTCTTTTGGCCACTCACTTTGACTTCCTGGACAATCGGGTTTTCCTGTACGACAAACGTCAGGATCTTTCCGGCAGGGGAGTCGGCGACTTCAGCGTCCACTTTTTCGAAAAAACCCATCTTGTAAATAGCCCGAATATCTTCACTCACCAGTTCAGGCTTGAGTAATTCACCTTTTTTGCTCTTGGCCTCGCGTTTTATTGCCTCGGCCTCGATGCGGTCATTTCCTTTGACTTTCACATCCGCGATCAATGTCTTCGAAAGTACATGGACACTCATCTGCTGTACAATTTTCCCAACCGCCAAGGCCAGGTTTTCGGCCCCTTTTTCTTCGGCCAAAAGGACCACGGGCTTTTTGCCGCCGGACACATCCACCAGTGTGGCGTCGATGCTGATGGTATTGCCGATCTGGTTGAAGCTTCCAAATACTGCATAAGCGGCTCCGAGCCTGCTGCCGATGGACCGCGCCTGTTCTTCGGTACTGACAGGACCGCCCGCTGCTTTTTGAACCTCCTGAGGATCGATTGGTTTCATGCCCTCCCGAGCGCAGAGACGTGAGAAAACCTCATCGAGGGATTTTTGTGTTTTGACGACATCTTGCTGGCCATGCATCACTAAAGGCAAGACCGCCACTTTGGGCTGTTGGTCCTCAGACCACGCCGGCTGAAGGGCCAGAACAAAAAAAACAAAAAACCATAAAACTCCCCCTCCTGCTTTTTTCGCTCCCACCATGATCTACAGCCCCTCCGCTCATGCGCATACCCGTCAAACTCAAGCCCGAAGCCGCGCACCCATAAATCCGTTTTAAGACAACCCCCCGTCCAGTGCTCCCTCTAATACCACCTTCTCAACACAAGCCCAACAGTTTTTATTGAATATTGATATTCGGTATCCACAATCATATTGAAGCCGTCGAGCATACCTCAACGCGACCCCGTTCCTCTTTGAGATGAGCGTCCTTAAGGCGTAAGACCCGGTGCATCATCGAGGCAAGCTCCTGGTTGTGCGTAACGATTACCATGGTCAAACCCAGAGTTTCATTGAGCGAAACCAAAAGTTCGTGAAGAGTACGCCCCGTACGGCTGTCGAGATTACCGCTCGGCTCATCGGCCAAAAACAATTTCGGGCGAAGCGAAAGCGCCCGGGCCACTGCAACTCTTTGCTGCTCGCCGCCGGACAACTCGCCTACCCGGTGCTTGAGCCTCGCGGACAAACCGAGCCTGTCGAGCAGCTCTTCGGCCCCGGACTTTGCCTCCGCCCTCGAAAGACCGGCGATCAAACCTGGCATCATCACATTCTCAAGCGCGTTGAACTCCGGCATGAGGCAGTGAAACTGAAACACAAACCCGATGTTGCGGTTGCGGAAATTGGCCAACTCCCTCTCGCCCCAGAGAAATACATCTTCTCCACCGTAGTAGACCTTTCCTCCGGTCGGTTTTTCCAGGGTACCCAGTATATTGAGCAGGGTGGATTTGCCGGCGCCCGAACTCCCTACAATGGCGATCCTCTCCCCCCTTCGGATCACAAGCTCGAGGTCATTGAAAAGCTCGATTGAATCGATCCCGCTTCCAAATACCTTCGTAAGTCCCAAGGTGTGGACTTCTATGCTCTGCCTGACATCATTCATATCTTAAGGCTTCCGCCGGATCGAGCCCGGCGGCCTTGCGCGACGGGTAAAGAGTCGCCAGCAGGCTTATGCAGATTGCCGCAAGGGCAATAGTTACAAGATCAAAGGTTTCCATTTGAACAGGAAGCTTCGAGATGTGATAAACCTCGATGGGCAGATCGATGAATTTGTACCTCCCGAGTAGATCGCACAAGACGTAGCCGCCCAGAACGCCAAGACAAGTCCCGCAAATGCCTATGAGGAACCCCTCCAGGACGAAAATTTTCCTTATGCTCGCCGTGGTGGCCCCCATGGCTTTTAGAATCGCGATGTCGCGGCCTTTTTCCATGACAAGCATAGTCAGCGAACTTACGATATTGAATGAGGCCACCAGGATTATCAGGGTAAGGATTACGAACATTACCACCTTTTCCAGCTTGAGGGCGGAAAAAAAGCTGCCGTTCATCTTGATCCAGTCGGTGACATAAAAAGGAGACCCAAGGCGCTTTTTCAAAGCTTCGGCAATTTCGCGTGCCTTGTAGATGTCATCGACCCTGACCTCGACGCCGGTAACAGAGTCGCCGATCCCCAGGAACTGCTGGGCGACGGGCAGGCCCACATAGGCAAGCGTATTATCGTATTCGTACATCCCGGACTCTATAATTCCGACCACCTCGAAAAGCCCGCTTTTCGGCGTCTGCCCCATCGGAGTCAGCCGGCCGGCCGGCGAGATGATCGTCAAATATTCGCCAACCCTTATTACGAGATTGTTGGCCAGCTCTTTGCCGAGGATTATGCCGGGATAAGAGCGCACCGAGGTCTCGTGTGAAGACTCGACCAGGTCGGCGAGATTTCCCCGGATGAGGTTTTCCTGGAGTTTTATAACCTTGGACGCGGAAAGGGGGTCGATTCCGCGAAAAACAGCCCCCGCGCTCCTGCCACCCGATGTCATCATGACAGGCGCGTATATAAACGGTGTTGCCCCAACCACACCCTTTTCTTTTTCGATTTGGTCCATCACTTCCACGTAATTCGTAATCGCACCGGTAAAACTGGTGATATTTACATGGGAGGTGACACCGAGGATGCGGCCGCGAAGGTCTGCCTGAAACCCGTTCATCACCGCCAAAACAACGATGAGGGCTGTTACCCCTACCCCCACTCCCGCAATCGAGATGAAAGTAATCAGGGACACGAACGTCTGCCTTCGCTTGGCCAGCAGGTATCGTATACTTATGAAAAATTCGAAGCCCATGATCTCACTTATCAGCTTTTCTTTTCCGGTCTCATGTGAGGGAAAAGAATAACATCCCTTATAGAAGCAGAATCTGTAAACAGCATAACCAGCCGGTCTATTCCGATTCCCTCCCCGGCTGCCGGAGGCATCCCGTATTCGAGCGCCCTGATATAGTCGTCATCCATCTGGTGGGCTTCCTCGTCACCGGCCCTAAACGCAGCCAACTGACGCTCGAACCTCTCGCGCTGGTCCCTGGGATCATTGAGCTCCGAGAACGCATTGGCCATCTCTCTAGCAGCAATGAACAGTTCGAATCGGTCGACGAATTCCGGCTCCACCTCCGTTTTTCTCGAAAGAGGCGACACCTCGAGCGGATAGCGGTAGATAAAGGTCGGCTGGATTAGCCTTGGCTCGACCACCAGGTCGAAGATCCTGGTGAGCAGCTTCCCATGGCCCTCAAAACGCTCAATGCCGATGCCCAAAGACTTTGCATAAGCGACAGCTTCAGCGAAGTTGTCAACAACCCCCTTAGGCACCTCACCGATACCGGTGAGCGATTCGATGAAGCTGTAACGCGCCCAGGGCGGCGAGAGGTCGATAACGCTGCCCTGGTATTCGAGGCTCAGGGCGCCCCCGTTTACCTCCAGGGCGATCTGGCGGAAAAGCTCTTCGCTCAGTCCCATCAGGTCTTCATAAGTTGCGTAGGCCTGGTAGAACTCGAGCATTGTGAATTCGGGATTGTGCTGAGTTGAAACCCCTTCATTTCGGAAATTGCGGTTCAGCTCGAAAACCCGCTCAAAACCGCCGACCAGGAGTCTTTTGAGGTAGAGCTCGGGCGCTATCCGAAGGTAGAGATCCATGTTCAGCGCATTGTGATGTGTTTTGAAGGGCTTTGCCGCCGCCCCTCCCGGAATGGCCTGCATCATAGGAGTTTCGACTTCGAGAAACCCCCGCCCTGTAAAAAACCGCCTGATGGCGGAGATTATCTGCGCCCTTTTGCGGAAAGTCTCCCTCACCTCCTCGTTTACGATCAGGTCTACGTATCGCTGCCGGTAACGAAGCTCAACGTCTTTGAGGCCATGATATTTTTCAGGGAGCGGCCGCAGGTTCTTTGCAAGCAGCACGAAATCTTTTACGAGAAGCGTTAATTCATCTGTTTTCGTTCTGAAAAGCGGCCCGCAAACACGGATTATGTCTCCGATGTCCAGCTTTTTGGCCAGCGAGTAGCCCTCTTCTCCGATCTGGTTCTGCTGAAAGTATATCTGAATTCTTGCATCCGCGTCGGCGATATGCATGAAAGTCGATTTACCGAATGAGCGAATCGAAAGAACCCGGCCTGCAATCGTATAGGCCGTTTGAGCCGATTCCGCTTCTTCAGCCATCTTCGCGCCGGCAGCCAACAGCGCCTTTATTCTGTCGGGAACGGGATAGTCGTTTGGATAGAGCGCTATATTCCGCCGTTCTAATTCAGCGGCCTTCTCCAGCCGCTCCCGAACCACGATGTTCAAATCTTCCATTACCCCGAGACCTTCCCAAAATAACCGGTTTCCGTGCGGTGAAGTTTTTCCGGTTTTCCGCCCCACCCCTCACGTACACGCACAGTGAACCGAAAATTACTCCACAGCCTTCCCACTCACACGCAAGGTTGTCATGTATCCATTTTTTGGCTCTCGCCGGTCAGGAAACCAGAGACGTTAGATGATTTGGCCCGCTGCGTCAAGGGGGTTATCTTTTTGCCTGTCTTTGCGGACTGTTGACCAACATCGCTCGCGAGGCGGTCGCGAAGCGATAGAACCAAAAGGAATCATTTTTTCTGGTCAGTGCTCTTCCCTGCTCCGGTCCGATCGCCCTTTTTCCGCACTGGTCTTCACCATCCTGGAAATGGAAAACGCCACTATCAGAAGGCCTAACATAATCAGAGTCCAATCATGCTGAGGTTGAACAAGTAACCTGTATATCCCGTATCCAAGGATCAGGATGCCTCCTGTCAAGCTGAGCCATTGCATCGATCGACTCATCATTTTACCTCCCTGAGGCCGCTAAAATCCAGATGGACCGGCACATTTCCCTATTAGACATGAAACGGCCGGACAGAGTTTACGATACGTAGCGATTTTTATCTGAAAACGCAAAATAAAAAAGAGCTCATCCCCACGCCACCCACACCGGTTCGCAACTGTAACAGTGTCCATCCGGAAACCCCGAGACAAATTCCACGCCCCGCGAGGTTTCCGTTCGGAAAGGAGGCATTTTTCGTCCCGGCAAGGAAAGAGCTTGCCCTCCTTCGGAAACTCGGGACAAGTTCGCCTGCCGAAGGGAGGGGTTGCGCGGAGGCGTACCTATGTACCGCGGTCCCACCGCCCCAGGGCGGAAAAGGACCCTTTCCGGACGGAAACTAACCAGGCCATAGGTTTTATTGTAAATACAGGCCAAATACAATGAGTTACCTGCGTTGATCCATCCGGGGTCAAGGGTCGAGGGCCTGAAGCTTTTGACTGGTTCTCCGTTACTGGTGACCTGAATAGATTCCTTTTTATCCGACGATATTATACCACGGAATAATCCGGTCCTGCAAAACGGCAAGAGAAGAGGGAGCGGGGACCGAGAAGCAGGAAGCAGGAAGCAGGGAACAGGGAACAGGAAGCATCTCCGTGTCTACGCATCTCCGCATCTCCGCGTGAACTGCGAAACCCGAACTGCGAAAGCGCGTGGAGGTGATCGCAAGGCAAAAAACCCCTCACGAAACATTGAGGGAGGGAAGAAAGGTGATCCTGAGACTCATAAACGATTTGAAACCGCGTGTTTATGTAAATCACCTATGGTACCTGTGTGGCCACTGGCTCTCCTTGACACTGAGCCGGCAATCTTCTAAATTTTCAGGGCCGCGTTAAAATAAATGGACAGTTCTTTCAACGAGGAGAAGAAAATGAATATAAGGGAAGAGGTTAATAAAGCTCTCGATGCGTTGCCGGAGGACGCTTTGGAAGGAGTGCTGGAGTACATCCAATTTATCCTGGGTCCCCCGGAAGTGGAACCGAGCGAAGAAGAACGGAAGGCCATTAAGAGAGGGAGAGAAGAGTTTTCCAGGGGCGAGTATGTGAACTGGGAGGACATCAGGAGAAAATGAGCTACCAGGTTCTCTTGAGCAAAACCGCCCGGAAGACATATGACAAACTCCCGCCCAAACTTCGTAAGGGAGCCGACCGAGCAATTGAATATCTAAAGGTCAATCCCATGCACAATCCCAATGCCAGAGCCCTTAAAGGAGAAACTGGCTCCTATCGCTACCAAATAGGTGGCTGGCGCATCCAGTACGAAGTCATTGAAGAGGCCCGGGAAGTACGAATCTACGATATCGGGCCACGGGGAAATGTGTATAAACACTGAACTTTAACCCACAGCCGACCCAACGAGGTTGGCTTTTTAATTTCCGCCAAATCTGCACCATGAATGTGCTGCCAGGAGCAATTTCCGTCGATCATCGAAAATTGAGGAAAATCAAGTGCGTTGTGAGTGTATACCAGCACAACACTGCCTTGTCCGCCGGCAACCCCGGTTCAAGTCGGACCGGAGTAGTGCCACATTTCTTTTCTCCGTAAGCCTTGGCTACCGCCCTACCCTTGCAATCAGGCTGGGGAAAGTATATATAAGCCCTGGTCGCGTGGTTTCGAGCTTGAGGAGATAGAATGTATTATGAGGTTCACATTTGCGGAGTATGTAGATCTTGGTAAGTCCTCCGCAGAGGTTCACGCATAGAAATCACGCGTTCACTTCCCAAATACAGCGCGCCTGTAGCTCAGTTGGATAGAGCAACGGACTTCTAATCCGTAGGTCGAGCGTTCGAGTCGCCCCAGGCGCGCCAATAATTCCAATAGGTTACTGCCACTCATCTGTAGTTTGCTTCTTGTATCAAACCATTTTGTCCCCATCCTGTCCCCATAAATAAGATTACATCGTGTGATGACGTGTGAAAAGTCCGCCCTCTCCAGGGCGCTATGCTCCCGCCAACAATGCTAATTATCAGCCTCGTAAGACAGACTTATATACAACACTTCGCAAAAAGAATGGCATATCGATTGCGGGCGCCCCTCAGCGATGTGCATCGCGGAGCGCGGAAGGCACCCGCCGCCATTCTCGACGCTCTCCCTGACCTGTCTATGACCAGAGACGGGGCGTTTACGGGCCGCCTTCTGGTGAAGGGTGAGAACCTTTGATGTGCATGCCAGATTGCAGTTTCGCTCTGCAATGTAGCTCTAAGTCGCGCCTAATAATAGTAGCCATCAGAGAGTGCCTCGTTGTTTCCTTTTTATTTTCAGTGCCCTTAGGCCCCCCCAAGACCCCAGGCACCCCACTCGCGCCGGAGATTAGACCCCCGGGATACGCGAGTCAATTTTTAGAAAAGCTGTTAGCTACCGGGGCGGATTGAAGGTTGGCAGAGTCAATAAGAAAGGATAATTTTTGCCCGGCCATCTGCCGTAGAGCCCTCCGGTTCACACCGATAGACTGGTAAATGGAGAAGCCCTGAATCGGGTCTTCCGATTCCGTCTATGACCTCTTTCACTTCATCACTGCTATAGTTGCAGGAACTCTTTACTGTTGCAGGCCGGACAGCAGCTTTCGGCCGTGTGAAACCCGCACTTGGCGCAGGCTTTCTCAGCTTCAGGCAGCGCGGGATTCCTTTTGGCGCAAGCTAGGCAATACTTAAAGACCGGCTCGTTGACTGCCTTGCATTTGGGACAAGTCCATTGCTCGTTGGTTTCGGCCATGCATTACCTCCTTCTTGTTTGGGCGTCCATCCCAGTCACGCAAAGTTGATTACCGATCAATATAACAAAGGCCCGAATGACCGGCAATGGGTTACCCCGCTCTGCGACCACCCCATTACTTAATACCGTTACCGGTCAGCGTGTTATATAGCACTCCCGTTAGACATAATCCTGTTAAATCCAAGCGGCGCGTGTTACGTGTCGCTTCCGTCTCCCTCTCCGTTCGCCATGAACTCACTACTGTTCCAGAAAGGTTAAAAATTGTATCTTTCTCCCGCGCCGATTCAAGCGGACGGAGATTCGGGCGCTTCCGTTAATCACAAACCGCCAATTTCCAGTTTCCAGGTCGCTGCCGTCTTATAGTCGCCTCCATCCGTCCCATAAGGTCTTAGTTGCTACCAGTCATCATGACACACTGGCACCAATGCCCCCCCGGCTCAATTCAAGCGGCGCCTTTTACATGGCGCAATCTCACCGCATTTTTTTCAGTGGGGGGATACATGGCCAACCGTTAAGAATTAGATTGAGAGTACGAGGTACTTGTGCGATGCCGATCCCGGAACAAAGAATTGTCGTTCTGGTTGCTGATGATGACGAGGATGACCGGGTGTTGATCGAGGAAGTCATCAGGGAGGTTGGTATCCAATGCTGTCTCAGGTTCGTCCGTGGTGGTCTGGAGTTGATGGACTATCTCCAACACCGACCACCCTTTGAAGATAAGAAATGTGTCGCCCCAAATCTGATTATCCTTGACCTTTACATGTCTTACATGGATGGCATTGAGGCGCTTGGAAAGATTCGGGCCGGAGGCCCAACGAAGCTTATACCAGTTATCATCTTCTCCACAGTTCCTGATGAACTAACGACTTTTCGAGCCTATGCACTCGGAGCGAATGCTGTCTTTCTAAAACCACCCATTTTTGATGAGCTGAAGGACGCGATTAACGCTTTCAGTTTGTTTTGGATTCAATATACAGAGCTGCCGACATGGGATACCGACTTCGTTCCGGGGATTTGCGTTTGTGGCAAGTTGTATTGACATTTGATTGGCGTCGCCTTACGCTGCTTGACCGCTCGTTCAATATTTCTATACCATGGTGAGGAGACGGTATGAATTCAGCTATTCGCTTGAGCATTCTCGGAGCAGTTTCGATTATGCTTCTGGTGTACGGCGCATGCTCTCAGGCAGGTGCAAGAACCGGAGTTGTATGGCAATGGCACGAAGGCGACACTGAACTCTACCACGCGCAGTTCTCACCCGATGGGCGTGAGATCGCGGCTGTTCGAAAGCGGCACATTCCTGACGGCTTTGAGGCGGGATTACTCCCTGATGATCAGAAGCGGGAGCGATTTAATCGAATCGACCTGGATGAGCGTTACGCAGATCCCGAAGTGATTATTGTGGAGGTAGACTCGGATCGGATTGCACGAATTGATTGGGGATGGTCACCAGCATTCTCACCTGATGGTAGCCGCATCGCCTACGCCCACCAGGTAAAACCTATCTCGCGCTTCCGCGTATTGGCAAAGACGCTTGAGGGCAATGAAATCCGCATTTACGATCGTAATCTGAAAACTGCAAAAACTGTGGCTTCACCTGAAGAGGGGTATCTAGCAGACCCGATGTTCTCGCCGGATGGAAAATACCTGGTTTATTCAATTGGCGGCCCAGTGAACGGTGCTTACGGCGGCAACATTGGTCTTGCTCGTATGTCGATTGATTCCGGGAAGAAGCAGGTTCTCTGTCCTCCTTTCCGAACAGACCGCTTCGAGAATGATCGCATTGATCAAAGCGGATATCTTTCCGACCAACTTTTTGCGCTTATACGTAAGACGGTAAATGAATCCGAATACGATTGTGAACTCGTGGCGGTTGGGGCCAAATCCAAAGTGGCCTATTCATGGGGCCGAATTAGCTATGTATCCCCGACCCGACCTGCCTTTTCACAGGGGGCAGGGGGCGAAATCCTAATTAAGGACGGAGCGTGGCACACCATCAGCAATAACACGCCCCTCTATACACCTTCTGCCGGGGAAAAAGCTCCGGGCGTACCAAGCCCCAATGGCCTTTTGCTAGCAATTTCCAATGAGTCGGGCATCTCAGTTCGTGAGCTCGGGTCCGGTGCGAAAGTTCGAGACTGGAAACTTGCGGGGCCTCTTCAAAGTATCGTCTGGTCGTCAGATTCCAGGCGTCTTGCCGTAATCGTTAGCCATTATCGCGATAAAGAAGGGGACCTTTTTGAATTCGACGAACTCATCGTATTAGAGCCGTAAAGACGGGGAATAGGCGCCAATTTCTGCATCCATCTCTATGCGATCTAGTTTGAAGTAAAGACCATTGGGGCACCTCGCAGTTCATGTTTCTCTCCTCTGTACCTTAAGAAATAGAGCGCAAAAGAAGTCAGAGTTTCCGAATCATGTGTTCACCGATCGTTTTCGTAATCTCGTCCAATTGAAACTAATTAAAACGAATGGCAGGATTGAGGGCCTGAAGGGTTGAGCGACTCAGTCTTTCCCTGTACCGGACCGAGGATCAAAGAAGTATGACAGGACTGAGGACTGAGGACTGAGGAAAAGCCCTACCACGCGAGGACGCAGAGAGAACAACGTTATGTTTTTTTCCGCTTCTCGTTGCCGTTTCTATTGCCACATCTATTGCCGTTTCTGGTTGCCGTTTGGCAGACTTGAATCTGTGCATGGTACAATATTGCCGACTAATTGCTGAAGTCGAGTGGAATTCAGGGATTTCTTTTTTTACCACTCACTATTCACTATTCACTGTTCACTGCGAAGCCGTTGCCGTTTTGCACGTCCAAATCATCCCGCGGTATAATATCGTCGGACTAAACAGGGTATCGGGTTGCGGGTTTCCACTCAGTCCTCAGTGGCGCGTACCACTCGGAGCAACAGTACGGCCAGATTGCCCAGCGCCGGACCGGAGGTCCGCGTACTACTCGGAGCAACAGTACGGCCAGATTGCCCAGCGCCGGACCGGAGATCCTCAGCACTCAGTCCTGAGTTGATGGAAACAGTTGCCCAAAAGTTTCCCATATGTTTCCAAGGTGTTTCCATATGTTTCCATATGTTTCCATGGCACAGAAAAGGATTGAGGGCATCGGCTGGGGGCAGCTAATCGTGACGGCAAGCCGCTTTCTTCGGCTTTCGCCCTCCTTCCCCGGTCTGCCGGCCAAACTTCTCGATCGCGTTTCGCGGCCCGCGTCGTCGAGCGGAAAATGTTTGTGGTGCTCATTTTGGGGCTCACGGGCTATGACGGCGGTAAATAAAAAATTCCAATGATGTTTCCAGGATGTTTCCCGGATGGAAACAGCCAGGCCGGGGCAGCGCGCCGGCTTGTGCGCGCTCGGGGTCGGACCACGCTAAAGTGTTACTACCCGTGGAAAGAGCGCTCCGGATTGCCTGCTTTAGAGGCTTAAAATGCGGTTTTTTCGACCCTAAAATAGCCTCTTTAACTGCGACTGTATCCGAATATCGGGCGGGTCTGACCTCACCAAAAGTGTCAGGTGTCGGGAAGTTGAATTTGGTTTTTCACCCGTCACTGCTCACTGTTCACTCGCGAAGCATCACCGTCCAATGCTCACTGCCCTCAGGGCGATTATCCGCGTCAATCCGTGTCCATCCGTGTCTGGTATCGGGAAGTTGAATTTGGTCCTTCACCAATCACCGCTCCCTGCTCCTCGCCCCTCGCTACCGCCTTTTGCCGTTTCTGGTTGCCGCTTCTATTGCCGCTTCTATTGCCGCTTCTCGTTGCCGTTTTGCAGGGCCAAACTTATTCATGGTAGAATGTTAATCGGCACTGAGGAATTGACGAATTTGGGAATTGAGGGATTCGGGGATTGAGGGATTGAGGGATTCAAGGATTGAGGAATTCAGGCATTTGGTTTCTCACTATTCACTGGCCACTGCTCACTGTTCACTGTTTATTGTTTTCATTGAAAATAAAATTACAGCCATCAATGAAATCAAGGAGTTGCGCCGTTTCCCATTGTATTCGCCCTGTATTTGCAATGAGAAGCTCCATTTGCACTCTGGAAAAAGAAAAGGGGGCAACCTACACTCTTGACATATCCCGGCTGTTTTGGCCCCCCAGGTCCAGCCTGAAGTCTGCGGGAGATGGCGACATGCCTGATGGAGTCCGGACCGGCCCCGTTGGCTTATCGCTTGCCTGTCTTATCGGAATAAAGGATAATCCAGTGGGATTTCTGCGCGTTCCAGGAGCTTTACGGTTCGCTGCAGCACCGCAAGGCCGGGAAATAGTCAACTCTGAGCGAGGAATGAAGCGAATGGAATTCATCGACTTAAGCGTCGCCATTGAACACAATACCCCATCTGATCCCCCCTCCATGCCGACGGAGATTGACTACTGGGATCATGTCAAAGGTGCGCAACAAATGAAAGCGTTCTTTGCGGGAATCAGCGATGCCGACCTTCCCAAAGGCCTTGGCTGGTCTGTAGAATACATAAAGCTCACGACCCACAGTGGAACTCATTTAGACGCCCCATGGCATTTCCATCCGACGATGGACAACGGGCAACCGGCCCGTACTATCGATCAGGTGCCCTTGAAATGGTGCATGTCCGATGGAGTAAGCATTCATTTCGACGATAAGCCGGATGGTTATAAAGTGACCGCCAAGGACATGGAGCAGGCTTTTGAAAAAATAGGATATCGGCTGAAACCTTTGGATATTGTGCTGGTTTGCTCGGGCGCCGCCCGCTATTGGGGAAGTGCGGAGTACCTTATTCGCGGTTGCGGCATGGGCCGGGAGGCTACTCTCTGGTTGCTGGACAGGGGCGTAAAAATCGTTGGGACCGATGCCTGGAGCTGGGACCGGCCCCTTCCTCTGATTGCTGAAGAATATTCTAAAACCAAGGATGCATCCCTCATCTGGGAGGGTCATTTCGCAGGTATTGAAAAGGAATATTATCACATGGAAAAAATGACAAACATTGACAAGCTCCCGCCCTATGGATTTAAAGTGGCATGTTTTCCAATCAAGATTAAAGCGGCAAGTGCCGGCTGGGTCAGGCCGGTTGCCATACTCCCCTGAAATTGTGTTCAAGTTTGAAAGTTATCAGAAATGCGTAGTTTCGGCGGAAGTTGGAACGAAACAATACCTTTCAATTTTTACGGTTCTCGACTATAGAGCGGGGAACTCAGCATGAGTGGTCATATTCCAGGAGATTCCTAAAGAATGGAGGCCCTTTTGTATGGTTGAAGAGCTCTTGCCCAATCTATACCTGATAAAAATCCCATTGCCGGGAAGTCCTCTGGGATGGGTCAACTCCTATGTGATAAAAGGCCCCGACAGGAACCTGGTCATTGATACCGGGTTGAATCGAAGAGAATGCCTCGAGGCCATGCAGGCCGGCCTGGGTGAAATCGAGGTGGATCTTAAGATGACCGACTTCTATATCACTCACATGCACGCGGATCACATCGCCCTTGCACCGAGACTGGTTTCCGACGCTTCAATCCTATATATCAACCGGCCGGATAAGGAGTACATGGACAACTGGACCGGCTGGGAGGCGGTTACCGGCTTTGCCAGGCTGAACGGTTTTCCGGCAGAGGAGCTTCAGGCGGCTGTCAGTAACCACCCGGGTTATAAGTATGGCTTTGATGCCGTACCCAAAACGAGCGCCGTAGACGAGGGGGACACGTTCCGGTATGACGGCTACTGCTTCAAAGCCGTTGCGACGCCCGGGCACACGAGAGGCCATACCTGTTTGTACGAACCCGAAAAGAAGGTTCTTGTGGCGGGAGACCATATTCTCTTTGATATAACGCCGAACATCACATGCTGGACCCAGGAGGAAAATCCTCTGAAAAGCTATATTGCCAGCCTTGACAAGATTTACGGCCTGGAGGTTGACCTGGTGCTGCCCGGACACAGGCGCCTTATAGGAAATTGCAGGAGCAGGATAACGGAATTGAAGGGGCATCATCAGAACAGACTCGAAGAAGCCCTCTCCATTTTGAAGCAAGGCCCGAAGCCTGCTTACGAGGTTGCATCCATGATGACCTGGGATATCGACTGCGATTCATGGCAAGCCTTCCCTGTGTCCCAGAAGTGGTTCGCCACCGCAGAGGCAATTTCGCACTTGAGATATCTCGAAGACAGCGGACAGGTTTTCAGAGAAAAGAAGGCCGGCTGCATTGTTTTTTCAGCCAATAACGGCTGATTGGAGTGTGGATCGGCCGTTTTATTTCGTATCCTTGCTGAGTCGAAGGACGACATTTTCCTCTAATTGAGCGAAAATCGCCCTCATTGCTTCGCTGGTTTTAATCGGGCCCGAGTTGTTCCAGCCTGTAAACATAGCCTCCTTTTCCTTCTCTCTGAATTGATCGAGGCTGGAAGCGAACAATTGCCATATGACGAGTTTTTGCAGGATGTGACGCTCCGGAGCGGTCAGGTCTCTATCGGTATCGAAAGATTTTCCATCCCTTGTCGTTATTATCATTATCTGTAGGCTTCTCTTCGGTGCTTTATCCTGTGGGCATAAATAATGCCTTCAGCCTGGTCAATCTCAAGGATGACCCGCCAATCCCCGACTCGAAGCCGCCAAGTATTCTCTTGTCCTTTGAGCTTTTTTAAATCCGAGGTCCGTGGGTCGGACAACATACGTTCAATGGCTTGTCGAATCCGTTGTCTGTGCTTTGCGTCAATATCAAGCAGGTCTTTTTCTGCCGGTTCGGTGACCACAAGCCTCATAGACCGAGTTCCTCTTTGACTTGCTCCCAGGATTTCACACGGCCTTCCGCTACGGCTTTTCTGCCTTCTTCGATGTCCCTTAAATCCTCTTCGGTAACAGGTTCATCGTCTTCAGGAGCATCGAGGAATGCACGCAAAACAGGGTCATCGGCCTTAGCCAGGAGAAACTCGAGAAATCGCCTGGCTATCATAGTTTCCTCTTGCGGAAGGGCATCCACAAGCTTGTGCAGTTCGGATTTCGGCGTACCGAGCATGGCGTGTATCCTTTCTATGGCCTTCGCAACGATTATACCCCATATCCACAGGGATTTGAATGACCTTATCGGGCAAAAGACAGCGCACCCCTCTTTTGCCCATATCAAATCTGATCGAATTTAGCCATTAACCGGAAGTTGCCAAAGGCAGGCATGCGGGTTACCTTTGCTGACAGAGGCAATTTCCCCGCTGATAAATCGCCCGGCACATGCGCGTCCTGATACCTCGTTAGATAGACCAGGTGCATTACATTGCTGCTTATAAGCTTATCGGGCCGGCGCGGTGGACTTTGGGACCGGGGGAGGAACTCATGACTGGCGGCTTACCGGTGATAATCGTCGATGACGACCCGGCGGTATGCGAAGTTACCGCCGAGCTTGTGAGGTCGTTTTACACGTGGGGCAGGGTGTTCGTATTCACCGATCCGGACGAAGCGCTGCGCTTCTGCCAAAGCCGCCAGACAGGCGTCGCCATATTCATACTGGACGTTTTCCTGGGGGAAAAGACCTGCTTCAGCTTCTTAAAATCCGTCCAGCCCGCATTCCCATTGGCTCCCCAGGACACCATCATCATGACCGGGAACGCCAATGACGAGGTCGTAGATATGTGCATCTCCTCGGACATCACCTATCTTCTTGAAAAGCCGATCAGATCCTACGCACTGAAGCTCGCCGTCAGGGCGATAGTAGCCAAGTATTCCAAATTCGCCAAAAAGCTCCTGCTCGATCCGGTTCTCGCCGATCATGTAACCCGGCTATGATCTCACGGCGAGACAGAGGACGGAGGACGGAAGAGGGAAATCTGTCCCCTGTAGGCCCCTTTCCCTCCAATTTCTTCTAATCCTGTCAATCCTGTCAAAAAGGTCTTTCTATCTTAATCCTCTTAATCCCGTTCAATTATCGCTTGGAAAAGGCGTCTGCCAGACCGTTGTCGATGACGTAGATACACACCTCTTTTGCTCCCTGCTCGGTGTAGCCGTATTTGGTGTTGAGATTGCCCATGAGTTGGGTGACGTCCTGGCGGATGCGCTTATCGTACGATTTGAAGCCCTCATTGTGGTAGTCCTTGATGGCGTTTCGGAAATTGTCGTTCTTGAGGAAGGGATCGAGCACGTTTTCCTTCAGGTTGTGGATGTACCTGTTGTAGAGCGATTGGTAGAGTTGGGTCTCGCATATTTTTTTCCCGTCGACCATCATCTCCTGGGTCAGGGTGCTGGATGCATACTGGTTTTGCACCTCCTGACGGAAGTTCACGCGCTGGACGGCCGTGGAGTCCGCCCCTAGGATGCGGCGCTCGACGGCCTCGAAGAAGTCTTCGGTGATCTCGATCTCTTCCCCGGTGAAGATACTTTTTTCGGTACGCCCGCACTCGAAGTTTACGGCGAACAGGTAGTTTTGGATCTCCCTGGAGATATTTTCTTCGTTGTAGTAATAGAGCGCTTCCTTTACTTCCTGTAGCACCGTGTAATTGTACTGCGAGACGAGGGAATCGAGAAAGCCCTCCGGAATGAGTCCTGCCGAGCCGTTGCGGAACTTGTTGAAAAAGCCGCATACCATGGCCATGGTGATGATCTTGTCCTTCTTGGCATAGGCGGAGTAGAATTCGCTGAAGATTTTGATCGAGTCCCTCCCCGTAAAGCCTTTGTCGCCTTCATTCTCGGACTCTGCGATGATTCTCCTTCGCCTCTTCGCGGTAAAATTTTTCCTGTCCTCATCGGAGAGCCACGAGGGGATGAGGCCGGTGTAGATGTCCATCTTGAGCAGGAGCAGATTCCGATCGCAATAGAGCCGGTACTTGTTCGTATCAGGTATCCACTCCTCCATGCCGGCCGACCTGGGGCTGAGTCGGGAGGAGATGATGACTTTTGCAAGATTGTCGAGGACCCTCGGGAGGAAATAGCGCTGGATATGATCTCCGAAGATGTTCGTGTAAATCTTGACCTCAGTGTTGTAGTCCAGGACGTAGGGGATTTTTATATTCGTGATGCGGTCTGAAAAAGACTGAGTGTCCGAGATATTCTGCTTGTCTTCCGGGTTCATGAGGGCAAGGAAAAGCGAGTTGACGTCTTCTTCTATGTCCTCGACCTTGTGGACCCCCTCGCTGATGATCCCGTGGAGGTTTGCGAACCTTTCGGTATTGTTGGACTTTATGTCCATAAGCGCATATATGCCGTTATTGGTTTTTGCGTAGCGCGAATACATGTACGGGACCCTGTTGCTGTCGCGCAGCAGGGCGTTCAACTGGCTCTGGAGCAATTCGTTGGTCAGAACGTGGGTTTTCGATATCCTGTCGCCCGGATTGAATACGCTGATTCCTTCTCCCAGCCTCCTGTCGAAGAGGTATCTGCGGGCAAAAACCATGTCGTATACCTTCGAAGGGGAATCGAGCGTATCGAGGAGCGTCTGGTAAAGGGAGAGGCAGATAGTGCACGGATTGTCCTTGAAGACCCATTCGTACTGTTTTTCCTTGAAAAGTTTGCGCTTGAAATGCTTATCGGTTATCAACTCGTCAAAGAAGTCCCTGCGGTATGCCTTCGGGATCAGCAAGAAGGGATTATCATGGCTGGGGCACGGCACTTCGAGATAGTCCTTGCCCGTCTGTGCAAACAAGCTTTCCTTCACGTCGGGGAGTTCGCCCATGCAGGATTTCTCTGCCAGGCATCGGAGCTGGGAGATGAGGTGGTTTGCGTCCAAAGGGCCGCCCCCTTCCAGATCCTTGCGATTCAGACGCCAGACGATCTCGAAGGTCGCTCCTTCTTCCGTCCTGGAGTATTGCTCGAACTTCATGAGCAGATTGTTGAGGAAAGTGCTTTTTCCGCACCCGTGCGGTCCCTCCAGGATGTAAATCCTGTTTTGCCGGATTCCCCTGCGGAACGTGTTGACGTGGCTTATCAGCCTGTTTGCGAAGAGCCTGTCGGCGAAAAAGGGATGGTCCGTCCCCTCCACGAACAGGCGGCTCGTGTCGTAGTAGACGAAGTCGATGGATTCGGGATCGTCGGGATATTCGTTTACACCCTCGCCCACATAGCTGTACATCATGTCATAGAACATCTGGAAGATATTTCGAAAGATCAGTCTGGGCGACTTGCTCAAAAGGTTCGTGAATTCGGGGAAGGTTAACGGCGCTCGCTGCTCGCGCTCCCTTATTTTGCGAAACAGGTGCGTCATCGAGGAGTCTCTGTTTGTCACGGCCGACGCTTCCATTACAGGACCTCCTTTGAAATCTTTCTGTCCTTCATGGTGTAGAGGACCCTTCGCTCAGCCGGTTCTTTGCCGGAGTCGGCAGAGGCCGTGCCATACCCGTTGGTCATGTACTCGGTGCTGGCTTCGACCAGTTCGGTAGTCTCGAGCTTGACCACCCCACCCCACAGGTATTCGATGCCCAGCATGGTATTGGGAACGAATTCCGGCACGAGCTGCTTGCCCTCGAAATGGTGGCTGAGATAGATACAGCTCTCATCGGTCTTTGTTTCTTCGACTTCGATAAAAGGTGGATGATAGAGGGAATCGAGCAGCATCTGCCTGTATTTTTCGGCGCTCCTGCTCTGAACGAAGTATTCCCACACCCTCTTGGTGCTGTTCAAGCGTTTGCCGACCACGAAAAGCTTGTGCCGGTCCACGAAATCCTGATCGATGAAGGTATTTATGAACAGGAAGTCGTTGAACTCCTGCCGGACTTTAAACACATGGTCCGGACCCGAACCGGTTTTTGCATCGAAGTCCTCCCGCTGACGCGCGTTTTGGATTCTCTGGAAATCGTAGGAGAGCTGCCCCTTGTCGGCCATCTGCTCGATATGGTCAAAAAGCCTCATGCCCAGTGCATACGGGTTGATCCCCACCCGGGGCAGTGCGGTTACCAAAGCGTTTACGCGCGCAAACCCCACTTCGTTGCCCTTTATCCTGTCGTCTTTTAGAAAGAGCTTCTCATGCCAGTAGCTCGCCCAGCCTTCGTTGAGAATCTTGGTTCTGATCTGGGGCTGAAAAAACAGGGAGGTCTTCCGCACGATCTGCATGACAGACTCCATCCAGCGGTTTTCGTCCCTGCGCAGGAATGCGGAGTTTTCCTGCACGTACTGAAGCAGGTCCCACGCGCCGCGGTTTCCCTGTTTTTTACGCCCGGCGAAGAGCGCATCGAACTCGGGGTAGCGTTTGGCCACGTGCGAAAAGAAGACGCTTTCCGCCATGTCGCCGCACTGCCTTATAACCTCGTTGTAGCGCTCCACCTCTTTGAGGTAGTCAGTGAGGCTCACGTTTCTGATCGTTTGCAGAAAGACGTCGAAGTAGAAGTCCAGCCGCATTGATGTCTTGATCTCCTCCGGCCGGCTCGAATCGAACATTTCGCCGTAGAAGCCCACCAGGTTATCGATGCTTCGGCTGAACTCGACCACGTAGTCCAGCCAGCGCCCCTTTTCCGAGCGGAGCATGGCTATGGTGGACTTGTCTGAGAGGGCCTGGCCTGCGAAATCCCGGTCCCAGGTGTGCTCGAAGAACATGTTATTCTGAAAGAAATCGATATGAGCGAGCACGTGATAGAAGATCATGACGTTGAGCCAGTCCGGGTTGTTGTCATTATAGAATGAGATAGCCGGGCTGGTGTTTATCACCGTTTCGTAAGGATTATTGGGATAGAGATCGTACCTTCCCTTTTCCCTCAGGACTTCGACATCATGGACCCAATAGTCGTAGAGCGAGGGAATCATGTTTTTCGGGCTCAGCTCGAGCAGGTCCCTGTTGGTCACGATGTATTCGAGCGTCTCGTCGTGGAACCGCAGGCCGGCTTGCCGGGCTCGCTCCTTGCACCCTTCCATGATCCGTTTGGTATGTTGATCGATCAGTTCCATCGCCGTCCCCAAGAACTCATTCACCGCAGCAACTCATGTCCCGTTGGGACACCCGACACCATGAAAAGACTCGTAGGGTGGGCTAAGCGGAGCGCAGCCCACCAAGTCTTTTCGAAGCAGTGCCTCATGCCCCTTGGGTACACCCTTGAAACCATGAAAAGTGTCATTCCCTTCGCGTCTTCGCGTCTTCGCGTGGGAACTTTTCGAAGCAGAGTACGCAGAGAACGCGGAGAAAAACCTGAGAAAGCAATCTTTATAAATTATTGACCACGCGGCGTATGCCGCGCCGGAGTTCAATAACATTGCAATTGATAAGCAACCCGACCTGCAAGCCGGAGAGTTTCAAGTATGATAGAAGCTGGGCTTCATGGATCGGCTCCAGTTTTTCCACAGCCTTCAATTCAACGATCACCTGGTCTTCGACCAGAAGGTCAATCAGGTATCCACACTCAAGATGCACCCCGCGATATGTAACGGGCAGGGGCTTTTGTCTCTCCGTTTTCAGTCCTCGTTCATTCAGTTCATACAACATGCAAGCTTCGTATGTAGACTCCAGCAAACCCGGACCGAGAGCACGATGAACCGCTATAGCCGCCCCAATGATAATTTCGGTGATTTTGTTCAATTGCATTGTCATTTCTTGTATTCTCAGTCTACGCTTTGCGTTCTCTGCGCACTCTGCGGTGAAATACTTTCCACCCCTAGGAAAGCAACTTTCTCATACCCTCTATGAGACGCACCTCGGTTGCGTTTTCGCCTGCCGAATCCATGCGGATGCGACTGGGGTGTTCTTCGAGCAGGCGGGAGTTCGCCATGTACCTCTCCACCACCGTTCCGCCTGGCTGCTCGGAGGCCGAGGCGATGGTGATTCCCACCCTGTTGGTGAACGCAAGGATCTTTTGTATTTCCGGTATCGTCTGGCTTCCGTCCGAGTCCCAGTCGTCGCCGTCCGTGCCCTGGAAGACGTAGATGTTGTAGTCGCTGGCGAGACTTTCAGTCTCGACAATTTCATTGACCAGCCGGTAGGCGGACGCGAGGCGCGTGCCGCCCGCGACATTCGAACTGTAGTAGCTGTAGAAGTCAGGGACTTCCTTTGCCTCGGTATCGTGCAGGATGAACCGGGTTTCGACCCGCTTCTCGTACTGGTAGAGAAGCCAGCTATAGATCAGGATATGTTGGGTGACGACCACTTCGGTGGGCTTGCCCGTCATGGAACCCGAGTAATCCCGGAGGAAAAAAACCATGGCCTGTGAGTCGTAGTCCTTCTCCCTGGAAAGAATTCGGTAGACTTTGTCTCGCGGCGAAACCAGAAGCCCGGTTGGATCGATATCTTCCCACGAACTTATTCTGTTCAGACCGATATTGGTTTCGATGATCTTTCGAAGCGTGGCTTTCTTGTCCAGGAACTGCCCCGAACCCTTGTGCATGTCCGTCAGGTCGTAGGTGTAGCGGGTCAGCGACCGCTTCTTTCCCTTGTCCTTGAGTTCGGGCAGTTCGAACTTTTCGCTGAGTATGCGCCCGAGATCGTAAGCGCTGGATTCTATTTCATGCTCGGCGCCTTCCCCCTGACCTGCGCCAGTCCCGGCACCTTCCGTGCCATGAACGGGCTCCTCTCCGATGACTTCGCCTTCCTGGCCCTCTCCAGTTCCGCCCGATGATCCCTCTTCGCCTCCCGGTTGGCTGCGCCGCACGTCGTGAATGAATTTTTCCTCGACCGTGGTGGGCACCAAAATGATCTTGCCCTTGCCGCCGCGGCCGGGCTTGACCAGTCTTCCTATGCGGATCTTGCGCGGGAAGCCGTCCTTTTCCCGCATCTTGTCCCGCTCCAGCAGGTCGTCGATTGCGCTGAGGCTGTAGACGTAGTTGCTCCCGGGCATAGCCGCGCCCTGAAGAAAAAGCATGTCGCCCCGGCCGTAGATGCACTCCCCGGCCATGTATGAAAGCGACTCGGTCCCGCTATTTTCCAGCAGCCGATTTCCGTGCGCCTGTCCTTCGGTCTCCCGGATGTCCTTTTCCATGGCCTTTTACTGCTCGAAGAGTTGTTAGTTATTATTGTCAGTTTTTAGAAACTCAAAACCCAAAACTCTTCCCGCTCACTGCTCAGTTCTCGTCGTTTTTCGTGCAGAAATATTCCACGGTTTTTTGGGCGCAGGTCATGCAGTAACCGAGCTTGTTCAACATGGTGTTGAGGATCCGGTCGTAGAGCTTCTGGTTTTCCTCATTGGTGCGGTTTGCCAGCGCCCCGATGAGGCTGCCCGCACCCGCTATGTCGGATTTCAGTCTCACGTCCGTCACGGCTTTGACAAGTTCGAGATTGTCCATGAAGTCGTAGTCCCGGTCGGTCGACATCTTCTGTCCGTAAATTTTCCTGATGGAGGTTCGGAACGACTCGCGCTGTTCCCTGCTCTTGAGGCCGAGTCTGTCTTCGATGCTTTGAATGTAGCGCTCGTCGATCTTGAGTGCCTTGAGCTCGCCGGTTTGCGGGTTTTTGTATTTCCACATCTTGTCCGGCCCCAGGTTTTCCGCGTCGATGCCTATGATCATGTTCACGTAGTTCATCACGTCTTTGCGGATGGCGTGCGGCTCATCCATATAGGCGTTGAACATCTCGGTCATGATTCTTTCGCGGTAGAGCCCACGGGCAATCTTGAGGTCTTCGAGGTACTTGGCCCTGTCGTTTGCCTCGGGAACATAGTCCAGCACGATTCGACCCAGCGACTTGAAGATGTCGTAGGCAAACATGCACTGTCCTTCGTTGGTCTCGGAGGTCTCCATCTGGAGCTGGATCGCCCGGCCCAGGTTTCTCTGGCCGAGCCCCTTCTGGCCGAACCTCTTGGTGATGTCGGGTTCGTGGTTGAGCGTATCGATGACCTCTGCCAGGGTCTTGATGCTCTTTTCCCCTGCGACCTCCCCGGCAGACAGTTTCATCATTTCTATGGCGGTAAGCTTTTCGGACCTGGGGAGCCTGGTCAGCACCGCTGCCACGGACGCTGCGTAGTTGAGGTTGGGGTCCTGGTGGAGCCGCTCTTTAGTCAACGTAGTCTTGGCCTCGCTTCCGACGGCGTAGGCGGTCAGTTGTTCCTGCAGCCTGTAGTCCGTATTGTGGGCCACGTAGCAGATCCGGCAGCGGTCCACGATGGGCGCCTCTTCCTTTTCGGCCAAAAACCGGTTGAACTCGGAGTTGTTGCTGGTAGCGATGATGAGCGTGTCGATGGGCCACCGGAACCCGTCGATTTCGATGTTGCGGTTCTGTATGACCCCCAGGTAGACCTGTACGAGGTCTTTTTTGTTCTTGAATATTTCGTCGCTGAAATGAATTCCCCCGCCCGCAACACGCGCCAGCGCCCCTCGTCTGAGGTCGAACCGGAAGGGATTGTTCGCATCCGATATGTGCAGAAGCCGCTGAATAGATTCCTCTCCCAGCAGGTCCACCGCCGAGGAGGTTATCTTGTCTTTGGCCGAGTACTTCCCGGTCACGGTCCCCATGCTTTCGCTAAGGGGCACCGGAACGACCTCGAAGAAGCCCAAAAGCTTTTCCCGGTCGCCCTGGCAGTAGTTCCTGATGTCGTTGATAATATAGTCGCTGCAGGCGCCAAGAGGCCTGTAGCTCTGGTTGAGCCGGTCTATCTGCTCGTCCGGGAAATCTCCCATAGCGGCGAGAAATTCTTTGCTCTCATCCCGGGATTCGAACAGGTTCATGGCCAGGATCACCGGATCCTCGAAGGTCTGCGACTGGATGGTCTCTATCTTGCCGTAACCCCCTAGTTTGTCCAGGTGCACGAAATTGAACGTATATTTTCGGTTTTCCGGACTGGCCAGAAACTGCCTGTAGAGTGCGCAAAGGTTGTCGACAAAGAAGGTCTTGCCGTTTCCAGGCTCCCCCACCAGCACGAAGGCCATCTCCCGCGACGATCCCCCTTCGGCCGCATCCTTGATGAAGGATACAAAGCTGTTCACTTCGTCGTACATCCCGACGACGTGTTTTGCGCTTATCCTGAAGATCCTGAAATCAAACGTGGTCCTGCCGTTGACCAGCACCTTCTCGATGGCCGCCGATTCGTGGAGGATCATCCTGGCCACCCCCTGGTATGCGTTCTCGAAACGCCTTTTCCCATCCCTGACCTGCCGGAGATGGTGCCCCACAGATTTTGAATCGTTCGCTTTCATTTTTTTCACTCCAAACCGGGTGGTGAAGACCGTTGTCGGATATAGGTAGAACCAGCCTTTGGGGACTCATGGTGCAAGCAGCGTACCACGGCGTCGAAGCTGTCTTAAAAAACCGTTCCTGACAAGGAAATATTCTCCGAATCGGCTTCCCATCGACATGGAGGCAGATCTGACCAACGGTCCCTGGAGAAAAGTTCGGAGTCCAATACGTCGCCGGATTCATAGTCCGGACCACTAAAGTGACAAGACCATGACACCGGACCATAGAATACCAGCGCCCCGATATCAGCGACCGGCACGCCCTGATGTCCTATTCAAATTGATAGTGAGGGTGTTTGTCCCACTGCGCAGAAAGAGGTTGGGACCCTTGAAATTTTGACAGGCCCTCTCGCACCCGAGAACAGGCCATCCCGGATGGACATTATTTGCGTGTCAACTTGCCGATGGTTTGAGTTTTCTCGTGAAGTACATCGAAGCTGCCCGCTCCAGGTCGGCCCTGGTGATCACGACCGGACGCTGCTCACAGGCACTTATCGAGACTGTGATATTCAAGATATCAATCGGATAGCAGGGGCGGAGTTCCCCGCTTCCTGACTCACCTGCCGCGGCATTCCAGCTCCTCTTCAGTCGAACAGAGCTACACCGTTCAGTATTTTTGACCGGGAGGTCACTCATCGCTCAAATTGGTCATGTGTCTCAAAGCAATTTCGTTGTGAGGATCTTTGGCAAGGACCCCTTGCAGGGTCTCGATTGCCATATCGCGCTCCCCAAGCTCGGCATAGACCACTGCCAGGTTGATCATCGCCTTGAGATTTTCAGGCTCGTGAATCAGGACCGTCTGCAGAAGACCGTGCGCATAAAGGCACTTGCCGTTCTTCAGCTCCTGAATAGCACGATTGAAGAGAACGGAAACAAGCGATGTTTTCATCTATAAAATATCCGCATAGCGATGTCATTGCATAAATGGAATTAAACAGCTATCGGCCTTAGTCTGATTATACATTCATCTACTCCCAATACCTCCTAAGAGAGACTTGGTGGGAATCATTTTACAACGAACGCCACCCGGGGGGTTTCGGCCGGCTCACTTTGACCGCCACGCCACACCCTGGCCCGCACGATGTACTCACCACGGGAAAGCGGCCATAAGAACCGGTGCTCATCTTTTCCGGTCTCCCCTGCCAGTTTTCCGTTCAAGACCCACTGTACTCTCTCAGGCTTGATATTTTGAGAGATTCTAAACGCAAACGCCTGAAGTTCAGCGGGAATCCGGGGGTCCATAGCGATCTGAAGACCGGGGGTAGGCTGAAGCAAATGAATAACGGATGACGGAAAACCGAGGACAGACGACGGACTCGCGGGGACAGGTTCTGCCCCCGCATCGTTGGATGCAGCCCGGATAGAATGAAGTGAACATACTTCAACCGGGACTTTGCCCGGCTCGAATTTTTCGTCCATACGCGGACAGTCAGGGCCTGCAAGCATTCCGCTCACTGTGCATATGCTCACTGACTGCAGGCCGGGCCAGGTTGGAAAAGGGCCTGTTTCCCCCTCACTGTTCAGTTCCGCGAAGATCGCCCGAAGAACGAGAGCCGGGCCGATGGCTCCGGTGACTCCTCTGGTTGGCCGGTGGTCGAGATTTCCCATCCACACGCCGGCAGTGTATCGTTCAGTAAAACCCACTGCCCAGCAATCCCGATGGTCGGAGGACGTCCCTGTTTTTACGGCTGTTTGGACCGGAAAACGCAGGAGGTGGCCTTCGCCGAATTCAAGGCGTCTCGCCTGGGGGTCCGATAGTATGTCAGCAATTATTGCCGCCGTACTCGGACCGATCACTGGACGTATTTCGTCGGAGGGGAGTTGGCGCTCGCACAGAGTACGCAGCGGCCGGAAGGCGCCGTGGCGCGCCAGGGCCGAGTAGGCCTGCACAAGCTCGAAGAGGCTCACTTCGCCATCTCCCAGAGCGAGACCATGTCCGTAGAAATCAGCCGATTTATTTAGACCCGATATCCCGAGCAGGCGCAGCCGCTGGAGAAACCGTTCAGTCCCTGCGAATTGGATCGTTCTTACGGCCGGCGTATTCAGGGAATTTCCAAGCGCAACCCGCAGCCGAAGCAAACCATAATAAGTCCTGCTGTAATTGTGAAAACTGTGAAGACCCGAACCGGCAGCTTCAGACAGAGGAGAATCTTCTATCAAGGTTGCGGCGGTCCATCCCATTTCCATCGCAAGGGCGTAGAGGAACGGTTTCAAGGTGGAACCCGGCTGCCTCCTCACCGTAACTGCATCCACCCACCCTTGCGATTCTCCGGCTGCAACGCTTTCGCTCACCCATACAAGCACCTCGCCGGTCCTATTGTCGACGACCAGGGCCGCCCCATCGCCCACGTCGCTTGATTGCAGCGCATCGAGACGATTCCACAGAATTTGCCGGATTTTTTGCTGCATGCGCCCATCAAGGCTGGTCGTTACCCTGCCACTGGAGTTCAATACCTCGGCCCTGGTGGTATCGAAGACATAGTGAACGAATTGAGGCGCTTCGATTACTCTCCTGGAATGAGCGAATTCAAAGCCATCCGAGAGAGCGGTGCGATGTTCCGCTTTATCGAGCAGATCCTTGTCGAGCATGTGTGTTGCGAGCTTCGAGAGCCGCCTTTCGAGGGACCTGTGCCGTTGTTGCGGATCCAACCCGGATGGCGCCCGCACGAGAACAGCGAGCGCAAGGCTTTCCTTCACATTCAGAGTTGCTGGATCACGGTCGAAATAAAACCGGGCCGCTTCAACGACTCCCCGCCTCTGATGTCCATACGGGACCTGGTTCAGGTAGAACTCCAGAATCTCGCTTTTTGAAAAACGCTTCTCGAGTAGCGCCGCCTCGATCCCTTCGAGCCATCTGGACCACACGGTCCGTGGCCGCGGGTGAAGCATGCGGACGACCTGTTCGGTGATAGTGCTTGCTCCCCGCACCCCTTTCATAGCACGCAGGTTTTGGGCCAGGGCATGCACACGGGCCAGCCAGTCCACCCCGCTATGGCTCATAAAACGCCTGTCCTCCGACTCGATAAACGCATTTTGCAGAAGCGCCGGGATTTCGCGCAGAGGAACCGTTTGAGCGCTCCACCTGTTCTGATAGCTGATCGACAGCGGATTGCCGATTCGGTCGAGAAGCTGGGGCTTCTTTACTCCCGAGTCGCCGAACAAAAGAGTAGCAGGGATCGGTTTGAGATCCCGGGCTGTTTTCAAGACAAACAGCGCCGAAAGGCACCCGATTACATAAAGGGCAAAAATTGCTAACTTTTTAACTTTCAGACCAGGGTCTCCTGTCAGTCTTTTCACCTTCCGTTCATTCGGAGAGTTCAACTTTCAGCACTGTGGGCGAACTTTTGCCGTAAACGTCAGGCTCATACATTTCTTCGGCTCGAGCCGGCAGCGCCGTGAATTCGCCCGGAGCTATCGCCTGAGCCGTATACGAGAGATAATAATGCCCGGCGCCGAGCCGCTCTGAATAAAACCGCGCAGAGTCATGCCGCAATTCCTTGTGGTAGAAACTCCAGCGGGATACCCCGAAGCTGCTCCAGTCAGTGTAGCGGCTGTGCAGCGACTCCGGCGCGAACGCAGATTCGCCTTTTCGTGCGTCAACTTCCGACGAGGTCGCAAGTTCCCTGTTCACCGGTTCCAGGCCGCCCGGCACAGGGTCCTCCACAACGACGAAGTAGTGCTCCGAGGGCAAAGATACGAACAGATCAACCCTTACCAGGTCGCCAGTCCTGACCTGGAGGGGATTTTGAGCAAGAACCCATTTCCCGTCGCGTTCGACACTGTATTCCCTTTGAATTTCAATCCCGGCGTTGATTGAATCACCACTCATCTGGGCCGGCTCATAGGAAAGCATCGTATCGTAGTATAGCCTCCCCTCCCCTTCCTTGCGCACCGTCACAGCCGTTTTTCGCCCACGGTCCGAATCCTGTATCCGGTAATCGAATTTCAGGGGCTTGTCCGCAGAACTCTCGAAGCTGCCCTGGCCAATTGGTTGGGAATCGAGCAACGTTTGAAAGCTTAACTGCGGCTTTTGCCTTTCGAATACTTTGCTGTAACGAACGGCCGCCATAGCTGCGAAAAGGTTCTCCTGGGTTGAGGCCCAGTGATCCTGGCCTCTTCTGCTCGATGCTATCGTCGCCATGAGTTTCAAAGGGATATCGCCAAGGGCGGTGGAACCGCCGGCCAGGTCCGCTGGGGCCTCAGGCGGCGGCAAGGCAATGGGACCTTCGGCCAGGTAACATAGAAAGGCCATCAGAATTGCTGCATTGTCCCTGATCGGCGAGGACAGGATGGAGCCCAACGCCGAGTCCGGTTGCTCGCTAAATCTGATTGTCCCGCCACTCTGGTCGGAATGGGCCAGAATGCTTTTTACCACTTCCTTTCTCATTTCCAGAGTATCAGACACTTTAGCGAGGGCTTCCAGAAACATGGCCTTGCCGAAAAGATTCATCTCCTGCAGACGCATGTATTGGCGTTCGAGGTCAGCGCGTGAGATTTTGCCGTTATCGGCCAGGGCGGACAGGGCAAGCGCCCTTACGTTGGAAAGAACACTCCGGGAAACGGCGTCTTCCGATTCGTCGCGCTTCAAAAGATCGAGAAGATACTTTGCAAGTTTTTCCTCGACCGGAATGGGGGGCGCGTAACCCGACTCCCTCAACCAGTTGAAAGCCTTGGCCGTAAAAGCGCTGAGAAACGGGCTCACATAGTCATCGCGGGGCTGGTAGAAAGCCATTCCGCCGTTGGGGGCCTGAAACTCTGAGGCAGTTGCAAGTATCTTGTCAGCCTCTTCCGGGGCGTTCTGCCATGAGAAGGAATTCGAAAAATAGGGCGCAAGGCCGGCGGCAGCACCTGCGACGACCGCCCGGCTTATTTTCTGCTCCCAGCATTCATAGGGATAGACTTTCATGAAATCGAAAGGTCCCTCCAGCCCCCCCAGAATGGAGGGCGACAGCCCTATGCTCAGCAGGCTCGAGTCTGAACGCATGTTCTCGGGGAATTCAATTGCCTGAGAAGCCTCGCCCTGAAGGATAGTCCCGTATGCGGTCGCCACGTTTCGGTTAAGTCTCGAGAGAATTTTCAGAGTGTGCCTCAAGGTGTCCCGGTCCAGATTATCACCGGCCTGGACGGTGAAAACTATTTCGCCCTTGCCTGTGGCCCCAACCGGCAACCGGACCGTATAGCGCTTATATGGCTCTGCCGCAATTGTTTGCGTCGTCTCAGCCAAAGCGTTTTTCGACTGGCCGGATTCGCCTGGTGAAACCTGGCCTTCGGCCGTGATTTTCACTTCGATATTTCGGCTTTCACCCGTGCGGTTCATCACCGAAAAACCGGCTGAAAACCTGTCTCCCTCGAGGACCTGATTGGGGAGCACGGGCCTGATTTCCGTGAGCTGATTCACCTTGAAGGTCGCCTCTCCCAAGCCCATGCGGTCGTCCGGAGATACGGCCATCGCCAGCACCCGCCATCCTGTCAGATTATCCGGCACCTGAAACTCGACGCTCGCCTTCCCTTCTGCACTGACACGAATGGATGGGTTCCAGTAGCTTACGAACTTGAAGACCGAGCGCATACCGAGATCGAACCCGGCCGCAGCCGCAGGAAACCCTCCCTTTTTCTCCAGCTTCTCTCTTCCCACCAACTGCATTATCAGGTTGTAATTGACGAGGTCCAGGTCCTCCAGCTTATAGAAACCCTGGTAGGGATCGAAAGCGCCTCTTTTCTGGCGCAGAAGGTCGAAAACCGACTCATCGAGCACGGCGACCGCAAGTTCTATGGGTGGGCTCGGCTCGCCGGGCGAAAGGTTTCTCGGGCGCGCTTCAAACTCGAGTTTTACCGTGTCGCGCGGTTTATAGACTTCCTTGTCGCTTATGCATTGTATTTCAATCTCCTTGAACTGGTCCTTGACCTCGAGCTTCGCGTAACCTATGCGGAAGACCGGTTTGCCAAGATCTTCGCCTCCAGGGCCAAGAGGCTTTTCAACTCTTGGAGACATCACCGTAACGGAGATGTAAAATCCAGGCAGGTAATCGGGCAGAACCGGAATGTCGATTAACTCCGCGCTGTGCTCCAGGGTCTTCACCCAGTGCTCGAGCACTCCGTAACGCTCCACGGTTACCAGGGCCTTTGCGCCCGGGAACGGGTTTTGTACGAACACCCGCGCCGTATCGCCCACTCGGTATTCTTCCTTATCGGGATAGATATTGAGCAGGTTTCCTTCCTCTGTCTTCCAGAGGACGTGACTTTTCCCCGAAACCCAGCGCCGCATTGCAGTTCTGTGGACGCTGCCCCTGGAGTCTGAAACACTGGCCACTATTCTTAAAGTTCCGGACAGCTTCGGAGTAAATTCGAAGCTCTGCGGGTCCTCGCCCGATGACAGGGTCAGGGTTTCAATCGGCGTCCACTCCTCCTCGTATCGCGTCGGATAGGCGTCTCCCGCCCCCTTGACTCGAGCGGCTTTGGTCTGCAGTTTCTCAATATCGATTCGGACCTGTGCGCCGGAGACGGTTTTTCCCGTCTGATCCGCTACAATGAAAGAGGTCCTGGCGGGTTTGCCTTCCTCGAGGACCCAATCCTGCTGATTCAGTCCGACAAAACGGTCACGCCCGAAGCAGGCTGCCGTCGCGCGGCTTGCCACAGATTTGCCCCGTTCGTCCCTGACCGAACTCTCCACAGTGATCCGCCCGTAGTAGACCGGCAGTTCTGAAAGGGTAAACTGTGTCTCGAAATTGCCGTTATTGTCCAGCTTACCTTTTGTCTGGAAAACGGTTTGAACTTCGGGCCTGGTTTCTCCGTACTCTTCTTTATCGACTTTTTCGACAACGTCGAACTGGAAATCGCGGGCAACAGGATTATCGGGCCGAAAAGCCTGGGCCTCCACAGACGCCGTCACGCCCAGGTCTGCACCCCCGTAGGGCCCGCCGGCATGGAGTTTGGCCTGAGTCGAGACAGTAACCGGCTCACCCGTGCCAAAAATCTTCCCGTTGAGATCGGTGGTGACCTGAAAAGGCGAAGGCGTAAAGTCGCTTACAAGCACTTGAAGCGGTTCCAGGTTCAGCTTGGCGAAACTGGATTCAAGCTGAAAATTGTAGTATCCGACCGCACCGTTCCTTGGAATCAAAAACTCGCCGTCCATGGCGCCGAATTCTGAAAGTTTAATGTCATCGCGCTGGAAGATAACCCTGGAGGCGGGGTCCAGGACTTTCAGGTTATAGGAGGCCGCAGGAGGCTGGATAAAGTGCCGGTTTTCCTGGTCCCTGACATAGATTTTGTACTGAACCGTGTCCCCTAATTTGTAGATACCTTGCGCGGTGGCCCCCCAGGCGCGAATGTGTCCGTGCCGCGACCGCATCCAGGAGGGGATGTACTGATAGTTCGCCCCCTCCGAGTCGACCCGGAAGTGATACATTATCGGGACCAGCGCCATATCGTTTCCTTTGCGGCACAGCACGAGGAGCCTTTGAGCATTGTCGTGCCTGTAACCCTCAGCGAGTTTTAGCGCGGGGTCGATTTCCGAGGTCCCAGCGAGTTGGGCTATGCCGTTCGAATCGGTCACCGCTGTTGAAAGAGTTTCCGGTTGTGTTTCGAAATCTTTATACGAATCTTTCCGCACCTCTACACTGACCCCCCGGACCGGTTCCCCAGTCTGAAGGTCGGTAATCCAGACCAGTGTGTTGAAGTGTCCCATCTTTACATGAACATGAAAGGGGGTTACCTGCGCAAAAAACCAGTTTGGCTCCTGTTCCCCGCGATGAATGGGGGGACGGGGCGAAACAGTCCCCGTCAAGACCCCCGACTCAGCGGGAATCAGCTTTCGGATTCCAAGCGGTATTGCAGCCGTGACGTCGCGGACCCTGGGGCCGGGAAGCGACGCCAGTTTTTCGGGAGATTCTCCAGCGGCTGTAAATGTCTGGTATTTGAGATCGATCCCATCGATATTGCTTGCAAAAACTGGCAAATCGGTCTCAAGCCCCTTCTCCAGGACAGACATGTTCTTGTAGAGGCTCAATTGTGGCAGCAAATGGTCGGTCTCTAAAGGCATGTCAATAGCTTCGACAAGCGGCCTTCCAAATATATCTTTGAGGCTTTTGGCTTTGGCTCGAACCCGGTATTTACTGAAAGGTTTGAGTGATTCGTTTTCAAGCTGGTTGGCGAAATAACTTCCTTTTTCGGTCAATTGGGTGACCACGGAGGAGTCTTCGTATTCAGGCCAGATATTAGCGGCCGGCACGCCCTTTCCCCCCAGGGTGAACGATATTTTCTCTCTAAGCTCTGATTGCGCTACCGGAGAGGTGAAGACCAGCGAAACAGGGCTTTGAGGATTGCATCGCCTCTTCGATGAAGCACCGGCCTGCGGCCCAATGATAGACTGAGTGCCGTTCAAGTCAAGGCAATGCACACCCTCGAACCTGAACTGCCCAAGTGTGCGAAATCTGAAGACCGCTCGGCTTTCGGCGCTGGGTTCGGTCCCTCGTTCCGATAGAATTCCTGGTTCTACGACGAGTTCTGCCGCTCTGTCCGCAGGAAGGGCGCCGGCCGGGCTCAACACCCAGTTAAGTCCCGGTTCCTCATAGCTTCTATACTGGTTGTCCTCCAGAACTTTCGCCCCGACTCTCAAGCCTCCCTCACCCCTGAAGAATGCGTGAGCTTCAATAGAGTCTTTTCTGACAACCTGATCGAACCGCAGCCTGATTTGCGGCTCTACAGGCGATAGCCACCTTGCGAAACTTGCGAAGCTGATTTTGGGACGCTGTGTTATGAAAGAGTGAGTGACCGGTTCAGCCAGAAGTGCCCCCTCCTCCGACTTGATCTCAGGCCTGACCGTGATGTTGTAACGAGTCGATGGGGCCATTGCGTGCTGCTCGTCCAGTTGACACGCCAGATTAGAAGAATTCAGCCACCGCCACTGGCACGAAAGGGCCGGTTCAATGGAAATCGGTATTTCCGAAGGGTTCCGTTCCATTCTGCCGAGGGGCACAACCGGGTGGTTGAATTGGAAAACGATCTGCCTCCCTGGTGGGATGTCGGCGCCCGAAGGCGTAATGCGGGTTATCTTGAGCTCACTTTCAGCAGCTAGAGCGCCGGACCTGATGAAGCCAAGGATTACGAAAAACCAGACCAGAACCATGCATGCTGAAATTATAACGCCGGGGTTAAACCTGTCTCTAATCGACTCTCGCTCAAACATCGGCCCCTCCTCCGTCAATGAATTCAGACCAACGCTAACCAGTATACAATGATTTTACTCATGTTCGCGATCAGGATTTCTCGCTTTGAAATCTCGGCCGACTGACGCATAGAGGATTTCCCGAACTGCCTCAAACAAAACTGTTGCAAACCCTGTCCATAAGATGATTCTCTCCGAACGATAACCGTTTTGAGATGTTTTCCGCTAAGCCATCCCATAGAATATACTGATAAGATTTAGGTGTTGGCCGGTTTGGTCAGGTATGTTCGAAATTCTTAGTTGGAGGCAAAGTGGACAAGCGGCTGTCCTTGGGCTTTTGGTCCATCCCCAGGAAATTGTTTGTATTATTACTGATTGTGTTCCTGCCCGCATCAGCAATAATTGTTGCTTCAAGCCTTGCACAGCGCGACAGAGCAATCCATGAAGCAGAAAAAGGGGCGCTGCTTCTGGTCCGGAGCCTGGCGGCCCAACAGGAGCAAATTACTGCCGGAACCAAACAGATGCTGAATACCCTGGCCCAGTTGCCCGAAGTGAAAAATCTGGACGCTGCGGCCTGCAATGAATTATTTAGCCAGTTACACGTGAATTATCCAGCCTACTCCGTCATAGCGGCCGTGAGGCCCGACGGAAGTGTTTTCGCCTCTGATCCTCCCTTTGACCCCGGTACCAATCTTTCTGATCGCAAGCACGTCAGGGATGCAATAAGGACGCTCGATTTCTCTGCCGGTGAATATATCGTGGGCAGGATCAGTAATGTCCCGGTGATCTCTTTTGCCAGTCCTGTTCTGGGTCCGGATAAAGAACTCATCGCAATCCTGATCGCAGGTCTGAGGCTGGACGAGTACGCTCATTTTCTGAGAAAGGCGAATCTGCCCGAGGACTCCACGATAAGCATTACGGATCATATGGGGAACGGGTTGTTTCGTTTTCCTGAAAAAGATGGGGCCGGTCTGGGCCTGCTTGTCCCCGAAGAATCATTACGAAAGATGTCGGGCGACCTTGACGCGGGAACATTTGAAAGGGCCGGAAGTGACGGAGTTTTCCGGATTCATGCTTTTAAGCAACTGCGGCTTCGGGAGGATTCTCCTCCATACCTTTATATGTGCGCAGGCTATGCGAAGCACAAAATCGTTCAGACCGCCAACCAGGAGATGCTCGGTTATTTATCTGTTCTCGGAATTGTGGGCCTTCTTGTGATGTGCGTGGTGTGGTTGTTTGCGCATCACCTTCTAATTTTGCCGATTAAACAACTTGTCGAGACAACGCGGTTGTTCGGCAAAGGAGACATGGGAACACGAACGGGTTTGCCGCACTCGTCCAATGAGGTTGGCCTGTTGGCAAAATCTTTCGATGATATGGCGTCACTTCTCGAAATGCGCGATATTGAGCGTAAGAGAGCCAACGAAGCGCTACGGGCGAGTGAAGAAATGTTTCGTCTGCTGGTTGAAAATGCTCCTGATGCCATCTTCGTTCAGACTCAAGGTCTTTTTGCCTACGTCAATCCAGCGACTGTGAAACTGTTTGGCGCCACCTCGCCGGATCAACTCGTCGGCAAGTCCAGCCTGGATAGAGTTCATCCTAACTCCCGTGAGGAGGTCAGTAAACGAATCCATCTGCTCAGGGCGGAGAAAAAACCGCTGCCAAATGCCGAGTTGAAACTCATCCGAACCGACGGCTCGATTGTTGATGTTGAAAGTTCTGCTGTACCGATTACTTATAATGATCATAATGGAGCATTGGTTTTTATCCGCGACGTCAGCGAACGCAAATGGGCCGAAAAGGAACGTGAGCACCTCAACCGAGTGAATCAGTTGATCCTGGATGCCGTCAACGAAGGAATCATCGGGCTTGATGCCGAGGGGAGAGGCATTTTTGCAAATCCCTCAGCCACAGCGATGTTGGGATACGAATTAGAAGAAATGCTTGGAACGGATATCCACGATCTTATCCATCACTCCAAAGCGGACGGATCCATTTGCCCCCGCCACGAATGTCTCACGCTCCTTACGCTAAAGAGCGGAAAACCCCACCCTATAATAGAGGATTTGTTTTGGAGGAAAAATGGAGAGTGTTTTCCGGTTGTGTTCTCATGCACCCCGATCATCGAGGCCGGCGCTGTGATAGGACTTGTTATAACTTTTCTGGATATCACTGAGCGCAAAAGAGACGAAGATATCAAGTCCATGCTCGAGGCAAAGCTCAGGCTGGCGCAGAAGCTCGAGGCCATAGGGACGCTGGCAGGAGGCATTGCGCATGATTTCAATAACATGCTGGCGCCTATAATAGGCTTTACGGAAATTGCTCTGAATGATACAGCGCATTCCAGTCCGCTCAGGAATAGTCTGGAGCAAGTTCTAAAAGCAGGGTTGCGCGCAAAGGACCTGGTGAAGCAGGTCCTGACATTCAGTCTAGCTGGTCGAGAAAGTGAGAGGGCTCCGCTTGAGATCAGTATGATCGTCAAAGAGGTTATGAAGCTATTGAGGGCTTCGCTTCCGGCAACAATTGAGATCCGGCAAAATTTGGAAAAAGGCCACGCACTGGCCGATGCCACTCAAATTCACCAGGTCCTGATGAACCTTTTCGTAAATGCGGCCCATGCGATGAATGATAATGGAGTGATCGAGGTAAATCTCCTTCGAATCGATCTGAGAGAAAGCGACCTGGCATCCTTATCGCTTATTGGCCTCAAACCCGGCCCATGCCTTAAACTAAGTGTTTCTGACTCAGGAGGTGGAATGGACGAGGAGACCATGAAGCGAATCTTCGAACCTTATTTCACCACAAAGGAAGCAGGAAAAGGAACCGGTCTCGGACTGGCGGTTGTGCATGGGATAGTCAGAAGACACGAAGGCGCTGTTTCAGTGCAAAGCATTGTCGGAAAGGGCACTACATTCAGTATTTATATTCCCGAAATAAAACCTGAAGATGAGCACCCTTCAGAGCCCTTTGAGGATCTTGCCAAGGGGAAAGAAAGTATATTGCTTGTGGATGATGAGCAGATCATGGTAGAGTTGGAGACCTTGCTTTTGGAGCGACTGGGGTATCAGGTCACTTCCGAAACAGACAGTCTGCGGGCTCTGGAATTGTTTCACGCCGATGCCGACCGGTTCGATCTGATCATTACTGACTGCACCATGCCTCAGCTGACCGGGACCGATCTGGCCAAAGAAATCCGCCGAATCCGACCCGGAATTCCAATAGTCATGTGCACGGGGTTCTCTGAAAAAGTCACACCGAGCACTAATGCAGAGTTCGCAGTGGAGCTTATCATGAAGCCCTTTGTTGCCAGGGATATAGCTTGCCTGGTCAGGAAGCTGCTTGACAAGACCGCTTGGAAATCAAGCTGACCTCTTTCGTTGTACGATGGTCCGCCCCGGTCAGGACTTCTTGTTGCACCATTAAGGGCAAACTCAAAATGAGAATATCGGTCATTCTTGCTCATCCGGACGAGGGCAGTTTCAATCACGCCATAGCGCAAGCAGCGGTCGAGCAACTGGAGAGCAGTGGACATAAGGTCTTTTTTCATGACTTGTACAAGGAGACCTTCAACCCGGTGCTAATCAGCGAGGAAATCCCGGAATACGCTCCTGTGCCGGAGCTGATTATGAGGCATTGCAGGGAAATCGCCGAAGCCCGAGGTATAATTGTCGTCCATCCGAACTGGTGGGGCCAGCCTCCGGCCATATTGAAAGGTTGGATCGACAGAGTGCTGCGTGCCGGTGTTGCGTACGAGTTTGTCGAAGGGGATTCGGGCGAGGGAATACCAAACGGATTGCTGAAAGCCGGAACGGCGATGGTATTCAATACGTCCAACACCGAAACTGAAAGGGAGAAAAATGCCTTTGGTGACCCCCTCGAGACAATTTGGCGCAATTGCATCTTCGGTCTTTGTGGTGTCAACGGCTTTTACCGCCGGACCTTCAGTGTCATTGTTACCAGCACGGCAGATCAACGGAGGCAATGGCTCGATGAGGTAAGGAGAAATATTGATACGTTCTTTCCACGAAGCGGCAACGATCAGCTTGCCGGACCGCCGGGTTCCGGCACGGTTGGCAGGCATAAATAGATTACCCGCCTCATGATTACTTCATATGGGCACGATGCATAAATGGTCATAGCCCGCTTTCTTTTGTGCATTCAGGGGCTCCAAGGCCATCCCCGCGCGGTGCTTGTGCAGGAACACAATTTTACTTGACCCAAGTGTTGCGGATCATTTAGAATACGTTATTCTGGCCCACTTGCGGGTGTAGCTCAGTTGGTAGAGCACAAGCTTCCCAAGCTTGGGGTCGCGGGTTCGAATCCCGTCGCCCGCTCCAGGTCGCGAAGTTCCCTTCTTTTCAAGGAAGGGTTTCCCTTT
>JBEKPW010000090.1:0-26165 GCA_049520315.1 Syntrophobacteraceae bacterium
GCATGGAGGGCAGGGGCAGGGCCTCTGACAATATATTTATCGAGAGGTCTGGCGTTCGGTCAAGTACGAAGAGGTCTATCTCAAAGACTGTCGTTTCAACTAAAACACTTCAGGAGATAAACTCCGAAAATCCTGATCGGCCGGTCAACTGGGAAGTTGCTATACCTTGCCACTGTACGTAATAACACCTCGAAGATGATCACCCTCTCAGGTTTTGGGAGAGTCCACATTCCTTGCCAAATGTTGAAGCGAAGATGTTGGCTGGTGCATAACGCGTAACGTTTTGGATATGTTGACTTCTGGCACCAGCTTTTCTACGAGGTCACGCTTGCTCCAATCTGTAAGGTTTGGAAGAATTTAACCTGGCAGAAACCTTGCCCCCATTTATCGTGGCTGGCCTTCGGCTTTCAGCGTGATGAATAGGGATTGCTGGAACGGTGATGAAAAAATCGAAAGGACTGGCCGCCAATTCATTCCCGGCGGGCAGTCCTTTTAGATGAGCGATTTAGCCGATCTGCGCATATTTTTACTTCTCAGACCCAGCTCACAAAATGAACATTCCAGCCCCAGTATGAATTGTTCGTGGTTTCTGTTTCCACTGATTCCGGCAACGAGAACAGGGGAGGCTCTGTTTTGATGTTTATTCTTTTAGTCCCGTTCTCCGGCTTCCGCTCACTGCCAAGGTGAGCTTGCACAAGACGGGTTTTGAAACGAGAAACTGTAGTGAACGGGCCACTTTGTTGACAGCCGGGACCGGGTACTTATCATTTAACTCAAATACCGGGTTTTCCACAAGGCAGGAGAACTTCCCATGAAGATATCGAACAGATTTCGGTCCCTTGCCGGGGTTTCTTTCGTCTTTGCGGCCGTTTTGCTTTTTGCTTATGTTGTGAGCGCATCCGAGCATCCAGGAAGCGCGGTTGAGCATCCCGGCAAGGCGGTCGAGCATGGCGGCAAGGCGATAACCGCGGATTCCGTAAAACAAGCGATCACAAGCTACGCTGACGCGCAGGAAAAAGCTCACGGCGGCGTTTTCATGATAAAAGATGACAAACTGAACAAAACATGGAAGCTCAAGCTCGCAGTAATCCACGACCCCGTTCGAATGTTCGAAAAGGGTGGCCAAACGATCTATTTCGCATGCAGCGACTTCAACTCCACGGAAGGCAAAGACGTCCTGGATATTGATTTCTGGATGGTTCCCAAGGATGGTAAGCTCACCGTGACGGAAAGTAAAATACACAAGGTGAACGGGGAACCTCGATTCACTTATGAGGGTACCACCTTAAAGGAAGTCAAATAGAGAGCCGGCGGGGGGTACTGGGGCAACTGTTCCCATTCAATTTTTTTGGATGGGGGTCAACAGTAAAGGCTTGAGCTGCATTGTAAGCGGACCTCGGGGTTTGAAAAGGCCGATGGGTTCCAGCTCAGAGACCTCTCTTGCCCAGTGGTAACTTCCGCAGATTCGATCCCATACACTTAGAACAGTCGAGAAGTTGGTATTCGTGCAGTTGTTGTGCAGAGCGTGATGATAGCGGTGCATGCGGGGGGATACGATGATTTTTTCGATGACATCCTGGATTCCGAGAGGTATCCCGATATTGCTGTGATGAAACTGCGAGGCCCCTGTCAGGAAGGCATCGAAGCAGACCAGCCCCCAAAACGAAGGTCCCCAGGCGAGGATTGCAAGGCATTTGACGCAGTTTGAAATGATTAACTCACCAATGTGGAATCTGGATGCCGTTGTCACGTCTAATTCCATGTCACTGTGGTGGGCCTTGTGAAACCTCCAGAGAATGCCGATTCTATGATTGGCCCTGTGCATCCAGTAATCCCAGAAATCCAGGGCGATTGCGGTTAAGGCGATCTCGACCCATCCGGTCAACCCGAGAAAGTTGGATAAGCCGATTCTGTTGCTCTGCGCAAATGACAACGTCAAGTAAATCGGCCATGCCATGACGGCGTAGAGTACGATGCTGTTCACCACCCCCAGACCCAGATGGAAGATCACCCTGGAAGACTTGCGCTGCTCGGAACCTGCAAAAGGCGCCAGCCGCTCAACGAGAAGAAGGGATGCAAAGGCTCCGAAATAACTGCCAACTCGTAATGTAAACAGGAGGTTCATTGTGGTTGCCCCCGGTATGGGCCTCATGGTTTAGAGCTGCGAATCACTGAGGTGAATGTCCCTTATACCAAGTTGCGTTCAAGACAGGGCGGGGATAAACCCAGGGATAAACCCCGCCCCTACAGCATGGTCGCGCGGTTCTTCCGTAGGGGGGCTTTTTATGCCCCTCCCGTAGCACCCGATTTGAACGCAACTCCGTATTAGCATTGCCGGACCCACGCCCGCTCAAACCAGCACCATCAGTTTGATTGCCTTTCGGGTATCCATGGCGCGGCAGCCTTCGAGCACGTCATCGCGACTGATCGTCAGGACCTGACGGACTAGGGATCGAGCCGGCCGGCCAAAACGTCTGCGAGCAGCTCTGAGATGTAAGCCTGAAAAATGCATCAACTTGACCCCCAACTTGGAGCCGAATCGCATTTCAGGGTCGTATTCCATCCGAAAAAGCTCCTGGAATGCCGAATGTCCGTAAATCATACGATATTCCAATCAAAACCCGCAAGAAAAATGCCGATCAGACTATTTGGGGTACTTCCGAAACACACAACCATCCCCGCAGTTGATAGCTCCTCTTCGCAATCCAGACTCGAGTTCCGAAAACAACTCTTTCAATTGATGGGTATTAGAGTGAAAAGGTGAATGGGGCAAGGGTAGGAAGCCAGGATGAAAGGATTTGGGCGGGATCTACCGGCTACTTCCGGCGGCTGTTCAGTAAGAGACTCCACTCTATCCATGCTTGGGTCACATACAGAATTAGCACCGCTTGAGAAGTTCCATTTCAGGGCAAGAATTGTGAGTTCGGGCTATTGTTTATTATGGGCTGCATCGCCGGAAAAACGGCACATGGAAAAATGAAGAGGACTGGCCGCCAATTCATTCCGGCGAGCAGTCCATTCAGCTCATCTTGTTGAATGTGAGGGGATTTCTATTTGACCTTTTCGCTGAGGGTCTTGCCCGCTTTGAACTTAACAACTTTTGCCGCTGCAATTTTAATCTTTTCGCCGGTACGGGGATTGCGGCCTTCACGTTGAGACCTTGCCATGACGCTGAAAGTCCCAAAACCTACCAGTGTGATCTTGTCACCGCCTGACAAAGCTGAGGAAACAGCTGCAACGAATCCGTCCACAACTTTATCAGCCTGTGATTTGGTAATATCAACTTCATTTGCGATCTTTGCAACCAATTCAGCTTTCGTCATTTTCTTTCCTCCCCAAAGTTAGATAATGAAAACCGTTTCCTCTTAAGACCTCTTAAGAATTCTGTGTTCCACGCCCTCAATCATCTTCCATCATTAGATCAACATAGGCCTTGTTCCCCAGCTTAATTTCGTGTTTGGCAATAAATTCAAACACGTGTTCCAGCTCCCAAAACTTCGCTGAGCCATGTTTATCATGGATCAGCTTTCCGTTCGGAGCATAATACGAAGTTGGAAGCATATCTTCTCGTGAGCTCGCACAAATTATATAAAAACGACGTTCCCCTTTCATCAAGCTCTGTTCTGATTGAGAGGCAGTGCAAAAAGGTGCGAGTGGAACGTGATGCAGTCATTAATTCATGGTATTTTTGATTCGTCCTTTTTGTAAGGTAGCCGAATGATGAATGTAAATAGAGTCAGCACGAGAGAAGATTGAAAGAGATTTGAATTTCCTTGCTCGTGGCTATCACCAAAAAGCGGTTCGAAATCCTTGCCCGCTCTACGGATTCTTGAGGCCAACTTGTTCGAGAAAAAGCCCATTGCATTGCTGGCTGCAGAGGCTCTCAAGCAGATTCCTGGTACCGCCACTCTTGGTAAGTAGCTAAACTGTCTGGAAATTAAGGGTACAGCAGTGATGTCGCTATGCATGGAAATGATTTGAATACGCGAGAATCCATTTCACACAAACATGAAAATGTCAAGAACTAAAGTGGGGATAGAAATTGGGTACAAATATACTCAATATGCCAGTTATCAGTTTAATTTTGATTGTATAAGAATTATTAGACTCACATTCGTATGGAGTTCCCATTTCCGGACAAGAATGGTTAGTTCGTCAATGATGGAACTGGATTGCCGGCATGGTCCCATAAAAATGAAAAGGACTGGCCGCCAATACATTCCACCGAACAGTCCCTTCAGGATCATCTTGTTGAGCGCGAGGGGATTTCTATTTGACTTTTTCGCTGAGTGTCTTGCCTGCTTTGAACTTGACAACTTTTGACGCCGGAATCTTGATCTTCTCTCCGGTCAGGGGATTGCGGCCTTCACGCTGAGCCCTTGTTCCGACGCTGAAAGTCCCGAAACCTACCAGGGTAATCTTGTCGCCGGCCGCCAGGGCACCGGAAACAGCGGAAACGAATCCGTCCACAGCTTTCTCAGCCTGGGATTTTGTAATACCACCGTCACTTGCGATTTTTGCAACCAATTCAACTTTTGTCATTTCCTTTCCTCCTCAAAAATTATGATGAAAACCGTTGCCACAGTTAATATAGGTTTTCTGCCCAGCATGCCAGCTTCAATTTGTAGGGTCAGAAGAACTCAATCTGACGGAAACCTTCCATCATGCATGGCCGACCTTTCGAGCTTGACGCGCGGCAGCTTTTCCCGCTTGAGAAAACCAGGACCCCATTTCGAAAGGCGCAAAGCTCACCCGGCTCCATAGATACCCATCGCTTATCGTGGTTAACAGGCCTGGTCGCAACGATGCAAATGGATTCCTCATTATCCTTGGACTGGAGGCACGTCGAGGGTTTGCTTTTACCAGAAAGAACTTCACCATTAACTCGCAGGATCAGCCGGTAAAGCGTTCCTACCCCGTAAAAATCAGTGTAGGCGATGAGCGTCTCACCGTCTGTTAGCAGCATGTTCAACTTATTGGGTTTTTCCTGATCCTTCCAGCTCCTGCGGTTGATGGCGATAAGAAATCTCCAAAACTCAAAAAGATCCTCCTCAGTCCAGCCGCATATGTTCCTTTCCTCAATAAAGCTGAGAAGGTAGCAAAATAAATGTTCAGAATCGGTTTTCCCAACCGGCTTATGTCGGCCAAGCGCAAACCTTCGGACACTGCGAATGGTTCCGTTGTGAGCAAATACGTAATCTTTTCCCCCAATTTCTCGGGAGAAAGGGTGAGTATTGCTGTAAGTAACAATTCCTCGGGACGCTTTCCGGACGTGTGCAATGAAAATCTTGGAACACAAGTACTCGTAGGTGGAGAGGAACTCAGAGAGTTTGCTGCAAGCCGCCGGGATAGCCTCTTTGATTACCTGGACTGCTCTCCCGTCTGGATAAAGAGCAATTCCCCAACCATCGGGATTTCCCTGCCCTTCAGGAAACTCTTGACCTCTCTGCCGAAAGGCCCTGAAATAGCGGCCAGGTCTTATTTTCGTGCTGGAAGATATTCCCAGAAGTTCACACATTGCGTTTTCTCCTTCGGGGTGGAGTCTTTTGCAGGAAGTCCCCAGACTCTATGAGATCGCCATGTGCTTTATCATGGAAGTAAATCCACGCTATCAGTTCCGTTTCGTCTTGAAGAACTACTTCCGCCTGCTCTCGCATGTACGCGTCTGGATGGCCTTCGAGTCGGTCAAGGTTGAGAAGAGTGGCATCATCAACTGAATAAACCTCCCCTGTTACTTGTGAGACAGCTTTTATGCGTGACAGGCAAGGCACCCCATCTCCATAGAGTGCATAGCGTTTCTTGGTTTTGGCCATTCCAAGGAATTTCGATCTGTCGAGAAAAAAGCGGTGATTACATTGGCCCTGCCGTAAGGTGCCGTACACGAAGATTAGATGTTTGTGGGTTGACGTTATGATGTCACTTGCCTCTTGCTTCTCTTTACACATATTTCTATACCCTCATCGTCTAACATCGTTAGATAACCCAAGCAGGTAACATTATATGATATTCAAAGATGTACATAAAGCAAAGAGTTGGCTGGTAGGTAAAATAATGTTAGAATTACAGTTACTTGTATTGTTAGCCTAGTTCAGGTGTCGGTAATTGCACTTCCAAACGACCGCGTAGGCATATAGGGGTAGTGGTCGTGAGCAAGAATGCTAACACGTCCATGAAATAGAGATTTATCGATGTGGATTTAGTTGATTACGTAGATTTCGCCAGTGAATACGATTAAAAGAATTGAATTAGGGCTTAGGCGTTCTGAATGATAAAAGCAGGTTATCGCCAGGACTCCCTTCAACCCGTGTCCAAACCCGTGGCCAATAGGAAAACCCTGAGAGAACACAATCTCGCCTGTTTATCTTGGTGTTTCAAAGCTTGTGAGTACAATAATGTGTTCGGGAGGTGTTATTGATTCTTATGTTATATTATCAACCCAAAGGAGATTGGCCATGAGTGAAAACGAACTGATGGAAAGAATCGCCATCAACCCCGGAGTCATGGTTGGAAAGCCTGTCATTGTGAATGTTGTTGATGCTGATTAATTCGTTGCGTACTTTTATCAGCATGGCAGAAATATGTGCGTCAAATGGTCAGGTTTTCCCATACAACAGCAATACCCAAACCGGAACCTATGCAAGCACTGCTGATTCCATACTTGCACTTTCTCCGCAACATCTCCTTCAGAAGAGTGATACTAATTCGTGTCCCGGTATTTCCCAATGCATGGCCTAGGGCAACGGCACCACCATTCACGTTCACAATACTATGATCCAGCCCCAATTCTTTTTCGCAGGCAATGACCTGCGCAGCGAACGCTTCATTGATTTCGATTAGGCCAATGTCTCCCAGGTTTAAATTGGCTCTCTTCAAGGAGGTTCTTATTGCAGGCGCAGGACCGATACCGAAGATTTGCAACTCGACGCCTGCCGAGGCATAACCGCCGATCTTTGCAATGGGCTTCATATTGAGCTCCTGAGCCTTCTTTTCACTCATGAGCATCATCATAGACGCCCCATCGTTTATCCCGCAGGCATTCCCGGCGGTCACCGTCCCGCCTGGAATAATAGGCGGTAATTTGGCCAGGCGTTCCATCGTCGTTTCCGCACGGGGGTGTTCATCCGTATCAATCGTTTTTGTCTGTTGCTTGCTGACCTTCACTTCCATGGGAATGATCTCTTCCTTGAACTTGCCCTCTTGGATCGCCGAAACGGCTCTCTGTTGGCTTGTATAGGCAAAGAAATCCTGATCTTCCCGTTTAATATCATACATTTTGGCGAGGTTTTCAGCCGTCTGCGCTGCCGGTCTTTTTTGCGGATCGGGATTGTCCGCCAATACCTGCATCAGCGTATCGATCAAACAGTCGTCGCCCATGCGGTACCCGAATCGGGCTTTATCCAACGCATATCGATATTGGGACATGTTTTCCACGCCGCCTGCCAGAACGATGTTGTTCCGTCCCACCAGAATAGAATCGGCGGCATTGTGGAGAGCCTTCAGACTCGAACCGCACAGTTTGTTAATGCCGTATCCCACAACCGAGATCGGTAACCCGGCCAACTGACCAGCCCAACGGGCCAAGCAGGATTCATTGCTTCGGTTTTCGACATTTCCCAGGACAATTTCATCGATCTCCGCCGGATCAAAATCGACCCGCTTCATAATCTCGGAGATGATAAAAGTGGCCAGTTCAATGGCAGGTACATTGGCCAAGCCGCCACCCATCCTGCCCACTGCCGTCCTGCACATCTCTACAACGACTACATCATTCGACATTTGACTTATCCTCCTAATATATATTGATTATCATTTTGGATTATTTGCACTTTGAGTGTGGCATATGGGATTTTGTCACAGCATCCTCTGAGACAAGCACCTCCCGTAAGAAAAGCTGCTGAAGAGGGTCTTCATCCTTTTCTGCAAGTCCATCTGACGTTTAGACCACAGGCCCGAGCAATGCCCAGGAGATGATGATTCTCTGCATCTCGTTTGTTCCTTCAAAAATTTCCATGAGCTTGATGTCGCGATAGAGTCTTTCGACCTTCGCCTTTTTCGTAAATCCATAACCACCTTGAATCTGCACGGTCTTGCGTGTCACGTCGATGGCCGCTTCCGTGCAGAAATATTTCGCGATGGGCGCCTCCATGGCGCGGGGTAGATCGGCTGCGCCAATCCTTCGTATTGCATCATGTCCTGCAGGCTGTTCTCAAGACTCTTCGAGTTTATCTCTCATTTCGTGATCCGTTCGTGCATGCCTTTGACACAACCGGAAACATCATTTTTCAATGGGTTTTCGGATTCCTGCGATCTCTTTGGCCATGTTCTTTTTCCTGTCCAGCGTGCCGTATCGTGAAATCATCACCCTCTGAGCCTGCGGTGAACCGGCTCCGTGAATCGATTCCGTGAAAAACCCCACGCCTCCCGTGCCCACCGTGATGTTTTCGATCAGGCGGATGCATCGCACTCGGTCCTCCCATGGAATGCTGGCCACTCCTTTTATATACTTCTGCAAGAGCTCACCAATACCATCGGGCGCATGAAAATCCTTTTCCGAGGGAGTCGTTCCGATCACTGCCCCCGCCAGATCCTGGGCAAGACGTGCAATCTCGATAGGGAATCGGGTAATGTTGAGCTTGCAGACATTCGCCATGAGCCCGTTGACGAGATAACCGCCCGAGCTGTGTCGACTGCCCTCGGAGGCCGCCGCCAAAGCGCAGCCATGGCAGGTCTCGCTGAGATGAATCATTTCGATGAGTTTGTCCTTCACGTGGGACGCCTTGGCCGTGCCGTTATACTCCGCCATCAGCGCGGTTGCCCCGATCAGTACATCCGCCACACCCACCTTGCAGCCCCCGTAACTGCACCTATGGTAATTCGCGAAGATCTCTACCAATCGTCCGGAATACGGAGCCTCCCCAAACATGAGCACATATTCCCAGGGAACAAAGACATCGTCGAAAATGATGTACGTCTCATGCCCTCCGAACATGCTGTTGCCTACATCGATGGCGCTTCCTTCCAGCTTGCGGGTGTCGCAAGACTGGCGCCCATATACATAGGTAATGCCTTTCGCGTTCGAAGGCGTAACAAACGAAACGGCATAGTCCTTATCCGCTTCCTTCATGGCCGTGGTCGGAACAACGGCAATCCAGTGGGAGTTTACAGCTCCGGTCTGATGAGCCTTGCAGCCACGAACGACAATGCCCTTGCCATCTTTTTTAACCACCCGTAAATACAGATCTGGGTCTGCCTGCTGGCTCGGCGATAAAGAACGATCCCCTTTCGGATCGGTCATGGCTGCGTCCACTACCTGGTCCTCTGCCTGCACAATCCTAAGAAAGTTGAGAAAACGCTGGTGATACTCGGTCTTCAGTTCCGCATCCATCTCGTGGGTGATCGCGGAAAGGGCATTCATGGCATCGAGACCGGCGCACCGCTGAAAGCAGGATGCCGTCTTCTGGCCCATCAGACGGAGAAGTTTCACCTTCTTACCAAGATCGTCAGGACTCTGATGGATATGGCAGAAACGGTTGATTTTTTCGCCGGTGAGATGCGAAGTGGCTGTGGAAAGGGCCTCGTACAGAGGATCCTGGGCCAGTTCATAACTCATGCCCACAGAATTAATGGAAGGACGGACCATCGGGTGATCTACGCTCTTAATGCGCTCACCCATAAAATAAACCGACAATTGTAACCGCCTGATGCTTTCAAAATATTCTTCTTTTGTCTTCAACGCCATAACGCATACCTCCCCTTCATTTCTCACCTGTTATATTAGTGGCTATGAAAGTAATGCGCCTCTATTGCTTCTTCGTATAATCGAACACGCCTTTGCCCGTCTTGCGACCCCAACGGCCTGCTCTTACCAACTTCACCAAAAGAGGCGCAGGCCTGTATTTGTCTCCACTGTGGTTGCGAGAATGTTGTTCTCGAATCGACAGAGTGCGGATTGTCCGGCTCCGCTATCAAATTCTTTCCCCAATGCTAACCTGAGTGCCGGGTCCACCATCAGATGATCGGCGTCATTGCAGTCCTCATAGCCTGCCGCTACCTGATAGACTCTCTGGCGCAGCAGTTGGAGCAAGGAATGATCCGTAGTCTCGGCGATCTCGGATCTTCAATTTGGGAAGCGGCACCAGTGAGGAGGTTGAATCGCTGATCGATCTCCCTCATGAGAAGAAACCCGGTATCGGCGGTGATCTTCGCGCCCTGAAAATCAATGCTAATGGATCTGTCGAAATCCGGCCTTATGGTCCCTGTCTTTTTGTCACCAACTGCGCGCATGCAGCTTTCCCTCCCCCTTACGAATTTAAACCATAATATCCGATGGTTGGGATAAATGCAGTATAATTCTCAGGCATGCTCACGCATAATCCAGGATTGAGGTTAAGCAAAAGACTTGGCGATTTTCATCCCAGGTTAAATCGCAATCCATCCACTGAATGTTGTACTTTGGACATCGAGTGGTCTCAGAGACGCTCAGTTGAAGGCGGGCTAAAGTTGTGGTGAGGTGAGGTGGGAAACTTTTGAATCAGCGGCCATTGCTACTCAGGCTCATCTCCCTGAATTATCCAGATATGTTCAACGTCTCTTCCTTGCGGCTTCGAGATAATGGAAAACTGCGAAGAAAAGAGAGTGGCAATTATGTGGTCCACCGATAATAGCCTGCGTGAATGCGCTGACAGCCATTCCGGGGAAAATAAAGAGGCTAATCCACCTTATCCCCACTGATCTGTGGTCCAGACTTTGCGGGCCAATCTCACTTCAGTTTCCTGCGGCGCTTCCCCTGGCTGATGATTCCAGCGCACTGGCGGCCTGTCGGAAGTGATATTGCAATGTTTCCAAGGGAGCCGGGACGGAAGCGGAGCTTATCGAGAATTACGGGAAGTTGCTGAACCGGTGGACCAGGCCCGAGATGTCGTAAATGGACTTTCGACCGACGAATTGCGGCAAGATGGAAATTTGCGGAAATACATCGCCGCTGAAATGAATCATCTGAGAATTTCGGTCGATGGGGTTTTGGAAGATTTGCCGAGAAGGAAGATTCGGTTGGCAGCTTAAAATAGTTTGGGGTTCGCTTGGAGCTGAATGAACCTACCACAAAGGGAAATGTTCAGCTTCAAGCAAAACTGCAATTTTGATTTTTTCACTGTAAATAGTAGTTGGACCTCAACCCTGTACGTCCCAGCATAACCTGAGAAGCTGGAGACCGTTAGTGTCCAATGGCCCACTTTTTATGGTGCCTCCAGATGAGACAGTCCGGACCGTGGCCGTTCTGAAAAACCGTTACTGCGCTCATGCATCCAGCTCTTGCATCAACCCAGACCGCCAGCCCGCATAGCTCTTATTGCGGACTTGTTCGAAGAAACTCGTGTAGTCCTCTGGTGAAAGGAAATAGAAGTGGTAAAGCCAAGGCTCGCCCGCTTCCGTCAGCCGCTCGTTTAGCGTCTCGAAGTGTTTTAATCCATCCCGGCATTTGGCCCGATTCCGGTTCGAGTCATCTCCTTCAGCTTTCACTTCGACAGCCAGAATGTCATTCCCGGCGATGAGCTTAACGAAGAAGTCAGGATTGAAATTCTCGTTTGTCACGTGAGTTTTGGCGGCCTTGGCAGGTTTATATGAATACGGGAAAGCATAGCCACCGGTATTCGGCATCTTTGCGAATGCGTCAAAAAGGTGGGCGTTCTCAAACAATAAATCTGAGAACTTCCGCTCCGGTTCGTGGCTGGCATAATGGACGTTCCACGGCATTTTGAACTTATCCAAGTCAACGCGCTGTATTCGGGCTCCGATTGCTTTCGCCGGGTCGGACGCCTCTTCTCTCCATTCCGCGAACTGTTTACAGAACCGCAGGTACTGCTCCCACAAATGTACTTCCTGACCGCTAAATGGCGAGGGGTCGTCTTGCACTGTCCATAGCGTCCCATGTTCTTTTAACATACTTTCGGAAAAGGATTGACGCGGAACCGCTGTCAGATCCACGAGCACGATCTCCTTGGCTGTCTGCCTCATCCGTGGATGTTCCTTATCAAGCTCGCGGAACATCGGGCCGAAGCCCTGTTGGAGGCGAAGCAGATTCTCCTTACTGAGGAAGGTTTCGTCCTGACCCGCGGCCTTGAGCTGTGACACGATGAATTCTTTGAGCCTCTTCTTTGGCCATGCTGTTGCGATTTTGGCGTCCTTTTCTCGGAGGAACAGGCGTATGATTTTTAAAGCATCCTCAATCTCGAACAGGTTGTGATGCTGAATCTCCACTGCCAACTTCCCGGTTTCAGAGAACGTCGAATACTCTGTTGTCTTCCGATCCTGGGGAAGAAACTTCAACTCCGGCTCGCGTGCCTTCTCACGTTTGGCTTCGATGTTTGTCTGCTCTGGCTCATAACGCAAGTTATGCAGCGGGAAAACATACTTACTCCGACGAGGATCGTAGCCCCACGAGAGACTGTTCTCCACTTCCAGCACTTCCTTTAGCAGATTGCCGACTTCCTCTGACCAGGCCTCGTGATTGTTGATCGTCACCAACGGCTGTTTAGATAGCCCAGGTGGCACCCTCAGACCACGCCCCAGGACCTGCGCAATGAGTAGCTTAGAAGAAAAGGCCCGAGACTCGTGAGGCACGATCTGGAAAACATTCCTAACGTCCCAGCCTTCCGTCAACATGCTTACCGAGACAATCCACTCCACCGGACTGCTCAATTCGTCCACCTGTTTGAGCGCAGCCAAGTTCTCCTTTCGGCGTTTTTCCGGTGAATCCTTGTCGTATCGCGGACCATAGACAGCTTCGACTCGTGCTTTGGCGCTGCCACTGGACGGCACGCCCGAGGTCACCCAAATCGTCTTTCGCTCTGCCTCTTCCGGGCTAATCTTCTCTTTAGCGGCGAGGAAGTCCACTAGCGCGCGCCATACCTCCACGCACCGCGCGATCTCCTGGGTAACGATGATGGAGATGGGCTTTAATGCCTTGCCATAGTCCTTCCAGTTCTGCTGGTGAATGGCGTAGGTCTTCTGCCAATCGTGCGCCGAGTAGGTATCCTCCAGCTTATAATTCGGCTTTTTCACGACTTTGTCGGCGATGGCTTGCTTCAGTCCGTAGCGAAAAACAACGTCCGGAAAGTAATCGTTGCCTACATAAGGCGTACCAGTGACGTTCACGATCTGCCGGAAGCCGAAGTCTGCGTTCTGCAGGAACTTCATCCACTCTTTCAGCCCCCGGTCTGGCGGGCTGAACAAGTGGTGAGCCTCATCGTTGAGCACCAGCGCCCGCGCACCATGCGCCCGGAAGCTATCGCGGATTGACGAGCCGGTGTTCTCGTAGACCGCGTGAATGTTCTCAACGCAGATGTCGCCGGACTGAATCGTTTCGTTGCCACGCTTGATGCCGGGAATCGCTACTGCTGCACCCAGCTCCTTCATGATTCCGGAGAATTCGCCATTCCCGGCCAGAGCGGTGAACTTCTCCAGCAATCCCTCCTCGATCGTCAAGGATGGGCATAAAACCAGCACTCGATCCGCCAGCCCTTCGGCCAGCGCAATCGCCGCTAGCGCATACATCACGAAGCTCTTGCCCGTTCCCGTGGCTAGATCCAGCGAGATTGATTTGATGTACCGTAGCGGCATCTTGGCTAGATAAGCATCCACGCTCTCACTCCGCTGGCGGATGGTCTCGCGGGCACCCCAGTTTTCCACTGCCAGCAGTTCGAGATTCGGATATTTATCTGACACGAGGAACCGCAGCGTCTCGCGTGCGGCGTCTCGCTGAAAAGCATAGCGGTCCGCGCAAAGCAGGTTCAAGAATGCGTCATACTTATAGACCACCGTCTCGGTGCTCTCGCACGAGTCTTCCACCTTAAGGACTTGGTCAGCGATACGGAATTGGAGGCTCATTTTACTTCCCTCACTCCCTTGGCAGGCTTCTTCGTCGCCGCAGGTAACTTGCCTTCAAAGTGTTCTTTCTCTAGCAGCAAAGTCTTCTCGTTCCCATAACGGTCGCAGAGGATCACCATCATTCGTTCACCCGTGAACTCCTGCTCCGCAATGCGCAGTTCCAAACGGTCGGCTTTCTCCAGTCCGCCAGCCGCATTGAGCAAGTCCTCACCCCAGAATACCCGGCTCAACCGGAACACGTCCCCGTCATAGTCCACGTCCACCATCGCCATGGATAACGTATCAAAGTTCTGGAAATCATCTGGGTCGGTCGCCAGCGTCTGCGCGCGGAAGTCCGAAATCTCCAGCAGGTAGTCGGCGCGCAACTCTCCATCACGCTGCTCCTTCTTCGCCTTCCACACTACCTGCGGCTGGGAAATAAAGTCGAAGCCCACCGCGTCAATCACTTCGTTTACGTCCTCCTCTTTCGCAGGCTGCTTAAGGGCGGCCGGTACCTTGCACTCAATGAGCCGAAGCAGAACCGAAAGCGGCACCTTAAGGAAGACGTAGGTCGTCTCATCCCTGATCACCTCATCCTCGGCAAAAGCCATGGCAACCACCGGAGCTATGATGTAGAAGCGCTCACCCGTCTTGCCGCGCAAAGTCCGGTGCAGGTCGTCCACGTAGCCGTAATCCAGAGTGAGCGTCTTCTGGTCCGGGTAGTTCCAGAGCAGGGCCGAGTACGTGCCAATGTACCCGTCAAGGTTGAGCCCGTATCGCGAATGTGCGTGCTCGCGAACAGCAAAGAGCTTCAGGACAAACGGTCGGTAATCCGCCCAATGCATCGCCTTAATCGCCGTCATGTCATAGACACCCGCCCGGTAAAGCGCGAACTACCTTTGCTGGTAGAGGCTGCTCCCTTTCAGTTTTTTCTTTGGGCGTGATGAAAGAAAAACGGAACTCAATACCGTCCACCTCGATCCGTTTGGTACCATGGCCTTCCTCAGGCTCTTCCAGCATGTCCTCTGGAATCCTCAATTTTTGCTCAGGGCAAACCAGCGACAGTGTTGCACCCTTCTTGAGCAGATGATGTTTGACGGCCATGGCGGAGAGATCCTTGAGCATGTCCAACGTCACCTCGCACTCGCCCTTGCGAGCTTTTTCGGTGATGAGCAAGACGCCAGGAGCGTTTTTCAGGTGTCCGGCCCAATCCTCCACCCGCTCCGGCTCGGTGCGATCATCTTTTTTGGACGCGCCGATGGTAGTGGTAAGGGAGAACAGTCGTTTTTGAGTTGTGTATATGGCCAGCTTGCCGCAGTCCATTGCAATCCAGCGCCGGCCTAATTTCTCTGCCGTAGCCGCCGTAGTGCCGCTGCCCGCGAAACAGTCGAGGACGATGTCACCCTCATTCGAGGAGGCATGAATCACTCTTTCAAGTAGCGATTCTGGTTTTTGTGTAGGATAATTTTCTCTTTCAGCAGCCTGGGAATTAACGGGAAAAACATCTAGCCAGACGTCCTGTTGGACCAAACCGGGCATCTTATCCAAATAGCGTTTTAAACGGGCAACACCGTTACGAGTGTAATAAAGGCGATCCTCGATTTCATATTGTCGCATAGTGCTCGGCGGACATCGCCAGATTCTCCTCACGCCTTTCCATTCATAATCGTAGCCACCGCCGCGCAAACCCATGGCGGTCAAGTTGTCGTCCATGAACCGTCGTCCATCAGGGTCCATGTGTTTGTATCTTTGAGCAGCGTACTTCTGATCGTAATTAACATATTGCGGATGGAAGATAGGGAGTTCCGATCTTGAATAGAGCAGCAATGTGTCATGGAGATTGGCAAATGCAGATGAATCACTGTGTGCAGCTGATCTCTTCCAGATAATCTCGTTCTGAAAATTTTCTTCCCCGAACACCTCGTCCATAACAGCTTTAATGTAGTGCCCTTTCTTGGTGTCGAGGTGGACATAGATGCTGCCGTCGGCGGCGAGGATTTCGCGTAAGAGAATGAGACGCCGTCGAAGGAACTCGATAAACTCCGCGCCGAGGACCTTGTCGCGGTATGCTTTCTCTTTGTCTTTCATGAAGTCCTTCCGCGTGGCAAAGGGCGGATCAATGTAGATGAGCTTGATCTTCCCGCGCGTGCCGAAGCGATCCGGTCCTTGCTGATCCGTTAGCAGCTCCCGCAGGGCCAGCAAGTTGTCACCCCACACTAGCAGATTCCTCCACCCGTCCGTGTGTGGTAGTTCGGTGCAAAACTCCCGCACTAGCTGCCATGGTGCGGCTGGTGTCTGTGCCAGCACCTCTTCCCGCTTCATCTTCCCGTCATAGACCAGCCGGTATTCCTTGCCGATCTCTTGCGCGCGGGGTCCTCTGGGGAAAAGCCGATGTTGGCACTGTTCCGGCAGAGGTTCACCCATGCTGAGCCGTAGGATGAATTCGCTTATCTCAGTTTGAGTTAGAGGCAACATAGGTTTACACCGTCCTGATATCGGTCTTAGTCTTTGCAATCATAAGATCCCATTATAAGACGAAAAGGCCCTAGTCCGGGCACCACACCCTGGGCAATGGCCTCATTGTTCTTGTGATTCATCATGTACCTCAATACTTTTTACCTTTGGAAAAAAGAGAAAGCGCTATTCAAGTCCTCTGTAAAAAACCAATTCTCAAACTCAATGCATGTCGGGAAAGAGTTGTCAATGAAAAATCTGAAATCTCGCGGAGCTTTGCTGTTCATTACGCCGGGATTCTATTGCTGAGACATGACGGGATCATTCAAAGAGACTGCCTAGATGGCAAAGGGAAATGGGAGCGTTTTGAGAAATAATTGCATGCATTCTTCTAACCATGCAACTTCGTAGTGGGTCCATTTTTTTACCGGCGGTAGCAATGGACATCGTCAGCCGGAGGAAGTGCCGCTGGAACCCGTAGATAAAATACCCTTGCCATACAAGTCGCCAAAACCAGATTCTACTCTATTTCCTAGGCGGTTTCTTCCGGATGATCTTCGCCCACCATGTACGTCTTTATCTTTTCCGCGAGCTCCGGACGTTTCACAAGGAATCGATCTCAGATGTCCCAGTAGGTAACCGCCTCGATCTGAAATGCAGACATGGCAAGGCTTTTCCCAAGCTGTCTTAGCGTGAAATAGTCTTTTTTATCGAGCCAGGCGCGCCAAATCCAACCGGAGCAATAAAATTCAGATGACTTGAATGAGCGATGATAAAGCTGGTAAGGAGGTCTCAAATGAACATATTCAAGGATTTTACGCTCAAGTGGTGGCAGGCGGGCATCTTCAAACTTGTCCAGCTCTCCCTCGGTATAGTCATTGGATCGACGTGGCCTGGGCTGTTTCGGGGATGGACTCCTTTTTTCTTCGTGCTCTTCCTTATTTCAGGAGGCTATGTCACCTACGTGTGGTGGAAGCAGTAAAGAGCAAGCATTGCGTCCTGCACCTGAATCCACCATCCAAAAAATATCCTTGCGAAACCGGAATGTGACTGTAATATGCTTTCAGCACCAAGTTCAGCTACTTTGCCCCCTTTTTGATGGCCCCCAAATTCAAGGAGCCAAAAATGAAAAGATTCAAATTACTGCTCATAATGGTGTTACTGGGCGGCTTAGTCTCAATCGCTTATGCCCAAGAAACCATCACCCCCGAAGATGCCGCCAAATTCATCGGTCATCAAAAGACAGTTTGTGGAACGGTTGCAAGCGTCCATTTTGCAGCCAAGGTAAAGGGACAGCCTACCTTCATTAATCTCGACAAACCTTATCCGAATCAGATTTTTACTGTGCTGATTTGGGGGTCGGACAGGAGCAAATTCGAACAGTCGCCTGAAACGCTGTATTCCGGAAAGGAGATTTGTGTAACGGGGATGATACAAAGCTATCAGGGCCGGCCAGAGATCATTGTGAAGGAGCCATCGCAGATTAAGGTGAAAAGTAGCCAAAACGCATCTTCAAAAAGTTACTGAGCAATCATGATATTAGGGGTCAGTAAGATGGGTTTCCGTAGAGTTTGTCTGATTTTCTTCTTTGCAGTCCTTTTTGCCGCACAAGCAAGCGCTGTCGAAATCCCACTGGAAAAGCAGGGCTGAATTGAAATTGGTATCCGCTAGCCTATAGTTGACACGCGTTGCGCTCTGCGTAAATCGAAGGGATGCAGCACCGGCATTTCATTACTAACACTGTTCGAAGGGCGAAGGTCATGACTCTGCTCTTTATATGGAAGCTGATATGTTTCTTTCGATGGCAATAACCTTTCTAATTGTGGCGATCATCGCAGGGGTATTAGGATTTGGGGTGGTGGCCGGAACAGCAGCATGGATTGCAAGGGTGCTTTTTTTCATCTTTTTGATTGCCTTTGTGGTCTCGTTCGTGATGACTGGAAGACGTACTGCCCCGCCCGCTTAGGATATCCAGGAAATTGAGGAATGAGGGAGTTTACGGATTGAGGAATTGATCCGTATTCAGCCCTCAAAATTTGGCGCCGCTCCCTCTGGTAAGCAGCCGGAGAGCGAAAGAAGTTTTCTGTTTACCTTTCCGAAAAAGGATTCGCCAATGCCCAAAAAACTCATCGAAATCGCATCAGAAATCGTCCAGACACAAGTTTCCGTAACACCCATGTCAGCAGCGGAGATCGCCTCTTCTCTTCGGCAAGTCTTCGTTACGCTCCATGAATTAGAAAAGGCTGAAACGGCAGGAATCGACATTGAATTCACTCGGCCGGCCGCAGAGGAAGCAGCCGCAACGAAGCTCAGCCCAGCGGATTCTATCCAAAACGACAAAGTGATCTGTCTCGAATGCGGGGCAGAGATGCGCCAGTTAACCACCAAGCATCTGGTTTCCCACGGGATGAACCAGAAGGAGTACAGAAAAAAATACGGTTTCACAATGCGGACGCCATTGTCTGCAAAGTCATTGACCAAAGCCCGAAGCAAAGCGGCTAAAAAGAGGGGGTTGCCTGAGAATCTGAAAGTATTCATTGAAGCAGGAAGGCAAGAGAAAGCCGCAGCATCCAAACCAGCGGTAACAGAGAAAGTGACGGTAAGTAAACCGGTGGCTAAAGAAGCAATTCAAAAAGTACCCCAAAAGGCAAAACCCAAGCTCACGCCAGAGAATTCAATCCAAGTGAAAAGGTAATCTGTCTCGAGTGTGGTGTCGAATTTAAACAGCTCACAAACAAGCATCTGGTCTCCCATGGCATGGATCAGAAACAGTACAAGAAGAAGTATGGGTTTCCCATGACGACACCATTGGCAGCAAAATCAGTGATTAAGGTCAGACAAACAGCTGCCCAAAAGACCGGATTGGGGGAGAAGATGAAGCAGTTTTGGGAAGCGAAAAGGCAGGAGAAAGCCCAAGCCTCGAAATCGGTAGCAGCAGAAGCAGTGACAGCGGAGAAACCGAAACGGACGAGACTTCGGAAGAAGAATGTGGCTTAATTCAGGCCAAGTTGCATGGGCGAGAGTCGACTTTATTTTTAATATTTATGTAGTCTGGCCAGCAGAACAGGGCCCACTATGGTTTAATCAGTATTTCCCCAGGAGACGTTATGTTGGTAGAAGAAACGAAAAAAACCCTCAGTATGCGCCCGATAACTCTGCTTGTCTGTTTCGTGTGCCTGATTGGGTTGTCTGCCTCAGCGACTTATTTGATTGTGCACTTTAAGTATCAACGGCAATTGGACAATAAAAATCAAGAGGTACAGACCATTCAGAAAAATAACAAAGCTTTGGCAGATCAGGATATTGAGTTGAGGAATTCATTACAGAAATTGGAAGATCAATACAGCAAGCTGGACACTAAATTGTCGGAACTCGAAGCCCTGAATGCCGATCGGCAGACCTTGGAGCAAAAAAATAACGGCTTCAAGGAGATGCTGGTACTTAAACCGACATGGGTCAGCTCTGGCGACACGACCCTGGCCTTTGACGGCAACCTCCGCATCGTTCTTTATAAAGCCTCAGACAAGGATGAGTGCCAAAAAGATTCGGCGGCTGTCAGCTATCTCACCAGCGATACAGGCAAAGAGAAACTGTGCCTCCGGATAGGTAAGCCGGAGAACTTTACATATCAAGGTCAAAACTATTTGTTCAACTTGTCTGGAATCGCAGCGCAAGCGAGCGTGTATCGTTACTATATTTCTATTTCATTAGAGCGGTAAAATAGAAATCTTCCAGAGGTTTTCAGGGCCCGAAGTCCGTACTGCCGAAGAGCCAGCAGCCAGAGCGTCACTTATAATCGTGAAAAGTCATTCTTGTATTCGATTGAAAATATGGGATAAAGAGAGACATGAGATGGGTTTTCCTTGATATGTTCAGCACTCACTGCATAAAGGCAGGCTTTTACCGATGGAAATCTACGTTGCTGGTCCTTTATCCACAGAATCCCATCGTGGTTGGGGACACCGCGCTTATCTTTTGAAGGGTGTTTTGGATTCCGTAAAGTGAAGGCAGAAGAAAGCGGCAGCATCCACCCAAGCGGCAACAGAGCCAGTGACAGCCACCAAACCGAAACGAACAAAGATTCGGAAGAAGAGGGCGGTTTGATTTGATGTAGTCGGAGAAAGTCCCTTTAGCAGATCGGCGGCGCCCTGATATGCGTTGGCAAACTTGGAACGCTGAGTCAGGCGAAGCGAACAAGGAGCAATGCTGACCATAGGTTCTTCGTTCCTGTTGTGAAAGGTGTTGTGAGATGGCCGAAAAAAAGCTGAATGACCGAAAAAGAAGGAGCAGGAAATGAATCCTGAAGAAAAGAGCTATGAAGAAACACCCCGGACAGACATCAAGGCGACGATGGGTAAGGCAGGGGCCACTGTAAAAGAGGGAATAGTCACCAGCCTCAAAGGTGTCAACGAAATAGAAACTCAGATTGTCACTCTAGTCAGGAACACCGTTTCCGATACCCTTAAGGCTACGGGCTCAGTGGCCGGTGAAACCGTCAACGTAACCAAGGATGTTCTGGAAGGAACCATTAAGGCGGCCGAGGAAGTTGGGACGGGGCTTTTGCTGAGCTCCAAGAGCGTGGCAAAAGGGATTGTCATGGGTGTAAGCGACGTTGGGGGTGATGTATTGAGCGTTGCGAAACAGGTGGTTAAAGGGACAGTGAAGGGGGCTGCGGAAATTGGAGCGGATGTGGGACAGGTTGCCCGAAGGACCGTGGACGGAATCATTGAAGCGGCAAGAGAGACCGGCGCAAATGTCGAAGAGATGGCAAAGGTAACCGTGAATGGAGCGATCGAAGCAGCAGGAAGCATCGGGAATACGGCTGTCAAAGCTGTCAAAGATGTGCTGGTCAACGCAGTCGAAGGTGTGAAGGACATTGCGGGCGCTGCTCTTGCTGATATCGCCTCTTCTCTCCGGCAGGTTTTCAGCACGCCTCCAGAATTGCAAAAAGCTCAAAAGGCAGGAATAGACATTGAATTTACTCAGCCAGCCGCAGGGGCAACCCAAGAAGGTCCACCAGAAGCAAAAACCGCCCTCACGCCGCAAAACTCTATTCAGGAAGACAAAGTAATCTGTCTCGAATGCGGCGCTGAGATGAACCTGCTCACGGTTAGGCATCTAGTCTCCCATGGGATGAGCCTGAAAGAGTACAAACAAAAATATGGGTTTCCGATGAGGACCCCTTTGGCCGCCAAGGCATTGACCAAGGCCCGAAGCAAAACGGCTAAGAACAGAGGATTGCCAGAGAATCTTAAGAAGGCAATGGAGGCAAGAAAGCAGGCAAAAGCGGCAGCATCCACCCAAGCGGCTACTAAGACAGTGACTGGTGCAGCCAGCAAACCGAAGCGGACGAGACCTCGGAAGAAGACGGCATGATTTTATTGTAACCCGTTGAGTGTGATCGGAAATCTCGTCCTGTAGTGGTAATCAAGTTGATGCAGTATTCAGGGTGAAAGAAGTCCTGAAAGTTACGAAAAAAAGCCATAACTATCGGCTGCACTGGATCGCCGATAGAGCCGGCAATAGGTGAGCCACCGTGTTAGGCTGCTTTGGAGGTCAAAGATGCAGAAAATCCTCTACATCGACATGGACGGTGTACTCGTGGACTCCCAGTCCGCCATCGCGCATCTACAGGCCAACGTGCTGCAAGAGTTCGACGGTCGGCTTGATGAGGTTCCTGGTATCTTTCACTTGATGGACCCTGTTCCCCACGCTATCGAATCGTTCAACGAACTTGCGGCGAAGTTCGATACCTACGTGTTGTCCACGTCGCCATGGGAGAATCCATCCGCGTGGTCCGACAAGCTCCTCTGGGTAAAGCGTCATCTTGGCCCGGCAGCATACAAACGCCTAATCCTTACGCACCATAAGAACTTGAACTTAGGTGACTTCTTGGTGGACGATCGCACGACCCGTGGAGCAGATCGATTTCAAGGCGAACTTATCCTCTTCGGTTCACCTGAGTTTCCGGATTGGTCGTCAGTCGTGGGCTATCTTCGTGATAGAGCAACCTAATCGGGCAAACTCGAAATCTTCTCCCGCTGTAAATCTCATCTCGATGATGCCTATATTGTGATTGCTCTTCTGTATGGCTCTCAGGTGGATGATGGCATCCTTGGCCCTGGATCGCTCTCGGACATTGCGCCAATATCCGATGTCTAATACGAGCATAAAGTATGCGGAATGAAAAACCCCCGACGAATCAAAGTCAGGGTTATTTAAGGATTGCTCCCTGCTGGTCTGCTTTTCCCTTGAAATATGAATCCGAGGTGACCTGGTCAACCCTTCCCGGCATGAATGAAACGGCAACGCTCGGCGGGTCTGTGATCTTGCAGACTCATGGCTGAGGGAAAAGTGTGAGGAAGTTTACGAGAGGCTAAGAAAAGGAGAAGACAAAATGAAGAGGAAAGTTATTGCGGTGATGTTTTGTCTGGCAGTGGTTGTGATTATGGGGAATGCCTTCTCCCAGCAGCAGGCGCCGGCCGTCCATGCCCCCGACGCCAAGCAAATGGAGGAGAACAAGCAGATCGTCGCCGCTTTTTACGAAGCGGGGCTCAACCAGAAGGATTTCGACGCCGCTTCGAAATATCTAGGGCCACGCTACACCCAGCACAATCCCGCCGTGGTCGATGGTCCGGAGGGCCTCAAGGCCTTCATCACCTTCTTGAAGGACAAGTTTCCGAACAACCGCAGCGAGATCAAGCGCATTTTCGCCGATGGCGACTACGTAATCCTACATGTCCACGCTGTGCGCGAGCCGGGTGCCCGTGGCAATGCCATCGTCGACATCTTCAAGCTCGAGAACGGCAAGATCGTCGAACATTGGGATGTGATCCAGCCGGTCCCGGAGAAAGCCGCCAACGACAACGGTATGTTCTAGCCTGCTTGGCTAGCAATGGAATTTCCCGGCGCTAGAGTGCCGGACTCGAAATTGATGGAGGAGCACCAATGCCTTGGATCAATCTCACACTGCCTGCGCCATTTCACGCGCCTGCCGACAAGCCACATCGCCGCTTAAATAGATTACTCTTGCCCCTCTTATTCGGTGCGGAGCCCATCGGTGGTAACTATTATCGGGAGATCACATTCCCTCAAGTGTTCGACAAGCAGAAAACTTTTCAGCATTCTCAATATTTCACCCTCGTCACGATCTTCAAGGATTCCTTTAGAAATAATAGCCTTGGAGCAGGTCCTCCCGGATCCGATCTCGAAACACTGGGCCATCCGTCCAGAGTCGTAATGATCCCGGATTTCAAGACCCGGGAATTCGAGTGATAGGTATTTGCGAACTGCAGCGACCTTTTCCACATTGATCATTGGGTTATCCTCTTTGGAAATCAGGCTCATCGCCGACCATGGGTTGTATCTACCCCATTTTCGGCCTTATCCAGAAATTCCATACGCCCTGAACCCAGGAATACGTGTACCAGCGACTTATCAGGACCAGTCCCCACTGGTGATGATAAAAGTCTGAAAAAAGCCATGCGGGTTGGCTGACCAGACCGGTAACATAGCCCCATCTTCTCCAGTCTTCGCGCCGGCCAAGCAGCCAGATCGCGGCGCATCCGAAGATTACCATCCATGCTTGTGATATGAAATCAAGGGTTTCCACATTCTTTATCTCAATGTGGCCCGGCCGAAACTGGGGAAAATATTATTGCATGTAGACGAAACACCTTGCTCCTTTGTCTCTAAAGCGAAATCTAATGAATTGCCGAATCACATCCAATCAGAAAGGAATGAGGAGTTGAAAATGAAACTGCTGATTTTTAGTGTCTGCTTGGCCCTTTTGTCCGTCTTCACGGCCGTCAATGTAAGCGCCCACCCTCCTTGCGGAAAGGTCTGGGTCGAAGGCCACGAGAATAAGCACGGGAAATGGATTAAGCCTCACTGGAAACATGAGCACTGGGTCAAGGGCCATCACAACGCAGAAGGAAAGTGGATTCCGGGTCACTGTCGCTAATTTCATTTCAGACCTTCAGTCCTCTTTCCGACAATATCACTGGAGGTCTTATGCCTCCTCGGAGAGCCTTGAGTAGGGACAATTGTGGCACCTTCCTTCTCGGCTCTCACCATTTTAGCCGGTCCATAACTGCGACCGGTTGAGTTCGAACTTCTGTATCCTTCAGTCACCCTCCACATTTATTGCGACCCGCAGAACCCTGGAGCACTTGAATGTTACCACTTTCCTCGGCGGCAGCAACATCGCCTCCCCAGTTATGAGATTCCTGCCCCTTCGCGCCTGCTTCTCTTTCACCGAAAATCTCCCGAACCCGCTGACGAGAACATCTTCACCGTTTTGCAAGGACTGTTTTATCAGCTCGAAAAGAGTGTCGATGACCTGGGCTGATTTGGTCTTTGTGAAAATGTTTTCGGCAAAGAGTGCTTCCACGAGATGGGCTTTGGTAATAGTCATGGATTGCTCCTCAGAAATGAGCGTAAAATCCTGATGAATCTGGGGAAATTTAATGGGCAAATGAAAAACGGAGCGGCGCCTTATTAAAAATCCATGATGCTTGCTGCGACATGATCCCAATAGGTAACCATACCTTCTTTCCATTTGACGATGCGCACCAGCCGATCTTGAGAGATTACGATAGCAATTGCCTCATGCACGGCATTGCAAAAACGAAAGACTGAGCGGTGCCGTGCACCGAAGCTTCTTGAGTATATCTGTTCTCTCTGAAGCCCCTCTATATCCAATGCGCGAGCCACTGTCTTCAACCCCTTCAGTCCCCCGGATATCATAGCCCCAAACCCCAGCAACTCGAACGCCTCGGTAAATACTACCGCACCATCCACCGCTGTCAAATCTGCAAAGAGATGCGCGAGGTCAAAAACAGCCTCATCCAACAGAGCAAGGGATTCATCGGTGCTAGCCGCATACACATCCCATCCAATGAGCTCGCCTTTGTTTGCTTTCTGGCCATGCACCTCCGCAATTGTGTTCATAAGGTTCACCAGCAAAGTCTGAAATCTTTTTCGTGTGGTCTCATCAGTCACCATGTATTCAATGCTTAGGTATGAGTTTTCCTTGAACACTTGCTCAACCATTTCGGGAGGGATAGCGAGGATTGTGCCACCGTGACCGGAATTTCTGACAGAACTGATGATACGCCTAACTACTTGCTGGCCAATTGTGCGAGCAATACTGGGATTGAGATCCGCCCATGGCTTCTTGGCTGCATCCCTTGCCGCCAGGTGTAACTCCCAAAGCCTTGAGCGAACAGAGGCAGAACCGCCGGAAAGCCAGGCTGAGTCAAAGACTTCGTGTGTAGGGGAAATGATCTGACCACGATTTAATGTTGCAATCGTCAAAGGACCTTTGCAGACGGTTATTCGACCAGGATCAGTCACGTAAACGACCAGCGAAAGGGGCAGAGCGGGTGCGATTTTCCTTCCGCCGTATACATTTTGGACCCATCGAGACCCGGAATGGACAATACCCCAGATTTGCAGACCCTCTTGAGTGCCATGTCTTACTCCAATCAGAGATCGATAAAAATCGGTCGCGGGAGATAGCCTCTGTAGTGCATACTCATCAAAAGGTTGCGGCTCGCTAAACGGAAGTCGATGCAGGCCGGCAGGTGGTCCGTCTTTTCCGTCGAAACAGCCGGGCTCTCTCAAAATGAGACGGAACCGCACGGGTCTGTCTTCCTCCCTCATAAGACTCGCCTGGTAACAACATGAGAGAAGATGCTCGAGAGTGTTCTGACCAGGGAGAGAATCCTCAGGGCCGCAATCGATTACTCTGCTCAATTCATTTAACCGAGTATCGCCCCAGTGGTCAGTAACATAGCGGGCGAGATCCTGTGCGTTTGCAAGCGACATATCTATTCCTCACAATT
>JBEKPW010000091.1:0-39956 GCA_049520315.1 Syntrophobacteraceae bacterium
ACCCTCGCGACGGTTTTCAACGATTTGGAGGTATTCGTATTTTCCGGATTTTTTTGAGCGAGCAAACATGTCGGAGCCCCCTATTAGGACACTCCAACTATACAGATGAATAACATGAACAAGCAAGATAAAAATGCAAGTATGTTGGCACTACAAAAATGGATTTTTTGAGAAAAAAGAACCCTAAAGTGAGTCTTCATCAGTATCGAGTTTTTTCCACTGTTAAAGAAAAGTTTGAGTATGGCGGTTTGATTTTCGGTGGGCTCCTCGATGGCCCTCTGCGGCCTGGATTTGCTGGCAGACCAGCAAAGGCAGGAATGAAGCTTGCGCATCGTATTCATGATGCGGGCAGCGGTTTGTGGAATCCCAGCCTCGTGCAGGCGATTTTCCAGGATTCTGAGATGGGTGAGTGCCGCCATGCAGGTAAAGATGGGTCAAGGGAAAAATGAGCAACTGCCCAAATTTTTTGCGATTTTTCATTGAATCGTAAAAATGGAGGAGGGGGAAGATTTGGCTGGAAGTAGTTGAATTTACAGATAAATATCAGGACAGGCGCGTGATTCCTTGAATTCCTGTTCAAGATGGTTTTAGGGGTGGAATCCGGCCCGAAAATACGGACCGTGCCTCCGCGTTACGGCAGGTAACATAACGTAGGGTGTGAACACATCTATTCGTTGGCTTATGTTAGACTTTTTTCCTGCCTCCTCATTGGGAAAATTAAAATGGCGGCTGCATCGTCATGAACGTGAATACGTCCATCCCGTTGGACTCCGCCTTGGTCTTCTCGCCGTTGATCACCCGGACCATGAGATCGATCATCTTATCGCGCAGGACCATGAGCGGCTCGCCTTCCAATAAAACACCGGCATTGATATCCATATCATCGGGCATGGCCCTGTAGATCCTCGAATTGCTCGACACCTTGATGACAGGCAGGATCGGAAAGCCGGCCGGCGTTCCCCTTCCCGTCGAAAAGAAAATGATCTGGGAACCGCTTGCGGCAAGGCCGGCCATGGAGTCCCCGTCGTGTCCGGGTCCATCCTGTAATACGAGTCCCCGTTCCGCTGGAGCTTCCCCGTAGTCAACGACCTGATTGATCGGGCCGGATCCCCCCTTGAGGATGCACCCCATCGATTTCTCCGCAATAGTGCTCATCCCTCCTTCCATATTACCGGGAGAGATCACGAGGCCGGCCAGGGGTCCCATGACTTCGTGCGTGAGCCTCTCAGCCTCGTCCACCATTTTCGCGATCCGCTCGGCAACCTTCTCGTCCTTTGCCCGTCTCGTAAGGATATGCTTCGTCCCTATCATCTCCGTGGTTTCCCCGATCATGACCGTGGCGCCTTTGTCCACGAGCCAATCCGATACTGCCCCCAGGGCTGCATTGGATGTCACGCCCGACATGGCATCGGAACCACCGCACTTCATTGAAACGAGCAGCTTCTCCCAGGGCATCGGGACGCGCTCTTGCCGATCGACCTCCTCGAGCATTCTCCGGGCCGCTGAGATCGCCTTTTCCGCCGTTTTCAGAGAGCCGCCTTCCTCCTGTACATTGAAAATCTCGATCGGTTTTCCCGCATCTTTGATGAAAGACCATAAATTCTTTTTATTCGATACCTCACACCCCAGCCCCACCAATACCACGCCTCCGACGTTGGGGTGATTTACCATCCCGGAAAGGATTTCGAAGAGGATCTGCAGATCTCTTCGGCCTCCCCGGCCGCAGCCGTATCCATGGGTGATCCCGACTGCCTCCGGCGCCTCATTCATAATCCTGCGAACTACGCCGTTGACACAGAATACGGTCGGCAGGATCAGCACATGATTGCGAGTACCGAAATCCCCGTTTTGTCGCAAGTATCCGGTGATGTTCATTTCCAGCATCTCTCGCTCTCCACATTATGCGTATGCACCCATTCTCCTTTTTTGATGGCTCTCGAGCTGATCGCTATTACCTCGCCGTATTTGATGATTTCCTCGCCGACCCCTATGTCCACTAACGCCACTTTGTGGTTGGAGGGGATTTCTCCTGAGACGGGAAATGCTTCCAAACCTTTCGCCTCGGCCTTGTCTCCGGGATGGATATCTTCCAGGGCGACCCCGACATTATCGCGGCAATGAATCACGATGATGCTGTATTTCACGCGGCCTCCTTTTTTTGTTCACGATGGAAGTTAAGGGCAAGCGAAATGAGAACGAAAATCCCTCAGGCATCGATCCACGCCGTCAAAACCCTTTTTGACACGGATGGGCGGAGATGACAACCTTAATAGTGCGTGACCTTGCCGGAGTAACGCAGGACGATGCATGCTTGATTAACAGGGTGGACCTCCGGCTCTGCCGGGGGACTCGCAGAATTTGACATTTCCGGGAGTCGAGTCGTCATCCCGGCGGTGTCTTTGGGCCGGGATCCAGGCCTTGGACATGTTAGGAATCAGAAACGACACAGGACTTGGGCTGGATTCCGGCCAGAAACATGCCGGAATGACGGTGGCGCGTCAGCCATCCACCCTGCTGAAGTCCTTGAAGCGAACAAATGCTTACAACCGGTTTGAGCGGTCCACGGTTTTCCAGGCCTCCGGCTTTGCCGGAGGTATATGACTCTCATCCACCGCTGCTACTGTGTAGAAGGCGGGTGATAGCCTACTCCAACGATTCCGCCAAGTCCGGTTACTTGCAGGCCGTACACAACTGCTTCGACTCTATTGGTTTCAACAAAGATTATATCTCTGTCCTTAACTTCAATATTGTTGCTGGAGCTTTGCTGCTGAAGGTCCTTAAAGCTTAATTGAACGATGTCGGGCTTTCCGTCTGCCCTGGTCCTGACCAGCTTGATGGAGCTTTCTTCAGCATAGGGGGCGAAACCTCCCGCGGCCACAACGGCTTCGGGGACAGTCATCTTCTTCTTTATCGGATAATTTCCCGGCTTTCGTACCGCCCCGTCCACGTAAATCATTCCGGCTTCAGGGACATAAATCACGTCCCCGCTCTTGATTTCGATGTTGAGTTCTTCTCCTCCTCCCTTGGTCAACTCATCGAGGTCGATCAGATACGTGCCGGGCCGATCCGGATCTCTGCCTCCCCTGCGAACCTGGACCATTTTGCCCGCGGTATCAGCAAGACCCTCGCCAAGGGCCATCGCTTCAAAAAGGTTCTGGCGAGCTAGATATGGAAAAGTCCCCGTCTTTTTAAATGCTCCCATCAGTGTAATTTTGCCTGATATCTGTTCTTTCACAAAAATACTCACATGAGGGTTGTGTAAATATCGGGCTCGATAAAGCCCTTCTATTTTTTGTTCTGCCTCACGCGTTGTAAGATTTGTTACTTCAACGGACCCGATGAGGGGAAGAGATATAAAACCACGGGCCCCGACCCTTGCTTCCGACTTGAGGTCCTGGGCTTCAAAGACGGATACCTGGAGCAGGTCCCCTTCGCCGATCACATAGTCCTTGAGAGTGGGAGTGCTTTTCACGGAAGCAAAAAGCTTCTCGTTTATCGTTCTTACTTCCTGCCTCGATCCGCTTTCCCGGGCTACCACGTCTTCGAGCTTTGCATTGGGCTCAGGTCCACTGCGGACCCCGCACCCAAACGTGAACCCGGCTAAAAAGAGAATGGCCCAACAGATATAAAAATGCCTGGCATTCAATTTCATTGCCGTCCCCCTGAACTGAATTAAAGCGCCTTTGATTTGAATGGCGCTCCCCATGTTTGCTCAATGTCTAAAAAGGCTATTTACTGGGTCCGTCTTTGCTTGAGGAAAGTCCCATCGCCGTTCCGTACGCGGCGACTCCTGCAACAAAAGCGCCCGGCACAATCGCAGCAGCGCTGATTCCTCCGGCGGCGGCAGGGTCAACCACCAAAGGCGCTCCCTCAACTCCGGCCACAATCGGCCCACAGACCAATTCACCTGCAGTATTTAAAAATACCAGGCTATCGCCAACTACAGCAGCGCTGCCTTCAACACTTCCCCCTGGCGTGGCCGGCGAAATTTTCTGACAGTCATATACGGCATCAGCGTGCGCGAATTTCACCTTCGAGTCGGAATGCAATACGTAATTCACCTTGCCGGAATAGACGGTGCAAACCCATTTGCCACCTGCGTTATTTAATGAAAACCTTGCTTGATCCTGAGCTATGATGCTGAAATTCGCCCCCTGAACAGTGGCCGGTCCGCCGCTGACCTCCATGACAGCGCCTTCCTTCAGCGGGAAATTTGTAGTCAACTTGACCACCTGGCCATTATTTTCCGTGACTTTCACCACACCTTCGGGAAAAACGGTCACCACGGGCTCTGCCGCTCCGGCAGTCCCAAGGCAGGACACCATGAATACCGTCACTAAAATCTGCACCACGAGTCGATTCTTCCTCATTGTTTCTCTCCTTCTGGATAATTCCGGATTGCGGTACTCTTAAGCGGCATGCTAAAAGGGTGCCAGCCAAACTTGCTCCCCGCTACTGTTCCATCAGTTCCACGGAATCAAGCCAATAGTCTCCTGAAATCTTGTTGTCCATTTTAAGGCTCTCATCCCTGCGGACCTGCAGCACAACGGCCTCACATCCAGCCGGAACACTAAATTCGATTTTATCCTCCTGCCATGGGGAATCGCCAAGCACCTGTTTGCTCGTGTTTTTGAATTCATTTTTGTACCCGCTCACCGTCAGGAACACGCCCCTGTCGGTGGTGAGATTGCTGCTCCTGCTGACAAAGCGCAGGGTGTAAGCAGTCCCGGGGATTACCGGGACTATTTGCCATACCATATAGGAACTAATATTCCTGGTCCCCTTGAAATGGACATGCAGACACGAGTTGCCTGAATAGGCCAGCCTGGTTGTGCGCTCCACGATAAAATCGGAATCGGTTTGAAATCTCCAGCCAAAAGCCATGTTCATAGGCTCTGATTCAAATCCGCCATCATGGATGAGGGAGGTGCCATTTTTGCTCCGGAGATGCCAAATGCTCTTGGCCTCTTCGAACCGGTCATTGGAAATCAGGAAATCGCAGAATCGAAGCTGATCCTTTTCTTCCCAGCGAGAACCTTCTTTTTCCATAATTTTGAACAGAGCGAGCGCGGCATCGGGTTGTCTCGAATCAATGAGCCTGCCTAAAAACACCGGGTAGTTGCAAGGGAAAACGTGGGGTACAACCTCTTCCCATCCTCCCCAAAACCGCGAGCTTAGCCAACCGGCCTCTTCTATATGTTGCGGAAGGTAGGAGAGTATAAAGTTGAAGCATTTCGTAAAATAAAGCTCATCGTGAAGATCGTAGGCAAAGAGCAGTTCCTGCCATTTCCAGGTGCTGATTGAATCAATGGCCGGGGTAATAATGTCCAGGGTCTTTCGTGCTTCCTGCCTTCTTTCGTTTGCGATCTGGACCCGGGCCAGCCCAATCCAGGCATCAATAAGGGAGGGTTCAGCTAAAATCGCCTTTTTGTAATACTCTGCTGCTCCGGCGGGGTCGAGCGCAATGTACCTGGAATGCCCGTTCAAAACCTGAGCTTCCGGGAAAAATCCGGCAGCAAAGTCTCCGAGACCGGCAGAGTTTGTTTGTGAAAGTTTGTACGAATATGCTGAATACCATAGCAGGCATCCTGACAGGGCCGTCAAAAAAATCGCAAAAACTATCCTTGAACGCAAGGACATTTCGCGTCCTTTAAAGGCGAAGATTAAGTGTAAAGACTTTGGCAAAAACGTTTCAGGACTCGGAGAATACAATCAATGTCCAAGAGGCGTTGGATGGGACCTCAGGGCAACCGGCAGCCCGCATTCAGCGGCTTCGAAAGTCTTGATTGCCGCTTCTTGCTTCATGCTTCCTGCTTCCCGGTTCCTTATAGCGCATCAGGACTAACAGTATTACAAAGTACAATTGATTTGCCGGGATCTGCCAGTTAAACTCCACCCAGACGTGTGAGAGGAAAGCTGCGCTGCTGGCGAGCGCGCCAATGCGAATGAGCTTTTCATCCGTTTCCAGCGGTTTTTGTTCTCCGGCGCTTTTTTTTGCCGCCCCTCTTGCCGTAGCCCACCAGTAGCCCCAAACCAGGGAAAAGATAAACAAACTGAACGGCAAACCCCATTCAGAGGCGATTTGCAAATAATCGCAATGCGCTGCGCCAACCTGGAGCAGATCGGTATCGAATACCTGGTAAAGAAAGATAACCGGCCGATATGTCCCAACTCCGGTCCCTGTTAACCAATTGTCACAAATAAGTTTCCAGGTGAATTGCCAAATTTTGAATCTACCAGGGGCATCGTGTTCAATTTCCGCAAACCGTTTAAGAATACCTTCGAAACCGATAATCGAGCCGTAGGCTAGAATTATTACCCAGCAGCCGATAAGAATCGGGACTATAGACCTGCTGCGCCTTCCTCCAAAATAAGCCAGGACAGTCGTGCCTATGCAAAGGCTGATTATTCCGCCCCGCGATCCGGAGAAGATAAGGCTCAGGAGCACAAGTCCCGTGAGAAAAATGAAAAAAAGCTGTTTTTCTCGGCCTTCCCGCCGAGTTTCTTTTTCGTAGAAAGAACCCGTCCTATTGTTTTTACCGCCCAATCTCCATAGCCAAACCAGTTGCAAAGGCCAGATCATTCCTAGAAAAGCCGCATAATGATTGCGGTTTGCAAAAGTCCCATGGGCTCCTTCGACAAATCCATGCCCTGCTGAAGACACCAGCACCTGGAATATCCCGTAGAGAGCTTCGAGACCGGCGACTACGAAAAGAACCGCTAAAAGCTTGCCGGGCTCTATTATCCCGTCGCGCATCGAACGGCGGAGAACCAAAGCGAAAAGGGCGAGGGTGAGAATCCACAATCCGCTCATAAAAGTATCGAGCGGCACGTAAGAAAGGCTCGCACCCCAGCGGGACACGCCTGTGGCGTCAAGGGACCTGTGCAGCCATTGTGCCCGTTGCGGGCTGAGAACCGATATGAGGGGCAGCGGAAGGGGAATTATCTGTACAAAAGGATACGCAAGAATCGGAAGCAGCAGGAACAGGGGCTTTCTTAGGCCCCTAGGTGAAATGAGGTCCTTCGACACCAGCAGAAATAAAGCGAAAATTACCAGGAAAATTCCGGCCGCACCACTCCACAACCACGGCCTTGCCACGCCGGCAAACATTGGCAAAACAATTATGGGAAAATAGGCCAGGAGCTTTTCAGGTTTTCCGTTAAGCTTCTTTGTTATTGCAGTTGAATTCATGAAACATGAGGTCTTCATCAAATGTTGGCGCCCGGAGCTTCGAATCTCTTATTCCGTATACATTGCGATAACCAATTTGTATGAAAGATAAATGGTTGTAATTATTGCAACGGCTGTAATTGCAAGCTGCCTTCTCCCCGGGGCTTTCCTTATTCGGAAAGTGAAAAGATCCATCACCCCCAAGAATTTGCCTCGACATTTCGTGCACTGGTAGCGTCTGGAACGCGGAACCCAAATTGCCAATCCTTTGCGTTTTATGCGCTGAAGTTCTCCATCCCTGCAAACGGGGCAAGGCCATGCAGAATAAGTGTGAGTTATCTTATCTTCTGAATTCAATGCAGTACCTCCTTAGTACAGCACATCAACCGAAGCATGCCCAGCTTCTTCCCTGGGCCCCCGGCGGTAATGGTTGCATTGGGAGCGGAATTTCTGCTATGGCGCTCTCAACTCGATTCCGTCTTCGAACAGACTTTACACGCGGGGCAGAAACATACAACTTCCCCGCCAATTCAGGCTCATTAGATGTATCTTAAAAGCGTTTTTCAACTTCGAGCTTTCAGCGCCTCTATTTCCTCCACCTCTGGTAGTGGGGCCCAGGAAGGAACAATAACGGCGAAGAGCGTTTTGATAAGCACGCACACGTCAGTTCGCCATGTACGTTGTTGCAGGTAGTCGACGTATCCAGACAGCTTATACGGTTGGAGCGTGCTCAAGTAGAATTTCTCCGGGTCCCCTTGGCACTCTGCAATCAGCTCTTCTTCATTGCGCAGGCTGAGAGTGACCGGGTCCGTAATCCCTGGCCGAACCTCAAGCACCCTCTGCCACAAGGGATTGTCAAGATTCACGTATCTTGAGACTTCTGGCCGTGGTCCTACCAGGGACATGTCCCCACGCGCCACGTTCCAAAGCCCCGGAAGTTCGTCGAGCTTGGTTTTGCGCAGCAATCGACCAACGAAAGTTATTCGGGAATCGCCTTTTGCCGTGACTTGATTACCACTGTTATCATGCAAATACATGCTGCGAAACTTAAGAAGGGTGAACACTTTCCCAAATCGTCCCACACGCTCTTGGCGAAAAAGAAGCGGCCCTGGAGAAGTGGCACGGATCAGCACGGTTGCCAAGAGAAGCAGAGGCGAAGTTGCGACGAGGCCTGCCAGCGCCGCCAAGGCTTCAAAAAACCGCGGAATACCGCGAGGATGACTGTTCAACGGTTGCAAAGCATCACACCTGCTGAATACGACTGCTTCTTTGTGAATTTTGCCGTGATTTCAGTGACTGCTTCAATGATCCTCTCTACATCCTGGTCCGAGAGGCGAGGGTTTAAGGGGAGGCTTACGATGCGTTGGTAGTTCAGGTAGGCTATTGGAAAATCCTCCGGCCTGTATCCATATTTGTTACGGTAGTAAGGATGGATGTGAACCGGAATGAAATGAACGGAGGCGCCGATTCCTCTTGCCCTTAATTCTTCGATAAACTGCGCGCGGTCGATGGTAAGACGTTGAAGATTAAGGCGCAGGACGTACAAGTGCCACGCTGATTCGACCTCCGGCCGTTCCACCGGAAGATCGACTTCAGCCAATTTACCGAAAGTCTCGTTATATGCCCGGACCACCTCGCGTCTCCGTACCTGAAAGGCAGGAAGCTTTTTTAGCTGGTGAAGGCCCAATGAGGCCTGGATGTCAGTCATGTTGCACTTGAAGCCGGGCAAGACAACCTCATAATACCATGACCCCTGGGCGCTGTAGCGCTTGTGGGCATCGCAACTCATTCCATGAAGGCTCCAGAGCCGGGCCTGTTCGACCAGATCGCGGTCTCCGGTAAGCATCCCGCCCTCGGCGGTGGTGAGGTTTTTCGTGGCATAGAAGCTGAAGGCGGTAAACGTTCCAATCGTGCCGATCATACGTCCTTTGTAGACGGCGGGGAGCGCGTGTGCTGCATCTTCCACTATGGAAAGGTTATATCGTTTAGCAACCTCCTGCAGTGTATCCATTTCGCAGGGATGCCCATAGAGGTGGACCGGCATGATTGCGCGGGTCCTGGGCGTGATTGCCTGCGCGACCAGCTCCGGGGAAATGTTAAGTGTATCCGGCTCAACGTCAACCAGCACGGGCTTTGCCCCGAGGTGCTCGATAACGTGCACCGTGGAGCAGAAGGTCATGGGAGTGGTTATCACTTCGTGGCCCGGCCCGATTCCGAGGGCGGCCAGTCCGACGAGCATGGCGTCTGTTGCCGAGCTGACGGCCAGGGCCGCTGGACTGCCAACCAGATCTGCGAATTCCGACTCGAACTTCTTTACCTTTGGCCCCGTAGTTATCCAACTTGAACGAAGGGTATCCACAACCTCCGAGATCTCCTCATCGCCGATGAATGGCGGTGAGAAGTCAATAAAATTCCCTTTGCATGTCATCGACTCGACCTCAGATTGTTTCTCTTCAAAATTCATTCAAGCTCTTTTCAAACTCTGCAGGAACTGATCGCTGCAGCCCATATGTATGTCTGATGCTTTCCGCATCATCTATGGGCAGGGGGTTCTTGCCTGTTTTTGTTTTCCACAGCGAGAGATAGTCCTGACGGACTTTCTCGTAGGTTACGGCCCCATCAAAGAGATGCTCGGCCCGCCAGCGGCCCGACGCGCCCTGGACGGCGCACAACTCGGGGTCGGCCAGGAGCCTGCCGATGGCGGCTGCAAAGGACGCTGGATCATCCGGGGTACACAAAAAGCCTGAAACGCCGTGCTCAATGACAGTGTTGACTGGTGCGATGTCGCATCCGACCGCAGGTTTGTACAGCGCGCCGGCCTCAGCGAAGACGATGCCGAAGCCTTCCTTTTTGGTGGGCAGACAGAACACATCGAATAACGAGATCAGCACAGGGATGTCCGCCTGCTCCTCGACGAAACCGGTGAAGATGACCTGTTTTTCAACCCCCAGGCGCTTGGCCTGCGAGTGCAGGGCCTCTTCCTGTGGGCCGCCGCCCACCACGACGCATACGCTGCCCGGGACGCGGGCCAGCGCATCGGGCAGAGCCCCAATCAGGGTGTCAACCCCCTTGTGGGGCACCAAACGGCTGACCGTGCCGGCCACACGAACGCCGGTAGGGATGCCGTACCTGGTCCGTACCGCCTCCTGACGGGCGGAGGTTATCAGGGCGGGATCGAACTCGCGGATATCCAGGCCGACTGGGCCGGTGTTGAGTGTCTTTTCGCGCGGCACGATATGATACTTGAAGCACCGGGACATCTCAGCGTCAGCGATGAAATAAACGCGGTCGCAGAATCTGGCGGCAAGCTTCTCTATCCACAGGTACATCATGTTCTTGAGCGAGAAGTTCTCGCTGAAGGCGTAGTCATAGGTATAGTGCACCACGAGCGGGACCCCTGCCAGGCGCGCCGCGATGCGGCAGATGACGCCCGCCTTGGAGGTCTGGGTATGCACGATGTCGTAGCGGTTCTTTCTGAAGAAGAAAAAGGCCCTGAACAGGGCGGCAAGGTCTTGCAGCGGCGCTGATTCACGGCGTATCTGCAGTCTGCGCCATACCACGCCCTGGGCCTGGATATCCTTGATAAACGATCGGGCGTCTGAGAACTCTTCGTCCGAACAGGCGATATCGGTCTCGATGCCGTGGTCCTTGAGATGCTTTGCCAGAGGCAAAAGGAACTTGAAGGCAGTGAAGGACTCGTTGGATATCTGGATGCACCTGAGCCGCCGCGTCATGGTCTTGGCCCCTTTCAGCCTGCCGCCTGCCGGTACGCGGCTTCAAGACGGGCATAATGCACTTCAGTGCTGTAGAACCGGCGAACCCTCTCTTTGCCCGCCCTGCCCATTGTGGCTGCAGCGTTCCTGTCAGCGTGCAACTGCCGCATGCACCCGGCCAGGCCCTGCAGGTCTTCAGGTTCAAAGAGCAGACCGGTGACGCCGTGTTCTATGGTTTCAGGGATGCCGCCAAGCCTGCTGCCGATGACCGGCTTTCCATAAGAATAGGCCTCTATCGTAGTCATACCGAAGGTCTCGAAACAATTGCTGGGCATCACCACGGCGGTGCACCGGCGAAAAGCCTCAGCCAGCGCGTTTCCCGTATTGAACCCGATAAAGCGCACGTTGTCCGCACTCAGGCGCCGGGCAAGCGCGGCATACTCGGCGGCCATAGGGCCTTTTCCCGAGATGCGCACTTCAATTCCGGGGACCAGAGCCGCTGCGCGGATCAGGTCGCCGATGCCTTTCTCCTGCGTGAGCCTGCCGGCATACAGGAAATAGCCGTCGTCCTCCGTGGAGACCGGCGCGTTCAGCAGAGCATCTTCAACGAAATTATTGATCACCATCAGTTTGCCCGCAGGGACTTCGGTGCGCAGCGCCAAAGCGTGCATCGCCTCACTGGTGCATATGAACAACGCCACCCGGTCGAACAGCCTGTGCAGCCTTCTGAACATGAACTCGGCAGTGGCCACTGCGCTGTTGATCAGGCTTTTGTCCACGCATTTGAACCTGATGCAGTTGAGCGCGCTGCCCAACACGCACCATTGCCTCCGGCAGTAGCTTTCAGCTCGGTGCATCAGCACAATGTTCGGACAGAAGAGGAAGGAATCGCGCAGGGTCATCACCACGGGGACATCCTTTTTCACGCACGGCGCGATAACCGAAGGCGTCAGTTGATACACGATGCCATTCAGGTGCACTATATCAGGCTTTACCTCGTCCAGCATGGCCGCCATGTTGCGCCGCGCCTCGAAATTGTAGAACGGCTTGTGCAGCATGGCCAGCGCACGCAGCAGGGACATTCCGTTGTATTCGGTGTAGGCGGGGAAGAAACGCGCGTAGGGATAAGCAGGTTCGAAGAAGGGCTGTTTGTCAGTCGCGAAATAGAATACCTGATGGCCTTTTGCGGACAGCAGACAGCCGGTGCGGTAGGTTGAATTCTCCGCACCGCCCACGTTGGCGAAAAAGTTGTTGCCGATAAGTACTCTCACGCACGTTCCCTGAAAGTAAAGGTCACCGGCGCAACGCCCAGGCTGTGCGGCAAAACCCTCTGTATGCTTTTTTTATGTCTAGCAACCCCATCATCGTCCCCATGATGAACCGCCTTATTTTTCCCGGGCAAGCAGGCGGAAGCAGGCATCGTAAACAGCTTCCTCACTGATGAGTTGAAGGCAGACCGGGTGGCGGCATTCGGTCCGTTCACAGCCCGTACAGGGCACCGCGGCCTGCATGTACGCATGTCCCTCGCCCCACGGATACCACGATTCCGGCAGATCACGCCCTGAAAAGACAGCCACGCACCGTACACCCAGGGCTGCTGCAAGGTGCATGGTGCCGGTATCATTTCCAATGTACGTGCTGCAGCGCGACAGCAGCGCCGCTGAGTCGCCGAGGCTGAGCCGCCCTGCCGCAATGCTGCTGCGGGCCCATATCCCCGCTTTTGCTACGATCTCTGTTGACACGGCGGCATCTTCTGCGCCGCCCAGAAAGCAGAACTGGGCATCGGTGTGTGCACTGAGGCGGGACAGCACCGCAGCATAGCGTAACGCAGGCCAGCGTTTTGAAGGCATTTTCGAGCCGGGACACACAGCGACCAGGGGGACTGCGGCACCGCGGCGCAGGCCGATGTGATCCAGGTCTACCGGAAGCTCCCGGTACTGCCGGTCAAAAAACCGCACTGCCGCGTTCTCAATGCCCAGGGACGGCAGCACTGTCATGAGGCGTGCCGTCTCCTTGGGATAGCGCCTGTCCTTGCCGACGACCCTACCCAGCAGATCGACCTTCCCCGCGGAAGCGGGGGTCAGGAAGCGTTGGACCCCGCAGACGTTGAAGAACACGCGGTCGCGCCAGATGCGCAGCACCCCGTTCTTGTCATTGGGCAGATAGACGACCGAATCAGCCTTCAGTGCGCGCACCCGCCTGATCAGGGCAAGAACCCCAGCCGGGGAAATCATCTCTTCGGCAGCATAGATGAACGTCTCGACGTCTGGCCCCAGTTGCGCCAGTACTGTGTCAGGCCACAGAATGCCGGGACGGCCGCCCTGCGACATCCACACGATCCGCGCGGCAGGGAGGGCGGCACGCAGCGCCTGATAGACCGGCAGCGCCACGAGGGTGTCGCCCAACCCGCCGCAACGGTAGAGTATAATGGTGCGCAGATCAGGCATCCCGCTTTACCTTTCGCTTCCCCTGCATGACGCGGGACAGGACTAAGGCCACCAGCAGGATGCGCGCGACAGGGGTTACCACCTGTCCCAGCGTCATCGATGTCCACATGATGCGGAAACCCTCAACCGCGACCAGGGCGCCAAACCATGGGTTGTAGGCCGCAGCATCGATTACCCAGCGATTGAACATATGCGCCAGGATGCCGACTATGAAAAAGACCCCGAAAATACCGGCATAGGAGAAATTCACAAAGGATTCTCCCACCATGGTCAGCGGACTGGAGGCAATGGTCTGCAGGGGAATGATCTGCCGCATCAGCGCTTGACGGATCTCGAAGTCAGGCTTGTCCGGCCAGACAATATGCGGCACGAACGCGAACAGGATGCCGACATACGACTCCCCCCGGATAAAATCGACTTTGTCAGGCACCGCGGAACACACCGCCCCCAGGGAACGAATATCTGCCAGACGCTGAAAGGCATTGTCAATCGGACTTAGCTGCCCTTCATCAAAGCTCTCAAGAGCTTCCGAAAGATTTTCTACCACCCTGGCAATACTAACGGAGGAGGGATTGCAATGAAACTTGTAAAGAACAGTTTCATAGATATTCAACAGCGGGATGACAAAAAGGATGAGCCCGACCACTGCCCCGGCCATCATCATCTGCGGTTACCACCATAAAAACAATCTTGAAGACACTAGCCTTCTGGTCACCTAACACGTACCACAGGATGTCCAGTGTAAAAAGAAAGGCAAAGACCCACCCCCTGACCTTCCATTTGCCTCTCAGGTACTGGATAAAGGCCGTCACGATGACCAGATAGCTCATAGATTCAAGGGTATAGATGACCGCCAGCATCGCGGAGTTCTCATATTGATAGTCCGTTCGTAAAGTGTGGTAGTACGTACCGGTATACAGCAGGTATATGCGCACGCTCCACAGGAGCGCCAGCGCTGCAGCGAACAGGAAATTCAACCCCCGGGAAGACACTCGGAGCGGGGGGCGGGGAAACTCTTTCCTGCCGCGCCGGGCAAAGAACCTGCCCGCCGCTCCCATCCCGATCATGAAGGCGAACCCAGTCATCGAGACCATCGCCAGGGCCTGGGGATAACAGTCAGCGTACTGGCCGCTGTCACGGACGGATTCAAAGTAATCGGCCCTTGCGGCGATGTAGATGCCCGGCACAATGAACAGCAGAGTGAAGCCCGTGGCCATCAGGTTCTGAACATTGATGATCTGCACCTGCCCCTTTTCGATCTGCAGCAACATCGGCGTCCACCACAGTGTGAAGGCGAGCAGACCTGCGGCGGTGGTGCGCAACAACAGGGGATAACCGGTCATAAACGGAAAAATTATCAGCAGGGGGGAGAGAACAAAGACGAGACGCGTCGCATAGCCGGCAATACGCAGAGGATGGTTAAGCTGCAGAACGTTCATCTACTATCCTTTTTGAGTAATTCAGCAGACCCTCGATCTGTACATCCTGCGAATATCCTGAATTGAGGCAGCGCCGGTACCCCCCTTCGGCGATACGCGCGCGCTCTTCAGGGTGGGCGCGATAATAGTGCACCTTCTCAAGGCACTCCTGGTCTGTTGAAAAGAACTCCGCCTCTTTCCCTTCTTCAAACAGCATCAGGTGCTCATTGGTACGCTCGGCAAGCATGAAGGACCTGCATGCCGGAATCTGCACGCTGCGGCTCGTCTGCAGATCACGGGCGACCTTGCGCAGGAACCCTAGATTGATGTCAAAGGAACATATAGCTTTGGCATACTCGTCAGACCAAATGGGCCGGCCTTCGATGCGCAGATTGGGATGTACCTTCTTTCGCCGGCGCACCCAGTTCGGCCCCCAGACGCGCACATCTATGCCATTCTCTGCAAGAAAGTTCATGGTCCTCATACGTGCGTCCTCCTGGTCGCCGATGAAACCGACGGCGCCGCCAAAACGCAGGCGCTCATCAGACGTGACCGGCAAGGGGCGGTGCGTTTGCGGGTCAAAGCAATTGTGGACAAACTCAACATGGGGACAGCCCAAGGCGAGCAATTCCGCGACGCCGTAGCTTTTGGTGGTAAAGAAGATGTCGTAGTATTTCAGGCCACGCCTGAACTCGACCGACTGGAGCAGCGGGTTACCCATGTCGTCCGGTGAATAACCGGCGATGAACGTCTTCGGGCTCTTCTGCCTGATACGGCGCAGCGTTTCGGCGCGGACGCTTACCGCCTTGTCCAGCCACAGCACGTCATATTCGCCGCTGCTCCCAGCCTCGAAGATCGTGCGGTTGGCGCTTACCAGGTCAAGGGGGCCCCACGCACGTATGAACCCGCGGTAAAGGTAGCGGCGCTCCATGTCCGCTACCCAGGGAGGGCGAGTATCCACAGGGAATATTTCATGCCCCAACCTCTGCATGATCATCATCCGTTGCGTGCAGGTGCGGCCGTGCTGCAGTGGACCCACATAGATTATCCGCATCATCTCATCCTTTCGCGGGTGCAAACGCTCGCGTCCCTTATCCGGCTGCCTGCACCAGCTTGCGGCATATCGCGATCGTGGTTGCCCGGATGTGGTGCATCGGATGCTTTCTGTTCAGCTTATGTATGGCCCTGCCCACATCGTCCCATGGTTTCGTGTGACGGTAGTCGTGGAATGCTATCCACCCGCCGGGACGGCAGAGCGCGAAGGCCTTCTCTGCGTCGTTGATCACGTATTCGTAATCATGACATCCATCCACCCAGACGAAGTCGCAGGCACCGTTCCATGGGGAATAATCAAAGTTTCGGCTGTCGCCGTGAAGCTGCCTTATCTTACCCTGTTCAGGCGTACCCGCGAATGAGCTGCCGACCTCATGCCGGACCTTGTCACGTTCAAGATCGAGCGTGTATATTTTGGATTCAAGCGGGCAGTTGGCTGCGAGGAGACGAGTTGTCCTGCCGATAAAGGTGCCTATTTCAAACACTGTCTTCGGCCTCAGGGCCTTCATGATGTAGGCAAGACAGGATAGCTCTGTCAACAGGCGGGTATCACTGCTACGCTTGCGGTAATACGTGCCTGGGATAATGACCTCCGGATCATCAGCATCGAGCAGGTCGAAGATCTCTATGCTCCCGAGTACCGGGTCGTCGCTCTCTAAATCTTGGGCGCTTAATACCTGATGCAGAAAGACCATGGATCCTTTCGGATCAAGAAGGAAAGATGCGGTGGTACGGTAAGCGATCCTCGGCCACGCAGTCAGATACAGCCGTGCCAGATATACTGATGATCTCATTTTAATCGCAATTCTCATATAATTCCCTCTGTTTTGGATAATCAACTCCGCCTTTCCGCTGAACACAAGCGAAGGCATCCGCAATGCCGCTGGCTGCTGCCTCGACAGTGTATGCCTGTATCAGTGCCCGCCCCCCGGCGCTTATCCGTGCCGAAATCGCGTGATCAAGGCCGTCACGCACCGGGTGCCGGACGATCGGCGCCTGATAGTATATTGGATCAGTGGCAACTATTAGTGAAGAGCCATTTGCCATACTCGCTCCCTTCTGAGTAGCTGCCACACCACGCCGCCGGTCCAAAGCACATATACCGCACCGCCGGTGAGCATACCCCAGGCGATCCCCTCAGCGCCGTATACTCTCGCCATTCCGTAGGTGCACAGGCCCATCAGCAGGGTGCTCGCGCTTTTAGGGACCATAAACGCCTTTGTGTTGTTGAGCACCTGCCCGCACTGGGTGATCGCCTGCGCCAGAAAGAACATCGCCCACGCCAGCGTCATGACGGGCAGCAGGGAGGACAGGGCTGTGTATCTGGTGCGGCTCAGCAGGATGATGACCTCCCTGTGCCACACCCCGAATATGGCGGCCAGGATGGCGGCCCCGGCAGCGAAAGCGCAGGCCGATATCAATGGAATGCTGATCGCTTTTCCTATCGCGGCACGGTCGGTCAAGGCTCCTGCCTTCTGGAACGCGATCGGCATAAAGAGACTGCTCAGGAATCCCGAACCGAACGCCAGCGGATACATCGCAACCTGTGAGACCACGGCAAGGAGGCCGACCCCTTCGACGCCGAGCACCAACCCGGCACACCAGCGATCGACAGAAAGATAGATCCACCCCGAGAGCCCCCAGACGATGAAGGGGCTCGCGTATGCAAGTATCTCGCGGTAGCGTTCACGCGGCAGTTCAAACGCAGCTTCCCGTGCACGGGTCTTCAGTGTGAATGTCGCATGGATAATTGTGTATGCCCCTGCCCCACCAGCAAGCATCCCCAGCAGCGCCACTGCGGCGTTCTGTCGGGGGGCATAAAGCATCACTGCCGCAATTGCGCCCAAGGGCCGCATCGTGTTGATAAGAATGTTGAACAGCGCGAACTTTTTGCGTTGGCGCTCGGCAAGACAGACGCTTTGCTTGAGGCCGAACAGTCCATTGAGCAGCCCAATAAGGAAGCTGAGCATCACCACACAGCCCAGGGATACCGAACAGCACAACGAAACAGCCGCGCCGACGAGTGCGCTCAGGACGCAGAAGGCTCGGATGCACCCCCGGTCGATGGCCCTGAGCAACCCGTCGAACTCAGCTTCAGCGCCGCGGGCCCGGTATATTCCCCAGAACCGGATGATCGTCTGACCAAACGGCACGAAGAGGTTCAAGTGGATCATGTTGATGATCGTAAGGGCCAGGGCATATACGCCGAAGGTCGACGGGTCAAGTACACCTGTCAGTATCTTCACTCCGGCGAATGACGCCAGGGCAGTCCCCGCCTGGTCCAGCGCCACCCAGGATGCCTCGCCTGAAAATGCCCGCAGCCTCATGAGCGTTCCCGCGCCGAGCTCAAAGAAGCCGTCCGTGATATGATGGCGTTGCGGCGCCAGCAGGACCGTCCTGTGCATTGCGTCTTCAGCTTCCAAAAAGTGTGCTATGACCAATGGGAAGTTCAACCTAAGTTCTTAAAGATCTCAGGGCAGGAAGTTAAATGGGCTTGTTGTGATACCAGGTTCAAGAGGGGGCGGGGATAAACTCCTCCCTACGGCATTGTGCGCGGTTCTTTTGTAGCGGAGGGCTTTATGCCCTTCCGAAGCACCCGATTTGAACGCAACTCCGTATGAGTTGTCCGTAGTTATATCAATTAACGCCGGCCCGAGGCGTTCGTCACTCTACTGAAAGATTCAATATGTTTGGAATCTACTCTGGTCTTACACCAATCTGGTAAGACCGGATAGAGCTTCCATATGATCGGTCAGCTGTTCTTTAAATGTTTGCTTTGCCATTGGCTAAATCCCTTTAGTTGGGGCTGGTGAGGGATTGAGAAGATAGTGCTTCAGGGGAGGTTCCGGTTTGCGATACTCCTGTTTCGCTGCTCGCGATTAACGCCAATACTATTTTGAAAAAGAGCGGCAGCTTTATCTCCGGTCATGCGTGCTCCAGCGGAACATGTATTCACATTTGAGAGACCGGCCGGGATGTACGAGATCCTTTTGCTCAATTGAACGCCTTTCAGTACGCCATCTGATTCTTGCGGCATGTATTCCGGTACGAGTTCTTTGAGCTTTTGCCTGATAGCGCATGCGTCATGACTTTCGGCTGTGCGGTAAAGCTCCGCTATACCCTTGTCGAGCCAGTTGCGGAAATTATCCTGAGAACTTAGCCCATTCCAGTTCCAGCGGCCGTTATACTTTAGCGTCATGATTTTTTCGTGGCTTGTGCGGGTAACATCCTCTCCCTCGGTGATAAGCTCTTCATATAGCTTTTCGCCGGGGCGCAGGCCGGTGAAAATGACGTCAATGTCTCTTCCCGGTTCTTTGCCGTAGAGGCGAATTAGATCGGTTGCCATATCGGCGACCCTTACAGGTGTCCCCATTTGGAGAACGAAAATCTCCCCGCCCTCTCCCAGGGCACCGGCCTGCAGAATTAGCTGGGCAGCCTCCGGAATTGTCATGAAGTACCTGGTCATTTCGGGATGAGTCACAGTAACCGGTCCACCATGCTCAATCTGATTTCGGAAAAGAGGGACCACTGAACCGCAGGATGCCAGAACATTTCCGAACCTTACGGCCATAAAGCGCGTGCAGCCATTCTGCAAGGACTGCAAAATAAGTTCTGCAAGACGCTTGCTCGTACCCATGACGTTAGCAGGACGCACCGCCTTGTCAGTCGAAACCAGCACGAAACGATCGGCTTTGTACTTTTGCGCCAACTGCATCACCACACGACTGCCGAGAACGTTGTTGAAGACAGCCTCCCACGGGTTTGTCTCGAGCAGCGGAACATGTTTGTAGGCTGCGGCGTGGAAAACGACGTCGGGGCAATAGTTCCTGAAAACTTGTTCCATGAGCCGCTGATTCTGAACAGTGGCAAGGATTGTATGAAAACTGTCGAAGTTCAATTCGTGGCGAAGCTCCATCTGGATGCTGTAAAGATTTGATTCGCCGGCATCGACCAGGATGATCCTCTCGGGGTCAAACCGAATCAGTTGGCGGCACAGCTCAGAGCCAATAGATCCCCCGGCGCCTGTCACCATGATTTTTTGGCCGCCCAGGTAACTCCGGATGCCGGTGGCATCCAGACATACAGGAGGACGCCCAAGCAGGTCCTCGTAATTGACATCCCTCAGAGCCGTGATACTGACTTTATCGTTTAATATCTGCCCTATGGCGGGAAGGGTCTTGAATGAGACGCCGCAACTCTTGCAGATGTCGACTATTCGACGCATCTCGGGGCCGGTTGCCGAAGGAATGGATATAATTACCTGGTCTAACTTGTACTGATCGGCAATATTCGGAAGAATATCCACCGGTCCTAAAACAGGCACCCCATGCAGGGCTCTGCCTGCTTTTCCCGGATGGTCATCGAGAAAGCCAACGACCTTATAATCAATTGTTGGGTTATCGAATATTTCGCGCAGCATTTTTTCACCGGAAACTACCGGCACCTATTATTAGTACCCTTTTAGGGGCCTTCGTTTTGATATGCCGTGCAAAACGTGTAATGGGATGGCCTATCGAATCAAAATCGAATCGGTAGAGAGCGCGAATTAATACGCGATAGCCACCTGTAATTATAAAGGTGACAATGGCATCCAGGAAAAAAACCGAACGGGAAAAACCTTCAAAGAGATAGACATAGAAGACAATATCGACAGTAAGAAGCGAGGAGAGAGAAGTCGCCAGGGCCACAAACCAAACATCATGCAGACTGAAATATCGCCACATTCCCTTGTAAAGCCCAAAAGCATAGAAAATACTGAGCTTTAGTGGAACGAGCCAGAAAATGATGCGCGTAATCTCATTTAAGTGAGGGGCTGTGAGGACGAACTCAAAGCGCAGGAGATATGCCGCAAAGATAGCCAATACAAAACTGGCCGCATCTGCGAACACAATAATGTAGAACCTGGGATTCCTGATCTGTGACAGCATCGTTTCTTACCGCAAGTTTATGTTTTAAGTTTGGAAACCAAAGTAAAGTAGGGTGACTTTATTCATAGTGTCTGTTTTCCCGAGCACTCAGTTTGGATGTTGGTCACCCAGGCCCTCCACACGATCGAGGCGTTCGCCGCTCGAAAGCATATTAGAGGGCTTGGGCTGCCGGTAAGCCGTCTGGTAACTGTAATACCGGTAATACTTGTAGTAGCCCCCGTATGGGCTGCCCTGATTCAGTTTATTTACGATTGTGCCGATCATGCGGCCACCGACGTTTTCGAGAGTCCTGCGGAAAACCCGCAGGGCCTCGCGATGGGTCTCGCCCAGCACGCTGACGAGGATCACTCCGTCCGCGTAATGGCCGAGGATAAGGGCATCAGCAAAACCCATGGCCGGCGGTCCATCTATGATTATGCGGTCATAATCTTCATAGACTTCCGCCAGGAACTGGCGCATGCGGTTGGATGAAAGCAGCTCCGATGGGTTTGGGGGGATCGGACCCGCATAGACCACCTTCAGATTAGGCAGCCCGCTTTCCTGGACAACGTTGGCGCCTGTACCGGTCAGGTAATTGCTCAGTCCCGTTTTTTTACCGGTTGAGGAGCCATTGCCGTTTTTGCCCATGCCTCTGTGGAGGTTCGGTTTGCGAAGGTCGGCATCGATTATCAGCACCTTTTCGTCGGAGGCGAAAGCCTGGGCAAGGTTTAGGGCGATAGTGCTCTTTCCTTCCCCGGCATTCGTGCTGGTTATAAAAAGCATCTTGGGAGGCCGGTCTAACGAACTCGAGAGTTGAATAGAGACTTTGGCGGTCCTGATAGACTCGGAAAAACCGGCTGTCGGGTTTAGCCGGACGAGACTGCGGATTTTAACGGCTTCACCGGCATCGACCACCGGAACAACTCCCAAAACCGCGAGGCGAAAACGATCTGAAAGCTCCTCGATCCTCTTGATTGTGTTATCCAGGTACTCCAGAAGGAAAGCCAACCCGAGCCCAAGCACCATCCCGGCCACGGCGGCAAGAAGAATGTTTAGAGGAATATTCGGTGAAGATGGTTTTAACGGTAGTCTGGCATAATCCACAACCTGGATGTTCCCAAGCTCTGTCCCGACTTTCGCGTCAATTTCCTTGCTTCTTTCCAGGAGACTTTGGTGAATCTGCTTGCTTGTCTCGACCTCGCGGTCGAGTATCTTGTACTGAGTCGACTGATCGTTTAGTGCGATTGCAAGGACTTTCTTCTCCTCGGTATCCTTTTTCAGCGCCTCTTCTTTCATTGTTGCCGCGAGGTAGTCATTTTTGATGGATTCCTGAATACGATTCTCCTCGGTCTTGATCTGTTTATCTATATCCTGCATTTTTGCTTTTAAGTTCTGGAGTTTGGGATAATCATCCTTGAAAGTAGCGCTTGACTCCTTGTAATCGGCAGCAGCCGTTACGTAGTTCTCACGGAGCTTTTGAATCAGCGGGCTTTCAAGCATGGCGGGAAGCGAGTTGCCACCTTGCTTTGCCTGATCGTACAGCGCCTCTTTATTCATGCGTTCCGTCTGGATAGCGGAGTAGGCCCTGTTTGCCTCCTCTAGCTGAGAATAAATGAGGTTCTGATTTGCATTAAGGGAGACAATCCCAGCCTTGCGGGCGAAATCATTGAGGTTTGTTTCCGCCTTTTCGAGCTGAATTCTGGCCAGCTCGATCTGTTTTTCCAAACGCTGCTTGGCGGCTATGGTCGCATCGATTTTTTTGTCGACCTGCCACGTTATATATTCCTGAATCAGAGTATTGATCACATCGCGGGAAAGCGACGGGTCTGTCGAAGTAAATGCAAGGGAGAAAATTGTAGTGTCGCGTTCGGGCTGCGCCTCGAGGTTTTTGGCGAATTTGTCCTCGACTTTTTTCCGGAGTCGCAATTCCGGCAGCTTCGGATCGTCGGCCTGCATGGCGCCGTTGGAATGAAATAAGCCCGCAAAAAAGTCTGCCACGCCGTTTTTTGCGGAGCTTATGAGGTTTGTGATTGCCAAACTGTGGTCCAGCGCAGGGGTTAATGCAGGATTATGCTCCAGTTGAAGCTTATCGATAACGCGGCCACTGAGGGTCTCACTTTTCAATAACTTCAATTGGGTCTGCATGAATTCGCGTGTCTGGAGTTGAGTCCCCAGCATCGTCATGTCTTCAAATTTAGTGACTCGCGGTGATTGGATTGTCAGTTCAATTTTACCATTGGCCTTATACTGGGGCTTCACCGCCAGGCTTACGACAAGGGTAGTAGCTATCGAGATAAGGAGAATGGTCAGGATAAGCCATTTCCGTCTGCGTATGATTTCCAGATAGTCTCGAATATCAGCCGAATCGTCGAATTCCGGAATCGGCTCGTTTACATACCGGGACGGCGGCTGAAAATTATCCTTGGATACGACAGCGGGTAAGTACGTCAAGTTTAATCTTTCGGACTCGTTTTGCACCGGTTAACTCCCCGTATGTATTGTAAGGCCTTGTCCCTTTCAGACAGCTCCGCCAACTCGATGACACGAAAGTGAGTCGAAAATGGATATATTCCGGGTCCCGATCTGGAAAGAGACCAGGGTCCTGCACCAGTTTATGCGGATTCAGCTCCGAGCAGGTTTGGTTCTCAATCTGAGACTCTCAGCCTGGAGTTGAATGAAAAAATCGCCGGAAACCATTTCATAGCTCCGGACATCCATGCTAGAAATCTAAGGCTCGGCAATATCGTCAAAAAAATGTCGCATGGTGTTTTAAAACCCTTGGAATCCCAGTCGCTCTCAGATCTTCTACCGCTCTGCGCCTAAGTTTGCGCGGCGCTCTCCCTGGAGAAAATCTGTCGGACGCATGGATTTGCAACTTTCCTGCCACGGTGGACGCATCGAGAAATTAAGGGCGGGTGAGTAGTGAATAGTGAATAGTGAATAGTGAATGGTGAATGGTGAATGGTGAATGGTGAACGGTGAATGGTGGATGGAAGGAGCAGGAAGCAAGGAGCAAGTGAATTAAGGGCGGGTGACGGGTGAAGAGTGAAGGCTTTCAACTTTGGCAGTACTGCTCAGGAATATAACCAATCGTTCTATTAAGCCGCTAATTTACAACTTGTGAAACCCGCCTTTCTCAATTCCACGCACCGGGCTGCAGCCAGGGCTGATATACACCCGTCGGAGGCCGCCACCACGATCTGATTGGCAAATTTTGCTCTCAGATCGCCAATCGCAAAAATCCCGGATATGCTTGACTCGCATTTTTCATCTGTCAAAACATAGCCGCTCGGACTCATTTTGACACCTGCAGGAACCAGCTTACTGTTCGCGGAAAACCCTACGAAAATGAAGATGCCCTCTACATGCAACTGGCTTTCAACTCCCTGGCCGTTTTTCACGATAATAGAGCTGACCCCGTTTTCGTCCGAGATTATGTTCGTCACTACTGTGTTGGAAATTACTTTTATCTTCGGGTCCATGCTTATCCTGTGTTGCAATATCCTGCCTGCGCGAAATTGTTTCCGGCGGTGGATGAGATGGACCTCGCCGGCGATTTTGGACAGGTAGAGGGCTTCTTCCAGGGCGGTGTCGCCGCCGCCTACGACCGCTACCGGCTTGCCGGCGAAAAAAAATCCGTCACAAGTTGCGCAATATGACACACCCCGTCCAAGGTTCTCGAGCTCGCCGGGCACACCGAGAGTACGGGAAACTCCGCCGGGCGCCAGGATTATTGTATAAGCGTTCAGAGTTCTTCCGTTTGCGAGCCTCACTGAATGAAAATCGATGCCCGTCTCTATGGCGATTGCCTCCTCCTGCAAGATTTCGAGCCCATACCATTTCGCGTGTTGGAGAAATCTCTCGGACAGTTCGAAACCGTTTATATCTATGAAGCCGGGGTAGTTCTCGATGCCTTTGTTGATAGCCATCTGTCCGCCCGGAGCGCCTTTCTCGATGAGTACCGTTTTCATGGCAGCCCTCATGGCGTAAATTCCGGCCGAGAGTCCTCCCTGGCCTCCTCCAATGATTATAGCGTCGTATGTGTTGGTCTTCTCTTTCTTTGCTCGCAACGGTCCATCTTCCTGCGGCGATTTGTAAAAGGGATATTCTTTTCCGCAAAGTGAACATTGCAGGATACACAGGTCATCATCGTCCGATTTTACACCGGTCCTGATCCCACACTGGTCACATCGGCGACACGCCAAGCGTATATTTGAAACCGTTTTGCTGTCCATATCGGAATATAGTTAATCATTTCATTTTGATATAGCAATTTTAGTATCGATTCGCTTTCAATGAGGAGCCCTAATCGATCTGATTTCGCCGATTGCTTGAACATCCGGTCTGGCCGATCAGGGTGATGGCCAGGGCATCTGCCAAAATGGCGCCGATGCTTTCAATGGTCTTTCGAAACGGGGTGTTTCTCACGTGCTCCCAACGTATGTCTCCGGTGTTAAACTCTGGCATTTTGAGGTTGTAGAGGATCGGGGGCTTCATTTCCTTCAAACTAGATGCGTGGACTCTCAGCCAGGCATCGCCGGAAGGGATGATGTCCGTGAGGTATTCGATAGCGACGTGACCGTTATCGAAAATGCTCGTAGTAAGCTTTTGGCCTGGCCCAAAGTTTCCGATTGCTGCATCGGGCAAAACCTCCGCAAGGTGCCAACCTGACAGGATCAGGTTTTTGCCCATGTGGTTCACACTTGCAGGGACCCCTGTGAGAATGTCCCCCATAAATGCGTCTTTGAGCTTGGAGACTGAATAAAGGAGCCGATTTTTCAAACCATGCGGGGCCTGCGGTGAGTCTGGATGCCAGGTGCCGAAACTCAAGGCGCTCCCCAGGTCTTTGCAGAAATCTGCCACGGTCCGGACCAGTCCCCTCTGATGTCCTTGCTGGATTTCATTTTTCTCGTTCCTGTGAAGAACGGTGGTCCCCAGGAACATGTTGCCGAAAAAATTCCTCATATTGCCGAGGACGCCGGAAAAATCCTTCCGGACCAGCCCCAAAACTGATTCCTTATGCAAGGGATCGACAACCTTTTTTTGATCCAGGTAATAGCTGCGGCCCCCCGGATTGCGAAGCAACTGGTCATCTTTGTACTTCTGAAAGCCGCTCATGGGCGCCGGTTCGCCCGCTGGCCCGGCATGCCTCTGGTAAGCTGCCGCGGCATCCATTCCTGATGGCGCAGACGCTTTCAAGGATTCGGGAGATGAAAGGGCAGGGAGTCTCGACAGAGGTACATCCAAGGGTTCCGGAACCGATTGGGACCCGGACAGTGGACCTGAATGCAGCAACGTCGCTGCCTCGAGCGCCTTGTCAAAGCTCTGACCCCCGTTTACGGTTGGCACGGAAGTCCCGGATTCGGGAACCTCCGGTAGGTCTGCACTGGAGACAGGACAGGGTTTCATTTATCGCCTGGAAGCCTTGTCGAGAAACTTCGGTCCACAAAGAAACAATGCTTTACGCGAAATTTTTGAGCAATTCTTATGCCAGGCTGCCCGGGTTTGACCGTCAAACGGATTGTTCGTCCAGCTCTGCCGCCAGGGTGGTCCGCCTTCAGACGCTGCAAACATGGGACCTTTTCCAGCGGCCATAAAATATCAACATATTCCCATATCCGTTTAACGAAGCGTGGGCATGTCACGCGTGACCATGCAAATTTTGCCCGCCCGAGAGTTGATCGTGCCGTGCGTGCGGAGCAAAGAGGAGGTCAGCTAGTGAACTCATGGAATTGCCGCCAAAATCCATGAGATATAAACATGTCCGACATATTTGTGTAACAAAACGCAATTATGTTCCGTACGGTTATCTAAGTTTTGGGCACTGGGAGTTGATCGTGCCGTGTGTGGCTTTAAGAAAGAGGAGGAAAAGGATGGACGAAAGGACTTTAGCAGGCTTCAGGAAGTTCTTGGAAGTCCGTTTGAGAGGACTTCTAAGTGGCCGGTACGGCCCGGATTCAGAACCTGCGTACACCGGTCAGGTCGACCCGATGGACTCAGCAGACCTGGCTTCTTCACATTGCGATAAGGAACTCCTGAATACATTTCGTTATCGCAATCAACAGCTTGTCGAGGAAATCAGCCTTGCGATTCAGCGCATCGATGCCGGCGAATTTGGCATTTGCTGCGTGTGCTCGAATTCAATCGGGCTGGAACGCCTGCAAGCCCAGCCTACCGCACTGCTGTGCATCCGCTGCCAGGGGTTAGTGGAAACCCTTAGGCGGCGCCTCCCTGCTGCATGAGCATGAAAGGCCGGTTGCACTCCTCACCATAGGGGCACTATGAATACAGTGGATTATGATAAAAACATGATGCCCTGAATAATCTCCGCAATCGTTCAACTTCCCGGAATCAATGGATTATGCAAATGGCAAAACAGTTCTGGATGATGGCTGTTTTTCAATCCTGTTAATCCTGTCTGATCCCGTCCTGTCGTTTCGGAATGCGATTGGGCTCAGGCACAATTCGTGAACTTGTGAAAGCGATTTCTGCGCATCAGTGTCTTTCTGCCATTTGCCGAATAGGGCGTTTATGCAATAATCTATTAATCTTGATTTGACGGCGAATTCGCATTTCCCCCTTTGTCAGGAGTCAAAAGCATGAAGCCGATCATTGCATTTGCCAACCATAAAGGTGGAGTGGGGAAAACCACATCGGCTGTGAACATTGCATCGGTCCTGGGAGAAATGGGCAAGGGGGTATTGGTCATAGATATTGACCCTCAGGGAAGCGCCAGCTTGCATTTCGGGGTCAGAGACAAGGGCACGGGATTCCTGCACGCCCTGGAAAGAACCGTTGCTGCGCCTGTGATCTCAACTGCAGTGAAAGGGGTTGATCTCATTCCTTCCGGTCCAGCACTTTCCGAGGCTGCGCAAAGGTTTAGCGGTGTACTCGGTGCGGAACTCCTGGCCCGCTGTCTTGCTCGTACCCATGGCGATTGGGAGTTGGCCATAATCGATTGCCCACCAGGTCCCGGAATTCTCACTTCGAGCGCTCTTCGCGTCAGTCAGCACGTAGTCATTCCAATTGAAACCAATCGGCTTGCACTGAACGGCCTGGATCAATTGATCGAGACGCTGGATGCAATGCGCCGGGAAAACGTCCATCCCGGGATTCTGGGGCTAATCGCGTGCCGCGCCAACCCGAGGCGCAGGGTTCATAGGGAAACCATGGCTGAGTTGGAGCGGAGATTCCCCGGCAAGATGGCCCCATTCGTCCGTGAGAATGTCGCGTTGGCAGAGGCGCCCGCTCAGGGGAAACCTGTAACCCTTTATGCGAGCGATTCAAATGGGGCCGAGGACTATCGCCGGGTGACACAATGGCTATTGGAGCGTCTGGGTTGAATCAACTTACACGGGAAGTCGGAGGTCGGAAGCTTTGTTGCTCCCGCACAATTCCTTTAGCTCCGCAGGTCATTTTCATCCAGAAATGCCCTGAAGCAATGACAACAAGGATGGATGCGATCTGAGCCGAATAACTGAAAACCCTGGTTGGGGCCAGCACGCTCACCACGAAGGGGTCGGTGAGGATCATGTCCGAGCCCACCTTCGCAAGGACTGCACAACCAACGTAGTTAAGGATGGGATACCTTTCTACTACCAGGCAAAGGAGGTTGCTGGCGAAAAAAACAACCGGAATGCTAACACCAAGTCCGATGAAGAGCAGGAAAAAATTTCCCTGGGATGCTCCCGCTACAGCCAGCATATTATCCAAAGACATGGTTAAATTGGCAATTACGAGTATCTTGACAGCCTGGCTGGTGTTGGAGATCCCTTCATCCACAGATGTCGCGCCGGTTCTCAGGACCAGAAGAGTCACCGCCAGGTAAAGGACTATCAAGCCTCCCAAAAGTCTGACGAAGCTGTGCTCGAGCAGTTTGCATGCAAAGTAAGTAAGGAAGACACTCAATACAATGGTAATGCAGGCGCCAAACGTTAAGGCCCTCAAGCGCAGACGCTTTGGAAGAGACCTCAGAGCCACGGCGACGACCATCGCGTTGTCGACTGATCGGACCAGATTGATAATGATCACGCTGAAGAGCGCAGAGATCCAATTCCAGTCGATGGATATCGAATTGCCCAATCCCACGATTCGCCCCGTTTGGTGAAAACAGCTCTACTCACTGTGAAACGTTCTGCGGATTCCTCCATGCAATGCATGAGGAGCGTTCGCAATGCAATTGCCAGATGGTTTGGAAGGCGTCAGCAGTTGCAGGCCTGAGTAATCCTGCCGCTCCTCTTGCCTCTTATTGCTAACCCATGAATGGAAAAAGCCCCGTCCGGCACCGGTAGAGACCTACTGTCACGGCTTTGCTTTTGGAAGAGCAGTGCTCGCAATGTCCTTCACGCCTTCCACAGCGTTCACCAGAACATCCCTGACAGCCTTAACAGCCGTATTCCCAATGCTTCCCGCTGCTTCGATGGCTCCATTTACGGTTACCTTTGCCATCTCCTCGACATTTGAGCCGGTCTCCTTTGCCGCTTCAATGATTCCGTCCAACGTCGTGCGGGCGACCTGCCCCACGTCAGCTCCAATCTCGGAAGCTCCTTTGACCGTCCCCCTGATAACCTGTTTGGCGACGGTCAATACGTCACCCCCAACATCGCTCACGCCCATGATAACGCCTTTTGCCACGCTCTTGGAACTCAGCAAAAACCCTGTCCCAACTTCCTCCGCTGCTTTGAAGGCCCCTTGCAGCACATCTTTTGTCACGTTGAGGGTTTCATCGGCCACCGAGCCCGTAGCCTTAAGGGTATCGGAAACGGTGTTCTTGACCAGGGTGACAATCTGGGTTTCGATCTCGCTGATGCCTTTGAGGCCGCCGAGGAGACCCTCTTTCACTGTGGTCCCTGCCTGACCCATAGTCGCCTTTACGCCTGTCCGGGGTGTTTCTTCGTGGATCTTTTCTCCAGGGCTCATTTCCTGCTCCTTCTTTTTCGGTCGCTCAGCTCTTTTTTCGGCCATCTCGCACCACCTTTCACTACAAGAACCAAGAGCCTATGGTCGGCATCGCCTGCTCCGGACACACCGGATGAGACACTTGCAGTTTCCGGTTCGGATTTTTCACCTGAAAAGCAAGGGGTTATTCGCTCCGATGGAAACGAGATGGCTACACATTCACCATCTTTTCAGCGTCTCTGTGGCTTAAAACCATAGAGTAATGCTTTTATCAGTTTTGTCATCCTCATTGTTCATTACTTACCTACTGAGGTTGCGAAATTGAGGGATTGAGGGATGATGGATGAGGGATCAAGGGATTAATACCAGGATTTGTAAATCCATAAATTGGAGAATCATTCTCTTCGCCTCGAACAATGATGCCGTGGTTCCCAATCTCCCCGGAAAGTGCAGAAAGCAGCAGCTCATATTCACTCCTTTGCAGTTTTGCAAAACTCCTGCACGATGGATAACCGGCACACCTGAACCTGACCACCACAGCGTCTTTCCTGTACACATGCATCTTTTGCCCGCATGCGTGGCAGAGGGACCTCTCTTTCAGTTCATCCCTCGGTGAGTTCCCAAATTGCCGCCCACACAAAAGACAGCGGAACCGTTGCTTTCCATGTCTTGTTTTTCCGAATTTGTAAGAGGCATCGGAATTACATCGAGCGCATTTCCTCGGTAATTGCTTTGAATGCAAATCGGCGTTCATACAAGTTTCGGGGTCCCAAAGGGCGTTGTTCGTCAGCCGGTCCTCCATCAATCTCGTCTCACTTTCTCATTGCCATAACCGGTTTTAACCGGCACGACAAAACTTAGCTTAACGGATTATTTACGAATGCAACCGACAGCGGTGGAGGATATACCAGAAATGTGACAGGCTCTGCTTAAAATGATGACAATAGTGTTATAGCAGCTTGCTGCTGCGTAAATTTACCGCGGGCCCGAGGTTATTAAGCAGCGCTTCTATGTCGAAGGAGCCGGAGCCAATTCTTTAGCGGGTCGCGAATAAAAGCGGATAGCTTCCTCGCCGATCAACCGGGCGGCTGCGTAAGCCGTTATGCCCCCGGCGGGCACGGTAAACAACGGGTTGAAGTCGAGAACATCGGCGAGCAACGGAACCCCGGTTGCGAGACCGGTTGCCGCAACCACCGCGAGCATCTCGGGAACGCGCGCCTCATCGTCTATATCCATGCCGTAGAGAAGGGCGATCTCCATGATGAGATAGATGTGCATGCGAGTGATGGCTGAAGTTCCTTCCACAACGCCCAGGAACCGAATTGCCTGGCCCAGTCCGGGAAGCAGCATCGGAAGATGAATGAGAGTGCCTCCCAGAAAGGAAAGGGGCGCTTGAGCCGCAATAAGCCGCTGAGCCTTTTGCTCGGAAGTCTCTTCCGGATAACTATTATTAACAGCTTCGACTACCGATCGGATACGGCTCTTTCGAAGGCGGAGAAAGAAGTAGAGGAACTGATCGGCGAGGATGCTTTGTCGGCTGGCTAAATCCTGAGTAGGCATTTTATGGCGCCCTCCAAAAGCTGGGTTCGGGAGTTGCGGATTTTAGAAAGAAGCATGTCTCGGGCAATTCCATGCGCTGAATTTACAAATGATTTCGTATATATGCAAGCATCAGGAGTTTCGGATTTGTCCATGCCAAATCATCCACGTTCATCTTCACCCACCTGTTTGAAGGCTATCCAATCCCCACAGGAAAATCCCCGCTTATGCTCCTTGAAATCGGGATGCTTGAGCGGGTCATGATAACTCTCCCGGCAATTCTGCCGGTCAAAAAACTCATGGGCGGCAACGACCGCCTTTTCGGCTGGAAGAGGGAAAACACACAATCTATCATCCATGATGTTTTGAACAATTGTCATCCTACTGTCGTCCTCCATCTCTCTGCCCCCTTTACACATCTTATAAACATGCATGCAGGTCTTAGGCGCCCCAACTCTTTCAGGCCCGGCCCCGGACACTCTCCCTCGCGCAAAGACGGGGAACCTTTGCCGGAGCCAGAGGTTTAAACGGCCAAAGTGTGATAGGAGTCATTTCGGCCCACAATCCGAGGCAGTTCATGCCCTAGAAATAACCTGGTTTACAGAGTGATCGGTTACAGAATGATTTTCCCGGATGATCGAATTAAATCCGTACTCCGTCGCATTCTTTAAGGATGGGCGCTCAATATACGACCTCATCTGCCTGCGGAGTGGCGGCAGGGCCCGCCCGCTCCGCTATCAGCTCTGCTTTGACTTCGGCGGTAATATCTTCGAAGCCCTCCGCAGCCTCCGATATCAGCTCTCTTCCCTTTTGAACGAGGGTGAGGCCAGTTTTGATCGTTGCTTTCGCCAAAGGCTTTACAACCGATGCAACAACGGGAGCGATCACCGGAGCGAGAATCAGTATCCCTACACCGAGCAAAATAGGTGTCCCAATTTTGAGTCCGTTATCAAAAAGCGCCATATCTTCTCCTCATTTCAAAAGTGCAAGGCCGATTTTGATCAACGGCAGCAAGGCGGGAGAATAGAAATTTGGTCATACAAATTCCACAATTTAGAGGTTAGGAGTTCTGAATAGGTGTGTCAATGATGAAATCCTGATTTTTCATTCCTTACCTAATAATCGGACCCTATGGCTGCCATCCGATGAAACGGCGTCCGGTTGCCGGGTGTTTCTCTTGCGATTTTTGAGGTTTGGACCCCGACATATGTAAAAAGTCACGAAAATGTCACCAATCTGATGTCAAGATATTCTATTTTCTGTCGATTGTATATTGGGATTATTGGACAGACGAAGTTAACCTGGGATTTTACGGGGTTGTGCTAATGCGGTCGATGCAGGCACGTAGCAGTGAAATAGATTCGGAAATGAATGGATCTTTATCTTTCCGTGTATCCAGCGCAATTCGGGATTTGGCCTCGAGAGGGCGCTCAGTGTGTATAGGTGCGCTTGCTGAGCCTGCTGTGTGCATAGCTCCCGAGACGCCGATCAGTGACGCGAAGCAAATGCTCGGGGTGGATGAGCCGATAGACGCTCTTGTGGTAGCAATCGCCGAGAAACCTGTCGGCCTGGTCAGCAGCCTCCATCTGGACAGGATTTTGAGTAAGCCTTTCGGGGTCGCCCTTTATTATCCCAAGCCGGTCACCCGAGTTATGGATACAAACCCGCTCAGCATCGAGGCCGGCATACCCCTCGAGGTTGCCGCCGGTCTTGCGATGCAGCGTGAGAAATCAAAGATATTCGATCACATCATCGTTACCCGTAATGGCTCGATGATCGGGGTAGTGCCGGTTCCCAAGATGCTCGAAACATTGGCTGCTCTCGAACACGGGCGACGGGCGCAACTCACCCGGCTGACCGGAAGGCTCAGGGAGGAAATCAGCGATCGGGAAAAAGCTGCTGAAGCCCTGCAGCGTTCACGGGAAATGCTCAAGAGGGTCTTCGAGAGCTTTCCTCATTCGATTTTCTGGAAAGATCCCGGCCTTCGCTATCTCGGGTGCAATCAGAACTTTGCCAGGGAAGCCGGGTGCGAAGCAGTATCCGACGTCGTTGGCAAAACCGACGAGCAGCTTGCATGGAAAGATAATGAGGCGCTCTTGTTTCATGAGTGGGACATGGAAGTGGTAAAGTCGCTTGCGCCCATGCACCATATGCTGGAGCGCGAATCCGGCACCCTGTTCTTCGAGATCAGGCGGGTCCCAATGTTCGATTCCAAAGGGAATTTCATCGGAGTTCTTTGCACCCACGAAGACGTCACAGAAAAGGAAACAGCGGCGAGGGCCATTGCGGCCAATCAGGCGAAATCGCAGTTTCTTGCCAATATGAGCCATGAGATCCGAACCCCCATGAATGGTGTGCTCGGAATGGCCGAACTTTTGCTGGGAACCGATCTCGATCAGCAGCAGCGCAAACTGGCTGAGACGGTCTTCCGGTCCGGAGAGTCGCTTCTTCAGATACTGAACGATATTCTGGATTTCGCCAAGATCGAAGCAGGCAAGCTCGAGCTTGAATACCTCAATTTCGACTTGCGGGACCACGTCGAAGAATTGATGGAACTCATTTCCGTTAACGCCCACAGAAAGGGACTCGAGTTCATCTACCAGATCGCGGACGATGTTCCCGGCAGTTTGACAGGCGACCCGGGCAGGCTTCGCCAGGTACTTACCAACCTTATCGGCAATGCGATCAAGTTCACCGAGCAGGGCGAGATTTTCGTTCGCGCTTTTCTTCGGGAGGAAACTCAGGACGGCATACTCCTGGGTTTTGAGATAAGGGATACCGGTATTGGAATCCCACTGGAAGCACAATCTAAAATCTTCGAGGCATTCTCCCAGTCGGACCAATCCATGAACCGCAGGTTTGGCGGCACCGGGCTCGGACTCTCCATATCCAGACAACTCTGCGACATGATGGGTGGTCACATCGAAGTGGAAAGCAGCCCGGGGAAAGGAAGCTGTTTTCGCTTCACCGTCAGATTGAAAAAACAGCATCCCGGCAAATCGGCCCGTGAGAGTTATCCATTTTCAAAGCCACATGATTTGCGCGTGCTCGTCGTCGACGATAATGAAACGAACCGCGCAGTCCTTAAGGGCCAGCTCGATTCATGGAAAATGTCATGCGGTTGTGCGGAAAGTGGAGAGCAGGCCCTGAAAATGATGCGTGATGCGGCCGATAGTGGAAATGCTTATGATTTAGCCATTCTGGACAGGATGATGCCGGGCATGGATGGGCTTGAACTTGCAACCAGAATAAAAGAGGACCCGTCCCTTGCATCGGCCACGCTGATTATGCTCAGCGGAGATATCGAAAGGTCGCGCCATCCCGGTATCGCAACATACCTCATGAAACCGGCGCGGCCCTCTCAGCTCTATAACGCCATTGTGGACTCGATGCAGGGCCGTCGCGGCACAAAAACAGATATTGCCGCCGGCCCTGCGGCGGTCGAACCTTTATTTACGCCTATTCTGCTGGCGGAGGATAATCTGACCAACCAGCATGTATGCACGGCGATGCTCAAGAAACTTGGATGCCAGCGCATTGACGTCGTATCAAACGGTCATGAGGCGCTCCAGGCCATCTCACGTACCAATTACGGTCTTGTTCTAATGGACTGCCAGATGCCCGAAATGGACGGTTATGAGGCAACAAGGCAGATTCGAAAAACAGAGACTGAATCCGGGTCTGCGTCCAAGATTGCTATCGTTGCGCTTACCGCACACGCAATGAAGGGAGCCCAGGAGCAATGCCTGGCTGCCGGAATGGACGGCTATCTGTCCAAGCCCTTCACTCTGAGCCAAATGCAGGACACCGTGGAGCGCTGGCTTCTGAGCAAGGCCGGCAAAGCGAGGAAAGAGGACTGAGGAGCGGGGAGCGGGAAGCAAGGAGCAGGGAGCGGGAAGCAAGGAGCAAGGAGCAAGGAGCGGGGAAGAGTGAAGAGTGAAGAGTGAAGGGTGAAGGGAAGGAGCGGGGAGCTACGGTGTACCGGAAGTTCTGCAAATAAATAATCCGGGAAAGCGTGGGGAGCCGTGCCCTCCCACACCCCCTTCGCCACTGCGCGGCTCACTGTGGCGCGTGAGGCCGAAATCCTTCCAGATACAGGACCCCGTGCGGCCGAAAGGACTTGCCACCCACCCCGAAGCCTTAAGCGCCTCGGGGTGGAGATCGCGCAAACCCGGCTTGAGCAAGACTACAATGTCGGTCGGACAACCCAGGTGGCGACTGGCCGCGTGGTCGCCGTTCGAGGGCGTATCTGCCGCAAGATCGGCTATGATGGAATTTCTCTGAGTTTTGAACGTGTTTGACCGGCAGTTCATTGAGGGGATCGCCGGCAGGCTGGAAACGGGGTCCCCACAAACCTTAAACCATCTTAAGTTAACAGCATTGAGGCCAACAAGCAGGGAGATCTTTGTGCTGAGACCACCAAGCGCCGCCATGGAAGACGGCGCTACCAACGGAATGGATCTCCTTTCGTCAAAAATGATGAAAAATTCGATAGCAGGTCAGACTCCGCAATTCGCCTCTCGACGAAATAGTGAGCTTTCCAGCAGGTCAAGACACCTTGTAAAAATGAAATAATTTGTAAATTGTGTCAATTATCGGGATACCCATGAAGGTATTCATTGCAGGTGGGCCTGGCTTTGCCGGGAGGGCCAGGGTCCCCATTTCCAATTAGAGCGGATTTTCGCCTGTGTGCGCAAAACCCCTTGGAGCAGAGCAGATGATGAATACAGACGAGCCCCGCTTGAACGGCCGTCGTAAGGTGGATTTAAAACCGGCTGTATATATTTATGCCAAAAAAGAAAGGGAACCCATCAGACGAAGGTTAGAATCCAATGGGTTCCCCAAATGGTGGCATGTTACATTGTTTTCTATCAAATGCCCTCTCTTTGTTGAAGGTTCAACTCGAATGTTCAACATCTTACCCTTTACCACGATTGAATCTTATCCCCATTTCGGAAGAAATCAACCCCCTCCAGAGGAAAGTTTGTGTTTTTTCAGCGGATTGGGAAAACGGCCGTGGCGAACTCGGCCGGCTGGAAGCCTTGTTTAACCTATTAACATAAAGATTCGTAAGAAATGCCAGGGCATGTACTAATTTTATATTCAAACGTTAATAATGATGCTGAGTCTAAAATTAGAGCACCTTTATGTTCAATTAATCCAGATTATTCGGGACAAAATGGGAACATCCGTACATGGAATCGCTTGCGCCCTCTATCCTTTAATTTCGAAATATGATATAGTTAATCTGCTATTTTGCATTTTTTGAATATCCGTTGTGGGCCATCTTTTTCACGCAGGCCGAACGATTTGTTACCTTTTGATATATGGAGAGATGCCATGCCTATCAGGGCTAAACGAGGACCTTTCGCCAATAACAGAGTCAATCCTCACGAACAAAATGAACTCCAATATTGGTGTAGGAAGTTCACTTGTACCGCGTTGCAGCTAAAAAATGCCGTAACAGCAGTTGGGACTTCTCCCGAGGCAGTGCGGCATTTCCTGAAAGATAAGGCTTAAAGCTGATATTACAGGTTTAGCCCGAGGAGAGAGACGAGAATCAGGTCATTTTTCAGATGTTCGACATCAGGAACCATGAGGCGTATCATACATTGCGGGATCGTCGTGGCAACACATAGAAGCAGTACTTACTTGAATAAGTACGCGTAACAAATCCAAGTCTGTCACCCCGGCGAAGGCCGGGGTCCAGAGGATTTCTTGAGATGAAAAGAACATCTGGATTCCGGCCCCCGGACTGGACACTTCCGGGGCACGCCCCGCCGGAATGATGAGATTAGGCTGTTCCATTGAAATAAGCACGCCAATTTACGCAAGTAAGCACCAGTATAGTATATATTGGACATTCAAATAACCGGCAAAGCGAGAGAGCAAAAAAAAATGATAAAGACTCCCTTTTATAGTTTCAATTCCTTTCGCAATTCCACGCGGAAGGTAAGTGCATTTCCTAAATATCATGATGGACCTGTGAATGTGTGGAAGCCCAAACTGGACGAGAGAGTGCAGATCCCGAACGGGGTCGGGACCGTGGTGGAGATCTCGGAGGACATGTATTTAGTCGACCTGGAGAACCAGCTTGCGAATGTTTGGGAGCGGCTCAGCTCCATCAAGCGCCCCAAATAGGTCCGATATAACTTGAGTGAACAGTGAATGGTGAATAGTGAATAGTGAATGGTGAGCAGAAAAAGCTGCATCGCTCCACGATGAGTGGACAGAGCAGAAAAATCTTGCAACCGAAAATCCCCATTTAGGAAAGAGGGGGAATACGAAAAACATTACATCTGCGACACAGTCTCACAAGACTGGAATCCAGAGTTTTTCCCAACTGATTGATTTTAATGCGAAAGCCACTGGACCCCGGCCCCCGGACCAGACACTTCCGGGACAGGCTTCGCCGGGGTGACGTCTATAGGGTTTTTCGCTCTGATGTGGGAATTCCAATCCTTTTTCACCACCCAGACAATTTAGCATAGACTGTGCACAAAGTGCATGAAGTAGTCCTTAATTCAGGAGCCATCTTTAAGCATGTCATTCAATTCGCTCGGCCTTTCGTCCGAATTACTCCGTGCCGTCGCCGATCAAGGCTACACCAAACCAACTCCAGTACAACTCCAGGCGATCCCCCTCATTCTTGAAGGAAAAGACATCCTTGCCGGTACTCAAACCGGCACGGGAAAAACAGCGGGTTTTGCTCTGCCGCTATTGCAGCTTTTGAGCAAACGCACCGTTGTGAAGGGAAAGAATTGCGTCCGCGCCCTGATACTTACTCCAACTCGCGAGCTTGCCGCCCAGGTCGAAGAGAGTGTTGCGGCCTACGGCAAACATCTGCCATTAAAGTCGGCGGTCATCTACGGCGGGGTCAAGATCGGTCCGCAGATCGAAAAGCTCCGCAGGGGCATAGATATTCTGGTGGCAACTCCCGGGCGTTTGCTGGATCATGTTCAGCAACGGACCCTGGATCTGTCGCGGGTCGAAATATTGGTTCTGGATGAAGCCGATCGCATGCTGGATATGGGATTTATCCGGGATATCCGCAGAATACTTACGCTTTTGCCCCGAAGACGACAAAATCTTCTGTTCTTTGCCACCTTTTCCGATGATATCAAAGGGCTCGCCGACGACCTGTTGAACTCGCCGGTCCTGATCGAGGTGGCCCGCCGCAATACCGCCGCGGAGAGCGTGGAACAATTGGTACATCCGGTAGACCGCACGCGTAAGCGCGAACTGCTCTCTTTCCTGATCGGTTCGAAAAACTGGCGACAGGTTCTTGTGTTCACCCGAACCAAACACGGCGCCAACCGGCTGACCAAACAACTCGAACACGACGGGATCAGCGCGGCTGCCATCCACGGCAACAAGAGCCAGGGGACCAGAACCAGGACACTGGCAGGCTTCAAGCATGGTGATGTCCGGGTGTTGGTTGCAACCGATATTGCGTCACGAGGGCTCGATATCGATCACCTGCCGCATGTGATAAACTTCGAACTGCCCAGTGTGGCCGAAGACTACGTGCACCGTATAGGCCGCACCGGCCGGGCCGAGCGCAATGGAACGGCAGTATCGCTCGTCTGCATCGATGAGCGCGAACAGCTAAAAGAAATCGAACGCCTGCTCAAGCGCACTATCCCCCGGGAAATCATCGAAGGATATGAGCCCGACCCATCGATCAGGGCCGAACCGATTCCCGGAGGTCAAAACAACTCGAATCGACGCCAGGGAAGCAATTATCAACCGGGAGAATCGTGGAGCAACGCGAATAGCCCAAATCGCCCTGCCGGCCGAAAACAAGACGCCGGCAAAAAACGCTCCCCGCAAGGCCCTAACAAAGAGAAGACGGTTCGCGGACCCCAAAATACCTCAAGACAGCACTCGGTGAAATCACGTCTGACTCCAAGGCCGTGGAATTCCAAAACGTGAGTACACGGAACCGCCCAAGTGCGGTTCCCACATAATCCGGAAAAGCGTGGGGAGCTGTGGGGACATGCGCCCCCCCGCACCGCCTTAAAAGCGTGGGGAGTTGCGGCCCCCCACAGCCCGTTAGAAGCGTGGGGAGCCGTGCCCGAGCCGTGCCCCCCACACCCCCGTTAGAAGCGCGGGGAGCTGTGCCCCCCACACCCCCTTCCGCCTCGCGGAGCGTCGAGATCTATGTGGCGCTGCGCAATCTCCACGCTCCGCGAGGCGCAACCACCGGCAGCGCCTAGCGCTCGGCACTCCCGCGCTGGCGCGTGAGCGCCGAAATTCCGGGGGCGGGAAATCTTTAAAGTGAAAAAACTTTCCTCCGCTCTTTTGAGCTTTCGCAATTTGCAGAATTTTGCGCATACAATCAATAAAATACATCGAATCGGGCATTTTGTTTGACGCCAATTCGACGCAGTAATATTTTAGATAGATCAGGCAACCGTGTTAAACCGGATTGGAGGTTTCGGGATGCTGTTGGAATATATTCAGGCGGCACTTCGCCGTGCAAAGTACGAGATCTTGCCGGATGATGGCAGCTACTATGGAGAGATTCGCGAATGTAAAGGTGTTTACGCGAATGCAAAGACACTCGAAGAATGTCGAGAAGAACTCCGGGAAGTGCTAGAAGAATGGGTTCTGTTTCGAGTTCACAAGAACCTCCGATTGCCGACGATTGACGGGATTGAACTTCTTATAAAAGAAGGTGCTTAGACTGAAGTTTAACAGTGCCACAAAAATAATAATGTAATTTCAGTGACATACGACTGCGCTAATACGCTGTGGCACTACCTGGTATCTTTTTCAGAAGATCAGAGTTCCCGAATGGTGGGCGG
>JBEKPW010000092.1:0-32184 GCA_049520315.1 Syntrophobacteraceae bacterium
ATCCTCAAATGGTTAGATGAGATCAACGAGTCACCCGTTATTTTTCGATGGAAATACGGACTTGATACCATTTCAGTAGCATGACTTATTGCTATGTTATTTAGGAATCGACCTACTAGTTTATATGATCAATTGTAAGGATTCAAACCAATTCAAACCATTGGCTTGGCCCGGGCAGGTGTGAGGCCGGCCGAGTGTGAGCGTGCCATGGGGACGCACAGCTCTGTTACATCATCCCGGGACGTGTCTCGGTCCGGCCCCCTTCGTCCTTCGTAGATTTTACCTTTTACCAGTTCATCTGGTCGGGTTGCCAGTCCCGATAGGGTACGTGAATCTTGGAGTGTAATTCGTCGAGGCGTCCGCTGGATGCAAGGGTCTTAAGGGACACAGAGATTATCTTGTCGGCCTCATCTCCCTTCTCTCCTTTTTGAACAAGGACGACATCATCAAATGATGTATAGAACTCCCTATGGATGTCCTTTAACTTAAGTTGATTCAGTACATAGTCAGATTCTTCCTGTGCGTGTATGAACGCATCAATCCGCTTTTTCCCAACTTTCTCTATCATCTGATCTATGCTCGTTTCAGCTTCCACAGGAAAGCCGGCAAAGTTTTCAAGCCCTCTCATCATACTTATTTTGTAAGGAAAGGGCTTTTGGGACATGGCCTTTTCGATCATCTCCCTGGTGATGGGGTTGTCCTTGTGCGAGTAAATCACGAAATAGACCTTCCCCATGGGGACGGATGCATATCGGAAGGGTAGCTTCTCTTCAGGGATATTAGGATTTCGAAGCATGGGGATATGAAAATCGGCCTTTCCGGTGACCACATTGTCAATGGACCTGCCAAAGGGAAAGACTTCTATTTTAAACTTCCCGTCGGGGTATACTTCATTCATCGCCTTTATCAGATCAATGAATACGCCTTTTTCAGGCGATTCAGAAATATTGGGCAGCAAGGCTACGCTCGCGGTCAGGTCTTTGGCTATGGCGGGACTTGTCATGATCAGAACCGCAGAAAGTATCACGTAGATTGGAATAAGTATTTCGTTCTTGACAAAGTTTTTCATAATAATTCTCCTCTTTTGCTTTGATAGTTAGTTGCAGCAGGGAGGAATTCAGGTGCTCAAGGTCTTCCTTCTGCCTGATCCGTAATGCCTTGTTAGAGCCTTGCCGCTCTGGTGCCTTTCTCCATACGAATATCAACCATTCTTCCGTTGCCGCCCTGGCTGGATTTGCCTCCAATGATACCGACCAGGTCAGTGACAAATGACTCCATCTGCCCGGCTAGAGCCTTCATTTCTCTTGAAGCTGAAGCCGTCTCCTCTGATTCTGCTGCTGATTGCTGGACTATCCTGTCCATCTCGGCCGTGGCCCTATTGATCTGTTCAACGCCCAATGCCTGCTGGTTTGAGGCCTCTGCAATTTCCTTTATGAGCTCGCCGACCTTCTGCGAAATGGCCATGTTTTCCTTGAATGCCTTTTGGGTAGACTGGGTGAGCGAGTTCCCGTTGCGAACTGTGGTGATTGTGCCTTCTATCAGATTAGCCGTATCCTTTGCTGCCACAGCAGATCGCATGGCAAGGTTCCTCACTTCGTCTGCCACCACAGCGAATCCCGCGCCTGCCTCGCCTGCACGGGCTGCTTCAACAGCCGCGTTCAGAGCCAATAGATTCGTTTGGAAGGCTATCTCATCAATGGTTTTGATGATCTTGTTTGTCTGTTCGCTAGATTTCGTTATATCAACAATCGCTTGGATCATGTCATTCAGATGGTTGTTAACCTTATTCAGGATGGTGGAGGCCTCTTCCATCATTTGTCTTGCTCTGTACATGTTTTCCGCATTCTGCTTGGCGGTAGCCGACATCTCTTCTAAAGAGGAGGAGGTCTCTTCTATAGCAGCCGCATGAGTTGCTGAATTGTCGGCCATGGAACTGCTGGTTTCTGATAGGACATCTGATGCTGAAGAGACTCGCTGTGAGCTCTCGGTAAGACCATTTACTATATTATTGACGGGCTTGATAATGATTCGTCGTATGCTTATAGTGATTACTATCAAGAGGATAACATTCAGGATCAGAAAAGCTACGCATGAATTCATGAGAGTAGACTTCAAATCTTCTAAAACGAATTTGGGCGTGAGAAAGAGCTCCACTGAACCAAGTTTTTCTGCACCTCTCATAATATCTGTTCGTTTTGTGATAAAATCTCCCTCGATCTTTTCTTGAACTGAAACAGGATTCCAATTCGAATCCCGTTTTACCCCTTTGAGGACGGTATCGCCGTTGCCTTCGCGTACGAGTACTGCAAACTGATCCCTTGCCGTCATTTCGGACTTAATGAACTCATCGACGGTATTTTTGTCGATATTCCAGAGTGGATCGACCAGGACCTTTGCCAATCGTATCGATCTAACCTCAAGGCGATTTTTTATGTCATCCATCATTATTTTTTTTCTGGTCCTATAGTCGAAAGCGACGTATCCTGAAAGGACTAACGTGGTGATAACAACAATGATGATGCTTAGCCGCACCTGAACGTTTCCCCTTCGCATTTTTCTCTCCTTTCCTCTATGGCGCTCAGGATCGCAGTCCGGGCCAGGTTTCATACCTTATCTGACCAATCCGGCAGACCAGGGAATCACTGGAGCACAGTTTTAAACCTTTGCTGGAAAAGTCACTGGGAGTCTGCGGAGAAACTTGGTTGAGAGCCAATTTCTGCTCATTCCTCATCATGCCGAAAATTTCCTTGATTGTGAGAATGCCTATCCGCTACTCCTCCTGCTGTATGGAGAAGGTCAGGCATTTTGCTTCCAGCGCGTGGGCATTTCTCTCGGTATTTTGATCGGCAACAGCCAATTGCCGTGTCATTGTTTCGCCTCCATATCTCTTCCTCCATCCTTTTCTATTCCCGGCGTGAAAAAATCCGGTGCGCCTTATCCACGGGACAAAAGAAGTTCTGCAGGCAAAACCACCCTCGATAGAATGGAAGTGATCCATTTTGCGATTTGGAGATTAAATCGTCATCGCTGGAGAAAGACTTGACGGTGAATAAGAGCTGACAAAATAGTGATGGCCGTTCACTAAAAATCGATAGAGTGCAGGTAGGGCCTCGGATTGATCTTCTGCCTCTTTTACTGTTCACTGCTCTTTGGTACCCGATAAGCATAATCCACATTGAGCGAAACCACGTCGAATTCGCTTTCCACCTGGCCGTGCAGCAGATAGGCATGGCTCATATCGAGTTCCTGGCAAAATCGCCTGAATGGTTTCGGGAAAAAGACCGTTTCAAAGATTCCTGTTTTATCTTCAAAGGTAAAAAACTCCATTTCTTCCCCTTCCCTGGTCAAGACTTCCTTGCGCGTGATGGGCCATCCCTTTATGTAGATTTTCTTCCCGGCGTGTTGGGCCATGCCGGATGCCGGAACGATTGATTGCCGAAGCGAGCGGAAAAACGGCTCGGCCTGTTCAAGGGGATGGACCGAGAGGGGAAATCCCAGCGTTTCTGATTCATGCGCCCATTTGCGGCGGCCGGAAAAATCCGGGAGGGCTGGGACCTTTATTGGAGAGCTCGAGTGGAATGCAGCTATTTGCGACCTGGGAAAAGAAGCGAGAAGCGGGGAGCGTGAAGCAGGAAGAAAACGGTTCCCCCCCCCTTTCCCAAGGGAGGGCAGGGGGGATTTTTCTCGCTCATTGTTTATAGCTCCCTGCTTCCGCCCTCTAGAAAGGGAGGGAGTTTGTGGATCATGCAATGGTCCCGGTCTCGATTGCGTGTTGGTCGGCGCTCGGAATCCGTTCAGCCAGGCTTCGATGAACCAGAGAATTTGCGGGCGGTTGAAGGTCCCGGAAATGGAGTCCATGGCGCCGCTTTTGGCAAGTATGGCAGCGTCCGGGGCAGATATGGGGAGGCCGTTTTGCCCTCTCACTCGCTCAAGAAAGTCCTCGATTGATGAAAAAGGTCCCCCCCGGCTTCTTGCTCTGAGGATGGCGTCGATGACGCTTTTCCTTATTGCCTGAAGCTGTTGGAAACCTGTTCGTATCGTTTTTCCGCTGCCGTTGTAGGGCAACCGGCTTTCGTTTATGTCCGGTCCCAGGACCTCGATGCCCATGCGCCTGGCTTCCGAAATATAGGCGAAGGTGCTGTAATAGCCTCCTCCATTGGAGAGTACCGCCGCCATGAATTCCGCTGGATGATGCACCTTAAGATAGGCGGACTTGAAGCTAACCAGAGCATACGAGGCCGAGTGCGGCTTACAGAACGAATAGCCGGAAAAAGAGGTGAACATGTCCCAGACGCTTTCCACCACCTCGGATGAAATCCCGTTTCGGGCGCATCCTTGCGCAAAGCGCGCCCTGTAGTCCGAGAGCTGCTCCCGGCTTTTCTTGCTTATAACTTTTCTCAGGCTGTCCGCCTCACCCCATGAAAAGCCTGCCAGCGCCATCGCCGCCTGCACGACGTCTTCCTGATATACCAGTATTCCGTAATTTTCAGCCAGAATGTCTTTAAGGCGTGGATGGAGCGGCTCGTACGGTTCTCCATGAAGCCGGCTCAGGTATTGCCGAATAAACCGGTTTGCGGCCGGGCGGATAATGGACGAATGGATCACGGCATGCTCGAAATCGCCCGTTCCTGCCTTTGCCTGGAGGAGCCGCATGGATGGGGATTCCAGGTAGAAGACGCCCATTGTATTTCCCCGGCTGATGCTTTCCCGGGTTTTCGGGTCGTCAATCGGATTGAAGTTCGAATAGTCGATGATCTTAGCCGTGTTTTCCCGAACCGACTTGATGGTGTCGCGGATCACGGCAAGTGAGCGGTTGCCGAGAAGGTCTATTTTGACGAGGCCCGCCTTTTCGGCCTGGCCTTTTTCCCACTGGATGATTCGGACCCCCTTGGCGCTTATCTGGACCGGAACATACCTCGATACCCGATCCGGAACGAGCACCACCCCGCCGCAGTGGGTCCCGATGTTTCGGGGCGCCGACTCCAGGCGCGAAGAAAGATTGATGATTTCCGGCCAGGGCGGGTCCAGTGAAAAATTGCGGAATTTTGGATATGATTTTATATGCTCCCATATCCCCCCGCTCCGAGAACTCCAGTAGTTCATCCTTCGGGTTACCTCCTTAATTTCGCAGGCGGGGACGCCGTATACTTTCGCCACTTCGCGCACCGAGGCCCTGGCCCGGAACCCCACGTGGTTGCTTACCAGAGCCAGCCTCTGGCTTCCGTAGTGGGCCATAATTTCTTCAAAAAGCCCGTCACGCTCGTCCCACGGGAAATCGACGTCGATGTCCGGAAGGTCCTTTCGTTCGGGATTTAGAAACCGGCCGAACAGGAGGTTGTGCCGGATGGGATCGACATGCGTTATTCCCAAAAGATAGCTTACCAGGCTTGCTGCCCCGCTTCCCCGACCGCAGTGGATCGGGCGGCGATGCACGATATCTGCCACCACGAGGAAATAATCCACAAATCCTTTGGAGCGGATAAGATCGAGTTCTTCGGCTAGACGATCTTCAATTGCCTTGGAGGTTTTTCCGTAACGCCGGCCAATCCCTTCGCGGCACTCGGAGACAAGGATGGCGAAGTGGTCCTCGTTTTTATCGAGGTAATGAGGGAAAACGGTCTGAAAACGGTCCCAGGCGGTATGGCAGGCCTGGGCAATTTTTACCGTGTTGGCCAGCGCTTCCGGGCAGTTGGGGAAGTGCACGGACATCTCGCGGGCTGATTTCAGCCACTGGCCCGCAGTTGCGATCTCCCCCGGCGCAAGCGACCACAGGGTTTTGTTCAGGTCTATGGCACGAACGAGCCGGTGAAGGGGATAGTCTTGCTCCCCGGCAAAATGGACCGCGTTTGTGGCCACAGGTGCAATGCCTATCTCCTTTGCCGCATGGAGGAGCTTTCGGTCGGATGGGCCCGGCACTATTTCAAAAAAGCATTCCAACCGGTTGCGCAATGCTTTTATCAATTCCGGATCGGCGCTCAGCAGTACAATATCGGAGCTTTTTTCCGGGAGGCTTCGGATGAGTGAGAAGTCATCCTCGCTATGGCGGCGAGTAATGAGGTCCGAGAGGATTTCGTATCCCACGGAGGTTCGGGCAAGGATCACCGCACATGTTCGCGGGGTTTTCACTTCAGCCCCGACTACAGGTTCGATCCCGGTTGCGCGGGCAGCTTCCAGGAAATTGATAAGGCCGTAGAAACCGTTTGTATCGGTCAGGGCAAGATGGGTAAAACCGGCTTTTTTGGCCTCCCTGCACAGGACTTCGGGCGAACTTACGCCCTGCATCATAATGGACATGGAGGTGGACAAAATTCATAGTTAGTGGCTGGTGACTGGTGAATAGTGAATAAGGTGGTCTCTTATTGCCTGCTGCTCCGTCTTTTTCTGTTCACTGTTGATATGTGCACTGGTTTTAATGCCCAGGCAATTATCCCTTTTCCGAATTTCATGCGGATCGAATCAAGGACCTTCTGAAGGTTGATCTCTCTTGACGATTTCTTCTTTTCCCATGTGAAAAGCGAAAGTTGAGAAAATGGCATCACGAGGTCCGAAAATTCCAGCACCAGCCTGCGCACGGCCACGCGCCTCCGAAAAAGCTGGTAAAAGACGGGGAGGGCGGACCGAAAAAGAAACCGGTCAGCCTGGACAGATCCGGGGGAAATCCGCCTGCGGGCATCGACCGACATGCCGTCTGCATACCCAATTTCCAGCCTGAAGTTTCCCGGACAGCGATTATGACGGCGCAGGTTCCATCCCGCCTCTTCAACCTGTTGGAACAAAACGGATTCAAGCCGCCCTGGATCGATTTCATCCCGGTCCAGAATTTTCGTAATGGATATCCGCGGGACCTGATGAGTGGGAAGTACCGGGGCGGGATCCATGCCTTTTGCGATTTTAAGGAGACGCTCCGCACTTCTGCCGAAAACTGCCGCAAGCATGTCGAGGGGAAAGGATGCCAGTTGCCCGATTTTAAGAATGTTGAAGCCGGCCAGCCTGGAAGTGGTAACCTCACCCACGCCGGGAAGAAGATCGACGGGCAGGGGAGAAAGAAACGATTCTTCATTTCCGGGAAAGATAAAACTCAGGTCCCCGGGGGCTATGCAATTTGAGGCAACCCGGCTTACCAGTTTGTTCGAAGCAAGCCCTACCCGTGCCCGAAGTCCCATTTTTATGTAGAGGTCCTTTTCCATCCGGCAGGCCAGGTCCGGTCCGGGTCCCCAGAGGCGGTGGGTCCCGGTGACATCTACAAAGTAGCTTCCAGGGTAGCTCCCTTCGACAAGCGGCGAAAAGAATCCGAATTCCCGGACGATGTCCATGTGTTTTTCCCGGTAATGATAAAAATCAGACTGCATTACATGAATCCGGCGGCACAGGCGGCGTGCCCGGCTGAGCGGCATGCCTTCACGGATGCCCTCTTTTCTGGCATTGCTGTTTACACCCTGAATAACGGACCTCTCGCCCGCTTCCGCCAAAACGAGCGGGCGCCTTTTCAATTCCGGCTCCCTAAGTTCCTCGATTGCCGTATAAAAATCGGGAACCCCGAGATGAACTATATTCCGGAGCATCAGTTTCCGCCTTAATCTCCACGCCCCGCGAGGTGTCTATGGTTCCGGTAATTGCGCAGCAGGCCCATTACAACACCCACCACCTCGACCTCTGCAGCGCTTGCCACAATCGATTTCATCCGGGAATTGGCCGGCTTCAATTCGATTTCGTTTTCTCTGCGGTAAAATTTCTTTACGGTCGCTTCCCCGTCCACCAGGGCTACGACTGTTTGCCCGTTTTCGGCCTGTGGCTGCTGAGTGATTATCAAAATATCTCCGTCCCGAATGCCGTCTTCGATCATTGAATCGCCTCGGACCCGCAGCGCGAAATTACTTCCGTTGCCGAGGAAATTTTCCGGAACTTCTATCGATTCCGCCGTATGGACCGCTTCGATCGGTATTCCGGCGGCAACCGTCCCCAGGAAGGGAATGCTTGCGGCCCCGGCCTTCACGGCGGAGCGTAGCGGAGTCAGGTCGAGGGCACGTTTTTTGTTGTTCCACGGCGTCCTCAGATACCCTCGCTCTTCGAGTTGCTTCAGGTGCTTGTAGACCGAGTTGAGGGATTTGAACCCGAGATGGCGCCGCACTTCCTCATAAGATGGAGAATAGCCGTTCCGGGTGATATATTCCCGTACGAACCGAAAAACTTTTTCCTGCGCCGGAGTAATCCCCGTCATCTTGAACTCCTTTTTGGAACGTTTAGTTTAATTTAGGTGAATAAAAGGTGAAAGTCAAGAAACAATTTTGGCGCACCCGCAGTCTCCGTGCCATCAGAGCCGCCATCAGCGGCGAAAATGCGGTCCTCATAAATTTTCAAGAGTTGTATTGAAGAAAAACAAATCTTTTGCCGATGTATACGCAAGGAGCGGCTAAGACCGTCGCATTTTAAGTCTTGGCTCTCATAGGATGAGGAATCAGCTGGGCGTCAGGAGGGTCGGAGCGGTTGTTTGGGAGGCCGCAACTTACCGGCCGCCTGCGAAACAGGAATGCATATCGGGCGAAAACAGGAAGGGATTTATTATGAAAGATCAGCCAGGCGAGGTAAATCGGAGTGGCAGCTTGGGATTGGAGAGGGAAGGAAAGTATCTCACCTTTTCTATGGGGGATGAGGAATACGGAATTGGCATTTTGAAGGTCAAGGAATTAATCGGGATGATGAGGATTACACCGGTCCCGCAGACACCTCCCTTTGTCAAAGGGGTGATAAATCTCAGGGGTAAGGTGATCCCGGTAATCGACCTGCGGCTCAGGTTCGGCATGAGCGAGAACGGTTATACCGAACGCACATGCATTATAGTGGTCGAAATCGGCGGTTCGGGCACAAAACTGCACATAGGCGTGGTGGTGGATTCGGTTTCTGAGGTGCTCAACATAAAGGGCGCCGATATCGAAGACACACCGAGCTTCGGGACCACTTTGGAGACCGCTTACATTCTCGGGATGGCCAAAACGGGCGGAGGCGTGAAGATTCTGCTCGATATTGACCGCGTTCTGAGCAACAACGAAATAAGTTTTCTGGAAAAAGTGGCCTGATGAACAGCTGGTGCGAAGAATGAAGTGAGAAGGGTGAAATTTTCACTTTCCTTTGTACCGCCAGAGCCTGCCCCGGACCTGATCCGGAGGCGGAAAACCTGAAGAAGTCTTTCCGGACGGAAACCGGCTGTTAGTGTGGGCAGAGCCCCGAAAGGCAGTGGACGGAATGGAATACGATCTGCCGGATCGCCTGTTTAAGCAGTTCAGTCTGCTTGTTTATGAGCAGTGCGGCATAAATTTACACGAAGGCAAAAAAGCGCTTCTGCAGGCAAGGCTCAACAAGCGGCTGCGACTGACCGGGATCAGTTCGTACGAAGAATATTTCAAACTCATAACCTCTGGGGCGAATCCCGGCGAATTCGTCCATTTTCTCGATTCCATCTCGACAAACCTTACATATTTTTTTCGAGAGTCCCAGCATTTTGATTTTCTGGACGGGGTTGCCCTGCCTGAACTGATCGCGAAAAAGCAAAAAGACAGGGATTCCAGGATCAGGATATGGAGCGCGGGGTGTTCGACAGGCGAGGAACCATACAGCTTGGCAATGTGTGTGCTGGCACACCTGTCGGAAATCGCAAGATGGGATTTCCGGATACTGGCGACCGACATATCGACGCGCGTGCTAAAGACGGCAAGCCGCGGGATTTACTCCGAGGAGAAGATACAAAAAGTCCCGCCCGCACTGCGGCAGGCGAATTTTCAAAAGATCAGCAGCACAAATGGGAAACCGGACTTCGAGATAGCTCCTCATGTCAAACGGATCATCACTTTTCACCGGTTGAACTTCAAAGAGCCCTATTCCTTTAGAGGACTGTTTGATTTCATCTTCTGCCGAAACGTAATGATCTATTTCGACAAGGAAACCCAGGAGGAACTCGTCAACAGGATGGCGGGCTTTCTGAGTCCCGGGGGCTATTTTTTCGTCGGCCACTCCGAAAGCCTGACGGGACTGCCTCATAAGCTGTCTTATGTTCGGCCGGCTATATACCGTAATTAGTCAGGCCGGTCGTAAAACTAACTGACGGTGATCATTCGGGATTAGATCTCTGATGGAATGTGCGGCGCAGTTTAATACAAGAAAGTCTCAAATGAGAAGAGTAATCGGAGTGGCGGATATGGTGGTCAGCGACTCGCCAGAGGATCTTCTGATCACATATTCTCTGGGTTCCTGCATTGCTGTAATAATTTTCGACCCGCTCGCAAGCGTTGGCGGAATGCTCCATTACATGCTTCCGGAGTCTTCGCTTGATCCTGAAAAGGCGAAGAAGAACCCAAGTATGTTTGCCGATACGGGGATCACGCGTCTTTTTAAGAACAGCTACCAGATGGGGGCCAAAAAAGAGAACATAGTGGTGAAATCAGTCGGTGGCGCACAAATGCTAGACCCAAACGGTATTTTCAATATCGGCAAGAGAAACTATCTGGCGATGCGCAAGATTTTTTGGAAAAACAACGTTGCGATTGTCGCTGAACACGTGGGGGGAGAAGTCAACCGCACTGTGCGGTTGGAGATGGAGTCCGGCAGAGTAATTGTGAAGGTCGGGACTGGAGCTGAGATAGAGATATGATCTCTGAATTAAGAGCACCGCTCACTTTTCGCTCGTTAAGACTAGGGCGAAAAAACTGAAACAAACCCTTTCCAGACGGAGACCGGCAAATGTGCGGTCTCTGTTAGGTGCGCGAGGGGCGCCATGTCGTACAACGTTCTGGTAGTGGACGATTCCAGGTCGATGCGGAAAGTCATCTGGAAAATTCTTCGACTGGTGGGGTTTGAGCTTGGAGAGTGCCTGGAAGCTTCAAACGGCCAGGAAGCTTTGGACCTTCTCGAGGGCAAGTGGATCGACCTGATTTTGTCCGACGTTAATATGCCTGTAATGGACGGCGTCGGGTTTATTCGGTCCCTGAGGGAGAAGAATATCTGCAGTGATACTCCGGTGGTCTTTATTACAACCGAAGCAAACGAAGACAGGCTCAATCAATTGATGGATCTGGGCGCCAGCGGTTACATCCGCAAACCCTTCAGGCCGGAAGAAATTGGGACTTTTCTGAGTCGCATCATGGGGGAGACAGATGGTTTTAGAATGGGAACCAGTGTTGAAGGATGTGATTTTTGAAGTCGTCGAGACCATGTTCTTTTCAGTGGTGGAATTCCAGGATTGCGGTCAGGGAGACCGGTCCTTCGACTATGAATCGGAAATCGAGCTTCAGAATCATGATGAGCGGATGGTCATTTCGCTGCAACTGAGTGAGGAATTCGCCAGGATGATAACCGCGGGCTTTCTGGGCATCGAAGAATACCAGGTCAAGGATGAGGATCTCCTGGACACTATAAAGGAACTGACGAACATGGTCGGTGGCGGATATCACGCCCGAATCGATAATGTGGGACGGCAATTGGGAATACCCAGGGTCCGGAAGATCGTGGTGCCCAATGGAACGAATGCGGCTCAAGCCACCGTCCGGCTTGATTTCAACTTTTTTGAAGAACCGGCCGGCTCGGCTGCTCTCAGTTATTTGCCCGGTTGAGTTCGTGGTCGTGAAATTACTCAAGATGAATCTGTCAGGCAATGAAAATGAACCAGATAAAAGTACTCATAGTTGATGATTCTGCTATTGTGAGAAAGATCTTCTCACAGGAACTGTCCAAACACCCCGATATTTCGGTTATAGGTGTGGCGCCCGATCCATTTGTCGCCAGGGATAAGATCGTCAATCTAAAGCCTGACGTCATCACTCTGGACATCGAAATGCCCAGAATGGACGGCCTGAGCTTTCTGCGAAAGTTGATGAAGTACCATCCGATACCGGCAATTATCGTGAGCTCACTGACCCCCGCCAACAGTGAAATGGCCCTGGAGGCATTGGAATACGGGGCAGTCGAAGTGCTGGCCAAGCCGGGCGGATCATACTCGGTCGGTGATATGAGCGAGCAGTTGGCTGAAAAAATCCGGGCGGCAGCCAGCGTGCGTATGCGTACCCCCACGCCAAAGGCGGAGGCTGTCGTGCCGAACAACGGCACATTGCCCAGCTTGGCTCTCAAACGATCGACCCATAAGGTTATTGCAATGGGCGCATCGACCGGGGGGACCGAAGCTCTTAAATCCGTTCTTATGGCAATGCCGTCCAACTCCCCTGGAATCGTGATCGTTCAGCATATGCCCCCGCGCTTTACGACGACTTTTGCGGACCGGCTTAACGGCTTGTGTCAGATCCAAGTTAGCGAGGCCAGAGACGGGGACCCAGTTCTGCCCGGGACCGCCCTGATTGCGCCGGGGAACTATCATATGCTCATAAAGCGTGTCGGCGGCACTTATTACGTAGAGGTAAAAAACGGCCCGCTCGTCTTCCACCAGCGTCCTTCGGTAGACGTGCTTTTTCTCTCCGTTGCCCGCTTTGTCGGGGCGAACGCGCTTGGTGTGATTATGACCGGCATGGGCAGGGACGGTGCCGCCGGATTGCTCGAGATGAAAAAGGCGGGCGCATATACCGTCGCTCAGGACGAGGCGAGTTGCGTGGTGTTCGGGATGCCTAAAGAGGCGATCAGGTTGGGTGGGGCCGAAAAGGTCGTATCTTTGCCCGATATACCACGTACTTTGATGAACTTTCTGAACGCGGGAAGAGGTTCCCTTGACTGCACAGCACCGACCGCAGGCAAGGCGAAAGAGATTTAAAGGAGGTGGCATCCATGCCTTACAAGGACCTTACAGTTCTTATAGTTGACGATTTCCTTACAATGCGGCGCATCGTCAGAAAGATTCTGCGAGACCTGGATTTTGAAGACATTATCGAAGCCGAAGATGGATCGGCAGCCCTCGATATCCTTAAAAGGACAAAAATCGACCTGATCGTATCAGATTGGAACATGCCCAGGATGACCGGCCTGGAATTACTCAAAGAGGTCCGGAGTACCGACAGTATCAAGGATATTCCATTTCTGATGGTTACCGCCGAAGCTCAGAAGGAAAATATAGTGGAAGCGGTCAAGGCGAGGGTTAGCAACTACATCGTGAAGCCATTTACGGCTGCGGTCCTCGAAGAGAAACTGGTTAAGATCCTGCCGCGTTAGGGGGAAGGGTCCTGATTGTCCGACGCAGTTTTTTGGCGATGAACTTGTGCATTTATTCTAATTGAGGCAGCTATTCATGGAAACGATAGTTAATCGGCTTGCCAACGGAGTGATTGACGGTCTTGACGATCTGATGGGAATAGGGGATTGCCTGAACCTTCTCGACGATCTCGAGGGTCAAATTGAGCAGGCAGGGCCGCTACATGGAATTATTGAAAGAGCAAGGCTGATTTTCAAGCGCCTCATTCTGGAGGAGTCATCTGATCCGAGGGCCGATTGGCTCGAGGTTCAAAAGCTCCTTGGCTCCCTTTCAACCGCCGGCGCTATGGAGAGCGGCGAAGGGGAGATCACACAGATAAAAACGGAGAGCGCGGTGAAGCCAGACGAGGACGAAGACTTTTTCGGGGCGGCGTCCATGGATTCGGGCAACGGTTCGGATTCCGGCGAACCGGCCCTCGATCTGGAAAATCTATTCCATGAGGAAAGCGGTCCTAAAGTTGACGAGATCCAGGACCCTGAACTGCTGAGAGACTTCATCGAGGAAGCCAAAGAGCATCTTTCTACGATCGAGCTGAACATGCTTGGGCTTGAGACGAACCCGAAAGACCTCGAGGCGATAAACGCCGTATTCCGGCCATTTCACAGTATAAAAGGAGTCGCTGGTTTTATCAATTTGATGGAGATCCATCATCTGAGCCATGAAGTCGAGAACCTGCTGGATTTGGCAAGGTCCGGTAAACTGGCGATAACCGACTCGGTGATCGATATAGTCCTGGCGGGCACAGACATTCTTAAAGGCCTGCTCGAGGAACTGGAAAAAGGCGAGGCAGGGCGCAAAGAGACCTCGCCGGTTGTAATGAACTTTCTTGAAAAAGTGAAGAACTTCAGCGGAGATCCCACGGGAGATAGTGGGACTCCAGTCAGGAAAATTGGAACAATCCTCGTTGAGCATGGAGTCCTCGAGGATGAAGCAGCCGATGATATTGCTGAGAAGGGCAGATCGGAAGGCAGGAAATTCGGTGAGGCGGCAATAGATGAGGGAGCAGCCAGCCCCCGGGAGGTCTCGAAGGCTTTACGCGAGCAGCGGCACTCGATTGAAAACGCTGCGTCCGTCAGGGTTGACACACGCAAACTGGACAACCTGGTCGATATGGTTGGGGAACTGGTCATTGCCCAGTCGATGGTGTTGCAGAATCCTGACATAATGAAAATAAAGGATCAAAAACTCCAGAAGGACAGCGTTCAGCTCAGTAGAATTACCGCCGAGCTACAGCGTATCAGTATGTCCATGCGCATGGTCCCCATCAAGAGCACTTTCCAGAAGATGATCCGGCTGGTTCGCGATCTTTCGAAAAAATCCGGAAAAGAAGTCGTTTTGAAAATGCAAGGGGAGGAGACTGAAATCGACCGCAACATGGTCGAAGAGATATATGAGCCGCTCGTGCATATGATCAGAAACTCTGTAGACCATGGGATCGAAATGCCCGAGGAACGCACCGGGGCCGGCAAAGATCCGATGGGAACGATATTTATTTGCGCCGAGCAGAAGGGCGGCAACATCGTAATCGACATCGAGGACGATGGACGGGGGTTGGACGCCAAAAGGATTCGCGATAAAGCAATTGAACGGGGGATAATCAGCGCCTCGGACCAACTCGATGAAAAGGCGATCTTTGATCTGATTTTTCATGCGGGATTTTCAACTAGGGACAAAGTGACTGAAGTCTCGGGGCGCGGCGTTGGGATGGATGTGGTAAAGAAAAGCGTTGAGCGCCTCCGTGGCAAAATGGAAATCTCGAGCCAGTTCGGCAAGGGGTCATCCTTCCATATGAAACTGCCGCTCACGATGGCTATTATCGACGGGATGATCATACAGATCGGGGCCGAACGATACATCGTGCCGACAATTGCTCTCAAGGAATCCCTCAGGCTGTCTAAGGAGGCATATTTCACCGTCCAGGGGAGGGGAGAACTCGTTAAAATAAGAGATTCCCTTATGCCGCTTGTGCGTTTGCACAGTTATTTCAATGAAGAACCCAAGTACCGAAACCCCTGGGAGGCATTGCTCATGGTGGTTACCGAGGGCCAGAAATCATACTGTCTGCTTGCCGATGAAATTATCGGCAGGCAGGAGGTGGTGATTAAGAGTCTTGGGGACCTGTTTCAGCAACTGCCGGGGATCTCGGGGGGCGCCATACTGGGAGATGGTAAGATTGCATTGATAATCGATGTAAAAGGGATAATCAGCCTATACGAGGAAAGAACAAAATGATGGCATTGGAATCGCAGGACTGGAACGAACTGATCAAGTTTCTTCGAGACGCCGAGCAAAGCGTGTCTGCTCTGGTCGATGGGGACGGCGAAAAAGATATTGAAAAATCTCGCCGGTCTCTCGTGTCATTCCATACTACAGCGGCCATGCTTGGTCTGGGGGGCTTGGAGAAGGCCGGACTCGAACTCGAGAGATTCCTGGCCGACAAAGTGTCGCCGGGCGCAACAGACTCTATTGCCGTACTGGGCTTCGCAGTAAGCCTGGTTATTGACCAGATGGGGACTTTTAAAAACGGCAACGGGAGCCCTCAAATCGACTTGGACGAACTACTGGAAATATTGAGACCTGTGGATACGCCAGAGTGCGTCGCCGGCGCAGATGAATCGTCCCTCGAAACAGTGCCTGAGACTTCCGGGGGCATGGACGAAGCAGGTCTTGAATCTCTTGAAGAAAGTGCAGAAAAGCCCGGTCTGACTAACTTGACTAGGTTGGTGAAGAGTTGGGGTGGTGAGTTGTCGGTGACCCCCGACGGAGACTCCAGCGCTAAATTCATCCTTACCTTCACTCGTTCTGCCGATTCCCTGGAAAAAATCGAAAAGCTCTTTAGCTCTTCGAACCCTAACTCTGAGAAGCCGCACCTGCCCCCAGACGATAGTGTGGTCGAGAGTTTGATCGCCAAGGGCAATGAGCTGGTAAAAGCCTTTTCCAACGGCGATCTGCCCGGCGCCCAGATGATCCTGCTGAACATGGCCAACCAGCAGTGCGACTCATCGGGCCTTTACAAAGAAATTGGAGGCATGGCCAGGGGGCTGCACGATTCAATACGCGGTTTTCTCAATACTCTTGATCCGTCCCTGCATGAGATTGTCGAGAACAAGATACCCGACTCCGGGAATCGTCTCGAACACATACTGGAGATGACGGAAAAGGCGGCCGTAACCACCCTGGATCACGTGGAAGCTATGCAGGTGCGACTTTCGAGTGAAACGGAAAAAATCTCGAGGTTGCGCGAGTTCATCGGAGGACTTCACGCGATAGGTGATGCGGCCGGGAAAAAGCTCGGTCAGGGCGCTCAAGTTCTGGACGCCATGGAAACGATGATCAGCGAAAATCGCGCAGACCTGGATAAAATCCTTATCGCACAGGACTACCATGATTTGAGCAGTCAGATCATTAATAAGATAACCAAGCTGCTCAAGGATATGGAACTAAAACTCGTCAACCTGATCCGCACGTTCGGGGTAAAGACGGAAACTTCCAAGCAAAAGGATAGCGCAGAACTCTATGGTCCGGCGCACGCCGCCGTGGAAAACGCGGTCCACTCTCAAGATGAGGTCGATTCCCTGTTGGCTGAATTCGGATTTTAGTCCAACGAGCATCGGGACACTTTGAGAGCAGCTCGAATGCGAGACGATCGGGTCTTGTGCAGGAACTCGCCTTGGCGGTGTTGAACTCAATACGCTGCGGAACGCGGGACCCAAACTTGGAGTTGGGCCGGCCGTAGCAGAAGCGCGACCCGGCCCAGGTCAATGACGTCGCCCTCATGGACGGAGAGTGGTTTTATATCGCCCCGCCACTCGAGATCAAAACCTTTGAGAGATTCATTCCTCTCCCCTGCGCTCAACTGGTTATAGCTGTTTATGAATTCGATCGCCTTTGGCTTCTCGAATGTCCTGACGGCCGCTTCCGATGCAAGTACTTTAATTGCCGGGTAATTCCTCTTGAAATAGGGGACCACTCCAACGTGGTCGAAATGTGAATGGAGGATCAAAAATTTGGTGATTTCTCCGGGGTCAATCCCGAATTCACGCATCTGGCTTAGAACACCCGGAAGATGTAGCTCATTCCCCCGTTGATCAACGCCGTGCCGTGGCGCCCTCGGAGTAAATACGCCCCTGATTCCTCAGTGCCCGGGTACCATAAGTTGCTATCGATTTTGCCGGGTTTTCGAAATCGCATCTCAACCCCCTAATATTTTTAATATCTCCCGGGGATTGAACCTCGCAAGATAAACCATGTGCAATACATTACTGCTTATTCCATGCTTGGTTGCACAAAACACTTCAAAAAACTTAAGTGATTGATTAAATTATTCTATTTTTGCGGGTATATTTTCGTGATTTCTAACAATTGTTTTATGGTAAGTTGACTGATTAACCATATTTGACAAACCCGGGCCATTGGAAAAATGCGCCGCAAGTGAATCGGTCGGATGAGCCTTTTCCACCGATTCGTCTGCGGGAAATACGGGTATGTTGAAAGGAGTTAAACAAGTGGAGGGTATAAAAATATCCGAGGTTAGATTGACCGAGGAAGAAATAGAGGCCGCCGTCGAGGTGCTGCGGTCCGGAAATCTTCGCCACGGCGATCAGTGCGAGGCTTTCGAACGCGAATTTGCGCTCAAGGTGGGGTCACGTTATGCTTTGACCTGCGCGAGCGGCACGGCTTGCCTTCATTTAGCGTATATGGCATTTCTGAGACCCGGCGATGAAGTGCTTGTACCTTCCTTTACCTTTATGGCGACCGGTTCGATGGTAGCAATGAGCGGTGGAGTGCCGGTGTTCTGTGAGGTCGACCCCGACACGTTCCTGATCGATCTTGAGGATGCCGAAAGGCGCATTACCGCTCTTACCCGCGCTATTTCGCCGGTGCACCTCTTTGGCAATCCACTCAATATAACCGCAGTCAGTGATTTTGCAGCGCGTCACAATCTGGTTGTCGTGTGGGATGCAGCCCAGGCGCATGGTGCGGCATGGAAGCAACGGGATATTGGTTCGTTCGACGATTTTGTCGCTTACTCCTTCTATCCTTCGAAGAACATGTTTGTCGGCGAAGGGGGAATGGTGTGCACAAATAACGAAGAATATTACTATAAAATGCGATCCATGCGCAGCCATGGTGAGACCGGCAAGTACTATCATACTGCCCTGGGATTCAACTACCGGATGACCGACATGGAAGCGGCCATTGGACGCAAACAGCTCGGCAGACTCGGTGAGATGCTGGTCAAAAGGAGACTGAACGCAGAGATTCTGACCGCAGGCCTGGCAGAGGTTCGCGGTATTCGACCTCAGGAAGTCATCCATGGAGGGGTACATGCCTGGCATCAGTACTGCCTTTTGGTTGATCCGGATGAATTTGGCTGCAACCGTGACTCTCTGGCCGAAAGACTCAAGGAAAAAGGAATTGCCAGTGGGGTGCACTATCCACGGGGCTTACATCAACAGCCTGTCTTCGAAGAACTCTACGGTCCACTGAAGCTTCCCGTTACGGAAAAAATAGCTGAGATGATCCTGGCGATACCCGTGCACCACGGGTTAACGCCGGATGACGCAAAAACTATCGTCGAAGCGATCAAGGCATCCCGCTGACGGCCCCGTCTCCGGTCATTGACTGATCGGGGAGAGCGTCGAGAATGGCGGCGGGATGCTTTCCGCGCTGCGCGAAGTACTCTTCCGCCTCAAGGCGGCAAATTGAATGACCGGATTAACACCTGGGGATGCCCGCCGGCCGCTTCACCTGAATGGAAAAATGCGCCTGATAAAAGGTGTTTTCTTTTTGAGCGGGATAGGCGGCACTACGTCCGGAACCTCTCCTTGCAGTACCTGGACCGGATATTCATAAAAGATCCTGTGCGCCTCTTCGGGGCCGACAATGGATTCGGTGATGGCTCGTGCCTTCGAAAGCACCGGCCTTCTCATGGCGGGACCGTGAGAGTCGGAGGCTACCAGATGAACCATGCGGTGCCGGAGCAGTTTCATGGAAAAATGCTGAATCTCTTGCCCGTAATGCCCTCTGAGGCTGGCGCCGGTGATCTGCACCAGGATTCCTGCCTGAATCCATTCCAACAGCACGGACGGGTTTTTCATGAGCGGGTAATTTCTCTCGGGGTGCGCCAGAACGGTGTTGATGCCTCTAACCCGCATCATCCAGAAGAACCTGTCCAGGTTGGGCGGAATCACCTCAACCGGCATCTCAATCATGGCTATCTTCCGGTTGTCATTGATTGTCAGCAATTCTCCTGATTCGATTCTTTGCGGCAGATTTGAGTCGATGGACAACTCGCAACCCGGATAGAGTTCAAGCCGGATTCGTGCTTGCAGGAGCCTCGTTCGAAATTCTTCAACGGCTCTCAGGACTACGGTGCGGTGGTTTCCTGGAAAGACCGGCGAGGAATGAGGAGTGCATACGATCCCCGAGATACCGTCCGTGGCGGCAATTTGTGCCATCTCAAGACTCGCCCCCCACTCATCTGCCCCATCGTCCAGACCCGGAAGTATATGGCAATGAAGATCGATCACGTCTAAACCTTTTGCCGGATTGACTGTTGAGCCGGAAATCAATCAGCGTTTCTTGGGTTAATTCGACGAATTAAAGCAGATCTATAACACTTGGCCGTCTTCTTTTCACTTGGTTTCGCCGGATTTGGCCCGAAGATCTGACTAAGGATAACAAGAGGTGCGTTCCCATTGCTGAGAAGAGCTGTGTTTCCATCGGAGAATTCCGGATGGACGCGAGCTAAGTTGCAGGCCCGCACCTGATTTGCGATATCCAAAAGGGGATTTTTCTTTGAAACTGTGGGGCGGGATGGAATCAAAATCTGCGATGAATGTGCGGCAGATTAAGCCACCACATGGAAAAGTCCTGCGGGCCTCATTCCCCTCCCCCGGGACAGGGGAGAGGAATGAGGTCAGAGGTTTATAACACCACTATTCGACGTAAAACACCCCGCGGAAGGCACCGTTAAAATTACTGTTTCCGCTGACGAAGCCATAGACATCGTATGCATTTTTCTTGATGGGGGGCGATACAGTATAATCCTTCTCTTTACCCAAAAAATAAAAGTCACCGCTCACCTGGATCGTTCCCGTTGTTTCGTCTGTTCCTCTATACGCCCAGTGGATCGTGTTTGATCTATCTATTATGGCTGAGATCTTGAAAGTAACCCCAGCCGCCGGATTGCCCTCGCCAACCGGCAATATGATAGTGCCGCTAAACAGTTCCTGTCCGGTATATTTAGTGCCCGTTAACTGATTCGCGAGAGCATCGACAAGTATGACTTGAAATGACGATGGGGCCGCGGTGCTGTTGTCATATAGAGTTGCTTCCGCGGCGGTCGTCTGGCCCGGCGCGTACAAGTAGATGAAGCCGTCGTTTTCAGTTGTTTCGAATGCCGAAGCAAAACCGGCCGTCAAAACAATCAAAACAACCATCGCACTGCCTAAAAACATTTTCCTCATTGTGTCACTCCTAAAGTTGAAAAAGTTATATTGGTTTGGTCCACTGCTTCCATGGCACCGCAAATCGCTCAGGCGCGCAATCTTTCACCTCCTTTCGTTTTTCGTATTGAGGCGAAGTTTGACAACGCAATTATTTGTCAAGATTAATTGGCCCATTACTGAATTTTGAAGGCCTTCAATCGGTACAAAATACATACCATTTACCCGCATACAAAAGGGTTTGAAGAGTCAAACGGATTGTGTAAATTCTCTACCGCTCCAAAATCCTGCAAAGAGGCAGATTTTTCCTAACTCTTCCTATTGGGTGCGACCTCCAGCATGTTGTCGCGGATTTCGCAATTATTTTTGCCGTTCACCTCTTTGTGTCATTTGCTGCTATTGACGAAAGCCTTGCCAACTTAGTTTACAAAAGTTCTCTTTTATTCATCCTTTTTTCCGCTCTTCAAGGCAGCCAGGGGGCAGCAAAATGTATACCATTCACAGGAGCTGATCCCGATGGATTGGTCTTGAGTACTTTAAGAAATAAAAACCGATACTTACGAAGGAGGGCAAATCGTTCGAGGAAAGGTGCTCCCGCTTAACCCCCGGGGGTAATGAGCGGAATGTATTACGAGGTCCGAACACGCTGCAGCAGGTGGTGATGATCCCTTTCTTTGCATGGACCGGAGTATCGGATGCCTTCATTGGTCTGATTTCATTACGATATCTTATCCAGAGACCGTAAGTGCAAGGGGGAACTCAGTTTAATTCAAGCGTTAGGATTTTTTTTGTATGACTTTAATAGATTTTTTAATAGGGATGGTAATGGGCAAGTTATGCAGTGGAGATGTTTAAAGGAATTTCAAAAGACAAAATGATGAAGATACAGTTTTTGTCACTATTTGACAATTTTCGGTTATAAGCATGGACAGACAGACATCTATCGACGGGCTCAGGAAAAGTTCCAAGCGCCGTCAAACCTCACGCTCCGAGAGGGCCTGCCCCGGAGACCGGAAAACAGAGCCAACAGCCGAGTCACTCACCACTCAAAGCAACGAAACAATACCGTATGCCGGCGCCCTCTATCATCAACGTTGTTTATGCTCTGAGCCCCCGTAACTACAGCGCCCCCGGGGATACTGCCGGCAGGGTCGCCACCGGAGTGGCCGAGATTTTCGCCGATAAGGCTGCTGCCGACTTTGAGACACGAGCCGAAGATTCCCCGGGGGTCGTTTATTCCGAGGTCACCCGTGTCGATGCTCCCGGGTGGAGCGAACGTCGTTAATACCCCGCCAGGGGCACTCAGGAAATACGTATGCCCCATATTATTTGCTGAATTGCCATACGTCCCCGCCATATTTTTCTTGTCGTTCAAGCCGAAGTCACGAGTGGAACTCGCTCCGGGACGGTCGAACTTCACGAACTCGTCCACTCGATCCAGATAGAATCCGCGAAACCAGACTGAATCATGCGTGCAGTCACCTGCGATTTGGCGCCAATCGTTGATTTCGAGTACTTTTGATGCGTTTAACCCGGATGGGTCAACGGTCATAAAACGAGGATCGCAGGTGGGGCTGTCATCGTTACCTGCCGCAACGGGCAGGGCCGGCGCCAATAGCAGGCTGAGCGCCAGAGCGATGAGAGCCGGGTACAGCAACAGATTGCTTCTCATAGCCATCTCCGCTTCCTAAGTTAAGTTGGCTATCACTCCCGTTACGCAAATCATTTCCCCGGAGCAGCGCGTTTTTCGGGTGGCTTCTCGAACTTGCCCCGGTCCGCCCCCCTGACGATCAACGTGAAAACCCGAGCCGGATGAGGTTTGTCGAGGTTCAGAGAGGTGGGCTGCCCCTTGCTTTTGGCCGCAAAATGAGCACTCGCAACCTTGCCGTATTCGGTCTTTTGCCGGCCGATCAACTTAGCGGCCTGGTCGGGTAAAATGGTTTCCCGGTCATAAGCGATTGAGACTAATCCGACAGGTAAAGCCATCATGAGCGGTATTTTGAACCTTCTCATTCTTGGTTCCTCGAATTAGCGGCTACGGAGGAAGGGTACCAGTGCAGGGCATGGAGCATGGTAACGAAGCTACAACAGATCGATACCTGTCTATATTCTACAACGAACCAGCGCCTGTGTCTATCGAAAAAGAGAAAGAAGAGGGGGCAAATTTACACTGTTCACGCCAGGCTCCCTTTCAGACGTGTCAATCAGGCAGGGGCACAGGGATGGGAAGGACCTCCTTCGAAATTGATGACCGAAAGATTATCGTCCATCACGGCAACTACAGCACATGGGCAAATAAACGTTCAAGGAGAGGAGGATTTAATCCGATTAATTAAGCGAGGGGGGTATCCAGCATGAATGATACAGTTATCTATTTAAAAGACTTTGCCCACCGGTATTTTGGGATGCTCGCTGAATCCTGCAGGGTCCCAACCACCCCTGAGTTCGCAACCTCTCATCGCGTGATTGGTGAATCACCAGCTTACCGGCTCCTGGAGTTTGCATCTAATCCCTGTAGCATCCCGACTCTTATTTTACCTCCGCAAGCGGGCCATAGTTCGGCAATTTGCGATCTCTCCAGAGAGAACTCGCTTATTGGCACGCTCCTGGACAATGGTATTAAATCACTCTATGCGATTGATTGGAAACCGGCCACTCGCGAGCTTGCGAATGAATCCCTGGATGACCTTATCTCCCTGACCGGCCAGTGCATTTCAACCGTTGGCAGGCCCGTAAACCTGATCGGCCTCTGTCAGGGGGGCTGGCAGGCAGCGATTTACGCCTCATTATTCCCGTCTGATATAAAGACCCTGACAGTCGCAGGCGCCCCGATAGATGCGCATGTCGGGGGCGGGAAGATTCAGAGAGCGTTGAAGTTCACACCTCTTTCATTTTTCAGGTCGCTCGTGGATGCGAATGGCGGGACTTATCCAGGGCAAATGCAACTCCTGGCATTTAAGCTGATGAATCCGTTTGAGAGGTTCTGGGGCGACTATCTCAAACTATTTTCGGGGTACGGTGATTTCGGATTCGTTGCGCGTAATCATATTTTCTCCAACTGGTATGAGCACGTTCAGGACCTTCCGGGGCGATGGTACTTAGAAATAGTAGAGGGCCTGTTTTACAAAAATGACCTCTGTAAGAATAAGCTGACAATCTTAGGCCGCCAAGTCAATCTGTCTGAAATAGTATGCCCGGTGATCATGGTTGCCGGGACGACAGACGACATCACCCTTCCCGAGCAGGTATTCGCGCTCGCGGGTTGCGTCTCGACTGCAGAGCGGTTCCAGCATCGTTTCCAGGTGGATTCGGGCCATATAGGGTTGTTCATGGGATCAGTGGCACTACGGGAGGTCTGGCCGGAGGTGGCAAGATTACTCGTTGAATATCATGAGCGGTCGGATGCACAGGTGGAGAGGATGTGGTTTTAATGGATAGCGTGCTGGAGAATCCGAGCGTCATCTGCTCACGACTGTCCGACTTCTGAGGCCCTCATCGCATCGTGCCCGGCGGCCCGCAAAGCCCCGGCTACATCGACTCCAAACATCTGATCGACGTGCAGCCTGTGCGGGTTCAGGCGCCAACCGCTCTTATCTCCGAATGGTCAAGATACGATCCGGCATAGAAAAGGGCTGTCTGAATATCTCCCCTCGTTAGCTCCTGATAGCCTTCCAGCAGATCATCCCCCGGATTGCCCGTCTGCAATATGTTCCAGGATTACCGATACCGGAATGCGAGTCCCCTTAATTCGAGAAATCCCTTCCGGATGAGTTATTAGAAAAGGTTGGGCAGCAAAAATCCCCCTTGAAGGAATTTTGCTATTTAGCATCCTTTTATTGTTCGAGCCGTTCAGCGGTTCTTTCACTCTTGCCCCATGTCCGGATAATTCAATCGGCACGAGTTCGATTCTTGGATTCAGATGCTTTTTCCAGTTGAAATACATGCTCGATGAGGCCCCGGAATACGGAAAACAGGCCAGCTTCAGTTTGTCCTTCATCGCGATATGTCGGTCTCCATTTCGCCTCGATGGCTTAAATCCAGTCCGGTTTTTTCAAAGTCCGCTCATTCTCGATGTTCCCGGTATTCAGGACACCCTCCGGTTCAATAACCATCATGTGACACTCTTCCGGAGCGCAGGGTTTATGTTCAACGCCTTTCGGAATCACGATCATATCTCCGGGCCGCATTTTCTTGACACCCGTTCTGAAGTGCACTTCAAGATCACCTGACAGAATATAGAACAATTCGTCGGAATCATGGTGGACATGCCAAATGAAGTCACCGGTGAATTTCACCAGCTTGACCAGATAGTCATTGATTCGCGCGATGATTTTCGGCGTGGACGTCTCGTTAATTCGATTGAGCTTGTCCGCTATATTGATAATTTGTGTCGGCATGCATCTGCTCCTCCTCCGGTCCGACGTCTGGAAGCGTCGTGTTTGGTGTCCCAAGTCTTAGACCAATATTTCTGAAGCCTCCCGCATGAGTTTCGATATTGCAAGTCTCTGTGGGCACGCCTTCTCTGCAAGGGAATAATCGACTTGCGTGAGCCTGGCCCTGGCCCCGTCCAGTAAACCGGCGTAAACCTCACGCGCCAGGTCGCGTTCGCCGTAATCGCGGTAATACATAAGGCATCTCATAACATCGCTGATCGGTACCGCACCTCCGACCGCCTCATGGCAGATCCGGCCACATCCGGCGCAGTAGCTTTGGTGAGTTTCAGCGGCAAATCTTTCCAGCAGTTCGAAATCGCTCCGAGTAAGACGCGTCTGGTCACGCGCCGCTGCCACATTGGCCGAAAGAATCGTCAGGCTAGGCATCTGGGAGCAGATGCTCGCAATGTTTGGATTTTCCAGTACGACCTTGATCTTGGCCTGCTTATCGGTAAAGCCGCGTTCGATAAATCGTTCGACCATCTGCATTTCGGCTTCGCTTTCCGTCTGTACCTGTCGGCCTCCCTGCGTTTTCATGGCGACGAGTCCGATCCCCTTATCCGCGCATGCAGCGATCGCTTCCTTCATCTTCACGCCGTTCATAAGCCGGAAGCTGTAAGCGAACATAACTGCGTCGATCCAGTCTGCTTTGGCTGCGCCCAGCAGACAGCTTTCCATGTTCTCATGAGTGCTGAACCCGCAAAGTTTGATCTTGCCCGCCCGCTTCAATCCGGAAACCCATTGCTTTACTGGTTTCGGCTCTGCTATCTCGCTGAAGTCTTTTATTCCATGCACGTGCAACAAATCGACGTAATCCGTGGCGAGCCTCTTCAGGCATTTGTCCAGCGCCGCCGTCATGGCTTCGGGCTCGCCGGCGTGCACCTTTGTGGCCAGGAATACATCTTTCCTGGCATCGGAGTTTCGAGCGAAAAATCGGCCAAAGCCCTCCTCGCTCAAACCATTTCCATAGGCCTCGGAAGTGTCCCAGAAAGTCACGCCCCAATTGAGGGACTGCCTCAGCAACAATTGATTGTTGATCGTATCGAACCCCCCTCCAAGCGTGAGGACTGACACTTCGACGCCCGTTTTGCCGAGCTTGCGTTTTGGGAGGGCTCGCTTTCCTGCATCAGCCTGTTCAGGAGCGCCGTCAGCTTTGCCCATGTTCAATCCTGAAGAAGCTATTCCCGCAATCCCAATGGTTTTGATGAAATCGCGGCGACTTAAACCTTTGCATTTCTCTTTTTCTTCCATTACGCGGCCTCCAGGCATAGAGTAAAAATTTTATCCTGAAAATTTTGAATTGACCTTCGCCTGACTGATCCACGGCATCATTTGGTGATAGGCTTGCCCTGCTTGAGGTCGTATATCGGGCTCATCTTGAGATCGCCAGTCAGGAAATCCTCAGGTTTTTGCGAAATAAGATTGCCTACAAGCTCAATGAACCGAAGCTTGGCGTCAACGGGGAATCCGCTCTGGGCTGCCGGCGTGTTCATCGGCAAGTTAGGAAATCGGAAGGTAGCTCCAGAAAAGATTGAACCCCAAGTGAGCATTTCAGTTGCTCACCGGAACCACATTTTTCATGCCTCAACTTCCCATCGAAGATTTCACTCTTCTTTCTTCCGTTGAGTGGTTTCTGCCGATCATATTCACAGGGCTTCCTACTTCGACCTCTTGGGGCTCGACTGCAACTTATGCATAGAAGAGATGGCAGTCAATGTTGTCTAAAGCGGTGAAGGGACTCCTGATGAGTAAAATCGGCCACCGAAAAGGCTGAGTAACCTGTATTGAATCTTTTGGAATTTTTTCTTTCTTGCTCCGAGATCCATTTGGGAACATTGCGTTAGAAGAGATCAGAAATCGTTTCGAGAAGCTCCTCCCTGCTCCGCACAATCAAATCACACGCTCCCTCAATCATAGCATTCACTACGATGCCTTCAGTCTCTCCTGCTCTGCGGAAATCAGTCCTGATCCCGATGATCTTCTGTTCGGGTGATTTCCCGGCGTGGAGGATGTAGAGGATTGAGACGACGTTTTGTGCTTTATTTTATCCGGACAGGTTAAACTCCACGTGACCATCACAGTTGCTCACTTGCACTGATCGATTCCTGATACATTCAGATACATGCCTTCAGTGGGCAAGGCGCCCGCGGGCGCCTTGAACCGGATTCTCGCATCGGGATCATTTTGGTCCAGATTTCCGGACATACATACAGACAGGCAGCCCTCAATCACTTTCCCTCAAATTGTTTTCTGCCTTTTCACACTGAATGATCCTCCCTTAAATAATTCATCATTTTGTAGACAAAAACAATCGCCCGCGCATCTAGGGATTAAGACCAAAATGGTCATCTGGACCTGCTAATGCGTCACCCTGTGGGCAGACGGATTGTGGGTCGCGATTAATTTGATATATGGTGAATCCACGATAAAAGATACTGAGCCAGGAGGTAATTTCATGATCGGGAAAGCTATAACAATCGCAGTTTTGGCAATCTTACTTATGACTTCCCAGTCCTTTGCGCTTGGCGGCGGCGTCGGCGTCGGCGGGGGCGGCGGCGGGGGCGGGGGCGGGGTAGGGGCAGGAGGCGCGGTAGGCGTCAGCCCCCCCGTGGACCTTCTCATGCCCACTCCACCGTTAAATGTGGCGGCAACCGCCGGCAACGGGATGGCAACCATTATCTTCGATCCGCCGAAATCAGACGGCGGAGACGCCGTAACCGTCTATACGGTGACATCGCATCCCGGGCGCATCAAGGCCAAAAGCGCCAAAAGCCCTGTAACCGTAAGAGGGTTAACTAACGGAAAAGTCTACACATTTACGGTTACCGCCACCAATTCCGTCGGGACCGGGCTGGCTTCGGGACCTTCAAACAGCGTTACCCCGGGTGAGTGATTAACTCCGGCCTTTGCTTTTGGTGGTTACGCTCATTATAAATTCGGGTTGTGGCCCTCCGGCGCGAAGCGAAGTCTGAAGTGCCTTCAGGCAGTGAGGGTGCCGACGGATCTGCTAAGGGGACTTTCTCCGACTACAGATATGTGGCTTTCCGCTGTCGCCAGGGTGGTTTAAGACCCCCTTTGTAATCGGCTGGCGTGTCCGTACAGGCTTCGACAATGGCCAGGAATTCGTCCCCAAAACGATTGGAGATAATTTCCCTGCTGGTTTCCTGGGGATGATCTTCGAGGGCATCATGAAGCAGCGCTGCAGCAGCCTCATCTTCGGTTCCACCATCCAATAGGACTAAAGCGCACACGCCGAACAGGTGGGCCACATAGGGAACTGACGTGCTTTTTCGAACATCATTCCCGTGGAGGACCACAGCGTAGTTCAATGCATCGAGAAAGCGTTTGGTTGCAACCGAACTGGGTTTGTTCATAACTCCCCCATTTATGCGGCGATACTACGGAAAACTAATAATTAGGTTATTTCCTCTCACCTTTTCTTCTTAATTCCTTCCTTGAGTTACACTGCCTCTTCGCCACTTGCTGCCGTTCACGCTCAATCTCCCGTTGGGCCTTCCATGCTGGGCACCATTTACCATGCCAAGCCATAATCTTACCGATTATCGTTGCGGGATTATTTCTTGCCTATTGACAAAGGGTTCGCGGGAGCCATTTGTCCCACTATCAATTGTCCTTGCGAACCTTTCGCAGCAACAGGTAATAGACCAGAAGCATGCAGCCGACCACAATGACAGCAATCAGCATCCATCGATGGATTGACGCCGAAATTTTGATCCATTCTTTTCCAAGGAAAAAGCCTGTCGAAATGAAAGTTGAGGACCATAACAGGCCTCCTGTGTATGCGTATGCGGCAAATAAGGGATACCTCAGTCGCGATGTTCCCGCCACTAGAGCACTCAGATGCCGTATGCCGGGAATGAAATACCCGATGAAGAGCCCCCATTTCCCCGCATGTTCAAGCCATTCATGCAGCCAGTCGATTTTTTCCTGCGTAATATGGAACCAGTTACCGTACTTTCTAACAAGAAACGAGCCGCCGGTGCGACCGATACTGTAAGAGATGGAAACGCCGCAGATACTGCCCAAAAATGCTGAAGTGATAGTGGGTGCCAAGGCTAATTGTCCCTTGAAAACGAGATATCCCGAAAACGTCAACAGAACTTCATCAGGTATGGGCAATCCAATGATTCCAAACATCAACAGGAAAAAGATGCCCAGGTACCCATAATGGGAAATCCATTGCAGAAGAGTTCCCTCCATTTACTGTCAACCTTGTCCGTAGTGGAATTTTGTCGGGCTTGCTCCACTCCACGATTACCGCTGGTCCATCATTGCAACTACTGGATCCTCTCTGGGTATTAGTGTGTAAAGGAGGATAAAGCTTTGAGAATCCATGGCGCTGTGAACAGGATGAACAAAAGGCGGAAAAAATGAAAGCAGGTCACGATCAAGGGATTCCCGCCGCCTTCCATCGACATGGGGATCAAAGCAGTCATGGCTCCCGGGCTTGTGGCAATATACGCCGTTGCAGAGTCGAGCAGATTCAGGCGGGAAAGCAGGATCGCAATTAGACCGCCGGCGCATATGAGCATCAATGACGACAAAATTACGGGCATGGCAATCATCTTGAGTGTTTTAAGCATTGCCGGATGAAATGTAGACGCCACCATAACCCCTACGAGCACCTGGGTGACGTAGCTTAGACCGTCCGGCATCTCCCACTGGGATAGCATAAACAGTTTGCAAATAATGACGCTGAGCATGGCGCCGATAAGTATACCCCCGGGGATTTTTAGTTTAGCGCCGATCAGTCCGCCAACGGCGCCGATGCAGAAGCACAGGCCAAATCCTGAGTATGCATTCATTTTTCACTCTCTTTCGGGTTCTGTGGCAAGTGATTGGTTGCTGCTCCCGCAGTGCCTGGGGGCTGCAAAGTGTACCTCATGTTTGTCAGGGCGCCAATCATAACTTGGAAGCCTAAAGCCTGTTGATTTCCTCTTTGGTGATGATCTCATAGGGCCAGCAGACTGTTATTGCAACTCAGGTTTGTTTGGAAGTGGCTTGGACTTGCCCCTGGCTTTGGCGATCCATCTTATTCAGCTTCTGAGAAAAGGGGTCCAGAAAAATAGAATTTCATCCTTTCCTGCTGAATGTGTGTCAATGGACTCCTTCCAATCTAGCCTGAGAGTGTTTGCTACCCCCGTAAGACCTTTCAGGCCCGTATTGATTCTACTCCGTCCTCTCACATGCACATGCTATTTGACGACTTTCAGATTCGGTCCCGATCCCTTTGGCGGTTCAGGTGGGGGAGATTCTTTGTGGCGCGAACTCAAGTAATCCACTGCTTCTTTCTCACTTTTAAATACGGCACAGAATCGATTGTTACATCCACGCAATACAATTCTTTCCCATTGCTTCTCTCTCTCAGAGGCTGAGGAAACCGATTTGAAACATGCCTGCTGGCCTGGTGCGTCCATAATGTTGCTCAATATGAAGATAGCTTCGGGAAGTTCCATGAAAAGCTTCTTGGTTAATATTGCTCTAGTCTCCTCACTCATATCCTGTTCCTTGTATAATTATGCTGTCTTCTTCGGGGCTAAACCGCCACCTTCCGAAAGCACCTACACTGGACTGGATATCATTTAACCATATACTCCCGGCACGAAATCAACAAGTTAGGCCGGAGTGCAATTGTTGATACTTTTAGTTCGGTACCATTCAGCTATTTGATGAATTTTTATTATTAGTCAGGGCCAATAAAAACGTGAAAAGGAGATTTGAGATTAAAATAACAAAATGGGCATGTCACAAGGGAGCGGGAACAGGCAAAACCGATTACAGGATCATTGCTCTCAGCTTCATAACATCGATTTAAGGTGTGCGATTCATATACATGGTTTCAGGTTTTAGAATCATTTTCCCCTTGGATGGATCGAGTTGTGAGGGGCACCGATAAAGGTTTCCGATACTGACGGCTGCTCACTTCTTACCTTCTACCGGGGAAAAACGAATTTTGGCGCCGTTGATTTCAACCGTTGTTTTGGAATAGGTCAGTTTTTGAATTATCTTCCCGTCCCGGAATTGGATAACGTCGACGCCGCGCCGTTTCTCCGGCTTTCCCTCGAATCCTTTTTCCACTGACGGCCAATCCAGTTGCCAACGGTAGAGAACCTTCTGCATCTTTTCGTCCGCAAACAGATCTTCTGTAGTGAACCGGAATCCGCCGTGATCGTTGAACCACGGCGCCCACGAATGATACAGGTTCTGTTTGCCTTGAACCTTGGCGCCATGCCAGTGTTCGAAAACAACCTCCTCATGAAAAAGGTCCATGACTCCGTCGATATCATGTTCGTTCCAATGCTTTTCCCATTCGACCATAGCGCTTATAATTTCTTCTCTCTTCAGGACCATTAATACCTCCTCTTGTCGAACCAGACATCGGGATGCCCAATTACTGACTACTTAGTGCCCGTCCGGAAACACCGGATGAGACATTGGCAGTTTCCGATTCGGATTTTTCTCCCTGAAAAGGTCAATAACTCTACGACCAGCAATGCTTTTAGGGGCCGGAATCTGATGTTCGATAGGTGACGTTATCGATTCAATACACCAAGGCTGCTTCAAGCTTGCCACCGGAATCCCGTTACGCCTGATTCTTCAGGAGAACCGGGAGATCGGAGGTAAAATCCGGCCACTGAATTAATCTATGGAAGCCATATCACTCTTTAATTCTGAACACCTTGATGGTGAGCAGGTTGTAACTGTCCGGGCAGTTAAGAATCGCTTCGTCTGCTCCCCAAGGATAGTTGCCATCAAACTGCATCACGTTTAAGGTCGGGAATATGGCATTGTAGAGAAATCCGCACATCCCTCCGCTATCGTAACAGCTCACGTTGAAAGAGTCTCCCACCTTATGTCCGGCATTGCATTGCCCTTTTAGACCTATCACCTCTGCCTTCAACTTCTTTCCAAAACCAGGGTCTTTTGCCATTGGAAAACCTCCCAAAGTAGTGTTTAAGTTGTTCACCAGGACCATTAGCTAGTGTTGCATTCCTTAAATTCATGGACATTATGCAACCAGCGGCTTACCCGAGTAAGTCCAGTTAAAAGGCGCCGCGTTTGTTTCGTTGTAGTGTTTTATGTACTGTATTGTCTGATT
>JBEKPW010000093.1:0-25275 GCA_049520315.1 Syntrophobacteraceae bacterium
TGAACCCCCTCCGTTCTATTTTGCCTTCACAAATCGGCAATGGCGCAGGGGTTTGCGTTGATCATGACATGGCCGATTGTATCACCGCCGTTTTTGGCAGGTTTGCTGGCCGCCCGCAATATCAGAGTATTTCTGCGCCTCTTCACTTTGTTGATACCAGCTAAGGAATACATCTGGAGTATCAGCTACTTCTTTGCCGTGTTTTATGAAGCCTGTTCTATTAAACGACCTCTTGTGCATCTCAACTAACATATCATATATACTAGAGTCTGGTTTAAACAAGAACTGTGACTCTTGTGCCACTTTAAGAAATTGTTTATGTAATATTGTAAAAGCGTCTTTATGTTGCTCTCCACTAGCACTGAACTCTACCAAGGCAAAATGAAAATCTAATGCCGTAGAATATACGTTAAACCTTCTATTGTACAAATCCAAGCGCAGTTTTTCATCATTTATCTTAACTTGTCGTTTATTTGTAAAGTATTGCTGCAAGGCTATGTAAGCTACAAATAGAGCTATAAATAAATTCGCCAATGTCAATATCCCCATTTAATTCTCCTTTCTTTTTAAAATATGGACAGAATCCGATCTATGTCCAGTTTAGTTTTCTTTTCCACAGGTGTTAGCCGTTCATCCTATCGGCGTAAAAGTCCCGACTAGATTTGTCCAATAGCCATATTGAACGTATTTATTCCTTCTACGCTCTTCGGGCATTATTCCCACTTGTATGGAAACACCACAAAAAGACTGAAGATGCTTACTGCACAAAAAAGCCATCAAGTCCTCAACAAAATTCACCATACTTTGAACCGTCAGCGGCATACAGTCTGCAATGGAAATTGGCGGCTGAGTAGTGTCTCTAAATTTGATCTCAATTGCAGGAAGAGTGATCTTCCCGTTTGGAAGAAATGTGAAATCTGTAACATGAACACCAACAGCATTTCTGTGGTCTAGACAGTCGCGTGCATTTCTCACCATTTTTAGAAATGGCAGTGCGCGTTCAAAAAATATCGTAAAATAATCATCGTTTCCATACTTGTCTTTTATAAATTTATGTAGAGTATCGAAGTGACCTTTCGCTTTAAGTTCTGGATAAAATAACCGTATCATATCCCATATCGTTTGTTCTATGTGATCCGCCTTTTGGAAAAATGTCTTGCATCGGCTTTTGACATCGCCGATAGAAGGACTTGCGAACGACCCCTTACTATTTTTAGCAACTTCAATTGCTTTTTCTTCGTCACGTTTATATTGCTTAGCTAAAGTATCCATTACGGCTATTTCTTTGAGAATTTCGTAAGAAAAAGATAAGGCTTCTTGCAGATCAATCAAGTTTGAAAAAAATGCTCGCAATCCTTTTTGGAATAAGGTGTTCGCTGTTAATAGTATCCGGCCAATAAATTCGGAATCGGCACCAATTTCAAGAACACGCTGCTGAACAATGGGGGGAAGGTCCGGGTTTTCACGCTTGGGGTCGATATGATCAGCTAGCTTGTTCTCATACACTCCCTTTTTGGTGATAAGCACAAGAGTATGATTGATCGTAAGCATCTCCATGATGGGTGTGCCATCGTCTTGAAAATTGAGAGTAAAGCTTTTAGCCGATTCTCGTTTAAGGTCAATGGGTCGCTTGCCTGCCATATGCCGCTCCTTATTTACAAACACCCTTCCACCATTAGTATTGTATTAACTAGACAGTATGGTCAATTTTCCAGTTTACATACTTCTGCAACTGATCTCACGTCCGTAAAGGAATATTTGAGATTGTTATTTTTGTCCCAGGTTCATCCACCTTTGCGCTGGTCAAGGCGGAAAAAAACGCTTCTGCTATGGTTATAGGATAGGCTGAAGGGCCGATGATAACTTTATCAAGCAGTTGAGGGATTGATATTCCAGTAATTTCCGACTCAATATTTTCTTCAAGTGGGAGTTTATAAACTAATTGAGGCACACCATTTATTATTTCCGTCTCCCTCGAAATAATTGTAGAAGGCACATTTGGATTGGGTATATAAATTATACGCCATTCTCTTTCCTCACTAAAGCCTTCATGCTTTAAGCTTACCGCCGCCACCATAATCATTTCAAAAATAATATTTCTCAACCAATCCCTATTCGTAGATTTAAGAAATGCTGCGTTATTGTGTATATTAGAAATAACCGACAGGAATTGATCTTCTACATCGTTATATCCAAAATATGCTACTGGACTTAGAATTACACCAAGTCCCTTTGCCGAGTTTTCTGGAGGAAGTCTCAACACTATAGCCGCACCAGCAACTTGACGCCCGAAACTACGCCACATTGACAATCTACCGTACTTATCCTCTTTCACATCACGATCAACTTTGTTATTATCTACATCACCATGTTCAGATATACAGCTAATATATGTATTGAATTGTATACTCCACCATGCTTGGTTAATGCTATTAACTGCCTCCTGAGCAACACCTTCATGACAAGGATTCAGTGCGTCGTGAAATGCTTTTTCATGTTCCTTGTTGGCAAAAAATTGTTGCAATAAACTCAGTCCATAGTTTATTTCCATATAGTCGTTCATACATCTAGCATTACGCATCCACAATTTGTTTGAATTTATTATTTTTATTGCGTTCTCTGCTGATGTATAGTGAACTAGTCGTCTTTGTGCTTCCTGTAATTCAGACCTTCGTTTTGTGGCATACGGGAAAAATATATCTAGTACACGACGTATAGTTTCAGGATTATCGGGCAGATTATCGGGCATGGTTTCTTCCCCCATTGCTTGTTTAAAATGGTTTGGTTCTTATAACTGGAACTTTACAACAAACCGTTCAGTTTCGCCAGTCATCTTTTTTTCGCTGGTGATAGGTTCCAGTGACGTACACGCCGCAAAAATGTCACGGCAGCACTTCCGTTTTTCCTTCTCCTTCATTCAATACACATTCCGAAAACCGTTCCCTCTCCATCTAGGAGAATACGATCAATAAATCCATACAATACTATTAAAAGAATACGATTATATTATTCCTTACAAGTATCTAAACTTTTTAGGGTTTTCTTATAGTCTCACCCAATTTTCTGCTTGTGAAGTTCATTACAATTACATATAACAATAATTAAGGCCCGGAATTCATTCAGAAAAGAAGGATATGGAGTATTTAATGGAACCGCAGATTTACATTCCCACCAAATCTGATGGCGAAAATACCAGTCATGAACTTGACACAATTGAAAGGAATCAGTCATGCCCAGAGTAATTGGATTTTTGAGGGTAAGTTGTTCGTCACAGGACATTGAGAAGAACAAGGCAGAGATACTTTCTTTCGCCAATGACCATGGACTCGTTCCATTGACCTGGGTGACTGAAACCATTTCCGGTACTGTGGATTGGCGGCAGAGAGAGATTGGACGCATTCTCAAGGAACTCGAACCTGGAGACGTTATCATCACGCCGGAAATCAGCAGGTTTGCACGTTCTTTGCTTCAAATCCTCGAAATCATAGAAGTGGCAAGGAAAAAGGACATCGCCATCTATGCCTTAAAGGGAAACTGGCAGCTTAACGGCAACCACATGGAGAACAAGATCATGTTAGCTATGCTCGGTCTCGTAGCCGAGGCGGAAAGAGACCTCATCTCAATGCGTACCAAGGAAGCACTTGCCGCGCGTAAGGCGGCTGGTGTACAACTTGGGAGACGCAAAGGGCCAGGGAAGTCAAGGCTCGATCAGTACCGAGTGGAAATCGTCGCCTTGCTGAGAAATGGTAGCGCAAAATCCTTTGTCGCCAAGAGGTACAAGGTGAGCGAACCGACGCTCTATAATTGGATTTCAAAAAATCAATTGGATGTTTCTCCAATGGTTGAGAAGGTAACAGCATGAAGGCTGCTGCGTACACACGAGTTTCAACTTCCGGTCAGATAGGTCCGGACAAAACGTCACTCGAAAATCAACTAAATGACATACGAGATTACTGCAATTTTAAAAAATGGGAACTCCTTCCACCATACGATGAAAGTGTTGCTAGCGGAGCCAGCATGGACCGTCCTGTTCTCCAGCGATTGCTCAATGACGCTATGCGAGGAAAATTTCAGGCAGTCGTCGTGGCTGATCTCAGTCGCTTTGGAAGAAATCTCCTCCATCTGAAGCAAAACATCGAAATCTTGAAGAAGCACAAAATCATCTTCGCCAGTCTGCGCGAGAACATATACGCTGATGAAGATTCTCCAATGGGAAACCTAATTATTTCAACCTTGGCAACGATTTACGAATTTGAGAGGGAGACAATCAAAATCCGCACCAGCACTAACAAAAATCTCAGGTGGAAAGACAAGAAGATTTTTATTGGTCATCCTCCTTTTGGTTACCGCTGGGACAAGGAAACTGAGAAAGTAGAAATTTTCAGCAAAACGGAGGATAGAACTTACACTGATGAGGCTGCAACATATCAATACATAGTTTCTCAATATCTGTATTTTGATAAGTCCCTCCAAGCCATTTGTGATGATCTCAACGATAATAAGGTTTCTACGCGCCGGAAATGGACAGAATGGTTTGTGCCTGTCATTTCCCGAATCCTAAGACATACCGTATACTGGACCGGGACAATAATCACCAATCAAGGCAAATCGGTAAAAGAACAGATTGATTATAGCTGTGAACCACTCATCTCTAAGGCCAAGTGGGAAGCAGTACAAGCGCGACTAGGCAGCAATAAGATACGTTCAGGACGTCCGTCAAAGACAGCGGATATATTTCTTCTCCATGGCTTAGTTAGATGTGGAATGTGTGGTAGTAAGCTTCAGTCAATTGCTGATTCACGTCAGAGACAACGAGACGGCGGATACCTTAGATATTATGCGTGCTACTACCACAAACCGTCAAATGCTGCGGAGATTCACCGAGAACCATGTGTGCTACCATATATTCCTGCCGATCAGGTTGAAAAACTTGCTTGGGACCAGTTACTTATGATTCTAAGTGCAAATGTCAATAAGAAAAAGCTGATAGACAATGCCCATTGGGCCGAAAAAGAAGCTAGGGCCGAGCATAAAATCAAACGCTGCAAAGATGCATGGGGGGCAGCAAAGCTTGCATTCGAGCGCTTGGAGGAAGCTCCTAAGAAGCCGGGGAAATTTGATCTCGAAGATTTTTTTGAGTTGCGTGCCAAATACTCGCACGAAATGACACAATGTGATCTGGAACTTCGCGAAGCGATAGAAGAACTGAACAACCTTCGGCAGATGCGCGAAGAGGAAGAGAAGCTGATACAGTTTGCAAAGGACAGAGCTGACTTCCTCCACCAAATTCGAGATGTTCTCAATGGATTGCCATTTTCTGAAAAGCAGCGATTTATTAAAGGGATGCTTTCATTTCCCATTGAAATTGGTATTATGCAGGACTTGGATTGGACTGAAAATGAAGATGCGGAGCCTCCCGAGGAGATTGGGTGGAAGCATTGGAGCGAGGGATTCTTTGTTCCATTTCGTTTTAACTGGCCGTTATTGCAGGATATTTTGAGCAGATATCTACCACCTACGCCTGATGGGGGCGGGGACGGAAATGGTAACTTAAGTCCACATCGAGGTCCCTTCGCTCAAATACGAGCAGTTGCGCACGGAAGGAGAATCGGAGAAGTCTGCGGCTGTGCGCGGGCGGGTGTTGCTGGCAAGACAGATTCAGCTGGAACGGCTTTCCGGCGAGGGCGTCTACTCAAATTCCCAGATGAAGCCGAAGCACTTGAAAAAATTCTGCCGCCTGGACGAGGCCGCGCAGTCGATCCTGGACCGGGCCGTCCGGCAACTGGGCCTCTCCGCCCGCGCATATCACCGGATACTAAAAGTCGCCCGGACGATAGCGGACCTGGAAGCAGCGGAGAACATCCATTCCGTTCACCTGCTCGAGGCGATTCAATACCGGTCTCTGGATAGAAGACTGTTCTGAGATTTTCCCGGGTCCTGTAACCGGGGACGATGGACGCGGCGCGAAGAACCCGGAAGGGCAGCGAGCAGTAAAATGCCACGTTCGCCGGCTACCGATCCTGCCTGCCGCATTTGTTCTTTTCTGTCCACATGCTCACTGCTCACCGTTATTATGCATCTGGAAGGACACCTTGCACACGCCCAACCTGCCCGTCTTCCAGCCGTACTTTGATCCCGCGTGAATGGTAGGCTGAGGATGTCAAAATATCTCTTACGATCCCAACGGTCCGTTTGCCTGTTCGTTGGTCTTTTTTCAGGATAATTTCGACCCGCATACCCGGTCGAATATCACTACGTTGTTGTCCATCCATCATACTCTTCCCCCGGGTAGTTTCCGTCCGGAAACACCGGATGAACGTAGGAGAATTTCACCTTATAAGACACCAGAGGTTTCCAATTCGGAAAGGAGGGATTTTTCGTCCTGGCAAGGAAATCGACGGGTTGCGCGGAGGCGTACCGCTGTACGCCGCACAAGAAACCCCGAAGATTGACACGGCCAGGGCGGAAAAGCACCCTTTCCGGATGGACACCAGTCAACCACCAATACGCTTGACCGTCCAACCACGTTTTCGAAGCTCTTCCAGCAATAGATCCCGGTGATCACCCTGGATTTCAATCACACCGTCTCGTACGGTACCTCCAGCACCACACTTTGCTTTGAGTTGTTTCCCGAGTTCCTTGAGACTTGTTTCATCGATTGGAACACCGGTAATTACCGTCACTCCTTTCCCCTTGCGTCCCTTAGTTTCTCTTCCAACTCTCACAATGCCGTCGTTTTGAGGAATCTCTTTTTTCTGACGGCATTGGCACTTTGCGGCAGGTTCGCTGCAAACAGGGCACATCCTTCCGTGCTCGGTCGAGTAGACCAAACCATTTCCCATTCCCTTCTCCCATCACAAGATAGTCTTATGGTAATCAATAATACATCCCCAAGACATAAATTTCCAAAGGAGTGTCCCTGTATGAAGTGCCTTGCCTCAAGAAAAGCACCTCGATCCGTCACCAATGCTCACTTGACCATCAGGATGCGGGGTGACAAATGCAATCGCTTCGATGGAATTCAACTTCAAACGAAAAGATCTGCGCTGGAAGCGTCTGGTGTGCTGACGAAGACAAAAGCCCAATCCGTGATATCCACCCCGCTGCGCTCCATATCCGTGGTTGCCCGTTTTGTCTTTTAAAGACTTAAACCACGGATGGGAAGCATGCCCGGGACGGACGCATGGCCCTGTGATATTCTGCTGCTTAAATTGTAAGTAGTTTCCGTCCCGAAAGGGTCCTTTTCCGCCCTGGCGGTGTCAATCTTCGGCCTTGCTTGTGCGGCATACCGGCGTATGCCTCCGCGCAAGACCTCGATGTCCTTGCCGGAACGAAAAATCCCTCCTTTCCGGACGGAAACCTCGCGGGGCGTGGAATTTGCCCCGGGGTTCCCGGATGGACACTAAGCCATGGAAAGAAGAAACATATGAGTTTAAGAGCAAAAGCCTTTTTATGGCAAACAATCACGCTTCTGATCATGGCCCTTGCTTTGTTCGTTTCAGCCGGCACCGGCGCATGGCTTGCCGGATGGGTCTACCTCATTTTGTTCTCCGTCTTCGGCGCGGCCATCACTCTATGGCTGCTCAAACACGACCCCGGTTTGCTTGAAGAGCGCATGAGCTTCACACCTAAAAAAGCCTGGGATAAGATGTTCGTCGCAGCCTTGTTCATCGTCTTTTTTTTTGTCTGGCTGCTCGTGATGCCGTTCGACGCCGTTCGATTCCACTGGTCCCGGATGCCGGCATGGCTTCAAGCGGTGGGCGCTATCGTCCTTCTCTTCTCGTTCTATCTCTTTTATCTCACTTATCGTGAAAACCCATACCTGTCGGGGGTGGTGCGCATCCAGGAAGATCGAGGGCAAACGGTGGTTACGACCGGGCTATATAGCCACGTGCGCCATCCAATGTACACTGGAGGTTTCCTTTACTTTCTGGGGACGGCCCTTTTGCTGGGGTCCTGGTGCGGCGTGCTTTTCGAGCCGATATTTGTGGGCATAATTACCGTGAGAGCGGTACTTGAGGAACGCATGCTTCGGGAACAGCTCAAAGGTTACGACGCCTATATGGCACAGGTAACGTATCGTTTTATCCCGCATGTATGGTAATGCCGGCTGCCCGTCACTGAATTTAATTTTATGCCCGATAAGCGATCATAAACAGCCTGCGGAACGGAAAGAGGATGCGGCCATCGTTTTGCGGAGTATAGGCCCGCGTGTATCTCTCCAGCAGCAGCTCTTCAAATCTCTTCCTTTGCTCTTCATTCTCGAGCACCGCCAGAAACGGACGCAGACCGGTCCCTCGAAACCATTCTATAATGGATTGAGGACTGTCAACGACGTGGTAGTACTCGGTCTCCCAGATATCCAGGCGCGCCGCTAACGGCTGAAGCAGATTATAGTAGAAGGATGGGGATTTTTTGACGAGCGCGTTCACCGCCGGCCCCATGAGGTGACTCCAGGATGGATTGCCGGCAGTTTCGAGAATCTCCCGGTGCAGGGGAGAATTGAAGTGCGAGGGTATCTGGACTGCCAGGGCGCCACCGGGCGCCACTTGAGCGAAAAGGTGAGGAAAAAGAACCTCATGGTTCGGCACCCACTGCAAGGCGGCGTTCGAAAAAACCACGTCGAAGGGAATCCCGGCGCTCCAGGTTGAAATATCTCCAATGAGCCACTCATGATGAGGGTAAGACCTGGACGCAGCGGCAATCATGTCCGATGAGCTGTCCAGACCCGTGATACCGGCTTTGGGCCAGCGCTGCCGAAGAACGGCCGTGCTGTTTCCGGGTCCGCAGCCCAGGTCTATGATCCGTCCGGGATCAGGGACCGCTATGCGCGCGGTCAAATCCACAGAGGGCTGGGTCCGCTCGCCGGAAAACCTCAAATAGATCTCGGCATCCCACCCGGGCATCTTTTATACAGAGATCCTTTCCACAAATAATCTCCACCGCCCGCCCTGCACTAGCATTGCTCCCTGAACAGCAGCAAAGGCGGATCGTAGATTTCGGGCGGCTTCAGGCCGAGCAGTTGCATGATGGTCGAGGCAACGTTTGTCAGACCGGGTTCTTTGATTTCCTGGTTGAAAACGATGCAATCGCCCCCCGTCGGGTCATAGACGATGAACCACACAGGATTCAAGGTATGAGCGGTTTTTGCCCTGATCTTGCCGTCCGGATAGAGTTTGGCCGTTTTGGTATTTTCATCGATTTCGAACATTTCCTCTGCGTTGCCGTGGTCCGCCGTGACTATCAGTATCCCCCCCGCCTTCCGGGTGGCTTCCATCAGCCTTCCCAGGCACAGATCAACCGTTTCGACCGCTATCACGGCCGCCTGATAGATGCCCGTATGCCCGACCATATCTCCGTTCGGGTAGTTGAGCCTGATCAGGTCTAAGCGTTTCAAAAGGATTGCCTCTACCGTTTTGTCGGTAATTTCAGCCGCCTTCATCCAGGGCCGCTCTTCGAAAAGCACCCTGTCCGAAGGGACCTCGATATACTCTTCGAGTTTTTCGTCTATCTTCCCGGACCTGTTCCCATTCCAGAAATATGTGACATGCCCGTACTTTTGAGTCTCACTGATAGCCATTTGCCGGATGCGATAATCCGAGAGGTACTCGCCGACGGTGTGGGAGATGTGAGGCGGTTCAACGAGGTAATTCTGCGGAATGTGCAGTTCCGTGTCATATTCCATCATCCCCGCATAGGCCACCCCCGGACGTGGTATCCGCTCGAAATATGAAAAATCCTCATCTTCGAAAGCACGGCTTATCTCTATTGCCCTGTCTCCGCGGAAGTTGAAGAATACGACCGCGTCCCCATCACGGATCGGACCCGCCGCAGCCCCGGATTCGTCGGCAATTACGAACGGCGGAAGGTCCTGGTCTATGACGCCCGGATTTTCTTGCCGGTAAGTCTTGATGGCCGTTTCAGCCGAAGGGAACTTCCTTCCCTCCCCGGCGACATGAGTCTGCCATCCCAATGCTACCATGCCCCAATCGGCCCCGTAGCGATCCATGGTGATCTTCATCCGTCCGCCACCGCTTGCGATGCGGTAGTCAATGTGAGCCTGCTCGCGCAGCTTTTCGAGCAGGGTCTCCAATCTGCTGACGTATTCGAGTGCCGAGGTCTCGCCCACATCCCGCCCATCGAGCAGAATGTGCACGCGTGCCAGCGGCGCATTATCCTTGAAGGCCAGGTGCTCGAGCATAGCCTCCAGATGCTTTATATGGCTGTGAATATTTCCGTCCGAGAGCAGGCCTATGAAATGCATCGAACCCTTGTGTTCAAGGCAGTACCCGACAAGACGCCGCCAGGCGCGTCCTTCGAAAAGCCGGCCGGATTCGACAGCTTCATCGACCAGTCTTGCTCCCTGGGGATAGAAGCGGCCGGCGCCCAGAGCATTATGCCCCACTTCGGAGTTACCCATGTCATCATCGGAAGGAAGGCCTACCGCCTTTCCATGCGCTCGGAGCAGCCGGCAGGGGCAGTTGGCGAGAAGCCAATCCAGATTGGGAGTGCAGGCGTTTGCAACCGCGTTGCCAAGCGGGTCCTCGCGGTAGCCGATGCCGTCCATGATCGCCACGGTAACCGGGCGCGGACTTCGGTGTGTAAGCAAACTTACCATGCCTTTCATACCTGTTCTCCCCATTCTGTCAATTGAATGACTTCGCCCATCCAGATCGTTAAGGATCTCTGAAGCCTTCCACCTTGTTATTATTGCGCTCAACCCGGGCGAGGTTCAGGGCTGTCGTGCCCTGGCCCCCCGGGGTTTCTCACCCAGGGTTACGGTTAAGGTTTCAGATGTTCCATCCCAGCGGACAACCCCCAGTTGGATTTTATCGCCCGGCTGCAGCTTTCGAATTTCCCGGATCGCGGTGTCTGCGTCCGGCACCTGAACTTCGTTGACGCTGACAATCACATCTCCTCCAACTGCTACAATGTTGTTCCCGATCTGCGCTTTCCGATTTCCTCCCCTTACTCCCGCTTTGTCGGCAGGCCCGCCCGGGGAGGTTTCAATCACCATTGCGCCGGCCTTGACCGGGAGTCTGAGCGCCTCGGCGATGTCCGGAAACAGGTTCATCATAGTTGCCCCCAAAAATGGATAACTGTAATATCCCTTCTCGATCAATTCATTCACTATCCTTTTGGCCGTATTGACCGGGATGGCGAAGCCGATCCCGACGCTTGCCCCGGTCGGGCTGAATATAGCCGTGGTGATGCCGATCAGCTTGCCGGAGGAATCGATCAACGGTCCTCCTGAGTTGCCAGGATTGATGGATGCGTCTGTCTGGATGATGTCTTCGACCAGGGTGCCGTTTTCCGCCCGCATCGTCCGCCCAACGGAACTGATCACCCCCGCTGTAAGGGTCTGGCCCAACCCGAAGGGATTCCCGATTGCCATGGCTTTCTGGCCTACTTTAAGGCCGGCCGAATCGCCCATCGGGATTACGCTCAGACTTTCTCTGGGAGCGTCTATCTTGAGAACCGCCAGATCGGTGTCCGGATCGGAGCCCATAAGCCGGGCCGTGTATTTTTTGCCGTCGGCAAGAGTGACCTCCATCTTTCCATTCCCGATCACATGATTGTTTGTCAGGATGTAGCCGCTGGCATCGATAATCGAGCCTGACCCGGTTCCCTTGTGGGGAATCACGTTCAAAAAGAAATCGTGCTCAATAACCGTGCTGGTTATGTTCACTACTCCCGGAGCAAGGCTCTGGTAAAGGTCGATATTGTTTTTTTCTTCATCGGTCAGAGCGACCGCCGGGGACGTATACGCAAGGAAAAGCACCAAAAGGGCCGAACCGAGTATTATTGTGGAACGCATGCTCTCTCCATCGTCACTATAAAATCAGTAAATCGTTTCCATTCGGAAACACCGGATGAACGTAGGAGAATTTCACCTTATGAACGTAGGAGAATTTCACCTTATAATAGACTAGCAGTTTCCGCTGCGGAAAGGACGTATTTTTCCTCCTGGCCCGTACAGTTTGGCGCCCCGTCATTTCCGGATTGCCCAGCGCCGCACCGAAAGGTGCAAGGAAAGAGCTTTCCCTCCTTCGGAAACTCAGGACAAGTTCGCCTGCCGAAGGGAGGGGTTGCGCGGAGGCGCACATGGGTACCGCCTCTGGTCATGGACAGTTCAGGGACAGCGTCGAGATTCTGCCCCTGCCGCCACCGAAGGTAGCGGCAAATCTGGCTGGCGGTCCCACCGCCCCACCGCCGAAGGCAGTGGCCAAGTCGGCCTGGCGGTCCCACCGCCCCGAGACGGAAACAAAATAGATTACTCCAAATCGTACTGTCGGCCCCGGTTTCTGTATATCCGTCTGAGAAACCAGACGGTCAGCAGAATCGCAAGAACCAAGCCTGTAATCTTGCGCCACGGATGCAAAAGTTCCGGGGCTACGGCTTTGATGCGCTTTACCGGCAGCGCGAATCCGATACGTATACTCGATCCGGTGGGACTGAGAATCGCTGTGCAAAGCCCCACCAGTTCCCCATCCAGGTTTATGAGCGCCCCTCCTGAATTGCCCGGATTTATGGGCGCATCTGTCTGAATCAGGTTTCTGAGGACTGTCTCGTGGTCCCTGATGGTGCGGCCGGTCATGCTGACAACGCCCGAGGTAAGGGTCTGCCCCAACCCGAAAGGATTCCCCACGGCGAGTACCCGTTGTCCGACTTTAAGGGTGTCCGAATCTCCGAGAGCGATTGCTTTAAGGGGCTTGTCCCCAACGTCCACTTTTATCACTGCAAGGTCATCGTTGGAGTCGGAAGCAGTAATTCTGGCTTCAAGTCTTCTGCCGTCAGACAGCACAACCCGGATATCCTGCGCTCCGGAGACAACGTGGCTGTTCGTAATGATCAGTCCGTCCTCCCTGAGTACGACCCCCGATCCGGAACCCGTTATGGACGGAGTCGCACAGTAGAAAAACTCGGCCTCGCAAACCTGGGTCGTAATGTTCACAACGGATGGCGCGGCCCTTTCGTAGGCCTTAATAGTAGTGATCTCCTCTGCGGTAAGGGCCGAGGCGATCGAATACGCCGCCCCAATACAGACAAGCAGCATTGAGATCGCTGTCCATGGACCTTTTGCTCCAAATGACAATTTCAAGTGCATGGAGGCTCGTTTTCGCTCCCGGAAGTATACTCAGCACGCGCCGCCCGTGGCTGTTTCCGGAATATACATTTAATCCCAACGTCTATAAACAGGTTTATGGCGGCTCGTTTTATCCCGGTCTATAGACAGCGGCATGAATAATTGCGAAACAACGGTTTCCGTCATTCGGGCGGAGACCGGACGGCCAGTGAGGATTTGCGCAAGTATTATTGAGGCCGCGTAGTTTTGAACGGGGAAAATCATTGTCGGGTTGTTTGAATCTCACTCAAATCTAGCTCAGTGTCCATCCGGGAAATCCGGATGGACACGAGCAGTTTCCGGTTCGGAAAGGAGGGATTTTTCGTCCTGGCGCGTACAGTTTGGCGCCCCTCCATCTCCGGATTGCTCAGCGCCGCGCCGAAAGGTGCTAGGAAATCAAGGGGTTGCGCGGAGGCGTACATGGGTACCGCCGAGCTTGCCCTGAGCCTGCTTAACGGGCGGAGCGTCGTGATCGATCATGTCTGTGCCGCCCGCCTCGCGGAGCGTCGAGATCCTGGCTGGCGGTCCACCGCCCCAGGGCGGAAAAGGACGCTTTTAGGACAAAATATCCGGACGGAAACTGGTTTAAATCTGGCCTATCCGACACCCTCTGTCCAGCCTGCTCAAAGATAAGGGTAATCTGAAATGCCGCAACGTAGCGGGCAAGCGTTTCGTTTCCCCCCGCCTTAACCTTCCTGAAGAATGAGCCAATTGGAAAGTGAGGGTTTTACCAACAAAAATGTTGCCAACAATGATGGTGGAAAGATGAAGATGCACAAAAAACTGAAGCTCGGCCATGTGAGTTTGGTCGTGAGGGAAGACCAATTCTGGGACAAAAAACCGGAAATCGAAAGTACTGTCTTCCGGAATTCCAAGTGTCATTGCTAACAATGGAGCTAACAACAGATCTCCACGTTGAGCGAAAAAGCAAAGCTGCTTATGCTACCGTTCTCAGTCCGAATTTATCCCGACCTTGGAGGGAGTCCTCCGTTCTCCGTATGGCAGTTTCCATTTAGGGAAAGTCGGGCTATATTGCGGCGATAGATTATTGTAATGTTTCGGGAGCATGATCGGCTAAGCCGGATCGCGGGCAGGAACTCGACGCTCCGCTAGGCGTGTAGTTCATCGCCCCTGTTGAGCCTGTCAGCCCTGTGGCAATCGGGAATGCGCTGCGCACGAGCATTGTATTTAGACAGACGCCGGGCGTGGCATTTAAATCCTCCCTGCCCTCCTCTGGAAGAGGGGGCGAACGTAATTAAATCGGAGATCTGATGGCGGGGGTTTTTGAAGTTTACGTAAAAAGCCACTTTTCAGCGGCTCACAGCCTTAGAGGATATCCCGGAGACTGCGCGAGGGTGCACGGGCACAACTGGATGGTCGAAGTATTCGTCAGATGCACCGAACTGGATGAACTGGGAATAGGCATAGATTTTCGCGACATCAAGGCTGCTGTTGAAAACGTCCTGGTTGGGCTCGACCATTGCAATTTAAACGATCTGCCCCTGTTCGCGGAGCAAAATCCAAGTTCCGAAAACATTGCCAGATTTCTTTACAAAGAATTGTCCCGCAGGCTCAATACCGAGAAAATTCACATTTCAAGGGTCAAGGTGAGCGAGACCCCCGGAGCCGGGGCTTTTTACTGGGAAGAATAGAAACGCGGTAGTCAGAGGTCAGAGAAAAGCCTTTTTTCACTATTGGAGACCGGCCGCCGGCTAATGTTTTAAGGATAGTAAATGGCCATTGAAGTAAGCGAAATCTTCCACAGCATCCAGGGAGAGTCCTCCTGGTCCGGGCAGCCGTGCGTTTTTATCAGGCTCACGGGATGCAATTTAAGGTGCGCTTACTGCGATACGAGCTACGCTTACGAACAGGGCCGGTTTATGGACATTGCCGAAATTCTGGAGCGGGTTCGGCGGCTGCGGTGCGATCTGGTGGAGGTGACCGGGGGCGAACCCCTCATTCAGGCAGAGACCCCGTCGCTTATCAGGAGGCTGCTCGATGAAGACTATACGGTCCTGCTCGAAACAAACGGAAGCATAGACATAGGCATGGTGGACTCGAGGTGCGTCAGGATCATGGATATAAAGTGTCCGTCAAGCGGCATGGCCGGGCAAAATGATTTGCGCAACCTGGAGAAACTGCGAGCGCAGGACGAATTGAAATTCGTCATCGGAAGCCGCAAAGATTACGAATTCGCAAGGGACCTCGTAAGACAGACTTATATACGACACTCAGCAAAAGAATGGCATATCGACTGCGGGCGCCCACCAGCGATGTGCCTCGCGGAGCGCGGAAGGCGCCCGCTGGACCTGGTCCATCAATCGCGTTGGGCGTTCGCGGAGCGCCTTCTGACAACCATCCCGGCTGCCGGGTGCAAGATCAACTTTTCTCCGGTATTTGGCTCACTTGCTCCCCGGTCTCTCGCCGAATGGATCCTCGAAGACCACCTTCCCGTTCGGCTGAACCTCCAGCTTCACAAGATCATCTGGGGTCCCGACGCCAGAGGGGTCTGACAAAGTTCTACGCAAAGAGAATTCCGGAATCCCGAATTAAGGGATTCATCGGTTAAAAAGGATTGAGCAATTCCAAATTGGTGATTTTTCAATCCTGTCAAAATCTTTCTCCGCTCTCCGCTTTCCGCCCTCCACTTCCTTGCTTCCCGCTCCTTGCTCCTCGCTCCCTGCTCCCTGCTCCCTGCTCCCTTCTCCCTGCTCCCTTCTCCCTGCTCCCTTCTCCCCGCTCCCTTCTCCCTGCTCCCTTCTCCCCGCTCCCTAAAGAATGTACCTGCTCAAATCCTCGTCCTTTATGATCTCACTCAGGACATTGCGCACGTAATCGCGGTTTATGTCGACAGTCTGTCCCTTGAGGTCCGGGGCGTTAAAGGAAACCTCGGAGAGAAGCTTTTCCATGACCGTGTGCAGCCTCCTGGCGCCGATGTTTTCGGTCCGCGAATTTACCTGATATGCGATTTCCGCCAATTCGTCGATCGCCTCCCGATCGAAGATGAGCTCGACCTCCTCGGTCTCGAGCAAGGCCTTGTACTGGGCAATCAGAGCGTTTTCAGGCTCCTTGAGGATGCGCACGAAATCATCCTTGGAAAGCGAGGTAAGCTCCACCCGGATGGGGAAGCGTCCCTGAAGTTCCGGAATGAGGTCTGAAGGTTTTGCGATGTGAAAGGCGCCGGAGGCGATAAATAGTATGTGGTCGGTTTTCACCATCCCGTACTTAGTGGTGACTGTTGAGCCTTCGACTATTGGCAGCAGGTCGCGCTGAACGCCCTCTCGAGACACATCCGGACCTCTGCCGCCGCTTTCCCTTCCGGCAATCTTGTCGATTTCGTCCAAAAAAATGATCCCTGAGTGTTCGACACGCTCGATTGCCGACTTTATCACGCGATCCATGTCGATCAGGCGCTGGGATTCCTCTGTGATCAGAATCTCACGTGCTTCGGGGATTTTGACCTTCCTGCGTTTGGTGCGTCTGGGGAGCATGGACCCAAGCATTTCTCTGAGGTTGAAGTCCATTTCCTCCATTCCGGCTCCGGCAAAGATTTCGACCATCGGTAAGTTGCGGTCAGGCACGTCCAGCTCTACGTAGCGGTCGTCGAGCGCCCCTTCCCGGAGCAGTTTCCTGAGCTTCTCCCTCGTCGAATCGGCCTGTTCGGCCTCCTCCTTTGCGACGATCAGCGCATCGGCTTCGACCGGGAAAGGGTGCTCACGCACCTCCGGGGGCGTTTTCTTGGGAGGAAGCAAAATGTCGAGCAGTTTTTCCTCCGCAATTTCTTCAGCCTTTATTTTTACCTCTTCCATCTCTTCGTTGCGGACCATGCTGACGCCCAGTTCAGTCAGGTCGCGGACCATGGATTCCACGTCGCGGCCAACGTAGCCTACTTCGGTAAACTTGCTGGCTTCAATCTTAAGGAAGGGCGACTGGGCTAACCGCGCGAGACGGCGTGCTATCTCGGTTTTACCCACACCGGTAGGTCCGATCATTATGATATTCTTCGGCGCTATTTCATCGCGCAGATGTTCCGGCACCTGCTGCCTTCTCCACCTGTTGCGCAGAGCTATTGCAACCATGCGCTTGGCGTCTTTCTGGCCGATTATATATTTGTCCAGCTCTCTGACAATTTCAGCCGGCGTTAGAGTTTGTTGCATCAATCACAGCTCCTCGATCACGAATTGGGTGTTGGTGTAGACACAGATCGACGCGGCGATACTCATGGCCTCCTCGGCGATTTGGCGCGCCGAGAGGTCCGTATGGCGGTCCAGGGCACGGGCCGCCGCAAGCGCATAGGGCGCTCCGGAGCCAACCGCCGCAAACCCGTCGTCCGGTTCGATAACATCTCCGGTCCCGCTCAGGATGAAAGAATCCTTCGCGTCGGCAGCAAGAAGCAGCGCTTCCAGCCTGCGCAACGCCCGATCCATTCGCCAATCCTTCGCAAGTTCAACCGCGGCGCGCTTGAGATTGCCGTTGAACTGCTCGAGCTTGGCTTCCAGCCTCTCGAACAGCGTAAACGCATCGGCGGTCGAGCCCGCAAAACCGGTAAGGATCTTGTCACGGTAAAGCCTGCGGATCTTTTTGGCCTGCTGCTTTACGATGGTTTCACCCATCGTTACCTGCCCGTCGCCGGCCATTACGACCTGGTCGCCCTTCCGTATGACGATTACGGTTGTGCCGCGCATGATAGGATTAGGCATCGGTTTTATCTTTTCTCCACAAAAAAGGCTTCAGCACAATGTGGCAAGCTCAGTCAAATTATCATAATGATTAGACATTATTACACTTAACATAATCACGTTGCCAAGCCTCTATTTTTTTCTGCTCCTCGGATGTGAGGCGTCGTAGACCTTCATTAGCTGGTCCGTATTTACATGGGTATATCTCTGGGTCGTCGACAGACTTTCATGCCCAAGCATCTCCTGGATGGCCCTAAGGTCGGCGCCGGCATTCAGAAGATGGGTGGCAAAAGTATGTCTTAGCCCATGCGGGCTCAAGCGTTGCCACATTCCGCATGCAATCAGCTCCGCCTTGAGTATTCTGTCGACGGATCGCGCCGTAAGTCTTCCTCCCCTCGAATTGAGAAAAAGGGCATTCGAAGCCGCCCTCGCCGTCGGGAACTGAAACTCCAGGGCATCAAGATAATGCTTAAGGGCGTTAAGCGCTTTGGTTCCGATCGGGGTTATACGCTCTTTGCGGCCTTTGCCGCTCACGCGCACAAGCGCCTCGGCAAAAGCCACCCCGTCAAGATTCAATTTGACCAGTTCGCTCACACGGATACCCGTCGAGTAGAGCAATTCGAACATGGCCCAGTTGCGGGCCTTTCTCCAGGAACTGCCGTACCGGAGCGATGCGCGGGAGAGGGCGTCAAGGAGGTGAAAGACAGCGTCCACCTGGAGGAAGGAAGGCATTTTTTGCTTTATCCTCGGATGGGCAACCTGATCGGCAGGGTTCTCAGTGAAGATGCCGGCGCTGTTCAGATAAGTGTAAAAGGAGCGCAAGGCGGACAGTTTACGGGCGCGGCTTGTTTTTTCGAGCGACCTGTGAACCGATGCCAGGTATCCCCGGATGATTTCCGGACCAATCGACTTCAATTCTACGGCAGAACCCCCTGCAAGGGTGGACGCATAGCCGGCAAACTGGCGCAGATCGCTTGAGTAAGCCCTGAGCGTTTCTTCGCTAAGATTTCGCTCGTGGCGCAGATATTGGAGGAAAAGCGTCTGGGCGCGATTCCAGGTAAGGCCGTCCATCCCGGATTTTCCTTTTAGAATTAGGACAAATTGAGCAATTTGGGGTAATTGAAGGATTAATTTCGCAATTCCTGAATCCAGAGGAGCCTACCCCGGCAAAGGATCGCTCAATTAATGGCTCAGTTAGCACAGACTGTGAAAAAATCATAGAGGATTCGAGAGCCGCCGTGCTGATTGTTTTCCTCGTGTATTGACTTTGCAGCGTAATTGAAATAATTAGAAATGTTTTAAACTCTGTTCATACGGCTCTCCCGTTTCCACCCTGGAAGGGATCCTGTTACGATTTATTTAAAAGACGCCCTACGTGATCTGGCAACCACAGTTAATCCACGGGAAAGCCGTCCGTTCCCCGGGTTCAATTTGAGCAGAAAGGATGCAACATGAAAGAGGATGTCGCAAATGTTCGTACTTTCGCAATAATCTCTCACGGTGGCGCAGGCAAGACTTCCCTGGCTGAAGCCATGCTTTTCGATGCGGGCGCCACGACCCGGCTGGGCAAAGTGGACGAGAGCAGCTCGATTCTGGACTTTGAGCCTGAAGAGGTCAAGCGCAAGACTACCATCAGCAGTTCGGTCTATTCTTTTACCTGGAAAAAGCAGCCATTCACACTGATTGATACGCCGGGCGACTTCAACTTCATTGCTGAAACAAAAACTTCCATGCGGGGCGGCGACTCCGTGGTAGTGCTTGCCGACGCGGTTGACGGCGTGCGTGTTCAGACTGAAAAAGTGTGGGAATTTGCCGGTGAATTCGGCCAGCCGAGATTGATCTTCATCAGCAAGATGGACCGCGAGCGGGCCGATTTCGCCAAAACGGTTCAGGACATTCAAGACAATTTCGGCAAATCGTGTGTCCCGCTTCAGGTTCCGATTGGCGCTGCCGAGAGCTTCAAAGGGGTTGTCGATATCCTGAGTGGCAAAGCATATGTATACGGACAGGGCGATAGCGGAAAATTCGACACAAACGAAATGCCGGCCGAGCTTTCTGAGTTGGCCGCCCGATACAGGGAAGCCATTGTCGAGCATGTGGCCGAATCGAGTGATGAGCTTCTGGAAAAATACCTCGACACCGGCGAACTCTCTCCAGAAGAGATAAAAGGCGCCCTGCGGGCTTCCGTGATAGGCGGCAAACTCATTCCTATCGCTTGCGGCGCAGGCGCCGGAAATATTGGCGTTCAGCCTTTGCTTGACCTGATCGCTGAGTGCCTGCCCTCTCCTCTCGACACCGGTCCGGTCAAAGGCCGCCCCGTGAAGGGAGATGCGGAGTTGACTAGAGATCCGGATACCGGCGCGCCATTCAGCTCCATTGTAATCAAGACCGTGAGCGACCCGTATGCCGGCAAGCTTTCCATTTTGCGCATATTTTCCGGGACCCTTGCCCCCGATTCTACGGTTCTCAACTCCAACAAAGGTGCAAAAGAGCGCTTTGGCCAGCTTCTCAGGCTCAAGGGGAAAAACCAGGAACCGATTCAGACGGCCGGACCCGGAGACATCGTCGCCGTCGCCAAACTCAAAGAGACCGTGACACAGGATACACTGTGCTCGGAGCGCGACCCGATCGTCTTTCCGTCCGTAGAGCTTCCTCCCGCAATCTACTCGCTGGCGGTCGAACCCAAGAGCAAAGGGGACGAGGAAAAGATTTTCTCCTCGCTTTCCCGCCTCATGGAAGAAGATCTGACGCTCAAGCTCGACAGGAACGACGAAACCCGCGAGATGATCCTTTCAGGAATGGGCGAAATCCATATAGAGGCCATCGTCGACAAGCTCAGACGCAAGTTCGGAGTTGAAGTGAACCTCAAGCTGCCCAAGGTCGCATACAAAGAGACGATCAAAGGCAAGGTCCGTGTCCAGCACAAATACAAGAAACAGTCAGGTGGACGCGGCCAGTACGGCGACTGCACGATCGAAATGGAAGCGCTGCCAAGAGGCGAGGGGTTCCAGTTTTATGACAAGATCGTCGGCGGCGTGATCCCGAGGCAGTACATTCCAGCGGTGGAAAAGGGAATCGCCGAAGCGCTCCATGAGGGCACATTGGCCGGATATCCGGTCGTGGACTTCAAGGTTGACCTGGTTGACGGCTCATATCATACGGTGGATTCATCTGAAATGGCCTTCAAGATTGCCGGGTCGATGGCCTTCAAAAAAGCCATGGCAGACGCCAGACCCACCCTGCTCGAACCCATTACGGAAATGGAAATCACTGTTCCCGACGATGCAATGGGCGATATCATCGGGGACCTCAATTCCAGGCGGGGCCGAGTGCTCGGGATGGAAAGCAAAGGAAACAAGCAGATCGTAAAGGCCCAGGTGCCTCTTTCCGAAGTGCTCAAATACGCGCCCGATCTGCGCTCCATGACAGCGGGCCGCGGTATGTTCACCATGAAATTCTCCCACTATGAAGAAGTCCCGGGACCGCTTCAGGAGAAAATAATCGAACTTGCCAAAAAGGAAAAAGAGGAAAAATAAGCCGCCACCGGGGATGATACCATCAGGACCATGGCTGCTATAAGTGACCGTGTACCGAAAGTTCTGCAAATAAATAATCCGGAAAAGCGTGGGGAGCTACGCCCCATAAGCGCTCAAATAAAGACGAGCAGCTACAGGGAAGAAGCCCGTCATTCCGGCGGGCCTGCCCCGGAAGTGTCCAGTCCGGGGGCCGGAATCCAGAGGCTTTGATTTTTATTGTAATATCAACAGGTAAGGGCACTGGACTCCGGTTTGTGCCGGGGCGACAAAAATGATAAATATTGTCCTTATAAATTCAGGTACTTACACGCTCATTTGAGCGCTTATGGGGCAAAGCTCCCCACGCCCTTGACCTGATGCTTTCTTGAACCTAACTCGGTATAAGCTCGCCTTAGGAAGGTTATGTTTTCCAGAAAAACTGCAGTTGTGACGGTCAGCGACCGTGGATCTCGGGGAGAGCGCGTGGACCGGTCCGGGCAGCTCCTGGTGGACAGGCTTGTCGCAGAGGGGTTCGAAGTATGTTTTAGGACCGTTATTGCCGACGAATGCGAAGTGATTCGAAAGGTGCTTACCGATCTGTCAGACGTCGAAAAAGCGGCCCTTGTCCTTACGACCGGGGGTACCGGGGTTTCCCCCCGCGACGTTACTCCCGAGGCTACTCTTTCGGTTATCGAAAAGGCGGTTCCCGGATTGGCCGAAGCCATGCGGGCCGCCAGCCTGCAAAAGACCCCTCATGCGATGATCTCGAGGGCCGTCGCTGGCATCCGCGGTAAAACTCTCATCGTCAATCTGCCGGGAAGTCCGAAAGGCGCTATCGAAAACCTCGAAACAATCCTTCCGGCCCTGCCTCACACGCTGGACAAAATACAGGGTGACCCGTCTGACTGCGCGCAGGATTGATAATCCCGGCCATGAAATTGCCGAAAACGCTTCCAAACCCTGCGGACTGTTCAGGCCACCCCTCTGGAAACGGCGCCAGATAAAAGCAGTCTCTTATTCTTCCTGACAGAATACCGGCATTGTGACCTTGGCCGCTGGGTCTCCTGTCTCATATCCAGCCAGATTTGCTACGCCTGTATGGAGATTGATCTTGCCGATCGCGGAGCTGACGATCCCGGTCGATGGTGGTGGACCTGGAGGACCGAGTCCGACCTTGCCGGACACGGCCAATGCGGCCTTTCGACCGGTTTGCTTGGTGCCAGCCTGGGCAAATGATGGAGTTATACTTTCACAGCCGCCGGAGTCCGGCATCGGATATTCCGTGATCGTGATGCCGAAATTATTGCCCTTGGATAACGTACCCACACCAAATATGCAGATATCTGCCCCCCAGCCGGCAAAGTCATACAGATTATTATAACCTCCCAGGTCGGGATCTTGCTGTGCGAAGAAAACTTCCGTGAACGTCACATCCCCTTGCATGATCTTCTGGATTGTCCACACATCCGGGAGGGGCGTTTGCACCTGCATCTGTACGCCGTTTAATGTCAAGGGACCATTTAACGTTTGTCCGGTCATCGTAAATACATTTTCGTTACTCGAAACCCCGCCCGTAAAGCTTTCGATATCAAGGCGCACCGTATCTGTGGGGGGGTTATTCAAAAATCCGACAACCTGACCGTTTTGATTGAATTCCCACAGACCTGTTAACGTGGCAAAGCCAAAGGTTACCGTTTCTCCAGTTGCTGTTTGTTTAGGTGTGAAGCCTGGAATGACATTAATATAGCCCGAGATCGTTTTGCCATGGATGTCATCGTTGAATGTAAGATACACGGTGCCCAGCTTCGCCCCTGAAACTGTGAAGTCCCATGTCCCTACCGGAGAAACCCAGCCCGTCGCGTTCGCAACGCCTCCAAGGAAAAAGGCGGCAGCAAAAGCAACCCCTAACATTACCGTGAACTGTCGTTTTCGGGTCCTCATGAATCCCTCCTCAAGAATCTCGTACAACTATCTTTCAGCACCACGCTGCCGCTCTTTCAGTTTTCAAGCCCTTGGTGCTCACATGCCAAAGTCCCACGACCTGAACCGAATCTCTTGTGATCACATCTTCCCGGGCCGCTGCCGAGCAAGTTGGTTCTGTTCCTTTTCTCCATATCGGCAACCTGTTTTGCAAACTTCACATTTATTTCAGAAAGTGCAGGTTACCTATTAAAATCCAAGTGTTGAGAGCGTTCTCTTCAACTTCCACGACGCAAATTTGGTGTAGGTGTCGGGTAATGACTAATCAAGATTGATGCCAAATTCTGCATGGGGTGAAATTTTCAGGTGTAAGACGCAATAGTGTTGCTCTGCCCACGTTTGCACGATCGTATCTGATTAATGAAGAACACTTGGTGCGTGGCGGCGGCCAATAAAAACTCATCCTGATGACAAATTTTGTCAGGCAAGAGACAATAATTGACAGATGCCCCTTTGACAGCCGGTCTTTGGCAGGTGCTGCAAAAAGGCCTTTTGGTGGGAGAAGAGCCTTAAAAGGACCGTTGAAGGGTTTTGGTTCATCCCCACACCCGTAGGGGACACGGCAGGCTGAAGGGGCTTAGGCTGGTTGATTTCGTCATTCCGGCGAAGCCTGCCCCGGAAGTGTCCAGTCCGGGGGCCGGAATCCAGGGCTTTCCGGCGCAGGCCGGAATCCAGGGCCTTTTCAAACTATTTGAACTTTCAACCAAAACACTGGACCCCGGCTTTTCGACGGTTGGGCTGCCCGATAAACCCGGTGAGCAGTGAACGGTGAACAGAAAAAAAACCTCTCTCGCTCACTGCTCCTCGCGTAGCGATAGAACCAAGAAGAGTGACTTTTTACTGCTCACCTCTCACTCACACCGCTTATTGCCCCAAAGGGGACGTGGGGCGCAGGCTCATTTTAGTCTTCCCGTCGACACTATATCCCGGTTCTCTTCCACTCAGTCCTCAGTCCTCAGTCCTCAGCCCTCAGTCCAGAGTATCAAAGGCCAGGGTGATCTATCATGCCAGGAAGTGGTACGTCCATGTTGCGTCGGCTTTTTCCCTCGCCCCTATTATCGCGTCTTATTCGCCTGAGCCACCCCACACCATGAGGGGCGGGAAGCGAGCTATTAACTTCGGAGATGGCGGTATGTTCTCAAATTGCCCAAATTGGTCTGATCCGTAATTTTCTTGCGGCTTTCGATTGGAATAGCCTATGATTTACGGACGTTCGGCATTCCAAGAGCTTTTTCGGATGGAATCTGACCCGGATATGCGGTTCGGCTCGAGTTGGGGGTCAAGTTGACGCATTATTCAGGGCAAAGCCTCATCCTCTTCATCCTCCCCTTCCGGAGGCAGTGTCAGCCAAATGTGCGTACCTGATCCATACACCCACTGAACGGGAGGCATAGGAGCCAATGAAAGATAAACCCACAGGCGAACCTGGTAATACGATGTTCATGGACTTTTCTCAGGACCTTGAGCCGGTCACGCTGGATGCGGGAGCAACCCTGTTTCGTCAGGGGGACCCCGGTGACGCCATATACGTTGTCACCACCGGCCAGTTGGCCGTGACGATCAAACAGGAGGACGGATCGGAGCAGGAGGTGTGGGTGATAGATCAAGGCGAACTTGCCGGAGAGATCCAGGATCTGAGTGGAGGCAAACGTACAGCGAGCGTCCATGCTGTCTGCCAAACCAGTTTGCTGAAACTTTCAAAATCTTCCTTCAAAAAACTGGGCCCTGGCGACATTGAAGGACTATATGAAATCATGCGGCGGCAATTGTGCCGAAATCAGTTGGTGATGATACTGCAAGACCTGTTCGGGACCATGAGCAATGACCTGCTCAAGAAGATAGATAGTTATCTCCAATGGCATCGCCTCAAGCGAGGAGAGATCCTTTTCCGCCAGGGAGACAGGGGCGACCGACTCTATATTATTGTGAGCGGGCGGCTTCAGGTGGTGGCAGACAATGAGGATGGGGAAACACG
>JBEKPW010000094.1:0-25074 GCA_049520315.1 Syntrophobacteraceae bacterium
AGGGTAAGCCAGTCAACGGAATAGATGAAAGTCCATCCGAAAGATTGTTTGTTTATCACGAAAATCAACAGAACTGATAGAACAAAACCGCACGCAAGGCCGAGTGCCTCGCCCATTAAAACCATCGTCAGGGCCTCCCAGCCGATTACGGCCCTTATCTGAGCGGCGCTCGCACCGGTAGCTATCATCGTCTGAAACTGCCTGGTGCGCTCCAGCACCAGAATAGTCAGTGTGGTCGCCACACCGAGAGCGGCTATCACAAAGGAGATGAAAAGCAGCGCTGTGGTTACCGCGAATGTTTCGTCGAATATCTTGAGTATGTCGAGGCGCAGGTCCGATCCCACAACGGCCTCGATGCTTTGGCCCCGCTGGGCGGCGCTGAGAAGAATGCGGTTTCTGAGGGCTGTGATCCTCCGGCCATGGTCGGCGCCCCTGTCGTTTGCAAATATAATTGCGCCGGTCCATTGCCGGTCTGCCGTTGCCTGCACGAAAAAAGACAGGGAGCAATATACGACTCCGCCCCGCGTCCGGTAGTCCCGGATAATCCCGAGAATCGGCATGTCGAGTTCAACGGATTCGACAACCGCTTTGAACCGTTCTCCAACCCGCAATCCGGTCTGGTTCGAAAAAACCTCCGAAACGACAACACCTTTCCCCTCATTTAACGCCGGCGCAATTTTGCCTGGAGTGCCTTCAATGAAAGCGAACCCGGACCGGCGCAGGTAGCTCACGGTGTCAATTGGTTCGAGCATATATGGAATACCGCCGTAGTTCAAGACTATCCGGCGGTAGGCAACCACGTCGGCCTCACTGCGTAATTCCTCGAGTCCGGCTGCAATTTCAGGTGGAAGCGAGTCGCGATAACCGTTTATTTCGGACATCTTCGCCCGCACGTAAAGGTCGCCGTTTATGCTTTGGTGCACCCAGGCCGAAAGGGAGTCCCTGAAGCTGTGGATCATAATGACAAGCGCCGAGAAAAGTCCGATAGCCGTTATAAGCGCCCCCACCGAGATGGCGACCCTGGCCCCGGCGCTTTTAAGATAGCTGGTCCCGAGGTATGTCGTCTCACTCAGGCCGGCCCTTATCACGATGGGAGGCAAATGGGTTCCGGCGGCTCTCAGGATAAGCGGGGAGAAGAGAGCAAAGCCTAGAAACAGACAAAAAGCCGCCATGTACCCGGGGACGGGGGCTCCGGAAAATACGGGCATCCGGGCAAGTGGCCAGACTGCCGCCGCAAGAATCAAACCGAGAATGGCAAGGCGCCTGATGAAGTTTTCCTCTTCCCGAGAAACGGCTTCCCGCATAAGCAGTGCTTCCCGCGCCCGGACCCTCGATGCCTCGAAGGCGGGCTGACATGCCGCCAATACCGCTACCAGCAGTGTTATGGCAAAAGACAGGAGCATTTCCCGGCCCGTAAGTCCGAAACCTTCTACGTTCACCCGTGCAAAAAGGTGAGATACGGTCGAGCTGACATAGCCGATCAGCTTTTTGGTCATGAAAAAGCCTGCCGGTACTGCCAGCACCCAGCCCACGATTCCAAAAAAGCAACCTTCGGCGATGAACAGCAGGAAAACCACATGCGAAGAAGCTCCTAGCGAGCGCAGGATGGCAAGCTCCTTTCGCCTTGAAGTTGCGTGCAGCGAAATCATACTGTAAACCAGGAACATGCCCACAAACAGCGAAACGAAACTCAGTACCGAGAGGTTCATCTGGTAGGCCCGGATCATCGCACGACCGGTTTCTTTGGCCTCGGAGGGCTGCGCAAGTTCGACCCCCGCCGGGAGCATAGCTTTGACCCTGTCCACCTTGTCTGCGGTCAGGGGGTGGGTGAAAATAACGTCTATTCGGTCGACTTCACTGTATACTCCAGTGAATTCCTGAAACGTAGCGACGTCGACAATGGCGATATTTCCCCCCTCGAGGGTGGCCAGTCCCTCTGAGGCAAGTTCGCCCAATACGACAAAAGAGCTTTCGCCGGCAACGCCCCGAAGACGAACAGACCCACCTGTGCGAACTCCGCTTTTTTGCAAAAACCTCTTTGCGGCGATCATGGTGAAGGGGGAGCCAATAAGGCGGCGCCACAAGGAAAAAACTTCCGGCGAATCGGGAGATTTCCATGTCCGGAAGGGCCGGTCGAGTATGGGATCGATTCCGAGCAGGAGCAGCGGTTCGTCGCTTCCTTCCACCCGAACGTAGGTTGACATGAGTGGAGAGACGGCGATGAGATCAGGCGAGTTGAACAGGACGGATACAAGTTCTTCCGGGAGGCGCCCTCCCGGAAGCGTCACGCTCCGTTCCGCCCTGCCCGAAATTGCGTCCATACCGTTTGCGAAGGACTGGACCGAAGCGTTGGTGGCCAGGCGAACACTGGTAAAGACCGCCGCCCCGAGGCTGATCCCCGCCAGTACCACAAAGGTCCGCCACGCATGGCCTCTCAGCTCACGGAAGCTGAACCAGATCCAAAGGCGAAAGAACCCCCTCATCTTAGCGCTCCACTATGGCGCCGTCCTTTAGCACCAGCCTCGCCGTGCAGTAGGAATCGGCTAAGGAGCTGTGGGTAGCGATAATGACCGTCCGGCGAAGACCGCTGTTAAGCTCTGCCAGAAGCTCCATGACGGCTGTCCCGTTTTTGCTGTCGAGGTTGCCTGTAGGCTCGTCTGCAAGAATCAGAGAAGGGTCGTTTATAAGGGAGCGGGCAATTGCGCTCCGCTGCATCTCGCCTCCGGAAAGCTGGGAAGGAAAGTGGTTCGCGCGCTTCTCCATCCCGAGCCAGCCCAGGATCTTTGCAGCGCGTGTCGTAACCGTCGGGCGCTCCTCGCCCGCCAAGAGGGCAGGAAGGCTGACATTCTCAAGCACGGTGAGCGTCGGTAGAAGATTAAAGGACTGAAAGACGATTCCAACTGATTTTCTACGAAATTCGGTGAGTTCGTGGGTTGAGGCGCTTTCGAGCTTAAGCCCCGACACGGTCAGGCTGCCACTTGTCGGGCGGTCCAATCCGGCCAGAAGCGAGAGCAGTGTGCTCTTGCCGGAACCGCTTTCACCCTTTATCAGAACCATTTCTCCCTGCGAAATCTCGAGGTCGATTTCGTGCACCCCTACGACCTCGCCCCTGCCCATGGGATAGATTCGAGTGATTTTTTCAGCCACAACGTCCAGCATTCAACATCCAGTATCCGGCATGCGTTACTACGGCCCGCAAACCCCACATCTTCTGCAATTTAGTTCCGGCCGGCATTCGGGGCTGTTCTTTTCATGAAGAGCAAGCTGGTATTCCTCCCACAGGAATTTACGATCGATCCCATGGTCTATCACCTCCCAGGCGAATTTTTCATCGCGCTCCCGCTCCCTCATAACCCAGAAATCAGGGTTTAGAGGCGAACTGCCCATTGCCTGCCTCCAGCTAAACACATCCGGTGCGACTTTTTCCAAAAAAAAGGAAACCCTGCGGTCTCCCCTGGACAGGAGCGCCTGAACGTAAGCCCACTTCGGCAGGTCGAAATGGACCCGGACGTTCGGTACTTTCCGCAGGGCTTTCTGAATCCATTTGGCTTTTCCCTTAAGCTCCCCCACCCCTGCGAAAGCCGTCCACTGAAACGGCGTAAAAGGCTTCGGAACAAAAGAATTTACGCTTAGCGTAATGGTTCCAAGCCGTGTTTTACCGCGGCTTGCGCTCAATACATGATGGCGTATCCCCTTTGCAAGCTCAACGATTGCCTCCAGATCTTCGGTGCTTTCGGTCGGAAGCCCTATCATAAAGTAGAGCTTGATATTGAGGATTCCCTTTTGGGCCAGAATTTCGACCGCGTTGTATATCTGATCTTCAGACAAATTCTTGTTGATAACCCGCCTGAGCCTCTCCGACCCAGCCTCGGGGGCGATCGCAACCGCCTGGTGGCCGCTCGATTCCAGGGCGGAAAGGATTTGGGCGTTGAGCGTATCTGCCCTGAGCGAAGAAAAAGAAAGGGAGGCGCCCTGATCGAGCAGTGAAGAGCACAGGGGAACTATCTCCGGGTGATCTGATACCGCAGCGCTCACCAGGCCGATCCTTTTTGTCCCGGAGCTTGCGGGACCGGCTGCCAGCATCAGTTCGTGAAGACCGTGATAACGGACCGGCCGGTAGACGAATCCCGCTGCGCAAAACCGGCATCCGCGCCCACAGCCCCTTCCAATCTCGAGCAGAAGCACATTGCTGAATTCGGTATCTCCCGTGAGTACGGCAGTTCTGCACGGAGGACTTTTTGAAAGATCGGCCCGCCTGCAGACAACTCTTTCCGGAAGGCCGCTGCCATCCAGGGGGCGAATAGAATCCAGGGTTCCGTCCAAATTGAACAGAGGCTCATAAAGGGAGGGAACATAGATTCCTCCCACTGACTTCCCCATCTCTCTTAAAATTTCAGAGCGGCCAATAGAGCTATCTTCGAATTGTTTCCAAAAGTCGATAAAGTCAGGCAGCAGCGATTCTGCCTCTCCAATGAATATAAAATCCAAAAAGAGGGCAAGCGGCTCGGGATTGAGGAAAAGCGCCACTCCGCCACCCGCCACCAGGGGGTGCGCTGTGGTCCGGTCTTTCGACCGCGCGGGAATTGCGCCAAGTTGAAGCATTTCGATAAGGTTTGTGTAATCGTTTTCATAAGAAACGGAAAAGACCACCAGGTGGAAGTCGTCAAGCGGCCTTTGAGATTCCACCGACAGCAGGCCTCCGGGAGATTGCCTGACCATGGCCAGATCTTCCGGCTCCGGGTAAAATACGCGCTCGCAGACCACGGTTTCAAACCGGTTGAGAGCATCATAGACGAACTGAAACCCGAGATTGGACATCCCCACCGCATAGCGGTTCGGAAAGGCCAGGGCGATGCGTATTTTGCCTCCCCAGTCCTTTAAGACGGTCCCTTTTTCGCCTTCCAGCCATTTTTGTTGCCGCTGTTTGAACTTCCAGAGCATATTTTCTCCCGTTGCTAGAAGTATATCAGAAATCCGGCGCTTTTTAGAATACCTGGATCGTTTGGGCAATGGGTTCGATGATTATCCATGGAGATCGAGCGGAAGACACGTTTTTTGTATTCCCAAAAAGCCGATCTAAAATTAGGATAGCTTCGACCAGCGATGAACCGCCGGCGAGCGGAAGGGAAGTTGGAGATACTTGGAAAAGGGCGGGACGCCAAGTGGCGGCGGTTAGATAAGAAGGGGTAACAGCACATTAATGCGGGAATTAATGCGGGAATGACGGTGGTAACGAGATGATCCCGAAGGAATGCAAACGGCTAGCCGAAGTTGAGGGCACCCTGCGGCAGAAACATGCTTTTCTGGTATGCGGAACGCACAGTGGGTGCGGCCCGGACTTCGTCCGGGTTGCAAATGCGCTTTCGGAATTATATCCTACAGTTAACGAAGAGAAACGATTATTGGATGCCATGCTGCTCGCATGTATGAAAAGATGATTTATGAAGCCGCCTGGAGACGTGAAGCGGATTTCTGCTCGGCGGAGGTAAGGTAAGTAAATCATGACACTTGAAGACCTGTTGAAAGAAAAAAGAAAAGAGATACATGCCCTCGCAGGCAGACACGGGGCCCGGAACGTGAGAGTTTTCGGCTCCGTAGCAACAGGCGAGGCGGGCCCAGAGAGCGACATCGATCTGCTTGTAAAAATGGATGATGACCGCAGCCTCCTGGATGTGAGCGGCCTCGCTCTAGACCTCCGGGCCTTGATAGGCGTCAAGGTCGATGTAGTCTCCGAGGATGCCATATACTGGTTGTTACGCCGGAAGATTCTCAAGGAGGCGCGGCCCTTATGAGGAAAGACCCTCGTGTTTACCTCGCCCAGATATTGGAACGGATAGACCGGATTCTTGAGTACATTGCAGGCGGAAGGGACGCCTTCTTCTCAGATCACAAGACCCAAGATGCCGTTATCCGAAACCTGGAGGTCATTGGCGAAGCCATAAAACGTGTTCCCGAAGAGTACAGAAAAGGGCACCCCGATATTCCATGGCGTCAATTGGCTGGGCTGCGCGATATCTTGATCCATCAATATGAAGGGGTCAGCATCCCCCAGGTTTGGCTCATGGTGGAAAAAGGGCTGGGCCCGATACGGCAGGCAATTGTTGATACTCTCCCCTCCTTAGAAGAACTTGAGAAGCAGATTGCCGGCCAGGACGAGACCGATGAGCCTTGAAGATTCAAGGAGAGTCTCCAAATCGAGTAGAAGAGGAAAATTAATTCAGCAGGCAAAAAGGTATTTCCAACCTGATCTAAAGGAAGCCTGCATTTTAGCTCAGTCGTGTCGTGCGATGCGGATCACCGGAACGCAGAGAGCGGCATTTTAAAAGAAAAGATGGCGGACAAACTGCGGCAGAAACAGGCTTTTCTGGTATGCGGAACGCACAGTGGGTGCGGCAAGACAACTGTTGCGCTCGGGCTGCTCGCGGCATTGAGGGCGAGAGGCCTCAGTGTGCAGCCTTTCAAGGTTGGACCGGACTTTATAGACCCCGGGCTTCACACCCTGATAGCCGGTAAACAAAGCCGCAACCTGGACGGGTGGATGCTCAGCCGCCGCTGGAACGAGGAACTTTTCCGGCGTCTTCTCGAAGGATCTGACGTGGGGTTGATCGAAGGCGTCATGGGACTCTTCGACGGCTACGAGGGCCAAACGGAATCGGGCAGCAGCGCTGAGATGGCCAAATGGCTCGAGGTCCCAGCCGTGCTTATTGTGGACGCTCGGAGCATGGCCAGGAGCGCAGCGGCCCTGATATACGGATTCATGCAATTTGATCCGGCGCTGAATTTTGCGGGGGTTATTTTCAACCGGATCGGCGGAGAGACCCACTTGGAGTACCTGAAGGAGGCTGTGGCCGCAGCATGTCCGGAAGTTGCCGTTTTGGGCGGCATTCCCGGAGAAGACCGGGTCCGAATGCCCGAGCGGCATCTTGGGCTTGTGACCGCTGATGAAATGAGGCTGGACGCCGGGTGGCAGAAGACTTTGGCCGAGCTCATGGAAAAGCGGCTCGACATTGACCTGCTCCTGGAAAAGACCCGGTATTCCATGCAAACGGGGCCTGGTCCTCTGACTTCGGATCTCACGACTGGCCTTCCCGGCGCCGCCGAAGGCTGGGCGGGTGGGGGGGGCGCCGAAACCGGCTGCGGCGCCTCGCCGCCTGAGATTGCAGTAGCGCGCGACGCGGCTTTCTGCTTCTATTATCCCGATAACCTGGAGCTTCTGGAGAAGGCCGGCGCGCGGCTTCGCTTTTTTTCTCCGGTGCACGGCGAAACTCTCCCGGAGGCATGCTCGGGAGCATATCTGGGCGGTGGATACCCGGAACTTTTCGCTAAGGCCATATCCGAAAATGTTCGTTTTCTTCATTCTCTTCGCGAGCGCGCCGGGATGAGGATGCCGATCTATGCCGAATGCGGCGGCCTGATGACCCTTGGCCGTTTTATAGATACAATTGACGGGGAAAAGTACAATATGGCGGGGATACTGCCATTCGGGACCAGAATGCTGCCGCGGCGCAAGGCGCTTGGATATACGGAAGTCGTTCTGCGCCGGCAATGTCTGCTTGGCGGTCCCGGCCGGATTATCAGGGGGCATGAATTCCACTACTCCGAAATAGTCGAACCCGAGTCAAATTCGAACTTTGAGTTCGCTTATGACCTGCGAAGCCGTAAGCACGAAGCCGCCCGTCCAGAGGGCTATCAGGCAGGTTCTGTTCTTGCCAGCTATATCCACCTGCACTGGGGTAGCGCCCCCGAAGCTGCCGGCCAATTCGTCAGCCACTGCGCCGAGTGGGGAAAGGGGAGGTAAGCCGATCTAAAATGTCCAGCGCAAGGTCACTCATGTTTCTGGGGACCGGCTCCGATGTCGGCAAAAGCGTCCTGGCCGCTGCTTTCTGCCGCATTTTCAAAAAAGAGGGATACCGCGTGGCTCCCTTCAAGGCGCAAAACATGGCCTTGAACTCCTTCATCACTCCGCAAGGCGGAGAAATGGGGCGCGCCCAAGTCGTCCAGGCCGAGGCAGCGGGAATCGAGCCGCATGTGGATATGAACCCCATCCTTCTTAAGCCTACTTCGCAAATGGGTTCTCAGGTGATCGTACTCGGACGTGCGATCGGAAATTTTTCGGCAAAAGACTACTACGAATACAAAAAGGAACTTGTCCCCATAGTCCGGGGTGCATTTGAAAGGCTTTGCGCCCAAAACGACCTGATAGTCATTGAAGGGGCCGGAAGTGCGGTAGAGCTCAATCTAAAGGGACACGACCTGGTGAATATGGCTATGGCCGAAATGGCCGGCGCCAAGTGCATCCTGGTGGGAGACATCGACCGGGGAGGGATATTTGCGGCCCTGCTCGGGAGCTTCTCACTGCTTGAAGCGGGAGAGCGGGACCGGATTATCGGGTTTATCGTAAACAAACTCAGGGGAGACCCGCGCCTGTTTGAAGACGGGGTTCAAATACTGCAATCGCGCTCCGGTGTGCCGGTATTCGGGGTTGTGCCTTACTTCGAAGACATCTCACTGCTTGAAGAAGACAGCGTGGCGCTCGGGCGGCGAATGGACAAAGCGCATACCCAAACCGCTCCCCGCGCCATTCGCATCGGCATCGTCCGTCTTCCGTTCATTTCCAACTACACGGATTTCGACCCCTTCGAGAGGGACTCGAGGATCGATCTGGTCTATTTCGACAGACCGGCCCAAATTTTCGGATTCGACGCCGTGATCATCCCGGGCAGCAAGAACACTATTGAAGACCTTGCGGCAATGCGCAAAAACGGCATGGCCGACGCCCTGTCCGCCTTTCATAAATCGGGCGGCACCGTTGTCGGGCTTTGCGGCGGATACCAGATGATGGGCACCATAGTTCGCGACCCGCTTGGCATTGAAAGCTCGATAGATACCATCCCCGGTCTGGGCCTGCTGGATATGGAAACCGAAATGTATCCCGAAAAGATAACCTCGCAGGTTGAAGCCAGTGTTATCTCCGAATCGCTGCCCTTTGCAGGGCGAAGGGAAATGCTTTCGGGATATGAAATCCACATGGGCCGGAGCGTCTCGAGCGGGGAGGCAAAGGCGCTCTTCAGAATCGTGCGGCGGGAGGGCCTGGCCGTGGACATGGAGGATGGGCTCTCACAACCCGACGGAAGAGCTTGGGGAACATACATGCACGGTATCTTCGACAACGACGGGTTCCGGAACATGTTCCTCGAAGATGTCGGAAGAAGGTCCGGCAAGATTGTGGCCCCGGTTTCGGATTCTTTTTCTTTCAGGCTCTGGAAAGAGGAGCAGTACGACAAGCTTGCCGAACTTGTGCGCAAGCACGTCGATGTGGTCCGGATTCTCGATATACTTCTAACATAGAGTAAAATGGTATTTCTGCCCTGGCATCTTGTTTCGGCTTACCTTCTCGATCTTGCGGCAGGCGATCCTCACCGGATGCCTCACCCGGTCCGCTGGATAGGCCGGCTTATCGCCCGGACCGAAAAAATGCTCTATGTAGAGTCGGCCCGCCCCGTTTTCATGCTGCTATCGGGATTCGCTCTTTGGATCATCGTGATTGCAGTCGTCGTGTGCGCTGCAAAGGCGTTCATCGCCATATCCTGCTTTGCAGGCTCGATTTTCCGCAATCTTGCTCTGATATGGCTTGCATACTCCACTCTTGCCACCCGCAGTCTCCATAAGGAATCATCTCATGTCGCCCAAGCCCTGCGAACAGGCGATCTCGCCCTGGCCCGCGCTCGCCTCTCATTCATCGTTAGCCGCGAAACTTCGCAACTTGACCGGGATGCAATCCTGCGCGCCCTTGTGGAAACAGTTTCTGAAAACATCTCCGACGCAATTGTGGCCCCTCTTTTCTACCTGGCGCTCTTCGGACCGGTTGGCGCTCTGGCATACAAAGCTATAAACACCATGGATTCAATGCTGGGGTATAAGAACGAGCGCTACCGCTACTTTGGCCGTTTTGCAGCACGAGCCGACGACCTGGCAAACTGGGTACCTGCAAGGATCAGCGGTTGGCTGCTGGTGGCCGCCTCGACCTGCTTGGGCATGGACTGGCGGGCTGCCGCAAACATCATGATGAGGGATGCGCCAAAGATGAAAAGCCCCAATGCAGGGTATCCGGAAGCCGCAACGGCTGGGGCGCTCGGGGTCCAGCTCGGCGGCCCCAGCTTCTATTTTGGGGCCCGTGTCGAAAAACCCCTGCTGGGTGAGCCGATTAATCGCATAACACTGGAAACCTACAGCCGGACGATCCGTCTTATGTACTTGAGCTCCGGGCTGGCTTTCCTTATGGCCGTTTGCGTCAGGTTGGTTATTTCTAATTAATGAAGGGCCTCAAGCATGACCATCGTTCACGGCGGAAATATCTACGAGCTTTCGGCGCGCGCCGGATGCTCCCCCGATGACATTCTGGATTTCAGCGCAAGCATAAACCCGCTCGGTCCGCCTCCAGGTCTGGCGCAGGTCCTTTCCGGCTGCTTTCACCGTCTTGCAAGCTACCCCGACATACATAACGAACTGCTGACGGAGGCCATTTCAAAATTCCACGGTATCGACCCTGAATACATTGCGGTCGGAAACGGATCGACTGAACTGATCTATTGGTTGCCACACGCGCTTGGAGTAAGTAAAGCGCTGGTGGTATTGCCCACCTTCGGCGAATACGCCAAAGCTTTCGAGCTTCAGGGAACGCGCCTGCAAAAACTGTTTTCGACCCCGGAAGATCGCTTTCAGCCCACAGTCGAACAATTGGAAGCCGCACTCCAAAAGGATGCTTTTGAGGCTGTTTTGATCACGCACCCGGCAAGCCCCTCCGGATCACTCCTGGACAGCGGGACAATTGGCTGGATTGCCGAAAATAGCAGTAAATCCGGGCGCCCCTTCTTCCTGATTGACGAGGTTTTCATCGATTTTTGCGAGCAGGCTTCCCTGAAGCGTTTCCTGGACCGGTCCCAGAACCTCGCGATCATAAGATCTTTCACCAAGTTCTACGGTGTGCCCGGCTTGCGGATCGGCTACCTGCTCGCCCATCCGCGGGTTGCTGCGCAGGTGAGAAGCAACCTTCCACCCTGGTCGGTAAACACCCTGGCCCAGGCTGCGGGCGCCTATTGCTTCACGCAGGACGAATACAGGCGCAAGACCCTGGATATTGTTGCAAAACAACGCCAAATGCTTGCAGGGCAGCTTTCAGCTATTCCCGGCCTTGAAGTTTTCCCGGCACAGGCCAATTACCTGCTCGTCCGGATGGACCGCAGGCTTCCGCCGGCCTCCCGCCTGAAATGGGATATTTTCCAACGCGACCGCATTCTCATTCGCGATTGCGGGTCCTTCGAAGGGCTTGACGACTGGTATTTTCGGGTAGCGGTGCGCATGCCCGATCAAAACGACAGGTTGATCGCATCCATACAGCATGCGCTCTGAACGATCTTTCTTATTTCTTCGATCCCGGATTTGATGTCCAAATCACAATAGTCTAATGTTAGTCCTTGAGAAATAACCTGTGATACTCGCTGTCGCTCAGGTGGTTTCGCAGCAGTTCCGAAATCAGGTCGAACAACCGGTTTATTTCATCATCGGAAAGACGGGGCGCCAGGACCCTCAGCAGGTCGTCATCCGAAAATTTCTGAAGGTAGTACATCAGCGATTTTTCATCCAATTCTCTTGAAAGCCCGAAGGCTACCATTCCATCGTATTCGTCCACGATGGTGTGCTTGTGCGCTGACATCAGGGTTTTCCTCCCTTTAAAATTGCTTGATTTAAGGTGGTTTAGGGTGACGAGCGACGGTAACAGGCGCTTTTGTTTTTCCTCGCCGCTCGCCACATGACCGCGCGGGCCGGATACTATTTCAACGGAGGGACATAGGGTATGAGTTGGGCAAATAGCCAGCATAAGAAGAAAACGAGCGGAATGTGGATGAACATCTGCAAAACCGCATAGCCGACCAAATCCCTTGCCTTTACGTGCAGCAGGCCCAGGAGCGGCAGCATCCAGAAGGGATTCAACAGGTTGGGCAGCGCCTCGGCCGCATTATATATCTGGGTGACCCATCCGAGGTTTACGTGGTGCATATTGGCGGCCTGAAGAACATAGGGGGCCTCTACCACCCATTTCGATCCGCCCGACGGAATGAATACCCCGAGCACGGCCGAGTAAATAGCCACGAGGAGCGGATAAGTTCCTTGAGTGGTCACCTTGTAGAATAGACCGGTCAGCCATCCATTTATGCCGGTGCCGACTATCATCCCGAAGATAACCGCATAGAAAGGGAATTGAATCAATACGCCGCCGGTGGCGGGCACCGCCTGGGCAACGGCTTTAAGAAACCTCTTCGGCCGCCAGTGCAGCAGCATTCCGACCGTGATAAAAATCAGGTTATAAATATTCAGGTCGAGCGCCGCCAGCGCCCCGGTAGGCGAAGTCCTGAACAGGTCTATCAGGTAGTAGACAAGGATGGCCCCCACGATGACGATGAGAAGGGGGCTGTATTCGAGCCATTCACCAGGTTTCTGTCGTGGTTCGACACTCATATCGAGCTGATCGAAGGAAAGGCCGAAATCCTTTGCATTCTTAGCTCGATTGGGGTTCGGCGCTGAAAAGTAGGCGACTAGAATCGACACGGTGATCAACGCCACTATGGTCCAGAAATTCCCCCAGATGAACAGCGTCTGGGTCATAGGGATAAGGCCGCTGATTTCAAACAGTTTGGGCGGAATGGCGCTCTTGGTGGCCATCATCTGCGCGGCTGACGATGAAAGTCCCAAGGCCCATACTGCGCCCAGCCCAAGGTAGGCCGCGGCGCCGGCTGCCCGGTAGTCCATATCGTCGAGGCGGCGCGTCATCTCACGGACCAAAAGACCACTGAAAATAAGGCTGAGCCCCCAGGATATAAGTGAGGTCAACATTGAGAAAAAAGCAATCCAGGCAACGGCCGTCTTTCCGTTCTTCGGGATCAGGGCAACTTTGCGAATGATCCAGTACACGGCCGGGGTCGAAGCAACCACATAGCCCCCGATGATGATCATGGCCATCTGCATTGTAAATGGTATCAATACCCAGAACTGTTTGCCGCCGGCCAGGGCAAGATTCACCGGGCTTTCTCCAATGATGATCCCTAGAAGGAAGATAAAAACGATGCCGAGCAGCGCGAATACCCACGCGTCCGGAAACCATTTCTCGCTCCAGGCCGCAAGGTTCAGGCCGATCCTCTCAAGAGTCGATTCCTTTTGGATTCTCAAGTCCGAGTCTTTCTCATTTCCCATCGAACGTCCTCCCCTCAAGAACTGTTAGTTCCGAACTTCGACAACCACCATCCGAAATCTGACCTCCGGCATCAGAGCCTTCACCCGACTTGAGTCCCGAAGTTCAAGCGCGATTCTTCTCATAAAAATCCAGTGCTCCCGGATTAATAAATGCACCTCCGCTATTGGTGGGTCTTCGGTTCAAAATGGTCCAACGTGGCGCAAGCGTATAACGTGTTGCTGCTCGCTTCAATCGATTGTCTTATGCGTAGGAAAGTATTCGTTCAGTATACTTTTTCAGAAGCTCAACCACCTTGGCCACTCCTCTACGGGAGCCGGTGAGAGTGGAGACAATTTCGATGATATTCAAAGCAAAGAGAGAATACACTTTCTGATCGATGTAACCTGAATGGCGCATCAAGCAAAATAAGTGTCCGTTCTAATAGCGCACTGCGTGAACAGGAAAAGTGCGGAGTAAGAAGAGTGAAGAGGGGCAGGGTCTTTTTCAATAGTCTCCCTTCTCTCTTCTGCGCCCCCGCTTCTCGCCTCCTCAATTATCGCTTTTATTCTCGGCCACGATTTTGCTGATTTCTTCACGGGCCCTTTCGTAGAACTCGCTTTCTTCGATTTCGCCATGCACGAACTGCTGCCAGGTAGTGAAGTTCTTAAAAAAGCATAAGCTCATTCCGGAATCAACACACGCCTTCCTATAAACCTGGTTGGCAATCCTCATTTTTTCTTCCAGCGGACCGTCTTTCGCCGGCTCAGGGTGATCTTTGTCCTCCTCGTTGCGCAGGTATTTGCCGAACGCCTGATCAAGTTCGGATAGTTCCTCTTTGGCCTGATCGGAAAGCTCTGTCTCGGTTATTTCGCCCTTCAGGAACTTTTGCCAGCCCGGCATTTTTTCCCAGCTACAAACCTTGACACCTTCCTGGTCATGCCCATCACAATAAGTCTTGTTAGCCTTCTTTACGCGTTCCTTCATGCTCATCCCCTGCTCACCTTTTTTAGAAATACCTGATAATGGAACCCTTTTGCGCCTATTATCCACGAAGCTATTAGTTTTCTCAATAAAGATCTATTCACCTACGTTTACGCCCGCTATTTGGATTCCCTTGAATCTCTCATATTCGTTGCGGCCCTTCCTGGCATTCAATGCTGTACTCGGGGTCCTGAATGTGTTCTCCTTTGCATCTCGGGCATTTTCCCGGTGAGGTAAACCGGTTCCTGCTCTCGAAAACAAAGCCGCATTCCAGACAGAGGGCTGGAATGATCCTGAGCTTCCCGTTCTGAGATTTTACTGAACGGCCAATGTGCTCGAGGTGTTCGTAAACCTCCTTTTCGCTGATGCGCAAGATTTTGGAAATGGATTTTGCCCCGTACTTTCCCTCCGACAAAAGGGATATGATCTCCTGCCTGATCGTGCTCATAGACCGCCCGCCTCAAGTCCTTACATGCCAAATTTGTGCCACTGATCCTAGCTCCGGCTATTCCACAAATATCTAATCTCATAATGTATTTTGACGCAATCGAATTAGTATCCATCCGGAAACCCGGATGAACGTAGGAGAATTTCACCTTATAGAGATACTAACAGTTTCCAATTCGGAAAGAAGGCATTTTTCGCCATGGCGCGTACAGTTTGGCGCCCCGTCATTTCCGGATTGCCCAGCGCCGCACCGAAAGGTGCGCGTACAGTTTGGCGCCCCGTCATTTCGGGATTGCCCAGCGCCGCACCGAAAGGTGCGCGTACAGTTTGGCGCCCCGTCATTTCCGGATTGCCCAGCGCCGTACCGAAAGGTGCAAGGAAATCAAGGGTTTGCGCGGAGGCGTACATAGGTACCGCCTCGCGGAGCGTCGAGATCCTGATTGCGCCACCGCCGCAGGCAGTGGCCAAATCGGCTGGCGGTCCCACCGCCCCAGGGTGGAAAACGGCACTTTCCGGATGGAAATGAATAAGGCTTCACTTCGTATTGCCTGCCCTACTCTACACATTTCGTAGGGATAGAAAAGGGCAAACTTGGGACAGGGCGAACTCAGGAAGAAAACATTGGCCGCGAATCCCGAGACCCATAGATCCGGGATCACGTGTCCGGAATCCTCGTCTCATTGAAAATGCAATGGAAATTCAATGCATCGCTCCGGGATGAGTGGACAGTGGACAGTGAGTAGAAAGACCTTTTAAAACGAAAGTCCTCCTTTGAAAACCGGGGTGAAACGGCCTTATTTGAGCAGTGAAAAGCCAAATTCAACAGACCTCCTGTTACCTTTAATCAGGTGATATTCTACTTCGGAGTGGTTTGGACGCGCAAAACGGCAACCAGAAACGGCAACCAGAAGCGGCAAAAAGGAGACAAAGAAAAAACTTGAGGTGAATGGGTGAATCGGGCCAAAAGCAGAAAGAGCAGGTGGGGTCCCATTGGCTCTTGCGATTCACCTACTCACCGATCTGTTTCAGCGGCAAAAGCAGATGATATGATGGTCGCCTGGAGTTGATGTGAAACGGTTCTCGGTGTGCAATCTCAGGGTGACAAGGATCCTGGCCGGCAAAGCTTGGAATCGTCAAAAGGGTAGGCCTTCAATCGCTTCTGCTGCCAAGGATGAATACTTCAAGTATGATCCAGACATTGAAAGATTCTCGATGGTCCACCGCATAACGCCATGTAGGAGATGTGTTGAATCCGGCTTTAAGATTACAGAGCACCGTCCCGCTCCGGGTTTCTTGGACTAAGGATTGAAACGACCCCGATAAACCTTGGAGTCGTCTCAATCCTTATGGGTTAGCTGGCCAGAAGCGACGACTTGACGTTACTTCACCTTCTCAATGTCATTGAGCTTCCAGGTCTGGTCGAAAAACGCCTTCTTCGGGCCGTAGAGACGGAAGATAGTGAACCAGCCTTTGCCGGGGATCGTGGCCAGCCAGTTCTTGCCTGCGCCGGGAGATTTCGGGCCGAAGTAGATGTCTGTTGTGCCGTCCGCGTTCTGCACGGGCTTATCCATCGTATTCAATGACGGAAATGGCTGGCCGTTATCAAGACCGAAACCGGTGATCGGATCATACACGGTTGCCGACCAGAAATAGGCAGCGGGGATGTCCTTGGGCACATGCAGCTTGTAGTTCTGGTCGCCGCTCAGGAAATCGCCGTCGGCATCCATGAAGGCTGCGGGATACTTCGCGCCGAGGTTGTCCATGTTCGCCGCCATGGCGGGACTGGCGGAATAGGCGTAGGTAAAGAAGGCTGTGCGCTGGTTGATGTAGTCGAACGAATCCGCCGTGAAGGTGGCGTTTCCGGGGAAGACGTTGATCCAGTGCCGGTCGGGATACCAGAGGCCACCATTCTTCAAAAGCGGCGAGGGCGTGTAAGCAATGACATGCCCAATGCGCGTGGCCGTGCGCGCCGCTTTATCGAGCAGCCCGCGAGTGGAAGCATCGGGCGCGAAAGGCTGGCCTTTCACGATGCCGAGCGTTGCCGCCACGCCGCGCATATACATGTCGGCGGGATCGACGTATTCATGGTCAATGAACCGGGACAGCATGTCGAAGGCCGTGCCATCCTGCGGATAAAGCAGGTTGGACGGCACGGCCGAGGCGTCGGGGAACTGCATCGGCTTGGCGGTTTCCTTTTTCCCGAGCGGATAAATCCGCGTCTGCTCGATCACCCGCACGGGTTCCTCGAGTTGTTTGGGGTCCTTGAAGAAGCCACGCCAAAAGACGAACACGCCGTAAGTGCCGGAGCGGTAGGTCAAATAACCCGTCGGCACCTCGCCCGTGTAATCCGGCGGGAGGACCAGGTATTTGCCTCCCTTGCCCCGGTCCGGGCCGGGAAAACCCACATCACCGGCCCACTTGCGCCCGTCAATCTCGCCGACGGAGGGAATCGGTCGCTGCCAGAAATCATCTAGGATTCCCTGCAAGCCCGGCGGCACTTCGATGACCATAGGGCCATCCTCTTTCAGATCGAGATAGCCCAGCGCGTAGATCACATCGGAGTTCGGAGTGGTGATGAGCGTCTTGGCGTTGAGGCGCTGTTTGAAGACCGGCAGCACGTTATAGCCTTTGCCGAAGACCTTCTCCGAGCCTTCCTTCATACCATACATATTGAGTGCGGGAATCGCCCAGAGGTAAGTCTGTGCGGCGCGTTGGAAGAACAAGTCGTCGAGCAAGGTCGGCGCATCGTCCTTGGCGATATAGCCGTCTTTGAAAGGCATCTTTGCGAGGTCGTCGTAGCGGCTGGCTTGAGCGAACGCGGATGGCGCGGCGCATAGCGCGAGGATGGCGGCGAACAGCGCGCTCAATGTGAATTGCTTTGTTGTTTTCATGGTTTGTTTTCTCTCAGTTTAATGTTCACTTCACCTTCTCGATGGCCGGCGGCGTCCAGGTGCCGTCGAGGATGGCCTTGTCGGCCCAATAGGCGCGGATATAGAGCGAGAACGTGCCATTTGGCGCCGGCAACCAGTTCGCTTCCTTGTCCTTTCCGGGCGACTTGGCGCCGGCATAGAGTGTGAGCGAACCGTCCGGCTTGTATTGCAGCGACTTGCTCTTCGTGCCGAGTGAGAAGCGGTTCAGCGCGTTCGGGTTGAACAGGTGCAGCTCGTTGTAGAGCGTCAGCGACCAGAATCCTTTGACGGGCGGGAGTTGACCTTTCGGAAAGGTGACCGTGTAAAGATTCTGGCCGTGAAGTTGCTGTCCCTGGCTGTCCAAGTCGCTGTAGATGTATTTCGTCTCGTCGGGCTTGTTTTCATACATATTCGACTTGGCGGTCGCGGTGCGGTTGAGATAGTCGGTGCCCCACTGCGCGTTGTTCACCGGCGAATTCCAGCCGTTGCCGGCGGGGCGGCCGTTGTAACGCCACTGGAAAAGCGGAGCGATGAGTTCCGTGTCGGCGACGACGAACGAATCAACCAGTGCCATCTTGGTCTCCGGGTCACTTTCTGCGGCTTCGAACACCGAACCAATCCATATGTAGAGGGCTTCCTCGCCAGGCAGCGGCGGCACCAGTTTCATCACGCGGGGGAGCTGATCATAGAAAGCCTCAGGCACGACCCACTTAGTCTCGCCCTTGGCACCTGCCGGCGTCGGAAAGTGTGGTAGCTGGCTCCAGTCCGTGGTCTTCATCTTCCCGTCGAACCGGCTGAGCGGATAAAACATGATCTGGCCGAGCACCGCCTGAACGGCCTTGGTGTCCTCGGCGGTGTCGTCCTTGAAAATGCGCGGGGCCGTGAACGCCAATTCAGTGGAAGAACGCACTGCGACATTTATTCCCGCGGGAATTTCACCATTCCATTGCGGCCCGACCATCAGGTAGAAGCCTGGCTTGGTGCCGTAGGGCTTTCCAATTTCAGCAAATTCGTCCGTGCGCGCGTCATACAACGCATAGACCCAGAAACGGTCGCCAAAATCCGGCACTTGAAAAACCACCGGGTCTTTGTCAAGAGCAAAATAACCGGCACCATACACCACGTCCTGGTTAGGACAGGTGACGAAGGTCTGCTCCGGCTTGACGTAATCGGTCAGCATTGCGTTTTGGCCCACCGGGGCCATTGGGAGGACACCGCCATTGAGACCAGGCACGGGTGCCATGGCGAATGCGTCGCGGCGGTTGTGCGAGTTGACAAGCGCCCAGCCCCAGACGTAGGCCATGCGGCCGACCATCTGGACATACTCCCTAGTCATCGCCGTGTCGGACGCCGGGTCTGGAACTTCGGCCGCAGTCTGTGGAATCGGGACCTGCTGGGCTTGAACATTTGCCGCCATTGCACGTTTCTCCATAGTTTTCCTCCTTACTTGCAATCGCTTCATCGCCATAGCAACTGTTTGAGGTGTCTTGCAGACCCACTTTTGTGTGTTTGACTTTATTGGCGTAGCAAATTCACTATAAGGATGAGGGCGACACAAGGGCCTAGCAAAGAGTGAACTCCCTTTAGAAAGCCAACGCCAATTTGAACCATACGTAGTCGCCTTTGAGCGTCTTGGCGGTATCCATTTGAGGCAGCCACTTCACCTCGGCCACAAGGGTATGGCCGCAGATCGGGGGTGAGATGTAAGAGAGTACCGGCCCAACGTCGGCCATTTCAGTTTCGAAGGGGCCAAGCTTTGCACCGGAGCCGCTGTCGGCGGCAAACTGATCCCAGTAGAATGCATTGGCGCCGAGGCCGATAATACCACACCCGAACAAAGGCAGATGTTCGGCAACTGTTGCGTCAATGTGGAATACGTCACCGCTCTGGTAGTTGGTTGCGTCGTTTTCCGTATTGAAATCAAGACCTGCGAAAGTGCTGAATTCGAGTCCTATCTTCTGGCTTATCCAGCTGAACGAGACTATGGGTTCAAAAGTCCAGTAATTGAGGCCCACGTTAACCAGCCGACCGGTATTGTATGCACCGGTTGGGGCATAGACATCAAGCAGCACACCCCATTTGAAATCGCCACAGGTCCACTGAAGCCAGAAAGGCATCAGTGTCATGTCACCAATACCGTTAGCCGAGTCGCTTCGGCTGAAGGTCCTACCCAAGCCGGTAACGGTGCCTGTCACATTCGCCCAGATATAAGGGACGACCAGATCGTGTTGTCGCGTATGCCGAGTTCATCCACGGCATCGAGGAGTTGGCCGACGTGGAAATCCATTTCCGCCAATGCGTCGGGGAAATTTCCGAAGCCTGTATTCCCGACGAAATCCGGGTGCGGCAGGACGGGGATGTGGACCTGTGTGAATGGAACGTAAGCGTAAAACGGCTTGCCCGTTTTCACGCTGCGCTTCATGAAATCTATCGTGCGGCGCGTGATTTCCGTGTCAATGCGTCTGCGCGACTCAAGGTCATAGACTTCGACATTGCGGCTCTTCTCGCCTTTCTTGCCCTCCATGATGTATTCCGGCTCTATGCCGGTCCCCTTGAACCCATTCGCTGACGGCCAGAATGTTTCATCGGCTGTGCGCGGGGTGCCATACCACTCGTCAAACCCCTTGCTGGTGGGCAACCGACTCTGGTCGCTGCCGAGGTGCCACTTGCCGAAGTGTCCGGTGGCGTAACCCTGGCCGGAGAGCAGTTCGGCGATAGTAACTTCCCACTGCGTTAATCCGTCAGGCAGGCCGGGGAACGGCACGGAGTGCGTGCCGCTGCGAATCGCGTAACGTCCGGTCATGATGGCCGAGCGGCTCGGCGTACACTGCGCCTCGACATTAAAATTAAGCAGGCGCATGCCTTCGTTGGCGAGCTTGTCAATGCGCGGCGTGGGCGCACCGCGTAGGATGCCGCCACCGTAGACGCCCAGCTCGCCATAACCGAGATTGTCCATCAAAATGAAGACGATATTGGGCTTCTTCGCCTGCGCAAAGGCCGGTTCGGCTATGAGCGCCAGAGCACCGACAAACAAGGCCAGCACAACAGCGATTATCATTTCCTTCTCCTTTTTGAGGGCGTCCAGGGGTTCAAAACAGCGATGGAGTTCAGTCGGCGTCCTTGGGGCAGTCGGTTCACGGTATAAAATAGACTTAAAAGAGATATGCATTAGGAACTGCCGGTGCAAGTGCGAAGCTTGATTAGCTCTATCAGCCTGGATCAGAGTCGTTCCAGCAAATAAGATCGATGTGGGGAGTCGCAGACGCTTCCATCACAAGAGGGCTTGGATTTTCACGTAAGCCCTTGAGGTTTCCTTGGCAGCAAAACCGGGTGACCTCCGAGTTATGAGCAGAGTCAGATAGCAAAAATATCTTGCCAATTTCGAAAGAGTCCAGTTTGCGGCGATTTGGTAAACAAATGATCCGAAAACGGCAAAGATTTTGGCGCCCCATTTCTTAAGACGGAGGAGAGCTTCTAAGACATTTTCCTGTCGCGATTCCTGGCGGTGGTGGGTATTCAAGCCGACATATTTCTTGTCTGTTTTGATTGGAAAAAGATTCCATGGGCCTTCGGGGTGCTCCCTGAGATTTTTCGTGCGGATTCCTACCCAGAAAGGCTCCTCTGGATCTCTTGGTGGTCAAGTTCATGCATTATTCAGTCAGGTCGGTTCGTTCACCCAGGGCCAGACCTCATCTGCGGGCAGGCGCCGGGCAACAGAGGCGATCATTTCCTCGGCCGTCGCGAAATCAAGCTTGGCCGTGTCGATCGTCAGGTGATAGTTCCGGGTGTCAAACCAGTCGAGACCGGTTAAGGCCCGAATATAGCGGGAGCGATACTGGTCCGAACGCTCGATCATCTGAATGGCCTCAGCTTTGCTTCGCGCATGATAGATGCTCATGACCCGCTCCACCCGGAACCCCTGAGGGGCGTGAACCATAATGTTGAGAAGCCGTGCCCTGCCGCGCAGCAGGTGGAAAGCGCCGCGACCGAGAACTACGCAGGGCCCCTTAACCGTCAGTTCGGTAATGAGGCGGCGCTCGATCTCCTCCAGTTGTTCATAGGAGGCCCAGTTCGGCGGCGGTGGCTTGTAGATGTATTCCGGGGCTCCCACCTTGAAGACCGAAACCAGTTTCTTCCCAAAGCCCTGTGGACACCCTTCGAGGCCTTCGATCTCCGCTTCCTCGATCCCCAGTTCCTTGGCGGCCCGCTGCAAGATCTGGCGGTCGATGAAGGCATAGCCGAGCCGCCTGGCAACTTGCTGGCCGATGTAGGACCCTCCGCTGCCCAGTTGACGGGCGATCGTGATCACGACTGTCGCTGGCATGGCGTAACTCCGAACGTTTGTGCTCCTCCTTGTCCTTCTTCGATTCAGCAATCCGTTCACGCAATTTATACAAATTCGATTATGAGCTGTTCTTCGGTCTTGTCTTCATCCTGCATTTCCGACTCCGCGGAAGCTCAATGCATAGGTTCGCCTGCATACGGAGCAAGGTGCATCACATTGGATGACCCAGCAAAGAAGAAGCGAGCGAAAGGGAGAATCTCCAAGCCATTTTGGATCGCAAAGTCAAAAAGAACCCGAGCTTCGATGTAAAATTTAACCTAACCACACACACGCGGTGATACAAGGGAATTCGCATAACGAAAAACCCTTGATATATTGCCAATCTCGAAAGAGTCAGTTTGCTGCGATTCGGTAAACAAATGATTCGAAAACAGCGAAGATTTTGGCGTTCCATTTCTCAACAACGAGCTGTGTTGACTCTTGAGGTCAGCTAGAGAAGAAAAAAGGCGGAGCCATGCTGACCCCGCCTTCGGCAAATGAGGTATTTTGTATCCGACTACGCCTTCTTGAACCTTCTGTATGTCAGCCCGACCAGCAAGGCCGGAGTCGAGGAGGACCAGCGTTGCCGGTTCTCGAACAGGTGCATCACCTTATGACATAAAACTTGCTGTATGGCCTGGCCCGAACAGCGGGCTTAGATCGAACACTCCATTTTACGGAGTCGCAGTCTGCTCTTTGCGGTTATGCTTCCGCCGTGACGTTCCACGATCTTTTTACATATCGCGAGACCCCATGCGCGAACCGGGATATCGTTCGCTCTTGCCATGTATTCGCAGAAGGGGGTCGAAAATGCGCGGTATCGGCTTGGACCACGGGTAACGCGGGTTGAATACTCAGAGCATCCTGATTAATAAAGCGGCAGAGCCAGGGGCTCTTTGTTGATGGCCATTCCTTGACGGCAACCAGGAACTGTGTTACCCAAAGCCCGAAGGAACGCCATCTTCATAGAACCTTTGGTTTGGATTCTCTAACGACAAACAACCAGGTTGGTTGCACCGCCTCTCTTATGGACAACGACACTCAGAGTACAGATCGCAAGGCGCTTCGGGTGAACCTCGATGCAGTAAAATATGGCACCTTCGCCGAAATTGGGGCGGGCCAGGAGGTCGCCCGCTGGTTCTTCCACGTCGGCGGCGCTGCTGGTACGGTAGCCAAGACCATTTCCGCTTACGACATGGCGGTGAGCGACGCCATTTACGGTCCTGCAGAACGTTACGTCAGCCGTCAGCGCCTCCAGGCGATGCTGGCATACGAGTTCGATCTGCTGCAGGAACGACTCGAAAAAACGCACGGCGACAAGCGCGGATTCTTTGCCTTCGCGAACACAGTGGCGGCTCGCAGCTTCTCGCGTCAGGAAGAGGGGCGCGGTTGGATGGGCATTCGGTTCCAGGCTGCGCCACGGCAGGAACCCTCCGAAATCATTATCCACGTCCGGATGCTCGACAAAGAAAACGCCCGCCAGCAGGAGGCGCTCGGTGTGATTGGTGTGAACCTTATTTACGGCGCGTTTTACTTGCACCACCAGCCAGACCAGCTTATTCACTCCCTGCTTGACAATCTCACCTGGGAGCGCGTGGAGGTGGACATGATCCGGTTCGCAGGACCGTTGTTCGCCAATGTGGACAATCGGCTGATGGCGCTGCAACTCGTCGAGCAAGACCTCACCGAGGCGGCGATGTTTACCGCTGAGGGCGAGACCGTTCAATGGAACGACGTTCTTAACAGGAAGTCGGTCCTGGTCCAGCGCGGCAGTTTCCGCCCGGTGACCAAAACCACGGTTGACCTGCTGGAGTGCGCGCTGGAACAATTCCTCCAAGAGCCGGATTTGGAGAATGAGCCGCCGGTGGTTCTAATGGAAATGACCCTTCGGCATCTGACCTTGGGCGACGCGATTGATCACCAGGACTTCCTTCAACGGGCCGACATGCTGCGCGCCTTGGGACGTGACGTTTTCATCTCCAATTTCCTACGGCTTCACCGTCTGGCTGCGTATCTCGGACGTTATACGGACCGGCCTATCGGAGTGGCCCTCGGTGCCCCTAGATTGCCTGAGGTGTTCGACGAACGTTACTATAATAAAGACGAGGGAGGCCTACTGGGCGGCCTGGGGCAGTTGTTCAAGAATCCCGCGCGGCTCTACGTTTATCCTGGCCTTGATTTCCAGACTGGCCGGATCGTCACGGTGGAAAACTATCGCGTCGCGCCCCACTTGCGGCATCTTTACGCGCACCTGACCGAAAACCGTTTCATCCAGGGTCTGGCAAACGTGAACACAGACCTTCTGCGCATCCGCTCCCGTGACGTGCTGGACAAGATCGAAGCCGGCGACGCTTCCTGGGAAGAGCTCGTCCCGCCTGCCGTCGCCGAAGTCATCAAACGCAAAAAGCTCTTCGGCTGGCGGCTTCGGCGAACAGACCCCTGCACCGAATGAAAACCGTTTTGCTGATATCGGCTTCTCCAAGTCGTTCAGATCAGCATCGATAGGGGGCAGATCCTTGATCACTGCGCGGGCAGCCGCATCTCCTCATGAGCCTGTTGGGTCGCAGGTACTTGTCGAGGAGCCGACCCAGGATCTAGTGTCCTGAATATCTTCACAATGACGCCCCCACTTGGGCATGTTGGACCAGAAATGAATCAGTGAGGAAGGTTGAACCCTCCGGACCAGCCGACCGGCATATTCTCGATGCCCACGGACCATCTGGTCAACATGGCCGCTCCAGGCACCGGGCAACCACCTGAACGTGCGCCTCAAAACTTCCAGATCCACAACGCAGAGCTGATAATCTGGCCTCATGAAAGTTAACGCGGCTTGCCAAAATGGACAGAACCCTGTTCAGACCGAGGTACATAACGAAAATGATACTCATATGTTAATCAGATAATCGGCCCCCCCATAACGCCACATAGGAGCTGTGTTGATTGCAAAAAGCTAAGCAGAATCACCTTACTAGTCTTGGTTAGACTGTCAATTTCAATGCCAAAAATGTGCCTCTAAGCCACGAAAATGGCCTTCCCAGCGCTTCTTTTCATGAAAGATCAGTCACTTCGTTTGGCCCGATAATCATAGAAAGGCACCTCCTCCATTGCCGAGATGTATTATCCTGCAATGGTGTTTAAAGCCGCAAACTTTAAAAAAGGAGGTGCCCCATGCAATTGTATGCAGG
>JBEKPW010000095.1:0-24887 GCA_049520315.1 Syntrophobacteraceae bacterium
GCCCAATCGGGCCATCTCCGCCAGGTTGGCGCCTTTGCCGCCCAGCAGAGCCTTCATTTTGGCGTCGCCATCCGCTTTTCCTTTTTCAAAAAAATAAACAAACTTTGGCATAAGCACTCCCCTAAATTAAACTTTGCGCTGGATCAGAACGCCAAGTAAGCCAAGACAATGCAATATGTCACATTAAGCACAACTTCGACGGTACTGCAATGCTTAAAAGGGAGCAGTTTTGTTCCAGCAGGGTGAATCTTCAGAACCACTCGGGCAATAGGTGGACATTCCCGCGAAACGGCTCATTACTTTAAATCGGGAACGAAGGTTCAAATGGTGACCGCGCTTGGGTGGGATCGACGTCGCGAGAATAATTTAAGCCCGCCCTTACCGCTCTGCACAGGAAGGGCGGGCCTGTAGCAGATTTCAGATTTCAAGCCATGAATCGGAATAGAGTGTCTGGCCCAGGATTACTTTGGCCGTCTTTACGTATTTGCGCTCCTCGTCTGAAAGGGTGTTCATGTCAACGGGTTGTCCATCCTCGACCTGATGGACAAGAGCCTCCAGCTTCGGATGTTTGCCTCTTGCAATTTCGTGAAGCTTGGTGTCGAAGCAATCGACAATTGCAGAATACAGTCCATGCCGCTTAAGTATGATCAGCATGACCTGGTTCAGGATCGGGCGCAGGTGATCGGGCGGACCGTTGGAAACATTCGAAAGCCCGATGGTGCTTCTGCATCCCGGAGCTATATCCGCGAACATTTTCATGAACTCCAAAACGCTCATGATCTGAATCTGCTGAACATTGACCGGCGTCTGGATGGGATCAACGTAGATACGCTCAGGATTTATGCCGAATTCTCCCGTGGCCTTGAACACCAGCTCGGCGCAAAGCGCTCCTCGTTCGTTTTCGTCCCTTGGCATTCCTTCGGGCCCCCAGAGCAAACCGACAAATTCGGCATCATACTTGGCGGCAAGCGGAAGAAGGGCTTCCATTCTCTCGGGCCGGACCATTATCGAATTGATAAGCGGCCGATTCTTCTTGCATGCTTTCAGGCCGGCTTCTATCGCCTTGACATTCGAGGTGTCCAGAGCCAGAGGAACATCCACAGCTTCCTCTATAGCCGGAACGAGCCAGCTCATGAGATCCTCTCCAGTCTTTCCCGCCGGACCGATATTTAGGTCTATCCAGTCCATTCCGGCTTTGGCCTGCTCGACTGCAAGCTCCTGAAGGGGTTTGGCTTCTCTTGCCTTCAGGGCGGCCCCATACTTCACGCTCATTATGTTGAGGTTTTCACCTATTAGCTTCATTCCTTCATCTCCCGTCTACGCCTTCATACTTTTGAGATATTTCGGGATCTGGCTGGCTTCCCTGGGACCGACGGAGATGGTCCAACCCGCGCCGAGTTCTTCCTCCAGCTCACCGCTTATACCGGCCGCATACCCTGGAATGATAAGGTTTTTGTGTTTTACCTTGTCCTTGATCCCACACTTGTTGATGAAGGTCCCTACGCTTTCACCCGAGAACTTCCCGGCGGCCCACGCGGTCATGACCGAAAGTCCCTCGGTGTCTTGAACGCAGAGCCACGATGGCACCCTGCTCGACTCGATTTCACCCGATACGATAAAGTAGGTCAGCGAAAAGTTGCACGTCACGAGAACGGGCGAGTTCTCATTGGGATTGTTAATCGGATATATTCCCTGCTCGGCTGTCATCGGCCGTTGCGGGTCGGTGTAAATATTGAGCCTCCCCAGCAGAAGCGGGAAAATCACGTGCGGCTGAAGGTCGCTCAGAACAATTATCCCCCCGTATTTGGCCACGAAAGTGGCTGCCACAAGGGCTTCGTCCATGATCCCGTCACCTATTTCGTTGGCCATGATCATCGTGGGGAACCCGAGCGGCCGGAACCTGTCCTTGAGGGCGGCGCGGCGTATCACTATCTGCTCTTCGAAAGCTTTCTTGAGCTCTCGGGACCCGGTGTCGATTACCATGTCCTTGACCCCCATCCCGGACAGCTTTTCGGTAAGCGCGATAACACTGTCCAAAGAGCCGTCCCCCTTAACAGCAAGTGGGCACCCGGCCGCCTTGGCGAGATTTCCAAGCGCCTCGGCGTTGGCTGAGGTTGCAGCATAAAGCAGAGGTTTGTTTTCTTTGAATGAATCAGCGGCCGCAGTGAGGACATCAACCGAATCGGACATGAAAATCATTGACGCCCCGACCTCGTCAGTAATCTTCTTGGCCAGAGCGCAAAATTTGGCTGCATCACCGTTGGCGTCCTTTATCGCAAACATCTCAGCCCGAAGTTTAAGTCCGACCCGGTCATATTGCGATTTTTTGAACCGCTCGATCTTTCCGGCTACCGAAGCCGCATCTTCATCAGTTGAGACTAGAACGGCAAAGCCCGGGGGGTTCACAAAAGTTTTCTCATGCCTGAAAAGCACTGTCTCGCCGCCGACCTTTACAGCGTAATCGCCCAATCCGATTGTAAGCGGCCGAATGGGAGGCGCCGATTCGGTAGCAAGTTTTTCCTTGGCCTCTTCGGACACGTAGGGACACTTTTCCAGTTCTGCCTTGCCCGAGGCAAGGTTCATAGCAAAAGCCAGGCAGGTTGGAACCCCACACTCTCCACAATTGGTCTTGGGCAGCAACTTAAAGATTTGAATCCCGGTAAGGCCCATGTGAGTTTTCTCCTGATAAGAGTTTAGTTCCTCAATGAGACCGGGCGCAATATCTGCGCCCGGATCATTATCAGCCAAGAATGCTTTCCATCGTCAGAGCAGGATGGCCCGCCTGTTCCAGGAAGGCATAAATCTCGTCTTCGGTAGTGCCGTTTTCCTCGGTTGCGATCATATCGACGAAATTCGGAATGCCCATTTCCTCGCCGCGCTTGACAAGTCTGCTGCGAAGTTCCTCTTTGAACATCTTTGGCATCCATACAAGCCGCATGAGACCGCCGTCACCCGCAATGAACTTGCGCTGAGTGACGTTGTACTTGCTGTGACCCACAAAACCCGGCGTAACGTTTCCTCCGCCGATCGTACCGGCAAGCGTGGTGAATTTCATGCCGCTGGGGGTCATGCCTGCGTAGTCACGGTTTACAGTCATGATTCCGTTGCACATCGGCAGGACCGCTGCGATGCACTCGCAACACCCGCAGGTCGTCATTGGGTCGTAAACCAGGCTGTAGAAGTTATAGCTCGAAATCGACTGCCTCGATGCCTTGTAGACGAAGTCGTTTACACCCTTCCAGTTACCCAGTTTGGGATCCAGGGTGTCACCCTTCTCAACGGGCTGGTTGGGACCCGTCGGATTAATTTCATTGGAGGCCTTGCAGTCGAGCCAGTTATAGGCGCCGCAAAGGCCCGTTCGCTCGGGGCTTATCACGCAGACGTGCGTCGGGGCAAAAGACTGGCATAGCGTGCAGGAGTAGTATGTTTCTGTACCCTCGTCCGTCATGCCCTCGATGCGCTCGTCGCGTGTTCTGTATGCAGCCTGCGCGACAGGCAGGATTTCTTTGACCTTGGCCTGGTCTGTATAGATCTTGATCTGGCATTTGTCAAAAATAGCGCCGAAATCCTGATGATATTTAGCGTGCAGGATTTTCCCGATGTGTTCGAGGGTAAAGCCCTTATCGACCGCCTGCGTAGAAATCCTGTACCAGGCTATATCGCGCTGGCCGATATGCATAACGCCCTGGGCGTAGTTTACCAGGTGGTGAATCTGGCGCTCGAGGATCGGTTCATAGTCTTCCTGCATCTTGCGGCCGGCAACTTCGACAACTACCGCCATGGGCAATCGCGAACCTGCGGGCACGTCCTTGATATCAGGGCCGATGACATCCACCCTGCCGTCCTCCACCGCGCCCATGTCGGCAATCCGGACCAGTTCGCAGCAAGCGGTTTTTCCGCCGCCGCATTCGAGGTAGACGTCGTCCTTGCGCACCCGCTCGCCCTCGAAAGCCGGACCGTATGCAATTGGGATCGGAATTTCGGTAATGGTCACCTTGAGTCCGCGGACTTCGATCGACTTTGCCGTTATCTGTTCGTAGGGGATGCTGGAGACAACATGTTCGTAGGTGCACACACCCGTGGGCAGGATCTCGGGAATGTCGGTGTCTGCAATTGTCGGGAAGCCCCAGTTGATCGCCCCGGCTGCGTTGGCGGCCCACTCGGCGTTTACATCGCCTAAAGCGTTCACAAACGCGAAGATACGGTCTTTGTTATACTTCAGAACGGTCTTGAAATCTCCGGGCTTGACCCCGCCAAAGGCCATGGCGGCCCGGTTTGCAAAACCCAGCGCGAATACTGCTGCCGAGATATCGGGACCGAAGGGCACCAGGCGCGTGTTCCAACCGATTTCTACACCCGCATCGACAAGCTGCTGGGAAAACGTCGTGCCCGTCTGATTGGCGCACATGAAGATATAGAGATTTTTTTTCTGATAATCTTCGGCGATCATTTTGGCGATTTCCGGGTTGGGGGCCGCACCGACGATTGCGGCAAAACCGGGAGCGCTGCCGTCAACGAACTCGATGCCTCTCTTTCTCATGATCGTATCATCGGCGGCGCCAAGCCACATTTTTCCGTTATCGATATCGCATTCTTCACCCGGATAATAAAAATCGGGATCGTCAACATATCGGATCGCCTCAACCACTTCTTCAGCCAGAATGGCAGCCATTCCGGAATCCAGCGTCCCTCCAAGGTAAGGAAGGTTGATGTTGTGCTGGGCTTTGATGTGCGGAGGCAGAAGCTCCCGGCACAATTTTATTACAGGCTCGGCGTCGGCCAGTTTTTCAATTTTGATGCCGAGAATTGAGTAAATGATGGGAAGATAGTAAGCCGTATTGGGAAACCCTATCGGCTGGTTCGCCCCATACTTATCCATGGCCTGTTTGAACTTGCCTTCAGCCTTGGAAACTATATTGTAAGCTCCCTGGATCGCTGCAAAAGCGACTAACCTGGACATAACTAAACTCCTTTTTCTGTTTTTCCTTGCAACGAGGCCGGCTTCAAGCCGGAATTAACATACGGATTGACTCCACGGGACCGGTCCCGGCTCAACCTTCAGCCGCTCTGCGGTCTTCCATGCTGAACAGTTTCCGTTCGCGTTGCTCGGAAAGGCCGAGCGCGGCCCTCTTCTTGTCGATATGGTCAATCATCATATGGGCCATCTCGAGCGGGTCGTTCGAGAATCCCCACTTACCGAAGCCCTGTTCCTCGAGGCCTTTGAAGAGCAGATCGTGGAACTTTGTACCCTCTACCGTCGGGAAGGTGACTCCGAAAATTGTGTAGATGCCCGATGCCACAAAATACTGCCCGATGCAGATGGCTTTTTCACTCATATACTCAGGGGCGGCGCCCGCTACCGGCAGGTCGGACAGCTTGTCGCCAAGTCCGCCCACCCGGACCATCTCGGAGCACGCAATAAGTATGCGGCTGTTGTCGACGCAGGACCCCAGGCTTAAGACAGGTGGAATCCCGACCGTTTCGCATACTTCCTGAAGTCCCTCACCGGCAAGCACCGCCGCATCCGGTTTCATGAGGCCGGCTTTGGCCAGCGCGATCTGCGAGCATCCGGTCTGGACCACCAGAACGTTGTTCTTGATAAGTTCCTTCACCAGTTCTACATGCAGGTAGTCCTGCTTCACACGCGGGTTGGTGCAGCCGACAACGCCCGCTACGCCTCGAATCCGGCCGTTGATGATGTTATCGTTCAAAGGTACATAGGACTCGCGGAACTTTCCACCCAGCATGTAGTTGACGTACTCATGTGAGAAACCGTGCACGCCCCAGTCCTGCCGCTGCGGAATGACGATCTTCGCGGTGCGGCCCGCGAAACGTTGGATAGCCAGTTCGATAATCTGGTTCGGGGCGCCCAAAGGGTCGTGTTCATCGAACTGGATGTGGGTAGCGCCTTCGATCTTGGCCCTCGGGTTGGTCGTATAAACTTTCGTCCCGTAGCATTCAGCGATCTTTGGCAGAGCTTGCATGATGCACTGGACGTCCACACCAAGTGCGTCGACTGCGCCTGTCGCGATAATCGGCTCAGCGGAAACGAAATTTCCGGCATGGGGAATTCCGTGCCGTCCCAGCACTTCGGCGCCCGAGCAGCACATGCCCAGCAGGTTGAGCCCTTTTGCTCCGGCGGCCTTGGCCTTCTCCAGATTGGCGGGCTCATTGGAAGCGGCAATCATGCCTTCGAACAGAAGTGGCTCGTGGCCGTGAATCACAATGTTTACCTGGTCTTCCTTCAGAAACCCCATATTTACGCCGGCCACCCTGGGCGAAGGAGTGCCGAAGAGGATATCCGATATCTCGGTTGCAACCATGGACCCGCCCCACCCATCGGCCAGGGCCGTGCGGGAGCACTGTTTTACGATGTTGTTGTAGTCCTGGTCAACACCCATATGAGAACGGTGCATCAGTTCCATAATTTCGCGCATCGCACCGCGTGGAACGATCCCGGCTTTGCGCCACACCTCCAGGGTTTTCGGAGGAACGCGCTTTGCGAAAGGAATTTCCCCCTCGACCTGCGTATACGTCCTCTCCAGTTCCGCATAGAGGTCGTTGGCTATGTCCTTGATCGACCTGCCCTCAACTGCGATCCCGATGCTGTCTGCGACATTTTTGAGTTTCTTTTCGTCCTGAATTTTGAAATGAGTGATTCGCCCGTTAACCACTTCGCGGAAAACATCGAGCATGCCCATGCCGTGGTCCGTATGAGCGGCCCCGCCGGCCGCCACATTGCGCGCGAAGTTCCGGGCCGCGATCGTGTCGATTGTCGCCCCACAGACTCCGACCTTGGCATAAGGGTCCCTGGAGTTAAGCCGGCATGGCCCCATGAAGCAGTGCTTGCAGCAGGCCGCCTCGGCGCCGATGGGACAGGGCTTCATTTCGGCCGCCCGGTTGAACATGGATTCGTGTCCATCCTCCTCCAGTTTTTTGAGCATCTGGAGAGTGGACGGGCAACTGGTCATTTCTCGAAAGTCAATTTTTTTTGCCTTCTTTTCTTCTGCAATTGAAACCGGTTTCTTCTCATCAGACATGTAGCACCTCATTTTCCCCTTCCTGGGGAGGTTCGTTTTACCGATAAATCACTTGCGCAGCCGATTATCCGCAAGATTACATCATCTTGGCTATATAGTTTCTCACCAGCTTTACCGCTTCAGGGTGACGCATAACCACCACGTCAGCCCCGGCAACCAAAAGGTCAACGGCTGTGATTGCTTCCATCAAAATACCGCGTTTGGCCGGATCTCCGAGTTCCGGAGCATCTTCGGCGCTCAGGTTCGATTCCTTGCACTTCCACGTCTCGTTCGCAACATTGACAATAACCGGCTGCTGGAGCTTTTCGTCTTCCTGGGTGAGTGCAGCCTGTTCGAGGCGCTCTATGACTGAATGGGAGTACTCGAGCCCATATCCGATCCCGCCCGTAGTCGGGTCGATTAACAGGTCGTCCGAACTTACCCCGAGGTTGCCCAGCAGGATGTTGAGCTGCTTTGCCAGGTTTATGTCAATCGGGGTAGAAGCCACAGTCACTTGTTTGTAGCCCAGGCATGCAGCTCCGATCTGCTTGTAGTCGCCTTCTTCCACCGGACATAATGCGAGTCTGCGGCCCGAGCAACTTTCGGCAACTTGCCTCATAACCTCGATGTCCTTTTCGTGGTTGGCGACACCCCAGACGATTACGGGCACATCAACGGCGTCCACTACCTTTTTAACAGTTGCGGCTACCTCGGCAGCCGCCCGGTTGTCACCGTTGGGATCGGCGCTTTTCGTCTGGACCACTATCATCTCGGCCCCATAGTCCTGTACGCACTTGCGGGCCCAGGCCGCCGGATCGCCGAGCACGCCGATGAAGGGCGCCTTGGCCGCCTCGGCCCAGTCCTCGCTCGGATCTTTGTCCCAGACCTCCATTGCTATCCTGGGAGCATTCGGGATGGATCCCTCGAATGAATGGAAGGAATAGACCCCTTTCCCGCCAACCGTAACCGCTTTGTCTCCACTTCCAAGGGTTACCTCCCTGAACTTTCCCGAATACACCTGTTTTGATGCTTGAAATGTCAAGGCCAGCCTCCTTCTTGAGAGTCGATTTCACGTCAATCCGCGGGCTGATTAAGGCTTCTGAGCGCTATGCTTGACCCGAACCAGCGGAACACATATACGAAAAGGAACTACCTGCTTTGTGCCAAAACCTTGGGGTTCTCTCCTGCCAGACCGAAAGTGCTTTCCTTCGAGGGTGCCTGAAAATTTCTCATGGTTATCGCACGGTTCCACGAGGGTGCATCTGACGGATTCAACACGAGGATATGCCCAAGCGAATGAAACTCGGCGACGTGAAGTGCATGAGCGTGAAAAGGAACACAAATCAGCGGGCAAGTGTCTTTCATTCCCTTCTTGGGCGATGGAACCACTGCTTAATAATTGGATTGCGGTAAAATGTCAACCATTTTCCTCCGGGCACAGACTCCGAATTCGGTACACTCGACGCGGGCCCAAAAGGCATCCACAAAGTTGAAAAGCGCACAGTCTGACAAACTGGACATTGCGAAAAAAGGCGCGTTTTTTCAACCCCCATTCCCAATCCGGGAATATTTCAGGCAGATACCTTTGAAAGAGGGTCCACGAAAAACCGTGGGCCCACGAAATTTACTTGTTTTCCTTTTCGGAAAACGGTAAGTGCCGAACGGAAGCGTTTAGGCAGGAAGGCCGCCGAGTGGCGCAAATGCGACGGACAGATTGGATAATTGAAGAAATGACCCTTGGAGGCGTTGGCTCAAATTCGAAAGTGCGAATCATTCACTCGCGGCTGTTCGCCCTGTTAATCTTTTTGCTGCTGATGGTAAGCGGAAACAAAATTGAGAGCGCTCTTCGGCAGGGCCTCATTGATTTCGCCGGCCTTGCGTGCGTCACAGTCTGCGCTTTTGGCAGGGTCTTGAGCTCTATCTACATTTCCGGTAACAAGACAAGCACCCTGGTGGAATTCGGACCTTACTCGGTAACACGAAATCCGCTCTACCTGTTCAGCCTGATCGGCGTAGCCGGGATCGGGCTCGCTTCCGGAAGTCTTCTGATTATCGCTTTGCTCACGCTCTCATTCGGGCTTTATTACCCTTTCATAATCCGTCGGGAGGAAGCGGGTATGAAGGCGCGGCACGGCCCGGAATTTCAATCCTACATGGAGCGGGTGCCCAGATTTTTACCGAATATGTCCCTCTACTCGGAGCCCGACACTCGCGTGGTCAAAACGAAACAGCTAAGAAGAGCGCTCGTGGACGCCAGTTATTTCATATGGATCTTTGGAGCAGTGCAACTGATAGAAAAACTGCATCAAGCCCGCATTCTTCCGGTATTGTTCAAGATTCCGTGAAATATCTCTCGAACAACTCAAGGTCTTCCCTGGACCATAGACACAGGATTACCCTTTCCAGACTCGTTTCCTGACCCTCCAGAAATTCTGAAGCGGTTCTCAGCATGATTTGGGCGCACCTCTCTTTGGGGAAGCCGAAAATACCGGTACTGATGGCTGGAAAGGCAATCGATTTCATTCCCATTTCGGTTGCGCGCTTAAGGCTGTTGAGGGTTGCGTTGCTCAGTTTTTCGTCCTCGTCCCCCTCGCCGTACACCGGGCCAACGGCGTGAATCACGTAGGAGGCCTTGAGATTCCCCCCTCCGGTAACGACGGCCTCGCCCACCCGGATCGAACCTATCCGATTGCACTCCTCCTGGATGCTCGGTCCGCCTTTGGTCCGGATGGCGCCTGCAACGCCGCCCCCTAACTGAAGCCCTGAGTTGGCGGCATTGACGATTGCATCTACCGCCAGTTCAGTCAGATCGCCCTGAACAAGTATTAGTTTTCTGCCGCGAATTGTTTTTTCCATCTGTCTCCCCCTCTATTTCACAATGGACTGCAGAGAAAACGCGGCTGCGCAAGACGCCGTGCAGATGAGATTTTCTTTAACCTGATATCGGCCTGACGTCTAGAGCCTGACGATTTCCATCCCCTTTTTGCGGTATGATTCAAGATGCGAATCGGTAGTGTAGACGGCGGTGACGTTCTCGGCGAGAAAGGCTGCAAGGATGAGCGAGTCGAATGCGGGCATCCCGAGCCCGTGGCTTATGCGAGCAGCTTGGGAAAGCAGTTCCGGTGTCTGTATCCAATGAAGCCGGCAGACTGCCAGGATGCCTTCGAGCAGGACCTCGGACCCTGATACTGCCCCCTTCAAGGCGAGCCGCTCGATCTCAAAGAGTGTGAGGCATGAGACAAGGGCCTCTTTTTCGCCCTCTATGAGTTGCTCCCAAAGGGCGACGGCTTGAGGGCCGCCGCGCAGAAGTTCGACGAAAAAACCCGTATCAAGCCCTATCATCGCGCCTTCCTTCATCCAGGATGGAATCCGCGTTCTCGGATACGCCCGCCTTCCCGGCGAGTTCCAGGACTTTTCTCCCAAGGACTTTTCTTCTCGAATCGAGAATGTAATGGCTCAAAGCCTCACTGGCCAACCGCGAGACCGAGACACCACGATTGGACGCCTCCCGCCTCAGGTTCTCATTCAAGCTATCGGGTATGTTGACCGTAATCCTCATAGGTTCGCTCTCCTTTTTTTCAGTTTTTCAGCCTATCATAAGGTATGCGCATAAACAAGGACAGGGATGCGTATCCTCCTTTAGGCCATGAGGTTTTCTGAAGCTTCACTCATACTCCAATCCCCGGCGATTTGCCGATGTTGCCGGCTTTTGAGAATGCCAGGTTTACAAACCGGCGATTTTCCGCTATACAAACAGTTTCAGGAAATAATTCAAATCCTTAGGCGGACGGAATGGCTTTTACGGTCCAGGATCACTATTTTCGCAAGGCAAAGAAGGATCATTACCTTGCGAGGGCTGTATATAAACTCGAAGAGATCCAAAAAAAATATAAGATATTGAGGCCGGGAAACCGGGTCCTTGACCTGGGAGCCGCCCCGGGATCGTGGATTCAACTCGCCACAGAGGTTGTGGGACAGTCCGGCCTCATTGTGGGGATCGACCTGAAGCCGATCGAACACGCGTTTTCAAACCGCGTAGTGACTTTGCAGGGCGACATCTTTGACCGTGAATTCGTTGAAGAAGCCCTGCGCGGCCATCTCCCGTTCCACGTTGTGCTTAGCGATATGGCCCCGGCCACCTCCGGCATAAAGGTGGCCGACAGCGCCCGCTCGGCGCTTCTTTTTGAGCGTGCATTCGAAATAGCCCGCTTGGCGCTGGAACCCGGAGGGACTTTTCTGGCCAAAATATTTCATGGGTCGGAGTTCCACCAGTTGCTCGCGGAGCTCAAGAAACACTTCGGCCGGACCAGGGTCATTAGACCCGAGGCTACTAGAAAACAGAGCAGAGAAATTTATATACTCGCCATGAATTTGAAAAGGACGTAGCAGGAGGCTTTCATGTCAGGTCATTCGAAATGGGCAACCATCAAGCACAAAAAAGGGGCCGCTGATGCCAAGCGCGGAAAGGTTTTTACGAAATTGATAAAAGAGTTAATGGTGGCGGCCCGGATGGGAGGTGGAAACCCCGAGGGCAATCCTCGGCTGCGGGCCGCACTTTTGGCCGCAAAGGCCGAGAACATGCCCAAAGACAACATCGACCGGGCCATAAAGAAGGGCACGGGCGAACTCGAGGGCGTAAATTACGAGGAAATGATGTACGAGGGATACGGGCCTGGCGGGGTGGCCGTTCTAGTTGACATCATGACCGACAACAGAAACAGGGCCGCAGCCGAGGTCCGCCACATTTTCAGCAGAAACAGCGGAAACCTTGGAGAAGCAGGCTGCGTCGCCTGGATGTTCAATAAAAAGGGGAGCATCGTTTTCGACAAAAAAGCCGTTCCGGAGGAAGAACTTATCGAACTGGCGCTCGAAGCCGGCGCAGAGGATGTCAAGGACCAGGAGGACCAGTTCGAAGTCATTATCTCACCCGAGGATTTCTTAAACGTTAAGGCGGCTTTCGACGACAGGGAGCTTAAATACGAACTGGCCGAAATGACCATGTCCCCGCAAACCACCGTTCGAATTGAGGACCCCAAGACCGCTCAACAACTCCTGAGGCTGGTGGATGCCCTCGAGGATTCAGACGACGTCCAGAACGTTTATGCTAATTTCGATATCCCGGACCAGATCATGGAATCGCTGGAATAGGAAATGATTCGAACAATCGGGGTAGATCCCGGGTCCCGCTATACCGGGTACGGAATCGTGGAGGGAGATGGCTTCCGGCTGAAGTATATCCACCATGGGACCGTAAAGCTGCCGGCTGCCCGCCCGCTTTGCGAACGCCTCAAGATCATCTTCGAAGAAATCAACGCTTCGATCCGGGAATACGGCCCCGAATTCATGGCGGTCGAAGAGGTTTTTTTCGCAAAGAACGTAAAAAGCGCATTGAGCCTCGGGCAGGCCCGCGGGGCTGTAATCCTGGCAGGAGCAAGCTCGGGACTTTCTATTCACGAGTATAGCGCCTTGAGGATAAAACAGTCCGTGGCCGGATACGGCAGAGCGGCCAAAGAGCAGGTTGCCGGAATGATACAGCGGCTGTTGCGAATTGACAGCTCGATCGAACCTAATGCGGCCGACGCCCTTGCAGTCGCGGTCTGCCATATCAGCACTCATTCCTCGAACCTTAGATGGAAGATTCCTGACAGGTCATGATAGGTTTTCTAGAGGGAAAGCTGCGGGCGAAGAGCCCTGATTACGTTATTGTCGATGTCCATGGTGTCGGCTATCATGTCCAGGTACCATTGAGCACTTTCTACGACTTGCCGGATCTCGGGCAGCCCGTGGCACTCAACATCCATACCCACGTGCGCGAGGATGCCCTTCTGCTCTATGGTTTTCGCACGATCGCCGAAAAGGAGATGTTTCTGCTCCTGACCGGCGTAAACGGAGTGGGGCCAAAGCTGGCCGTAGGGATACTTTCGGGCATCAGCCCGGATGAGTTAAGACAGGTCGTTATACTGCAGGATTATCTGCGGCTGAAAAACATCCCCGGTGTTGGCAAAAAGATTGCCGACCGGGTCATGCTCGAACTGCGGGACAAAGTTCAAGGCAAGACGAAGGAAAAAACCGGCCCGGCCCGGCCCTTCATGGAAGCCGGCAATGCCTTTTCCGACGCCTTTTCAGCCCTGGTAAACCTGGGCTATCGCCCAGCCGAGGCAGAAAAGGCGCTCAAACGCGTGCGGGAAGCGCTGGGCGAAAATCCGTCGCTGGAAGATCTTCTAAAGGGGGCGCTCAAAGCGCTGGCATAGGTCAGAAAGGACCCTGACCACTGCAACTATCCGAAGCAGTTGTTCATGTCTCTTTGGGACACCCTTGAAACCATGAAAAGAGCCGTAGGGCGGGCTAAGCGGAGCGCAGCCCACCACGCCTTTTCGTAAGAGCTGGCAACAAACTTTCCGTTTCATTCTTCTTGTTGAGAGATTTGCGGTAAATGACCGACAGGGTAATCACACCACAGAAAAAGGAAGAGGATCTCCCGCTCGAGGGCAGTCTACGGCCCCGCACACTTGCGGAATACATAGGCCAGGAGAAGGTCAAGGAAAACCTCGAGGTCTTTATAACCGCGGCCAGAGGACGTTCGGAGCCCCTGGATCATGTGCTTTTCCATGGGTTCCCCGGCTTGGGTAAAACATCGCTCGCCGCCGTCATCAGCAATGAATTAAGGGTCAACCTGCGAAGCACCTCCGGACCGGTAATCGAGAGACCTGGAGACCTGGCCGCCATTTTGACTAACCTCGAACCGGGCGACGTTCTTTTCATCGACGAAATCCACAGGCTTAATCACGTTGTCGAGGAAATCCTCTACCCGGCAATGGAGGATTTTAAGCTTGACATCATTATCGGCCAGGGACCTTCGGCGAGAACCATAAAACTGGACCTCCCCCCATTCACCCTTATCGGCGCCACCACCCGGGCGGGACTGTTGTCTCCACCCCTGCGCGACCGGTTCGGCGTTTCACTCAGGCTTGAATTCTACAGCCCGGTTGAGCTGAAAAGCATTATTCTGCGTTCGGCAAAAATACTTGGGATCATTGTCGACCAGGAGGGCGCATTCGAAATCGCCCGGCGCTCGCGCGGGACCCCGAGGGTGGCCAACAGGCTTCTTCGCCGGGTCCGCGACTACGCGGAGGTGCGCGCCAATGGGAAAATTTCACTCCAGGTTGCCGATGCCGCTTTGAAGATGCTCGATGTGGACCATAAGGGGTTTGACGGCATGGACCGCAAAATCCTTAGCACCATCATCGAAAAATATGATGGAGGGCCGGTCGGGATCGAAACCCTGGCTGCATCGGTTTCAGAGGAAAAAGATACTCTGGAAGACGTCTATGAGCCCTTTCTCATCCAGGAAGGCTTCATAAACAAAACACCCCGGGGCCGATTGGCCACCCGCCTAGCCTACGAACACCTGGGCGTGCCGTATAACACCTGCAGCCGGCAACTGAGAATCGATCAGATGTAGATACTCATCGTACTTTTAAATGTTACCGTGAAACTTTCAGATTACATGCAACTGTCATCTGAATTGTTCAGTTTTGCCCTGATTGCCCCTTTTTCAGGCCCTCGGATATGATCCAACAAAAGAAAGTCCGGTCGGTCCTACCTGGAACATACTGATTTTATTAGAACAAAATTGTGGCTGTCTATTCTGGAACGAAAATTGCTCAGTATGCAGACGGGGAAAGTACCCTCTTTTAGGGATGCCAGGCCCCGACCCTGGTGTTCAGCGTGCCACGCATTCACGCTGGAGGATGCTCTCTGACAATCTTATTCTGTTTCGCTTTCGTTTCGCTTCTTCTCGATTCGTCGACGATCAGGCTCTTCTTCCTGTCACGGTGCGATCTCCTCTTCGGAATAGCTCTCCCCTGTTCCGAAGTTCGGGCTCGACAGCTACCTCGACCTCATTTGCCATCTCACGCCCGTTATCGAGTTCATTCAGTGTTGTTTGTTCAAGTTCGTCTTCGAATCTTTTCGGTTTTCCACATCTTCCCCTGCGGCCCCTTTCGGCCACAAAGAGTTCGAGGGTTGCGTCCCCGCAACCCTCGAATACTTTGCTCTGCCGTTCCGCGTTAGCCTGGTTTCCGTCCGGAGGTGACTCGTTGCGAATCGGAAACCGTCTGTGTAGAATCCTGTGTTTTCGGATAAACCCTAACTAAATAACTTATCTTTAAAAGATTTTGAAAGGGAACGCCCTTTCGTTTCAAAAGCATCTTCGTGTATGTCTCGATCGTAAAACAGGCGGCTGTCAAGCCTGTCCAATTCCGGAACACCTTCCGAGATTTCATCCGGCTCAATGCTCAGCTCATTGATCTCGACTCGATCTACAATAGATGAAAACCCCATCGAATCGGCAATTATCTGCAGGACGAGATCGCGTTCGGCCTCACTTTCAAGTGCGCCATCCAGAAAAATAACTCCCTTCCTCAAAGAAATCCTCAGTTCTTCCGTGTCGATTCTCTCATCGGTTTGCAGGCGTTCATAGATCAGATGGACTGTCTGCTCATTGGTCAAACCCTGGTATTCATCGGGGACTTTTCCGGAAACGACCGCTTCAGACGACTGTGGCAGGCTCCTATGCTGCTTTTCATAGTCGCGGGCGCACTCCACGCAAAGTCGCGCCCATGGTATCACCTGCAGCCTTCTCGGCGCTATGTCGTCCCCACATGACTCGCAAACCCCATAATCGCCCAGCGACATCTTGATCAGCGCCAGGTCGATCTGCTCGATCTCGAGCTTCCCATTCTCGTCCAGTTTGTCGTAAGGCTTGGCAATACTGGCCTTCTGAGCCTCTTCTTCCAACTCTATCGCGGGCTCTTCCAGTTCCAGCCATGCGGCCGCAAGCCTCCGAACCCTTTCCAGTATACTGCTGCGCCTCTCGAGAAGCGTATTTCTAAGGAAAAGTACTTCCTCCTTGCTCATTTTTAAATCCTCCTGAGCACGACAACAAGAAATAATCACATGCGACTAAAAATAAGAAGCCTGTAAGAATAATTCAAGGCTATCCGGAAACAGACCGAAATCGCCGCACAATCAGGTGTAAACCAGTCGCACTTCGTTGACTTCGGCACGGCCGCGTATTAGAGGAATCTCCTCAGAACCTGATGCCTCCTTCCTGCCATAACACTATAAGAGGAGACGAAACTTGAATCGCGAAAAAATATTCCCCCTGGCTATAATTTTTTTTACTTTGTTGTGTGTAGGACTCGACGCTCCGCGATGCGCCGAGACAGCGCCGGAAATTCCCAAAGCCGATTCAATGCACAAGTCCATCGATACCGGACCCGGCGCCAAGGCTGAAGAAAAGCTATCGGTAACTCATCACACTCTGAAGCTCGCCGGCGGCGGCCTTTTGAGTTATTGCGCCACAGCGGGTTATTTGAGGCTGTTGGATGAATCCGGAAAGCCTCAGGCAGATATTTTCTTTACTGCCTACACGGCGGAAGGCGAAACAGGGGCAAGACCGGTCACATTCGCGTTCAACGGCGGGCCGGGGGCTTCTTCGGTGTGGCTTCACATGGGGATAGCCGGACCCGTTCGGGTGATAACCGGGGAAAAAGTACCCTCCGGTCCACCCTGCTCTGCGTCCCCGAATCCTTACTGCTGGCTCCCCTGGACCGACCTCGTATTTATCGATCCCGTAGGGGCCGGTTTCAGCAGGTCAATTCCGGCCGGGGACGCGAAGCGGTATTTCAATACACGCGACGACATCCGTTCGGTCGGCGATTTCATTCAGCTCTATATCGACAGGTTCAATCGGTGGAGTTGCCTCAAATTTCTCGCGGGGGAAAGCTACGGGGCGACGAGGACGGCCGGACTTCTCGGACATTTATATGAAAATTTTGGAATCGAAATCGACGGTCTGATCCTGATCTCACCCGCCCTCGATCTGAGCATCATTCACCCCGACCCCTCGATCGACCTGCCGTACATGCTCTTCGTCCCATCCTATGCCGCAACCGCCTGGTACCATAAGAAAACCGGTCCTGAGTTCCGGTCCGGCCTGACCGAAGTCCTGGCTCAAGCCGAAAGGTGGACCATCGAGGAATATTTACCGGCCCTGGCCAAGGGGAACAATCTCTCCAGCCGTGACGCAGACAGGATTGCAGCCAGACTGGCAAACCTTGCCGGATTGCCCGAACTATTTATTAGAAATCGAAATATCCGGATACCCGGGTCCGAATTTATGGCCGAACTCCTGCGCTCGGAAGGGCTCTCGCTGGGTTTGATGGACGGAAGGACAACCCGCCGGGCCATGGGCGGCGGTTTTTTTAACGACCCGGCGATGGCTACGACCATCGGGCCGTACACGGAGGCGCTGAACGGGTATATGCAGGATGTCCTTCATTTCAGCGCCGGGATACCGTATGTGTTTCTTTCGCAGGAGGCCAATTCTGAGTGGAACTGGGGGGCGGCTTTTTCAGAATATGACGCGGTGAAATCGATCCGGCAAGCCGTCAACAGGAACGGGCGGCTGAAAATTCTTGCGGCGGCCGGCTATTTCGACCTGGACATCCCCTATTTCGCCACGACCTATATTATGACTCACCTCGGGATCGCCCCTGAGAGACAGGCAAACATCAAGGTCCGGTTTTTCCGGGGTGGACACATGTTCTATACCAGCAGCGAAGTTTTGGAAGAGTTTACCTCCGAAATCGGGCGGTTTTTCGCTGAGATTACAGGCCCCGGACCGGCAATTCCTTGAGTCGTGCAACTCGTGTAATCCTCCGTCCATCCGGAAACACCGGTGCGAATTCCACGCCCCGCAAGGTTTCTATAGGGAAACTAAAATTCAAGAATCGACAGGAACACAGAAGGATTTCACCTTATTTTCAAGACTTTGAAATATTCATTTCTGTCAATCCTGTAAATCCTGGTAACCCTGTCAAAAGCCTTTTTGCCCCTGCGTGCTCTCTTCTTGTCCGGACTATGCCAAGCCTCTGTGGTACAAATCCAGGCTTCGCGTGCAACATATGAACATCGGAGCCGCGCATAAGACTGCACTACATCGGCCGGTTATTTTCGATAATTTTGACGATGGCCGGCCCAAGCATTTGAATCTAACCAACCCTAATTTTTTGAAGGACAGCACAGCCTGTAGCCTATTCCTCTCAACAATATCATATCAGAATGCGCATTGCAGTATCCGCAGAGGCAGGCCGCACTTAGCCATAGAAAAAACCTTGCCTTCGGAAATTACAATAATTCAGAAATTAAGAATAAGACCTATTTGTTCATAATCTGCAAACCTGCAGAGATGACGCTCCGTTTTAACCAGCCGATACTCCAAGATATTTTAGACGATGAATTGTATGTGAAAACAAGATTACGAAGGACGGAGAAAAAAGAAAAATCAATTATATTCGCATCTTGCGCGCTTCCTTCCATTAAACTCCATGGTCTCCGAATTCCTGAATTTCTTAATTTTCCAACATTACTCTTGCAAAACGGCCTTGGATAACGTATTTATCTCACCCGGAGGGACGGGACTCGGCCGAACTGACTAATTGAAATCAGCAGGGTAAATCTGTTAAAGTTTAACTGAACACCGTTCGGACTGAGTTCCAGGGGAGTTCTATGCTCAGAGGATCGAATCCGGGCTTGTGGATTAGCTTGATCGTACTCCTATTGATCTTCGGATGCGCAAAAGCACCTGTTAATACCGAGCAGTTCGAGCCCATAAATGATGAAGCAACAGTAGCTCCTGTTGCCCAGCCTACTCTAAAAGCGTCTTCTCCCCCGAAAGCGTCCGTGAAGCCGGCCGGAAAGGACTTGGCCACCGTACGCCGTGTGATAACCGAAAAGGAAGTGCGAAAGCTGCAGGCGAAGGACACTGACCTGGAATTTTACCGTTGCATCGAAATCCTTTGCCGCCTGAATAAAAAGGATAAGGAGTATATACGCGCGGATATGAAGCGAAAGCATCCCCTGACCGTGCCAAAGAACTTCTCTTCCTACAAGAACTGGTCGCCTCTTCCCGGAAACATCGCGAGCGCAGGCAAGTTACCCAAGCTGATCCTGTTGGTGAAAAACATCCACTTTCTTGGATGGTATCAGAACGGCATGTTGGTGGATGATACCTACGTATGCATAGGAAAGATGAATACTTGGACGAAAAAGGGACTATACAGTGTTAAGGCAAAAGATCCCGATCACATGTCCACCTACCCGAACGCATACGGCTATCCCGCTTACATGCCCAACGCCCTGCACATCTACGGCCGTGTTTGGATTCACACCGGGGACGTTGTCGGCCCAAATTGCTCGCACGGCTGCATAAACGTTCCGATCGCCCCGGCCGACAGGCTGTATGACTGGACCGACGTCGGGACTGCCGTCCTGATTACGGAATCTTTGAAAGATTTGGGCAGCGACATCAAGATCGCCCGTTTGGACAAACTCAATCCGCAAAAGGCTCCATTGGTTAAAGAAAAGGGCAAACAGGATAATCGGCAGAAATCCGCGAATGAAACGTCGAAACAGTTTCCTGGAAACAGCAACAAAGTTACAACGGGAGGTATTTAGAAAATGAAAGTCAGCAGGCGAATTCTTTGGGGTATCGGGCTCTATTTGTTTTGCGGGGCCCTTGCTTGCACGGCCCTGTGCTCATGTTCATTTTTTCAGTCACAGATAACTCCACGGCACCTGACAAAGATTGAAGCGCCGCCTCCGCCTCCAGCCCCTGCCCAGTGCGAGCTTCCGTACTGCGCAGTAGACCTTGATTTTCCCTTATCTCTTATCACCCATCCCAAGATCTACGTATTAAAGGAGGAGCGCCGGCTCTGGCTGATCCAGGATAACACGCTCGTTCGCGACTTTCACGTCGCACTTGGACCCAACCCGAAAGGGGACAAATATTTTAGAGGCGACGGCAGGACCCCCGAGGGAGAATACTTCGTCTGCACCAAGAACTCTTCCAGCCAGTTTTACAAGTCGCTTGGAATAAACTACCCCAATCCGCAAAATGCGGAAAACGCCCTTTCATGCGGCATGATTTCCAATAATGACTACTGCATGATCAAACAGGCAAATGACTCAATGAGGTTGCCGCCCTCCAACACGGCCCTGGGCGGGCAGATATTCATCCATGGAGGCGGCTGCCAAAAGGACTGGACCCTGGGCTGCATAGCGTTGCAGAACAGTGCCGTAGACGAATTGTTCAGCGTGGTCCCGGTTGGCACACCCGTTTTTATAATGCCCTGAACAACCTGAACCGGCGGCTGCCCGCACATTAAATATGCAGCAGCGCCTTGGGTCATAACTCTCCGCAAATTAAAGATTTTATCGCCGGGCACCCTCTTCCCGGCCGGAAAAATCTTTGAACACATCCAGGCCAATGTTTAAGCGGAATCACTTCGGAGTTTCGGCGAGGGATATCCCCTCTGTTGCCACCTGCTTCATGTGCTTGTCAGGATCCCTTTTTGAATTTGTCCGCATAACCTGAGCAGCACTGGGAAACGCCCTTCCCGGGTGATCTACGTAGGTTTTCAGTCAATTTCGCCGCAGAAGGTTTGAGTGGCGAATCTGGCCGGCGTGCCCACCGCCCCACAAAACCCTAAAGCACCTTTATTCAACAGCATTGGGAGCAGATAAGAAAACGGATGCCCTGAAATCTAAAAAAGCTTATAAGTATTGATTGCCCTACACTAAACCAATATCGAGCGAAACAATGTTTCGATTCAGAGAGAAAATCTCCCGAAGGTTCTTTGCCGCTTTTTTCATAGTCGCAGTCATTCCGATTTCCATCATGGGGATAGGCTTGTACAGGGCCGCAGAACAGACGCTCATCGATTCGGCTTACATGCACATTCAGACAGTTGCGCAAGATGATGCAAACAGGCTGGATACGTGGTACGCGGAAAGGCTGGATGACATTAAGGTCCTTTCCGGGCTGTCGGCCATTCGCGATATGTGCTGCACCGGCGCCCCCTCCGGTTCGAAGCGGGCGCCTGCAGTAGAAACAGCTTTGATCGACGACTCCCTTGCGCTCACACGCGGCAAGTCCCCGGCTTACCAGAGCATTCATGTGATGAGCCCGTCCGGTGCAATCATAGCCTCCACTGATGCGAACTCCGAAATGATCGTGACAAACAAGTACCTGGAGGACCTGAAAAATCTTAAAACCGCAGATCGCCCGGTTTTGAGCCCCCTGCACCAACATTCGGATCGCGAATGGTACATCCATCTCACGGTGCCCATTTATTCCGAAGACGGTACGATGAGGGCGGCCATTATGGCGATCATGGATGCATTGGGAACCCTCGATCCGATTCTTGCCGACAGGACCGGCCTGGGAAGCACTGGTGAAGCCTATCTGGTTAACGGGGATGGAAAAATAGTTACGCAATCGAGGTATCTTAGCCACGAAGAAACCGCGAAACAGAGATTCGAGACACTCGGGATAGTCTCGGCCCTCGATCGGAAAGGGGGCGTTTCAATATACCGCAACTATATGGGGCGTGAGGTGGTAGGCTCTTACGTGTGGCTTCCGAGATATCACTCGGCCCTGCTTGTCGAGATGGAAAAAGATGAAATCCTTTCCCCTATCAGGGGTATCAGAACCGCTGTTCTGACAACGGCCGCTCTGGTGAGCTTGATATGCATTCTGGCGTCTATTCTGCTGAGCAGGCAAATTTCGAGGCCCATCAGCGACATGGCCAAAGCCTCGCGCAAGATGGCCAATGGTTCCCTTGACCAGCGCATTTCCTATTCCCGGCACGATGAGATAGGCACGCTTTCCCAGAGTTTCAATTCGATGGCCGAGGACCTCTCCGCGCTCATAGATTCGCTTAAACAAAAGGAAATCTCACTTCAAAAAGCCTATGATGAACTGATGCAAACCCAGAGCCAGCTCGTTCAATCAGAGAAAATGGCGGCCATCGGTGAACTCGTAGCCGGCGTTGTCCATGAAATGAGGAACCCTCTTTCGTCGGTCAAACTCAATTTCCAGATAATCGGGCGGTCCATGGGCCATGAAGGTCCTCTTCATGAACATTATTCCATTGGCCTTGACCAGATCGCGCAGCTCGAAAAGATGCTTTCAAGCCTCCTCGACTACAGCAAACCGATCTCGCTCGAAAAAACTTCCTTTCGGATCGAAACGGTCTTGGCCGAGAGCATGCAGCAACTGCAATCCTGTGCGGAAAGGTGTTCAATCGAGGTCGGGAAGGACGGCCCGCTTGCCAATGTCATGGGAGACCCGGAACAGATTCGACAGGTACTGGTAAATGTCATCAAAAACGCGATCGAGTCAGCCGGACCGGTTGGAAATGTGGAAATAAGTATTAAATCCGCCGGAGGCGACGAGGATAAAGGAATTCTTATTGGGGTTTCCGACAACGGCCCCGGGATTTCACATCAGGATATGAAGCGCATTTTCCAGCCTTTTTTCACAACGAAAGAGAAAGGAACGGGGCTGGGACTGTCTATCGTTAAAAAAATAATGGAGGCGCATGGGTTCGGCATTTCGATTTCGAGTGAGGAAGGGACCGGTACTGTGGTGAGCTTGCACTTTCAGGGCGTTTAAATGAAAAAAATACTGTTGATAGACGATGAACATTCGCTTGTCCGAACCCTCGAGCTTTATTTCCAAAGCAAGGGCTACCTCGTTCTGGCCGCCTTCGACGCACGTGAGGGCCTTGGTCTTTGGCGAAAACATGATCCCGACCTGGTGCTGCTCGATGTACAGTTGCCCGGAATGGACGGAACGCAAGCCCTTTCGACGGCAAAGGACGAAAATCTTTTGGGCGATGTCATCATGATAACCGCCTTTCAGGACATGGAGGCGACTCTTGCCGCCATTCAGCACGGGGCTGCTGATTATCTCTATAAACCCCTCGATCTGGACGCGCTGGACGTCCTGCTTGAAAAGATCCTGATGAGGCGCAAAGAACGGGAAAAAATCGAACGCCTCAGTCATGTCATTTCTGAAAGTTTCAAGCCAAACCAGATTATCGGGAAAAGTAAAGCCACCCTGGAAGTCATAAAAGATATAGCGCGGGTTGCCCTCGCACCCGTAACGGTGCTGATAGAAGGCGATACCGGCACCGGAAAGGAGTTGGTTGCTCGAACCATCCATCAGCAGTGGGCCCCCCTCGAACCGTTTGTGGCTATCAATTGCGCAGCGGTTGTAAGCAACCTGCTCGAAAGCGAGTTGTTCGGGCACGAACGCGGGGCTTTTACCGGCGCTGTCCAACGAAAGCCCGGGAAACTTGAAATTGCCGGCAGCGGTACGGTTTTCCTGGATGAAGTCGGAGAACTCCCTCTGGAAATTCAGGCTAAATTTCTGCGTGTGCTCCAGGAGAAACAGTTCCAGAGTGTTGGAGGCTTGAAGGACATCCCCTTCAAGGCGCGCCTCCTTGTTGCTACTAATCGCAATCTCCAAAGCATGGTGCAGGCAGGCGCTTTTCGTGAAGACCTCTATTTCAGGCTGAAAGTCTTCCTGATCCACATCCCGCCCCTGAGAGAACGTGCTGAAGACATTGTGCCGCTTGCCGAACATTTTGTATCGAGGATGAACCGGGAACTGAACAGGAACGTAACCCGAATTCCGATGGAATACATCAGGACCCTTAGGGCTTACGACTGGCCGGGAAACGTCAGAGAGCTTGAAAATGTTCTCAGGAGGGCCTTGATCCTTTCCCGAAACGACGTGCTCGAAATCGACGAATGCTGGTTCCAACGGTCCGAAGCCATCCATCCGACCGCTTCGGCCTGCGAAGAGAGTGACGAACTCAAGAGCCTCAACTGTGTGGAAAAGGAGCATATACTGAAAATTCTCAAGCATACCGGGGGCAATTACGGTGAAACATGTAAGATTCTGGGCATAACGAGGCCCACTTTACGAAAAAAACTAAACGACTACGGCCTGAGGGAATATTTCGAGGCTGGTTTAGCCGATCAAAAGGAATAAGGTATGAGCTATTACTTTAGCAAGATTCTTCAGTTGCCTTTTGAAGAAGTGGTGCAGCACACGATTGAATCTTTGAAGCAGGAGGGTTTTGGCATCATTACCGAAATCGATGTCAAAGAGACCCTGCGGGCTAAATTGAATCAGGAGTTCCGGCCTTATCGTATCTTGGGGGCTTGCAACCCCGCTTTGGCCTTCGACGCACTGAAACTGGAAGACAAGATCGGGACGATGCTGCCATGCAATGTCGTCGTGCAGGAGGTCGGCGCGGGGAAGACCGAAGTCGCCGCGATTGACCCCGTGGCTTCCATGATGGCCGTTCAGAATCCGCAACTTCTTGATAATGCCCGGCTTGTTCGCGAAAAACTCAAACGGGTAATCGAAGCCCTGTGATCGTGCGGCCGGCGTCCATGGAAAGCAGATTGCGCAGGGTAAGGCGGAAGGCTGCACCGGGGAATAACTTCTTCTCCAGGCGACTGCCTCCCTTCGGAGATGACAATGACAGAGAAAGATTCCGCCAAAAATAAAAGAAGGGATCGCTCGGAACTGGAACGGTCACTCTAAAGGCCGCGCAAAGTGCTGCCCGCAACGTTTATTCTCACCTCCACCAGGTGTTCCCGATGGTCGTCAACAAGAGGAATAGCCTTGTCGTGTTGCTCGACACCATCAACTGTCACACTCATTTCATTATTACCGGCCTGCGGTTGGACAACGGCAATGTGGTAGACCGTCTCCCGATATCGGTAGTGCATCGTGAACGCCTTCCAGTCCGAAGGGAGGCACGGAGCAAAACGCAATTTATCCACTTCAAGCCTTAGCCCCAGCAGTGATTCCACGATAAGCCGGTACATCCAGGCAGCCGAGCCCGTGTACCATGTCCAACCGCCTCGGCCGGTATGTGGTGGTACTGCATAGACGTCGGCCGCAACGACGTAGGGCTCCACTTTGTAGGTGGCGGTCTC
>JBEKPW010000096.1:0-35390 GCA_049520315.1 Syntrophobacteraceae bacterium
GGTATGAGAAAGCCAATGTGATGCTTGGAGATTCCTGTGCCCTGTACATTCCCTTCGGGGAATTTTTGATGTTCCTGGCCATTCTGCCGATAGGAGCGAGAGTATTATCGATGAATCATCGCAGCCTGGCTGCTTTCATTGAAGGAGGAGCCGCATTTGCACTGGCGATAGCGTTAGGCTACGCGCTCGCCTATTTCTTACTGGAGGTCAGGTAGAAGCATTTTACTTCTCATGTGATTCGGAATTGAGATGGCTCCGTCTTATGTGGTTATTGGCAGGAGAGATTGTTGAAGATTGTGTTTAATTTCACATAGTCGAAAGCCTAATCTAACTTACCGACACCATACGCCTCGTCGCCACTTTCAAGGTCGAAGAGGACCTCCAGAGGACTTGGAGAGAAGAGGCAGGGGTGAAGCCCATCGACTATAACAAGCGAACTGAGGGGTCTTATAAAGAGGAAGTGTACCACTAGTAGTGATGGAGTACGTCTGGTAACTCTATAATGGCAGTGGGACTTTTGTCGGGGCTTCCTACTTTGCGATGATCTTTCACGACTCAAATAAACATTCCACAGTCTTCCTTATAATGCTATAAAATTGGGTACGAGATATATGAACAGCTCAAGCACGACACCCACAAACTCAGCTCAGTAAAATCCTCAACGTTGTTTTTCCTGTGGAACAGGCAGACATTTTAGCAATCGGGTCAAGCCAAGGCGTTTCCGAAGGCTTTCGCTTTCCGGATCAAAGAGAGGAAATCCCCGATGAGTCATAAACCAAGTTACGAAGAACTGGAAAAAAGGATTAAGGAGCTGGAAAAGGAAGCCCTGATGCGCAAATGGGCGCAGGACGAGGCAAACGTTCAACAGGAAACACTGGCCAGGGTATTTGAAGTCGCTCCCTATATCATGATGCTCGTCGACAAAGATTGCCGTGTAACGAACATCAACGATAAATGTGTAGCTTTTTTAAGCAAGCCGCACGGTGGAATTTTGGGCCTTCTTTGCGGGGAAGTATTCAGCTGCTTAAATTCTTTCGACGGTCTGGGGTGTGGAAGGAACGAGGAATGCGCCAACTGTCCGGTCCGAACCGGAATTATGTACACCTTCGAGACCGGTCAGGACATCTGTGATGCCGAAGGCCGCCTGGCAGTGCGTAAGGGTTCGACGGATGTTGCTGTTGACGTGCTCATAAGCACTGCACTGGTTAAAGATAGGGATGCCAACAAGGTGCTCGTTACGATCACTGACATCACCGAGCGCAAACGGGCGCAGGACGAGCTGTTCAATTCGCGTCAGATGCTCCGGACAGTCTTGGACTACATCCCGCAGCGGGTTTTCTGGAAGGATCGAAACTCGGTCTTTGTTGGCTGCAACAAACCTTTCGCTTTGGATTGCGGCTATGAGGAGCCGGGTGAGATTGTGGGCAAGACCTCTTATGAGACCGCCTCTGCAGCAATCGCCGACCTCTATCATGCCGACGATCGTGAGGTGATGGAGAGCGGCAGGCCCAAGATCAACTATGAAGAGCCGCAAATCAAGCCCGATGGTACTCGGGCTTGGCTGATCACCAGCAAGGTGCCCATGTGTGACCAGGACGGCCAGGTGATTGGTGTGCTGGGAACTTACTCGGACATCACGAGGCGCAAGTTGATGGAAGAGCAGATCAGGCAAACGAACTCCTACCTCGAAAATATCCTTGAGAATTCGCCCGATTCCATCGCCATTGTGGATAAGCATGGAAGGTTTATCAGGTGGAACAAAATGGCGGAGGACCTCTACGGCTATACCTTTGAAGATATGAAGGGGCAGTCTGCTTATGCTCTATACGCGGATAAAGATGATCTCGAAAAAATGCTTGTGCGTCTGCGCGGGGAAGGCTCGGTTAAGAAATGGGAAATGAGAATGGAGAGAAAGGATGGCAGCATTGCCCCATTTGAAATTTCCATTAGCGTGCTCAAAGACAGCCAAAACGAAACTCTCGGGAGTGTTTGCGTAGCAAGAGATTTGAGCGAGATCAAGGAGACACTCGCCGCTGTAAGGGCTTCTAATGACCAACTGAATCGAGAAATCATCGAGCACGAACGGAGTGAGAAGGCTCTTAAAGAATCGGAAGAAATGTACAGGGTTCTGTTTGTGGGCAGTAGCCATGGCATTCTAGCGGCCGATATCGAGACGAAACGGTTTGTATTTGCCAACCCATCCATCTGTCATATGCTTGGCTACACTGAAAATGAGTTACTGGATTTGGGCATAGAGGATATTCATCCGAAAGATTCGCTGAACCTGGTTCTTTCTGAACTTGAATCCCAGTTGCGGGGGGAAAAGAAGCTGGCTTCTGCTCTACCGTGTCTTCGAAAAGATGGGACCGTCTTCTTCGCCGATGTTACGGCTGAGTTAACCTCTATACATGGGCGTAAACTTACTGTCGGCTTCTTTTCGGATGTTACCGAGCGTAAGAGGGCGAGGGAACAGATAGAAAGCATTGCTCGCTTCCCCAATGAAAACCCAGGCCCGATTCTCAGAATATCTCGTGACGGCAAACTGCTATACGCCAACAGGGGTAGTGCGAATGTTTTGAAATCTTTAGGCTGGAAACGGGGCGCAACAATTACAGGCGATTGGCGGCAACATGCGCTCCAAACACTCAGTTCCGGCTGCTCCAAAGAAATGGAACTGACATGCGAAGGGCTGGTTTACTCACTGAAGCTGGTACCCGTGAGCGACTTTGGGTATCTCAATATCTATGGGCAGGACATCACTGAGCAAAAACAGGCGCAGGAGTCTTTGCGGGAGAACGAGGCCATGTACCGGACGCTCGTCGAGAACATCCCGCAAAAGGTCTTCATGAAGGATGCGGACTCCTTCTATGTATCCATCAACGAGCACTTCGCCCGGGATCTCGGCATTCAATCCGCAGACGTTTTTGGCAAAACGGACTACGATTTCTTCCCCAGGGAGCTTGCCGACAAATACCGGGCGGACGACAAGCGCGTCACGAAGACGGGAGTGACTGAGGAACTGGAGGAGCACTACGTATCGCAAGGCAAAGAAGTGTGGGTGCAGACAGTCAAAACTCCGGTCAGAGACGTAAGTGGCAAGATCGTCGGTGTTTTCGGAACCTTCTGGGACATCACTGAGCGCAAGCAGGCGGAGGAAGCATTAAGCCTGCGAGAGTCTTACCTGACAGCCATTTTAGAAAATCAGCCCGGCTTGGTCTGGCTCAAAGATAAAGAGGGCCGATTTCTCGCCGTAAACGAGACCTTTGCTCGGACTTGCAGCATGGTGAGGCCGGAAGACGTTTTGGGAAAAACCGATCTAGACATCTGGCCAAGAGAACTGGCGGAAAAATACAGGAACGACGATAAGGCGGTCCTGACGACAGGTGCTCCCATTGCTGTCGAAGAGGTCATCAATGACAGGGGGGAGGTGAAATGGTTCGAGACATTTAAGACACCCGTACTTGACAAGGACGGCCAGATTCTTGGCACCAGTGGTTATGCTCGCGATATCACGGAACGCAAGGGAGCGGAAGAAGCACTACGGGAGAGCGAGGCGTTGTATCGAACACTTGTGAACTTATCCCCCGACGCCATCTCGGTGGCGGACCTGAATGGCTTGCTCACCTTCACTTCACCTAAGGCCACGCAGATGTTTGGGGATTCGCCTGATGACGAGATCCGTGGACGGAGTCTATTGTGTTGGGTTGCCCCGGAAGAGCATGAAAAGGTATCTACGAATATAATGCATCTTATGACGGAAGGAACACTCAACGCTACTGAATACACACTAGTGAAGAAGGATGGGACCCGCTTTATCGGAGAGATCAACGCCGCTGTCATTCATTCTCAAGACGGCAGTCCAATGAGAATGATCGTAATTACCCGTGACGTCACCGAGCGCAAGAGGGCCGAGGAGGCTCTGCGGCTCAGCGAGAGGCGTCTTCGGAGGGCGGAGGTGGTGGCCTGCTTCGGCAACTGGGAGTTTATCCGGGGATGCGATAAAGTGAAGGCCTCCGAGGGTGCTAAGATCATTTACGGGTTGGAAGGCAGCGAGTGGTCCATAGCCGAAGTACGGAGGCTCCCCCTTGCAGAGTATCGCGGCATGCTCGACAAGGCCCTTAATGAACTCATTGAGGAGGGCAAACCGTATAATGTGGAATTTAAGATCCGCAGGCCGAGCGACGGGAAGATCCTCGATATCCATTCTATAGCGGAATATTCTCACGAGAAGGGGGTGGTGTTCGGCGTCATACAAGATATCTCCGAGCGCCAGAGAGCGAAGGAGGAAAAAGAGAAACTGGAGGCTCAGTTGTTTCAAGCTCAGAAGATGGAATCGGTGGGACGGCTGGCCGGCGGCGTGGCGCACGATTTCAACAACATGCTTGGCGTGATCATCGGCCGGGCGGAAATGGCTCTGCAACAGGACGTCTCCAATAACAAACTCCAGCACAACCTCCAGGAGATCCTCAATGCGGGCCTGCGTTCGGCGGACCTTACCCGGCAACTGCTGGCCTTTGCCCGCAAACAGGCCGCCGTCCCGAAGATACTGGATTTGAACGACACGATCTCGGGCATGCTCAAGATGTTGAGGCGGCTCATCGGCGAGGATATCGACCTGTCCTGGCAACCGGGATTCGATCTCTGGAAAGTCAAAATCGATCCCTCGCAGGTGGACCAGATTCTGGCCAATCTTGTGGTCAATTCCCGCGATGCCATTTCCGGAGTTGGCGCCATCACCATATTAACCGAGAACGTTGTGATAGATGATTCCTATAGGGTCGAGACCCCCGAATTCATTCCAGGAGAATACGTCCTGCTGACTGTGACCGATACCGGAGCGGGTATCAGCCAGGAAGTGCGCGAGAATATCTTCGAGCCTTTTTTTACCACCAAGGAAGTGGGCAAGGGAACCGGGCTGGGATTGTCCACCGTCTACGGCATCGTTAAGCAAAACGACGGCTTTATTTATGTTGCCAGCGAACTGGGAAAAGGAACCACTTTTAAAATCTACCTTCCTCGGTTCGAGGCCAAAACAGCACAGGTCGCCTCTGAGGAGATAGCCCGCGAGCGCCCGACAGGAACGGAAACCGTCCTGCTGGCCGAGGACGACGGAGCGATGCTGAACCTCGGTAAGGTGATTCTCGAAGACTTGGGCTACACTGTGATTGCGGCGCAGACTCCGGTACAGGCCATTCATCTTGCCCAGGATCATCCAGGAGATATTCACCTGCTTATAACGGACGTAGTGATGCCGGAGATGAACGGCCGAGAACTGGCGAAACAGCTTAGAGCCTGCCGCCCGAAGCTCAAGTGTCTGTATATGTCAGGCTTTACCGCCGATGTGATAGCACATCGCGGCATTCTGGACGAAGGGGTAGGTTTCATTCAGAAACCTTTCCTCAGCGATGATTTTGCGGGAAAAGTCAGACAAGTGTTGGACAACGTGGATTAGATGGCTAAAGGATCGTGTCAGCATATCTCTCTTTAGAGTGGTAACTTGAGGAATCCACTCACTCCTCAAGTCATTTCATTGGCCCCTATCTTTTTGATAATTTTGATGAAAGCGGTCCAAATGTTTCGGCAATTCTATTCGACACTTCTCAAGGTGCCTGGCCCTACACCCCACGGGGTCGAACCAAGACAATTGCTCGATACTGCTGTGATAGTTGCAATGCTCATAATGGTAAGTAGTTGAAATTACAGGATCAGCATTTCATTTTTGGGGCCATTCTTCCCATTCTAAGGCAGGAATTGCCTCAAGAGCGCCGCGCTCTCAACTCTAAAACAGCCCATATGCTCGGACCAGGCCCATAATTTGAATATGTTTGAATCCTTGCAAAAAAGGAGCTTCCATTTTCTTTGGAACTGGCTTTCTCCCGCCAAAATGTTTCTTTGAAAAAAAACGTCAGGATGACTTGTGCTTCGTGCAAATAGCCCCCCTGGAGTCCGAGCGGCCCAGAGAGTATCACCCAAGTGAACTCGCCTTTTTTTCTTTACGATTGATCCCGTCATCCCCTGACAAAAAGGTAGAAGATGAAAGATTTGTTTTTATAGGACTCACTCTCCTATAAAGGTCGGTTCCCGCTTTTCCAGAAAGGACCGAACGCCTTCCGCATAGTCGTGGCTGTCGTATACCTGTCTTCTAAGACCCTGGATGCGTTCGAAAACATCGGGGGCCATGGGATGGGCGCCGGCAAGGAGGTTGAATTGTTCCTTAATAACTGAAATAGCAAGCGAAGAGCGGGTCGCCATCCGTTTTGCCAGATTTGTCGTAAACTCCAGGAGCTTATCCGATGGTACGAGATGATTGAGTATGCCGACACGCTCGGCCCTGTCCGCCATGATTGGGTCAGCCGAAAAGAACATCTCCTTTGCGATATTTAAACCCAGCCTGTTAATGAAATGCAGAATGCCGGTAGCATTGTAGGGCAGCCCAAGCTTCGCCGGAGTGATCGCAAAAGATGAGGTTTCATCCCCGATGACAATATCGCACGTCATGACGAGGTCGCAGGCACCTCCCCAAACGCTTCCGTGAACCATCGCAATGACCGGTCCGGGATATTTCTGGACACCCCGCAGCAGCTTTTCCAGAGAGTCTTGGTATCCGAGCGGGTCGCGGTGGGTCTCGGGCAATTCCTTGACATCGTGTCCCGCGGACCAGACCGGGCACCCGTTAGAGGCCATCAAGATCACAGTCGCTATTTTGCGGTCTTTGAAATCATTGAGAGTTTGGATGATTTCGTCCACCAGTTCATGGCTCAAGGCGTTTCTCTTTCCTGGGTTATTGAGACATAGAAACCCAATATTATCTGAGATTTTCACGTCGACGAACGGCATGGCTTAATCCTCCCTGAATCAAGACGGCTTTCCGGGCTTCTTCGGTCAGTTCGTCCCTGAATTTCGGACTTGTGATGTTGATGAGGCTCAAATCAGGGTGAACTGCTTAACAGTTGCCGTATTAACTATCGGTAACTTGCGCTCTGCACTTTATTGGATAAGGCAGCCGTAATCGCATCTGGGCTATAAATAGAAAAAGTCGTTGTGAAAGAAATGTGGATAAAACATAATTTGATCCTTTCTTATTCTTACATTTGGTAAACTCAGTGCCTTCGTGCCCCCTTTTCTGGCTCACCGTTTTCTTTATGCTGGGGATTTCCTTGATTAATGCGATCCTGATAGGTATAATCAGGGTGTAATATTGTGGAATAACAAAATGGAGCAACATATGAAAAGACCAACCAGAAAACTGAATTTCCTCATCGAAGAGCTGATCTGCAGGGATCTGGAGCAACTCGTGCCTCCCGGCAGGAGAAGCCAGGTCGTAAACGAGGCTTTGCGCAAGGAGCTTGAATCCATTCGCAGGAGGAAGGCGGTGGAGAAGCTGATCGAGACGCGCTCGGCCATGCAAAAGCTGTCATCGCAGGAAATTGTCAAGGAATTGTCTCAAGACAGGAACACGCATTGAATGCAACGATACGTGGTTGACGCATCCGTGATTCTAAAGTGGGTTCTTGGGGATGAGCGAGAATCCGATCAGGACAAAGCGTTGGCCCTCCTCAATACGTGGGTGGAAGGCCGCTCTGAGTTGCTTGCGCCAAGTCTTTGGGAATACGAGGTAGGCAACTTTCTGGGCAGGCTATTCCCTGGTGAGGCGTCCGCGAAGATGAATTTGCTCGTCAGTCTGAAGTTATCCAGCATCCCTCTGACCGAAAAAATGCACCGGCTTTGCTTTGATTGGATGTCGCAAAATGGGGTGACATTTTATGATGCCTGTTACCTGGCCCTGGCCGAAGAGACCATGAGCATCCTGGTGACGGCGGACGTGAAGTTCGCGGAGAAAATGAGTCATCCGAAATCTGTTTGTCTGCTCGAAGATCTTTGAATCATGATGGAAAGCACCAGTGGAATGGCGCTCCCTCATCTTCGAGAGAGTATTTAGAGCCTGTCCCGTAGATTCACCCGTTAACGTTTTTTTATTTTGCCGTTTCTATTGCCGTTTCTATTGCCGCTTCTGATTGCCGTTTTGCAGCGCCCCGTCCTTCGTTCTAAAATACTGTCCGATTAATACCAATTTGCGTTCAAGGTGGTGCCAATGAATGACAAAGAAAGTGCGAGTTGCCCCTAACGTAGCCATTGCAGAAATCACGGGGGGGCGAGGGGGAAAGTCCCCCGCTCTTTTAGTTAGTTCAATCTTGAACGCAACTCGGCATAAAAGGGATTGCACGGATGGGAGGGTGAGAGATTTGTTCGCTTCTGTTCATTGAATTTGGATTGTATTTTCAATGAAACGGGGTCCGAGGTCATGGGTTTCGGTTATCTCCTTTACGCGGATGATCCTGTTATACGCTTTAGGCGCACGAGAAACTCTCCGTTGCCATTCCTCTGAATCCGTGTCAATAATGTCACCCGCAATCTTTTGATGCTCTCACCCTAAAGGGTCGCCTGTCAATGATCGCCAAAACCTACGCCTGCTCTTTTTCCGGCACTGACGCGATCATCGTGGAAGTCGAAGTGGACCCGGCTTCAGGCTTTCCCGGCTTTGCGACCGTTGGGCTGCCGGATAAACCCGGTGAACAGTGAACGGTGAACGGTGGACTGAAAAAGCGCTTTTCCTGCTCACTTAGGTGGGTCAATGGGTGAATCGGAAAAAACCATATCTGTCACCACGTCACGTGTCTCCCCGCGCTCTCTGCGCCCCTGGGATAAAAATTTTGTCGTCTTTGACCTATTCACCAATTCACCCATTCACCTACTAACCCGCTCTTGTCCAATGCCCTCGCGCCCGCTTTTCTGGCTCACGCTTTTCTTCATGCTGGGGATTCTGGCAGATCGCCTGTTTGGTGAGAGCCTGCCGGTCCCAACGCACTACTTTGTTTTTGCAGCTGTGATCCTCATCGCGGCCATGGTTATATCCTTGTGGCCGCGCAATCTTTTCGCGAAGTGGTTCCGTCTTCAGCCCATGATTAGGCTGAAGGCTTTAAAACCTTCAGTCTTCCTTTCGCTTCAGCCTGATTTTCTCAGTCCTTCGTCCTCCGTCGTCCGTACTTTCGCCATTCCCGCCCTTCTGTTCTTCATCTTCGGAATGTGGGCCTCAAAAGCGACGGCCCCTCAATTTCCTCATTCCCTCGAACCATATCTTAAAGGTAAGCCGGCGACATTTATCGCAGAAGTGACCGGCTCGCCTGAATATGTCAGGCAGCAAACAGGATCGAAAAAAGTTGTAGAAGCCTCGACTTCGCCTGAATATTATCCGGACAACATTCGAATCCCGCTCCGCCTCCTCTGCGCAATAACCGGCGACGGGCAAACTCCCCTGGACGGGGGAGTACTGCTCAGCCTTTCGATAAAGGACCCCACAAATCCCGGCGCCTCCTTCTTGCCGCCGCCGGAGGCAGCGGCGAACCGGGCGGGCGGTCTCATCGCCCCGCCGTCAAAGGCAGCGGCGTACGAGGCCGGCGGTCCCACCGCCCCGCCGCCAAAGGCAGGGGTGAACCCGGCCGGCGGTCCCACCGCCCCGCCGCCGGAGGTAGCGGCGAACCGGGCGGGCGGTCCCACCGCCTTTTTTCTCCCCGGCGACCGCGTGCTCTTCAGGGCCGCTCTCAAGCGCTTCCGCAGTTTCAGAAATCCCGGCGGCTTCGATTACGTGCATTATCAGGCCGAAAAAGGTCTCTATGCCCACTGCTTTTTGAAGGACGAACGTTTCTTGATTAAGCTCGAGCCCGCATCCGGGACCTCATTTGGTGATCCAGGGGATGTCGGACGGGTTTCCGTCCTCCGTTACCCGTTTTCCGTCCTCCGTTCGATAAGAGGCCGAATCGAGCTCTTCCGGCAAAAGACGCTTCTGTGGGCCCAAAGATCGATGGATCCGGAGCCGGCGGCCTTTTATGCGGCGATGATACTCGGGTACAAAATGTTGCTGGACAGGAACTGGCAGGACCATATCCACCAAACGGGCCTGAACCACTTGCTTTCGGTTTCGGGCCTGCACATCGGAATGGTCAGCATGTTCATGTTCTGGCTCGTTCGCTTCTCAGTTCGTTTTTTGTGCCCCTCAATTCTTAGCAGAATAAGTGATAAGCAGATAGCCATTTGGCCCGCTCTTGCCTGCGCTGTCCTCTACGCGTTCCTTGCCGGATTCGGGGCCCCCACGATCTGGAGGTCCGTTCTGACCCTGGCCGTGTTTCTCCTGGCCGGCTTCCGGTACCGTAAGGCCGACTCTTTAACGGTCCTGGCCTTTGCCGCCCTGTGCATACTGGCCCTGGACCCCAAAAACCTCTGGCAGATCCCCTTCCAACTGACGTTTGCATGTGTTTTTGCAATCATCGTGATCTATCCGCGATTTAGTGGAATGAGGCTTCACAGGATATTTCCAGCCCTCAAGCCCGACGGCGTCCCGGGCAGGATAATAGCCCAGTTCGAAGACGCTTTCTGGGTTTCGATAGCAATCAATATCGTGCTGATCCCGCTGATAATTTTCTATTTCGATGGCTTTGCCCTGATAGGGGTCGTCGCCAATATATTTCTGGTACCTTATATAGGGTTTGTGGTTCTGCCCCTGGGGCTTTTGAGCGTGCTCCTGTTCGCGTTCAGCCAAACCTTGGCCTATCCGGTTATCTTTATCGTTAACTACCTTCTTTGGGGCTGTCTGAGGGTGATAGAATGGTTTGCCGGCTTTTCGTGGAGCTATTTCTGGACCGGCAGCATTTCGCCCGTCTGGCTCTTTGTGGTTTACGCGTGCCTGGGCCTTTTCCTTGCCCCTTTTGCGCGAAAACTCAAAGTTGCCGGTCTGGTCGCAATGGGTGCGCTTATCTGCGGCGGCCTGGCGCTGGGCAACCTAACGGGGTCCGGCGATACAGGGGCATTGAGGGTGGACATTATCGACGTGGGGCAGGGGACATCCAACCTGGTCAGATTTCCCACAGGTGAGACGATGGTCGTTGACGGCGGAGGGATTCCCGATGAATCATACGATATCGGACGCCAGGTGCTGGCGCCGTTTCTGTGGCATGAGGGAATCCGCAGACTGGACTACGTTGCGCTCTCGCACGATCACCCCGACCACGGGCTTGGGCTTCGCTTCATCCTTCGCAATTTCGACGTGGGGTCCTTTTGGACGAGCGGAATCACCCTGGATGACCAGAAGGGCAGGGGAATTAATTCGCACCAGGAGGAGGGCAGGACTGTTCATTCTCATCTCGGCGAAATTGCGTTGAAGCGCAATATAAAAATTCGCACATTTCCCGATCTGTTTAAGGATGTGCAAATCGGACAGGCCCGAATCCGGCTGCTCCATCCAACCGGGGACTTCCTTGAAAAGGAATCCAGGAACGACCTGAACAAATTCTCGCTCGTGTTCGACATTACACAAGGTATTTATGTGGCTTCTATCTGCTTGATAACTTAAGTAAAAAGCGACCTTTCACCTGTTATTCACCTTCTCTTATTTTCACGTCCCCACCCCAAACGCAGATAGCATGACACCATGCGCCTCGTTTCCGCCTTCAAGGTCGAAGAGGACCTTCAGCGGACTTCGAGAGAAGAGAGGGAACACGAACAGGCGGGGATGCTTAGTGAGTGGCGCAGGAAATGGGCGGCGTATCTACCCGAACCAAACTAAGAAATTACTTCGCCGTTGATGCAACTGGTCATCATCCGAATATTGTTAGCGATAGCCCCATGCCGCAGTTTTTTGAACGGATAACGCTCAACTCTATTACGCTGAATACATCGCATCTCAAATGCTATAATATCTGCCGCTTGGAGAGCGCATACATTTTTCACATCACAGAAAGAGACAGGCTTTTTTATTCGGTCTTTGCCCTCTCCATAGTCATAAAGATCGACATACTTCTCAATTCCAGATTGTGAGAAATGGGGCTGCTTGGCAAATACCAAATTAAGGGGCTCTCGATAAGACTCCCATCCTTCATGAACCGCATGGCTAACGACACTAATAATGCAGTCCTCCAAATAAAGCCTATGTGCTCGACTTTTGTCTGACGTCATATATTTTGAGGCAAACCCGTAAAAACCTTCGATATATTTGACCATAAGGTCTAAAAGGCTGTTTAAAATCCTCTCATGTTTTTTCTTGTCCCGACTGCCGCCAGCAAGCTGAAAGTTAAATGGGGGCCGGTATGCCTCAAAATCAGTCATATGGAAAAAGTCCAGCCCTTCATTGGCGAGAATTGTTTTCCAAGCAATTTCAAACTCTTTCCATTTATCGAGGGAAGACATACAGCCGCCCATAGTCATGCTTAGCAGGTTGCCTGCCGCATCGTTTTCGCCGCTTTCGTCGTAATAAATCCAAGTCAATGAGAACCTCCCTTGTGCAAGCTCGTGGAAAAAAGCCGGTGGTAATTACTCTATAGACTAGGCAAGCCGTCAACCGGAGCAATAAACGAATAGCCTGTTGTGATCCTCACCGATCCTCAAGGGTATATATGCCCCCCGTTGAAGATAGCACGAGAACTTGACTTCCATCCCATGAAAATGCGTCCTTGTTGTCAGGAGGAACCGCCCCCCCAAACGACGGAAGTTTTTCTAGATCGAACTCACCCGTCTGGAAAGTTGCAAGACCCGGATAATCTTCCCGTGCCTTAAAATGAGCCACTTCATACGCATTCAAATTGGTACAAAGTTCCCGCAGAGTTTTCGAGTTCTGCACCCGTTTCCCGGCTTCCGAAAGCTTCTTTTTGTGCTCGGCTTCATTCATCGCACACCCTTGTTTTGTTTTAATTTGCGACGGCGACATACCCACGGTCTGGAAGCTTTACCATCTGGACCGCACATCAAGTTTGTCCATGATTTATGACATTATCAAACCCTTCATATCACAGGCGCCGCTTCTTTGTCAAAAATCACAATTTTGTCACAGGTGAGGATGGGTAAGCCGGTATAACCCTCTTGACACCACACGGAGAGTAGTTCACAGTTGACTACATCATTCGCACCATGGGACTGGATGGAGGTCAAACTCTGATATGATTTGTCCGGATAGGACAAGAGGTGCTATCCATGGAGCAAGTTCAGCTAAATGATTTTATTAGGGATACGTGAAATAAGTTAACCTCGTTCAGGATCAACCATGATTGCAAGAAATGGACTTGCCAGAATCTCTGCACTGACCGTTTTGCTGTTCCTCAGTTTTCCATGCACAGTATTTTCCAGGTACACGGGTCCAATGCGTCTTTCTGTCTTCTGGCCGTGTAGCGGGAACAGTTCCGCCTGCGAGCCTGAAGTATTGGCGGAGGGTACTATTGAACCTGATACCGCTGATAAATTTTTGAAGTTCATTGCCGGAAAGAATAAATCACCATACTATCTCCCGCCAAAACCTACGGTATGCTTCGACAGCCCCGGTGGAGATCTCCGTGGTGCCATTAAGTTCGGGGAAATCATTCGAGAACGCGAATTTGATACATGTCTTGGGACGGAATACTCACGAGTATCTGAAAAGAAAGATGGCGGGATTTCAGGGGAGGAAGTGTTTCAAAAAGATGTAGTTTGTGCCTCAGCTTGCATTTTCGCACTTGCGGGAGGTGTAAATAGGTATGTGTCTGAAAAATCCAGACTGGGTGTTCACCAGTTTTCAGGTGCTCAAGGTCCAATTGGTGACAGTGATACCCAACTTACCGTTGTTGCACTGGCAGCCTACCTTGAGAAAATGGGAGTAAAGAGGGAACTGCTAGACATAGCATCACTTTTCCCGCCAGACCAGCTACATTGGCTCTCTCCACAAGAAATAAAAACGTCAAGAATTGACAATTGTTGGATGATCCCCGGTGAATGGAAGCTCGAAACCACTGCCAATGGGGATATCTTCGCACAAATCTCCCAGGAAAAACTGGTGTTTCATAGTAGAGTAGGACTCTTACTGACGAAGCAAAAAAGCCGCGCGGTCCTTGTAGTAATTTTTGAACCCGGTATGAAAAAAGTTAGCAGCAAGGAAGTCTTGGATGCACTCAATAATCATGATGGATGGATATCGATAGACGGCAGTGATGTTGCATCCTTTAAGAGCATTTACTGGAAACAGACCGGCAAGCTATTCACCACCTCCCTAAGTCTGTCGCCGCAAGCTATCCAGACCCTTTGGACAGGCAAACGGATCAGTTTGCTCTTTATGGTACCACGCTGTTTTGACGTTTACGATCCGTCGCTCGAATTCCCTTTGGAGGGGCTTGCAAGGTTGTTGCCGGCTGTTTTCAAATGAATTCTAACCCGAATTATGCGTTAGCATGCTTTGGATGATGCTGCATTTATCCAACAATCTCAGCCTTTCCAGAGGTGTTCTAATGAAAAAACTTGTTGTCATTGCTCCTTTGTTATTCTTGGTGGTGAGGTGTGCAATCGCAGGAACCAGACAACTCTGCGGCTTTGCGAGTTGTTTGACCTTAATAGTGCTTTTGTGTTTGCCGGGCAATGTAACCGCAGCAGACGTGCGGGCCTTAATACATAATACAGGGTCATACCGAGCCATAATCATAGAAGGTGAAATCGAACAAGGTGATTTTGACAAATTCATTAAGATAGTTCGAGACAATCAAGGGCTGATTTGTTGCGTGTCCATCTTTTCCCCTGGCGGAGATTTCAATGAAGCAATGAAGATCGGAAGGGCGATGAGGGCGTTGGAGCTGTCTTCAATGGTTCCGATGCGAGACCCTTCGGGAAAAGCCTTTTGCGAGGATGATGATGTACTTGGAAAGCCAAAGGAACCAAAGAACTGCACTTGTGCCAGTGCGGGGTTTTTTATTCACATTGGGGCTGTTCACAGGGGCGGTACTTTCGTGGCTGTCCATAGACCCTATTTGGATAAAGCACAATTCAGCAAACTTTCTCAGGATCAGGCGAAAAAGGAGTTCGAATCCCTACAAAAGCGAGCCCGTGACTACATGCAGGAAATGGGTGTACCGAAGCATATCCAGGAGGAGATATTGGGCATTCCATCGGACCGAGCTCTAGTGCTGGATGAAAAGACGGTGAAAACCTACTTTTGGGGCGACCTTCCTTATCGTCACGAATGGCTTGAGGCGAAGTGCTCGCGCATGTCCGACCAGGAACGTTTACGATGGGAAAATTATGGGCAGAAATTAAATGCCGTAAACTGGAACCTTGAACGTCTGTCGGCACAAGAGGCAGCCGACTTTCAAATGCTTGGACAAAAGAAACAGGAAGAATCGAATTGTGAAATACCCCTGTTAAAACAAAGCCGTATTGACGCTTACGAGAAGTATTTTAGGATCAAACCGACTGATTATGCGAATCACAATTTTGCCAAGTGGGGAGAGGCGCCAAAATATCTTGGACGAAGCCTCGAAGACATTTTAGGAGAAGAGAGATTTGATAAGAAAGAAGACAAGTTTGCTGGCAAGACTTTTACTTCACTTGAACGGCCAGCAACGGCTACGGCACCATCCATTCTGCTGTTTGATTCACCATCGAGGCCTGGAGTTGTCACGGATGTGACTTTGATCAGCTCTCCGGAACCATCAAAAGAATTTATTGAGCGATTAAAAAAGTCACTTATCGAAGCATGGGGCAAACCCTCTGGCGGCAACGGATCGAGTGAATGGGTTTGGGAAAAGAATGGATATAAGGCCGGACTGAAATATAATCCGGTAGCATCTGACGGACCATTTTTATCTCTCAAAATTGAGGCAAGACCTTAAACGCGATCACCGGCAGTCAGTCCAAGACGAACATCCTGCCTTAAAATGGTTGTTCTCAAAAAACCGTGGTTTATATAGGGGTTGAGTCCAGAAAGTGGCTGAGAGGTGGCAGCGTTTGGTTGGCAGTTCCAATGGACCGGGGCAGGGGTGGCCTTGATTTCCATATGGAGGAGGCAGGGAATGGTGATTAGATGACCGGTGGTTGGGACCAAAAGGAAAGCCCTCGACTTGCATTTGCCGAGGGCTTCGAAGTGATTATGCATTTGTTGCAATTCCAGGCACTTAGCTAACCTCGCACTTGAGTGCGGGGTTCTACGCAGCCATTCCCGGTTGGGGCTTGTCTTCGTGCTTGGGTTTCGGCTTCTTATATCGTAGTGCTTTTTTGGCCGTGTTCAAGTCAGCAATGGCCTTCTTGAACTGTTCTATAGCGTCATCGATTTCAGTTGTGAGCGTGTTTTTCTGCTTCGGGCTCAGCTCGTCAACATCCTGGTTGACTGTTTTCAGAAATGTCTCAGTGAACTTCTGCTCGAAAATGTTCTTTATCGTTGAGATGTCCTTGAGCAACTCAGAAGGACGAGTCCATTTAGCCGGTTTAGGGAGCAACGCTTTGATGTCTTGGTTGAGTTGCGCGGTAGGGTAGACACCTTTGTCGTATGATTTTATCTTATCAAGCAATTTGATTTTCTCGTCCAGTTTTTTTTCGGGGACCCGGAGCAGCAGGGTGAGGTGAGTGGCGTTGACTTTGGTATAGTCCACAACGTATTCTTGCTCACTGAGATAACGGTCTTGAACAGCGAGGCGAAGCAAGTTGCGCATAGCAGTTTCCGACTTCCACGGCCAGTCAGCATGAATCCTTACCTTCTGCCAGCTTTTGTCTTTGTACGGGGAAAATTTGCCTTCTTCGACACGCTTGGGCTCGTTGTCGAAAAATTCCTTCAACATGTGCTTGCCGATGGCAAGTTTTGCCATAGCTAACTGCTCATCTACCTTCGCATACTCATCGTAGAAAAGGGCCATGGTTTCCGCAGCCAGCTTGTCCGCGTCGGGGTCAGTCTCGCCCTTGTCTACTCCAAAAGCATTAAGTACCTTTGATTCCACCACTTTTTCACTCATCATTTTCTCCTAAAGTAACTGTTAATCTTAACCGATAACTACTACGCACCAACAATCACTCATATCGGTACATATGGAGGAAAGCGTGAATATTTATTTCGCAGGTTACGAGGAATCAGCAGAGCAAATGGACAATAGACTTTTGGGAGTAATAGACCATAGGTTATTTGCGTACAACAAGATGGCTGCTTACACCTATGAAGCAATGTATGACAATCCATACACTACCATAATGCTTGACAGTGGAGCGTACTCAGTCAGCACCGGCAAGGCTCGTGTGGCACTTGAGGATTACATAACGTACTGTCGGTTCCATGCTTCACAGAAAAAGGAAATAACGTATTACGTTAACCTTGACGTAATTCCGCAAGGAAAAACCAAAGAAGAGAAGACTGAGCATGGTAAATATACAGCGGAAAAGGGATTTGAAAACTACGACAAGCTGGTTAAAGCGCTAGCCGAAGTCGGAGTACCACAGAATAGAATTATTCACGTATTTCACCAGTACGAAGATTTCTCTGTGCTGAAACGAATGGTGGATGAACTTAAACTCGAATACATTGGCTTATCACCAGGAAAGTCAGGCAGTACAGCAATGGCTGAATGGTTTGAAAACTGTGCTCCTATTGTTCTCAGCAACTGTGCGTGGAACAACAGTAAGCAACGGTTGGTTGGTACACCCAAATGCAAACTCCATGGGTTCGGGGTTTCAACTTGGTGGGGAATGCTCCGCCTACCATGGTATAGCGTGGACACGACTCGTTTAGGACTTTTTGCAGAACTCAACAAAATACTGGTTCCTTGTGGCAGGAAGCTTAAAACAGAGCGGCTTTGGGATGTTCCTCTACTTTCAAAATGGGACTTCAAATACGTTGATGAGGTTGACATCGGAAACATTGCGAAGCGTGACGAATACTGGTTACGAATCGACGACAAGGCGCTTGCCCAGATGAGTGATGAAGAAAAAAAAGAAATAATGTTTCACAGGCATATCGTTGTCGAGTACATCCGCGACTTAGCACTACATATTGGTCATAGCATCTTTACAAGGCGACCAGATACTGAAGTAGTTAAGGGTGAGCACAAGCTGGCACATTATCTTGCCGGAATTAAGGAAGTGAGCTATCAAAACGAAGAACCGACCCCAGAATTGATTAAAAACCCTATATGGTGGGAAAAAAGAGTCCGCTATGGATTAGTCCATGACGATCAGTGGCGTATGCTCGTAAATGTCGTTACCACCAAACTCTTCGCTGCCTCAAACATTGCCGAGAACGCAGCTCAATATGAAGAGACTGCTTGTGAGTCTGAGGAAGCGCAGGAATTGCTCCAGTACACTGAGGATATCGTAACTGAGAGGATGCAAGCTCGACGCAAGGCAAAGAAGGAGAACAAGAAAGAGATATCGGAAATACCAGAGTTTAAACGTACAAAGTGACAATGCCAGCACCTTTAGGTGCTATGCCACAGGCCGCCGCTTAACCAATACGAGGGTCCAAATGAGTCGCTATCCACATACATTACATCAAAAAGTTCTTGCACATTATTTTGCAGTTATTACAAAATCTCCATACTCGTTTGCTGGACAGATAATACAACCAACTGTACTGGCAATTGACAGCAACATCGTAAGAGGGAGTGATTGTAAGTATTGCGGCGCGTGTTGTAGAGGAGACTCTAAAGGAAAATGTTTCAGCTTGGATTGGCTACCATTTGAATTAGAACATCTACCGAAATCGACACGTCCACGATATGAAGAACGTTATGTTAAATTCAACGAAAAGGATTATTTATATTACACTGACGAGCAGTTAGACAACAAAACCGGATGGTGCAGATATCTTACAACAGATGCCAAATGTGAAATCCATGATTATTCACCATTTAGTTGTGACTTTGAACTAATACGTTGTTATCAAGGAAGTAAGGGTAAACTACTTGTAAAAACATATAATCGTCCACAAGCCATGTTCCAGTACAAATTCAAGGACGACCTAAACCGTTTATACAAGTCTACCGGAAAAGATGGTGTTGAACAGACATTCTATCATAAACAATTTCGCCCACAATGTGTAATAACTACACCGTCAGACAAAAATGCCAAAGAAACGATTAGAAAGTTGCAAAGGTTACAACTGTGGGCTGAATATTTTGAACTTAGCACACATCTTCCACAATTAATAAAAGATTTACAAGCTGGTCTTTGGAGAATACATCCACAATTATTGTACCGACCTTAACATACTTCCCGTAGTGTGGAGGGTGTCACGGTATGAATCTCATTAACGATTAGCGCTTGAAATGAAAGAATTCTGATTAAATCGTTCAACATTTCATTGTCCCGACCAGTGATGCGGCGAAGGACCGTAGCAAGCACCTATACTTTTTTCTGCCCTCACGACTTGGGAACCTGTTCCACCTTGGCGTCCGCCGGATAGGCCCTGGCAATGCTGCCAAGCTCAATGGCACACCAGTCAGCAGTTAGCTTGTAACCTGCCCCAATTTCAACAATTGTGAGCAGATAGACAAAATCAAACAGACGCTTTTGCAGGAACCCGGTCACAATGCTTCCATCTTTCAAGAGGATGCGGACCCACTTGCCGAAGAACGTTCCAAGTCCGGTTGGGCGAAGTAGCGGTTGGGTAGGGACGGAAATCGACAATTTCTCGACTACCCGGTCCCCTGTATCTTCCAGAAGGCTGACATCTTCTTCCTCGACCGGCGGAACTGATGTCTTCGGCTTCATTGGCTGCTCCTTCTTATCTTTCATTGTCCTTTCCTTTCTCCAAGCTTGCCATGTCCGTAGCGGCGACAACTTCTTCGACCATAGCGCGGATTTTAGCCGATGCGCTCACACCTTCAGCGAGGCACAATTTGCGAAACTGGAGCCACAAATTCTTATTGAGATTTTGAATTTGGCATGATGTATATTCCATGTACAACCTCCTTCGATAAATTGCTATATCACAGATGTTTTATACCGGACATAGAACAGACAGATATCCATGCATTGAATCGACTTCTCAATATCAGTCATTCAATTGGACAGTCATGAAGGTTGCGTACGAGCTGGATTAGTTGGATGGTGAGTGAACATACCAGACAGTATGCTTCCAGGTTCAGATAATTGGAGCAGCCCATAAATCCAACACACTATGTAAAGGATTAGGCTACTATCTTGCTCTCCATTTTCCTATAACGAATTCAGGTATATATTCAGCTAATGTCGCATCCGTCCGTTCTCCCGATTCAACATTTCCGACTCCATGCGAATAGTTGCGCTTATCTATTAAGGCGTGGCGTACTTCCAGTTTTGTGAGTGAAGGACGACGAAGGAGGACTTCACTCCAGAGTTGCTGCCAAAAGGTTTGATCCGTCGAAATGATGTTCTCTTCAGCCACTTTAAGCATATGACTCACTATACGATCTATATAGTCACTCATGTGCTTGGAATACTTACTGCGTAAGCATTCCTGTAAGAAGGTCATTTTTTCACAGTCACCTTGTCTTCCTATGCTCATCATCAAGCAGTAAGCCCTGGAACAGAAGCCGAATTTGTCTATAAAGTCCAATGCACGCTCGGCTGCAAGTTCAACTGGAGTAAACTCACCGGTGTCGTAGTAGTCATCAAAAAACGATGGTCGTCCAAGCAACTCAGTCGGATAAATGGGTCCATAGACAATAAGGGTTCTGCCTGGATTTCTCACCAATCTCAGCCTGTGATCCGTCTGTGCATGTTCATTTACGTCTTGACCTTTTTCCCACTGCTCTCGTGCTTTTAGATTGTCTAAAAATATAGTTCTGGAATCATCTTGCATGGACCCGACATGCTTATACACATATCCGAAGCTAAGCCCAAAGTCACAGTCTTCAAAGCTGTTCAACCCCCTTGCTCCCCAATAGTGAGTGCTTTTCCATTCAATGGTTGGAGTGAGCCTTTTCAAAATCTTTAGTATTCTTTCTTCGTCGTTAAGTCTTGTAGCAAGAAATCCTTTCCTTGTTCCAGCCGGTATTCTGTCAAGGATGTCATTTTGTATCAGCTCTTCAATATGTTCGTCGGTCAGTTTTCTCAGTTCTCTTTGGCCCAATTTCTTTTTTATCCAAATGCCAGTTCCTTGCCATCCGACGTTAATTTCAAGTAGCTTAAGTTTTCTATCAAACAGCGCTTCACTTTCTTGTATGCTCCCAGTAGCATCAAGGATGGTAAGTGGGACGTTCGGTAATCGGTGAATCTCATTTTGACAATAAGTCACGAACCCGTCAGCCCTACTTAAATCAACGTCGAACCAGGCATTCCTTGTACTTTTTGGTAGCGTGAACGTATAGAGCCATTTAGCGGCATTCAAGTTAGTGCCTGAAAGATAGAGTTCGTATTTGTCATGTAACTTCTTTTTGCTAACAGGGTTTTCGTGTGGATAAAGTAGAGTGTTTAGTTCGTGTCGAAGTAATGCCAGTTTATCACTCGGAATGTCATCGGCCAGCTCTTTCACTCCAAGTTCGTCGTTATAAGGGTGGCAGAAGACCTTTAAGTTGGTAAGACCAAGGTTGCTCGTTTCGCGCACGATATCGTCAGTTAGGTCAATGATGTCTTTGACTACCTCATATGACTTCTTGCTCAGTTTGAGCTGGAGTGTTTTTAGCGCGTCACTTGTTAGAGGATCAGTTCTTTCAATAACGGCTTCAACGGATTGCTCATCAATATAGAGGCGCATGATTTTTTGATCGACTTTTTCAAAGATGCTTTTAACAGCCTGTGGAGTGCAAAAGATGATAGTTCGTTTTCCTACGTTATCAAACTGTCGCCAATAACCACACGTTTTACCGCTGTTCCAAGGGGCGTAGTCACAGCGTCTGCAAACAATTTCAGCTTCGCCATAGCCAAGTTTTCTGGCTTGTTCTGTTTCCTCAAAGTAACGTGGAGCGCAGTTTCTCACCTTGCCTTTATTATTCTTTCTTTTCATGTCGTGAGCCCAGAAACGACCTTGGTAATGCACTACTTCTATATTCTCTGGAACGCCTATTCTCTCTATGTTCTCGTTTATCAGGTCGTGCCTGACGGTAGAGTATATGATTACACCTTCGTCTGCTTCCGATAGGCGTCTAATGGCATCCTTGAGGGCTTCCGTTGTTTTTCCGACCCCAGGAGTAACTATGATATTAGTATTTCCATCTAGTTTGATAAATTCCCTTAGCTTTTGTTCACCCTCTTTCAGAGTGTCTGGAAAGCGCCGCTCACGTTTAAGCACATATGACATCCCGCCGTGGAAATGGGAGTAGAGAGTGGCAGGCTCGCGTGAAAGGTAGACAATGGCAGGGCGTTTGTCTTCGTGTTCTGGTTCCATAGGGTCAGCGAACTGCGTTTGGTCATATTTTGCCTTATAGTCAAGAATATGTTCTACTGCCACCCATTCAGAGAACTTGTGACTCCAAAGCAGGAAGTCGCCGGTCAGTTCACCTTGTTCAACAGCGTGCCCGTAAATCCTTTCAAGCTCGCTTCGTTTGGCATCTCTTTGCTCCAAAGGCACCTTGGCAAGAGCAGCGTCAACTCTTTCTCGGACCCAGATGTCTCTAACACGTCTTGCCTCTTTTGCTTTGCGCCGCTTTGCCAGGACGACCAGTCTGTCGTATTGTCTTCTGTCGTTCCTTGTCAACTTCGGGTAGTCATCGCGTTGCGGGAATTGCGCGTCAAGATTGAAGCCCTCGATAAGCTCTTTTCTGTAGCTGTACAAACCACCCTGGAGATAAGCGCCGCCAATAAAGTCAAGACGCGACGGCTGTTTGGTGCAAGCATCAATAACGGATCGAATCAATTGCTGCCCCGATTTAGAAATACGGATAAACCCATGTGTACCGCCAAGTAGCCAAAGTTTCATTACTATTGTGTCTAGCACCCTCGGGACATCAAAGCCCTTCGCCAGTGGGACGAGTAGTCTTTGTGACATCAATCCACGGTATGTTGTTCCATCTGGATAACGAATACAGCTTGAGGCAGAAGGAGCCCAAATGTGGTGAAGTTTTTCAAGCGCAGGCCATATGGAGTAAAGGGTTTCAAGCAGTTGCTCTTTTGTGTAAGGCTCTTGTTCGTCCAGTATGTCGTGGTCGAGCATCAACAAACCTGGACCATGATTCCACTTAAAATCGTTATTGTTTCTGCCAATTACCGGATATCCGCTATAAGTATTGCTATCATATCGTTTTTTCATACTGGAAGACATTATAACAGCTTTTCTATGTTCCGGTGTTCCATATGTTAGCGCATGTCGTGGTGTGAGATTGTTGACATACGTAAGCATCCTGTGCATGTCGTATTCATAGACGTTCACCATGCCTTTTGTAAGTTGTCCGTCGATTGTCTTGGATACGGAATTGTCTTCATTAAGAATGAATGACTTACTAAGATGGTCTGGGACGATGGCTTCAATTTGTGCAAACGTGACTTTTTGTAACATTAAATTCCCCCTTCTATGTTGAGGGAAAATTTTCTATATTATCATTGCGGTGATAATACATATCTGAACAATGGTAAGAAAATTCCCCATAATCTCCATCAAGGGTTTTGCGGCCTTCTTGGAGTTCAAAAAAAGGGCGAGAAGCTTTGCGGGCCGTCTCGCCCTTTTTCATGTAATTGTCATGTTTCTGACTCCTCCCCAATGACGACTGCCCACCTGTCCATTGCTTCTCGAACAGCCACCCGGAACGGCACCAGCGCGGTCCACGTCCAGCCGTCGTTTTCGGGGATTGCTTCGAAGAGGTCATCAAGGAGAAGGTCGATAGATAAGAGTTTTCTGCCAATTCCCCGCATTAGTTGCCTTGAGTCCATGGTATCTCCCCGATTTCCCGCTCGATGATGGTAAGCAGTTTTTGTGCCAAGGTTACGCCTTCATCGAGGCACTTTTTCTTGAGCTTAATCAGCCAGGCATCCTCCACTACAATTTGTACGTATTTCATATTTGCTCCTTTCAATAGAATTGATGTTATCAATGTTTTAAGACGGGACAGTATTTGTCTAGATTTGTGGGACCGGATGTGGTCAACGTCAGAGCTACCACTCAACCTCGGTGACCGTGTGTTGAGTTTCTACCCAATCCAACCAATTCCGCCTACCCAACCCAAATCTCCGGAAAAGCAAGCCACGAGAATAGCCTTCTCACCCATTATTTCGGGTAAGGGCCTATGATGTTATGGGGAGGGTTTCGCTAGTGAGCAAATGGGTTAAAGGCAAGCATTTATAGAAGTGCCAAATAATCTGCTATGACTTCAATCCAATAGAACTGATTTAGTTTCATTTGCGTTCTTGATATAAACAAGCGTACCCATATATAAGCAAAAAGGCACGTTTGACTGATTGTCATCAGCGCCTTTTCTTTTTTTGGTGTCAATAAAAAAAGTTTATCTTCGCCCAAATGATTGCTTGTTTTTTGTAATGCGTCCACATATAAGAAACTTAACAGGTTGGAAATAACAAATAAAAACAGACACTTGAAAGGAAAACAAAATGAAAAAGTCAAACAAAGTAGCAGACGTACAGGCAATGGAAACCAGTGAAGTTGTTGTTCCTGCTTACACCCTGATGGACGCTCGTGAATGGCCTGCATCTAAGGGACTTGCCATAGCCGGTGATACCTCAGATACAAAAATCCTGAAAATGGCAGTAGCAGCAGAAAAGGAAGCAAAGGGAGAAGGGATTTTACTTGGTGGAATTTTCACCTTCTTGTTTGAGACTCGTGACAGCTTGAAAGTGGACAAGCCTCCAAAAGTTAGCAAGCGCCCTTATCTGGATAGAGTCAAAACTTTGTTGGAAGCTGGAACGCATACCAGAAAAGAACTAATTGACCTGGTTCAAAAAGAATTTCCAGAAGTGAAACTGTCTGCCATTCAAACTTTCTTCACGGACCTTAGAAATGCGAAGTACAGCCAATATAAGCCACGGAATCCAGTGTCCAAAAAGTTCGTCTTCGCCGACAAAGCACTCATTCAGGCAGAGCTGCCGGTAGAGGAAGTGCTGGAAGTGGTAACTGTCGAACAGGGCGAGGGATACACACAGGACCCTGAGGCAGAGCAAGCTGGTGAGTAACAACGACAAAGGGCGGCTCAAACCTACGGGCCGTCCTTTCCTTGGAGGGGAACATGGAACCGAAATCTTTTATGCCTGGGCGCTTGCTGTCCACTCCTGGAGTGCTTGAGGCAGTTTCCAGCGACCGCCTTTTTGAATGTCTGGAGGCTCACCTTCGCGGCAATTGGGGTGATGCGCTGGGTAAGGAAGACTGGAAGTTGAATACTGAAGCAACTCATACTGGAGCGAGACTACTTTCATCATATTGGATAGACCCACAGGATCATTCATCAGGTCGATTCTGGATAATTACCGAGGCAGAGGGTGAAACTGAAGACGGTAATGGAACCTTGAGCAGAGCAGCGACCACCATCATACTTCCCGAAGAATACTGAACCGTAGGCGGATGAGCCTAACGCCAATGACCTTCAAGTTAACTGAAAGGAGATACAATTATGTTCTTTCATCATCATGGAAATTTCCCAAAACCGCCGCATCATAATTCGACAGGCTTTCCAGTCTTCGGGACGGAGTTACTGTTTGGAATCTGCGTTGGACAGGAACTCGAAAAAGCTCGTGAAAGGTGTGCCTGTTCCAATTGCGGCGATGGAGAATGCAATAAGTGCGGCAAGTCTCACAAAGAAAATTCCAGGGGTTAATCTCCAGACCATTTGAAGAGGACAAGATGATGGACCCCATCTTCACGTTTTTCAGCGAAAATATCGAGATAGTCACCAAAGAGCAACTCTTGGAAGCTTTGAAAAATGCGCTCCGAAGCGCTGATTGTTGGCGGGACGCTTGCCTGCTAGGGTACTCTTCCGTTCAGGGCCGAAGCGAAGAAGGAGTGGCTCCATAGCATGCATGTGCTAGTCCACAGCGCTGTGCGGATATAACTCTCTGATCCGATAAATGAAGTTTTCCAACTCACCACCCACTTCGGTTGGATCGGCTTGGAAACCGTGATGGGTTGCCCCCAGAATGAACCTGAGCTTTCCATTGAAGCCTTCATGGTCAATTCTAACGAAGTAGTGGGGGCCAAAATGAATTTCGATTGACTCGTATTTGCCATCTTCTGTCTTCCGCACTAATGTCTCATGGATTCCTTCTGCCATGTCCCATTCCTTTGTAAGCTCGTTTTTAGAGTGACCACACAAATTCGGCTGCGCGAGCCACATAGGCCGGGTCTACCCAGCGAGTCGGGCTACGCTGGAAGCTAATTTTTCCATTAAAATTTCCAAATATACTTTGCATTTCAGTTGATAGGACTTTGAGCGGTCTTCCTGACCGGTCTCGACTGGTTGAACTGATGCAAATCGCTTTGTTTAAAAAACGACTTTTTGAAGAACCTTTTACTAAAACCAAATCTTCTTTCTGCCGTTCGTACACATCTCGATGTCGAACATGGTAATTTTCACTAAACATTCTTTGTAAATTTGTTGAGGAAAATGCAGTCGCTTTTCCAGCCACCAAAACTTCAAAGTATCCGATCAAATATAAGCTTGGAGGTGATTTGAAATCCCATCCTTCCATTCCACAATAGAAAACCAGCATGTCACCTTCCTGTAAGTGTCGCAACCCAGCTTTCGGGCTAGTAGGGTCACCGTATGTAAATGTGGCGAACTCAGGATCAAAGTGGATGGATTGGTTTGAGACCCTCGCTCTTTGGGCTACAGGGAAAAAGTCCAAAAGCTTCAGACCATGGCTTCCTGTGGTATTACCATAGGTGCGCTCATCTCTTCCGAATCCGTCAGGTATGGGAATGTACTCGAAGGTTCCATCTTTAAACAGTGGACCGAGTATACCGCCGGCCCCCATATCAATGCCGACCCTGAGCATGGCTATTTTCATTTGCAGCACCTCGAGGATTGTTGCTTGCAATTTCTCTGTGATGGCTTGTCAGAGAACGACACTTTTGATGGTGGGCATCCTTCAGCCAGCATAAGGATTTTGGATATGTCTCTCTGTATAAGATCGTCATCATCCAGACTTTGCGACAATACAGCCCGAACGTTTTGTTTTACGAACATATACTCGTAAAGATTAAATGCCTCCGACTTCAACTCTAGACCTCTTTCCTCATATAGACAAAAATGTTTAAAAGTAACAACAGGGTGTTCTTGATTTGGCAACTCTGTGAAATTTCTAGATGCACCTATGCCAATCCAGTTTATCTTACAGGCTATATCCATATCTTTAGGCCATGGCCTCTTCCCACCAACACCAATTACTGCGTCGAAATTCCAACGTCGAATCCGCCCCATACAATTATGGCAACCAAAAACACCTGATTCGTTGGGATCACCTCTGTGTGTCCTTTTATATATCAGTGTGTTCATTCGCTTAATACTTACCCTCCTTTCATAATCGACGGCACGTCTTGGCCTCTAACAAATTATTATGAGGCTTCTTTATCACCTCACAACCGGGAAGGTTCTTCCATTTTTCATAACTGGGTATTTTACAACAAAACCGTTCAGTTTCGCCAGTCATCTTTTTCAAGCTGGCGATAGCCTCCGGTGACGTATACGCCGCAAAAAAGCCACAACTGGCACCTCTGCCAAATTTCTCTATCTCATTCAATACACATTCAAAACACTGTTCCCCCATCTAGAAGAATACGGTCTTTTATGATAATGCTTAAGAGTAATAGAAAATACTTTACTTTCTACTTTTTCAGCTTTAAAATAAAAGTCTCGAAATTAGGTTTTCACTTAAAACGGAAAGGGGGCCACAAAATGAAGAAGGAACGGACTAAGCCGGTAGAGGCACCGAGGCAGCCCCGTGTCATCGGATACCTGCGCGTTTCCACCGATGGCCAGGACCTTGAGAAGAACAAAGGAGATATCCTCCGCTTCGTTGACGAGCGGAAGTTGGCTCTCCCCGAATGGGTAACAGAAACGGTATCGGGGACCAAGAACTGGAGGGATAGGCGGATTGCCGAGGCAGTCGATATGCTCGGCCCTGGCGATTGGCTCATCACACCCGAACTATCGAGACTGGGCCGCTCTACCCTGGACATTTTACAGATTCTCGCCGAACTTAAGAAGAAAGACGTAAACGTCTACGCCGTTAAAGGCGCGTGGACCCTGAACGGAACAATAGAAGCGAAGGTCTTCATGACCATGATGAGCCTTTTTTCCGAAATCGAAAGGGACTTGATATCCGCCCGTACCAAGGAGGCTTTGAAGGCCAAGGCCGCTTCGGGCGTAAAGCTCGGCAGGCCAAAGGGACCGGGCAAGAGCAGGCTGGACCAGTTTCGCCCGGAGATCGAGGCCTTGTTGAAAAACGGCTCCCCGAAGTCCTTTGTGGCGAAACGCTACCACGTATCTACTCCGGGCCTGCTGAACTGGCTTAGCAAGAACAAGATCGAAATTAAGCCGGAGCCGTGACCCAGTAGTATCCTATGGGCCAGACCCCGAAAGTTCGCCTACAGGCCGCATAGACACTTAAAAGGAGATTAAGGGGATGAAACCGAAAGCGTATGCTTACGTAAGGTTTAGCACCCCGGACCAGTTGGAGGGTGACAGCTTGCGACGGCAGACCGAGGCCGCCGAAGCGTGGGCTAGGGATCACGGTCTCCCGTTGGACGACAACTTACAGCTTCAGGATTTGGGACTCTCGGCTTACAGTGGTGCTCACCGGCGAAAGGGCGCTCTGGGTGGCTTTCTCGCGTTGGTGAAGGCCGGAAAAATCTCCAGGGGCAGCGTTCTTCTGGTGGAGAACTTCGACAGGCTTTCCCGCGAACAGCCCCTAGACGCACGCGACGTCCTCCGGGACCTCCTCAAGGCTGGTATCCGCATAATCACACTGCAAGACGGATTGGAGTATTCTGAGAACATACTAAATTCAGACATCGGCAGGCTGCTGCTCTCCGACCTTTTCATGGCGCTAGCCCACGAGGAGAGCAAAAAGAAATCCCTCCGGCTCCAGGCCGTCCAAGGGAAGAAACGCGACAGCGCTCGAAATGGCGGCGAAAGGTATAGCTCCACATGTCCATTATGGCTAAGGCCGATCCACGAGAACATCCCCGCCGATTGGAAGCGGCGGCCCAAGGTATTGGGATACGAAATTATCCGTGAGCGGAGCGCGATAATTCAAGAGATATTCAACATGAAGCTCGCAGGACTGGGTGCCGATAGGATCGTAAGCAAGCTCAACAGCACCCCCAACATTTGGAAGCCGAACAAAATGGACACGCGGAGGAAGGGGAACGGCTGGATGTCCTCATATGTCCACAAGATTTTGAGGAACCGCCAGGTTCTAGGCGAACAGCAGTTCTATAAGTTCCAGACTATTGATGGTGTAAGGCGACGCGTGCCAGAAAGCGATGTGATACCGAATTATTACCCCAAAGTGATTCCTGAACGGACATTCTTTCAGGTTCAGGCGCTATTTAAACAGAATCGAGGCGGTGGCGGTGCAAACGGGCAAGCTCACAACATCTTCCAGGGGCGTGTACAATGCGGCTATTGCGGGAGTTCAGCCCATTATCTGGGCAAGGGAGATCGGTCCAAGGGCAACAACTGGCTCGTATGTGATCACTCCCGAAGGCACATGGAAGCCGCTTGCGGCTGCACGGCGGGTTTCCCTTATGGCGAGTTTCAGGCTCTTGTGTTAAATTATTGCAAAGGATTAAGCGCTGAGCAGATTGAAGAGATTTTAGGCGGGGTGGACCACAAGAAGCGGACAGAGCTTCTTGTGGTTCAGTCGGACCTCTCGGCAAAGCGCGAGAAGCTGTGCGACGTGAGGATGCGGATCGACTCTATAATAGACCAAATCGAGCTTGTTGGCGGGAACTTGGAGAACCGTATAATGCTCGATAGGCGGCTGGATCAGAGGCGAGCGGAGATCGACGAGTTGGAGGCCGAGATATCCGCCCTGGAGTCCCGTCACGCCCAACTGTCTAACAAGCCGGAGTCCTTTATTGAATCTATAGAGTCTATCAAGAGGCTTGAAAGGCTTCTGGAAAAGGCTTCTGAAAACAAGGCAGTGGACATCCGGCTCAAGCTTCGGCAGGTTCTAAAGGGGTTGATCGAGAAGATTGTAATTTACCCTGAAGGAATGCCGAGGTACACCCCGGAAGCCGCCGAAAGAGCTTTGCAAGACCTCTCTACAATCTTTCCCGATGGTACTGAAGAGAACCAATGGTTGAAGGATTACCTTAAAAGGCAAATAGATAACCCGAAGGGATACCGCTTGTTCTCGATCCACTTCACAACGGGGACTAGACGCGTTATCCGGCCCTGCTTCCCTGGACGGGAACTGAGCGCTGAATTCGACCATGAGAGGGGCGAGTGGCGGGCCTGGAAAGCTAAAGCCCCCAATGCCGAGCTACAGGAAAGGATGGACCGTTTCGAGTCCGTTATGCGGAACTGGGAGCTGGCCCACGCCACGGGCGGTACGGAGGCCCTCGACAAGATGTGGGCGGAAGCCTCGATATAACCCAATATTCGCTATAACCTAATATAACCTATTCGGCTTTCCGGCCGAGGCGGCAGTCCAGCGTTGCGCGGAGCGAAACATACCGATGTACAGGACCGATTTGCAGGGGGCGGTGCACGCCGTATCCGACGGGCGGCAATGGACAATAACCGCAGAATCGGACAGGGACATCAATGCTCAAAAGAACCGAGAAGGCCCCCCGCTGACAGCCCAACGCGACTGATAGACATGCACGGCGGGGAGCCTTCCGCGCTCCGCGAGGCACATTGCTGAGGGGCGCCCGCGATCGATATGCTATTTGTTTTGTTAAGCGTTGTATATAAGTCTGTCTTACGAGGTAGAAAGTATCACAACTGAAAATCAAACAACAAATTCTATTACCATTAGCGTTGACCCCACAAGAGGTTAGGCATGAAGGCACTCCAATACATCTCACTTTCCCTGCTGATATGTGTTTTCGGCGGTGTTCAGCCAGGCATGGCCGCAGAGCTTGTCTGCCTGCAGAATGTCGTCCTCGACCCAGGAGAGCTTGTGTGGGGATTCGACATACACTTACAAGAAGGACGAATTATTGCCGTGTGCGCCGTTCCGGAAGGGTGGAAGATCACCGCGGAGAATTACGGAGAGGCTGCCGAATACAAGGATGGCGGAGGTCAAGTCCAGGGAGGCGCTGATTTCGGCCACGATGCGCTTTCAGCGACAGGGCTGTCTGAGCTTGGCGGGCTTCTCCTGATCGATCGCTCAGCCGTTCATGGTAAGTCTGCGTCATTGAGCGGGTTTATCAGGACTTCGGGGCCGAGCGACAATCGCAAGGTTCAACTGCGACCGGAGAATTTCCTGCGCCGGGAAGCAGCGCAATGCCCGGCGCCACCTGCCCGGAGCCGCCGGACAAGCCAATGAAGACAACGGGCAACCACGCGGTTACATCATGAGGTACTTCCTGAAGCTCGTTGGCCACGTGATTGTTCGCCGTTCAAACAGGTTTTGGCTGAAAAAGAGAAACTCCACAAATCCCTCGTTATCCTTGAAAAAACGAGGTTCTGAAAAACGCAAGTTTTACAAATCATATCTGGATTTGGGTGTCTTGTTTCGGAAGCCGAGCGTATCAGGCGGGGCAGGAATACGTGAATGATAAGTGACGAATGATGAGTGATGAATAGAAAACAGAAGGTGGAGTTATCGGATAAGATAGCTGGCGATTAAGTTAAAACGGGCATGCATCCTGGACCGATCGTGTTATATAACCGTCTTCAACCCGCTCGGCTTTCCGGCGCCTGCGGTAATCGAGCGTTGCACCGCGAGGAATGGTGAATAGTGAAGGGAAGAATAACTCTTTCTGGTTCTCTTGTTTCGCGACAAGTAGTGAGGGGCCAAATCCCTCAATTTCTCAATCCCTTAATCCCCCAATTTGAAGGACGAAGGCATGAATCGGCAGGAAATTCTCGAGGGCATGGAACATCATGGCGGATACTGGGATATCATCGTGGTCGGAGGAGGCGCCACCGGGCTTGGAGTCGGCGTAGACGCTGCTTCCAGAGGATATAAGACGATTTTACTGGAGCAGCACGATTTTTCCAAAGGGACTTCGAGCCGCAGCACCAAGCTGATTCACGGCGGCGTACGCTACCTTCGCCAGGGCAACGTCTCGCTTGTGCTCGAGGCGCTGCATGAACGCGGGCTTTTGATGGAGAACGCGCCGCACCTGGTCAGCCACCAGGCATTCATTGTCCCCAACTATGTGTGGTGGGACGGACCGTTTTATGGTGTGGGAATGAAGGTCTACGACCTGTTGGCCGGCAAATTGGGGCTTGGCCCTTCCAAGAGGCTTTCCAAAGAAGAAACCCTGGAGCACATCCCCACGTTGGAGCCCGAAGGGCTGCGGGGTGGGGTCATCTATTTCGACGGTCAGTTCGACGACTCGCGGTTGGCGGTTAATCTCGCTCAAACCATGGTTGAGCACGGGGGATCGCCGATCAATTACGTCAAAGTGACGGGCTTCATCAAGTCCGGCGAAATGATCCACGGCGTCATTGCCAGGGATATGGAAAGCGGCAGGGAGTACGAAATCAACGGCCGGGTGGTGGTAAATGCCACCGGCGTTTTTACGGACACGCTGCTCAAATTGGAGAACCCCGAGGCAAAGGGGATCATTTCTCCCAGCCAGGGCGTGCACTTGATCCTGGATAAGGAATTCCTGCCCGGTGAAGATGCCATCATGGTCCCCCAGACAGCGGACGGCCGGGTGCTGTTTGCTGTTCCCTGGCATGACAAAGTGGTTGTGGGCACCACCGACACCCCTGTTGCGGAGGTTAGCCTGGAGCCGCGCGCCCTTGATGAAGAAATTGAATTCATCCTCTATCATGCGGCCCTATACTTGACTAAAGATCCGACACGTAAGGATGTCAAAAGTGTCTTCGCCGGTCTGAGGCCATTGGTCAACGTCGGCGAAAGCAAGAGCACTGCGGCGATTTCGCGCGATCATTATCTGGTGGTGTCCGAGACGGGTTTGGTGACCATCGCCGGGGGCAAATGGACCACCTATCGCAAGATGGCCGAAGATACCGTGAACCATGCGCTGCTTGTTGCCGGCCTTGATGAGCGTGAATGTGTGACCAGGAAGTTGAGGGTCCATGGCTGGTTGAAAAACTTTGACAGGCGGGACCCTCTGCACTATTACGGCTCCGATGCCGTTTTCATTAAGAAACTTGTAAATGCCGATCCCGCGCTTGGCCGCAAATTGCACCAGGATCTCCACTACATCAAAGCTGAAGTCCTTTGGGCTGTCCGCGAAGAGATGGCTCGCACGGTAGAAGACTTTTTGGCCCGCCGAAGCCGGGCACTCTTCCTTGATGCCCGGGCAAGCGTTGAAATGGCTGCCGAAGTGGCCCGCTTAATGGCTGCCGAACTGAACTATGATGACGCCTGGCAGAAAGCGCAAGTTGATGACTATACCAAACTTGCCTCGGGTTACCTGTTGGCATAGCGGATCTTTACCCCGCCGGAAAACCGAAAGCATGCAGCGGATGAAAATGCGCCATGCGGCATTTTCAGGGTCGTCAAAGGAGGGGAAGACATGTCGAAGTTTATCATGGCCATAGACCAGGGCACAACCAGTTCAAGAACGGTTCTCTACGATGAGACCGGAGAGACAATTGCTTCGGCCGGCGAAGAATTCCCCTGTCAATACCCAAAACCTGGGTGGGTGGAGCAGGACCCTGAAGATATTTGGAGAACTCAAAATAACACCATGGAAGCTGCATTGGCCAAGGCTAACCTCAAATTGGGCCACGTCAGCGCCATTGGAATCACCAACCAGAGAGAGACTACCGTTGCCTGGAACAGGAAGACGGGTGAGTCGATCGGCAAGGCGATCGTCTGGCAATGCAGAAGGACGGCGGAGTATTGCGATCAGTTGAAAGCGGAAGGCTATGACAAAGTCATAAAAGAGAAAACCGGACTTGTCACCGATGCCTACTTCTCCGGTCCGAAGATGCGGTGGATTCTGAGGTCGGAACCAAAAGCCGGAGAATTGGCCGCTAAAGGAGATCTGCTGTTTGGAACCGTTGACTCCTGGCTGATCTGGAAGCTCACAAACGGAAAGGTGCATGCAACGGATGTGAGCAACGCAAGCCGAACCATGGTTTACAACATTAAGGAAATGAAATGGGATGAGGAAATTCTGGCGAAGCTTGAAATTCCTGAAGAGACTCTTCCCGAAGTAAAGCCGTCAAGCGGTATCGTAGGGGTGACCGACAAGTCCACCTTCGGTCACGAGGTACCCATAGCCGGCATCGCGGGGGATCAACAGGCTGCCTTGTTTGGTCAGGCATGCTTTGAGCGGGGCATGGTCAAGAACACATACGGGACCGGCTGTTTTATGTTGAAGAACACCGGCAGCGAACCCATCGATTCCAAACACGGTCTGCTGACCACCGTCGCCTGGCAGCTTGGAGACAAAGTCACTTATGCTCTGGAGGGAGCGGTCTTCATCGCGGGAGCCTTGGTGCAGTGGATGCGAGACGGGCTGCAACTGTTCACAAATGTGAAGGAAATCGAGGCAATGGCGACCGCAGTTGAATCGGCTGATGGTGTTTATATCGTGCCTGCTTTTGTCGGTTTAGGCGCCCCGCATTGGGACCCCTATGCCAGAGGCGCCATATTGGGACTCACAAGAGGCACCACCAAAAATCATCTGGTCCGGGCCGGTCTGCAAGCCATGGCCTATCAGTCGAACGATGTTCTTCAAGCGATGCAGAAGGACTCGGGCATCAAAACAAAAATCCTGCGTGTGGATGGCGGGGCAAGCGCCAGCAACTATCTGTGCCAGTTTCAGGCTGATATCCTGGGCGTCACGGTGAGCCGTCCCCAAAATATAGAGACCACCGCTTTAGGGGCTGCTTTTCTCGCCGGACTGGCGGCGGGAGTGTGGAAAGATCAAGCCACCCTGCAAGCCATCTGGAAAGAGAATCGACGGTTTCACCCGGAGCAAACCCCGGAAAAAGTCAGTCAGTGTTTGAGTGGTTGGCACAAAGCCGTTGAGAGATCAAAGCGTTGGATTGATAATTAACATGGTAAACCTCCGGCTCTGCCGGGGGACTCGCAGAGTTTGACATTTCCGGGAGTCGAGTCGTCATCCCGGCGGTGTCTTTGGGCCGGGATCCAGGCCTTGGACATGTTAGGAATCAGAAACGACACAGGACCTAGACTGGATTCCGGCCAGAAACATGCCGGAATGACGGTGGCGAGTCAGCCATCCACCCTGCTGAAGTCCTGGAAGCGAACAAGTGCTTACAACCGCTTTGAGCGGTCCACGGTTTTGCCTCCGGCTTTGCCGGAGGTGTGTGACTGACGAGGCGGATGCGTGAATGGTAAACATTAAAAAATAACTCCTTTTGGTGAACCCTCACTTCATTTCGGGTCCGCGGGTAACATCGAGGAAGCGCGTTAAACGCTTCAAGTTCGCGGCCGATCTTTTGTGAGGCCGCACCCTCACTAGGTTTCGGGTTCGCGGGTAACATCGAGGAAGCGCGTTAAACGCTGAACGCTCACTTCGCTTGCGTTCGCGCTAATCGTTCGGAAGCATGTGAGATGCTTCGAGTTCGCGCCCGATT
>JBEKPW010000097.1:0-24446 GCA_049520315.1 Syntrophobacteraceae bacterium
TGCCGGCCTCGTTCTTTGAAATGGCATTTTTCCCTCCTCCGTCTAAGTTTAACCTCCGGAGTGGGAAAATTACATGAAAAGCAAATTATTGCAACATTAATTTGGAATCACTCTACTAGTGTCCATCCGGAAACCCCGGATGAGTCACTGGCAGTTTTCGATTCGGAAAGGAGGCATTTTTCGTCCTGGCAAGGAAAGAGCTTGCCCTGAGCCCTGCGAAGGGAGGGGTTGCGCGGAGGCGTACCTATGTACGCCGCACAAGAAACCCCGAAGATTGACACAGCAAGGGCGGAAAAGGACCCTTTCCGGACGGAAACTAACTATTACACCAGAGGTACTGCTTAATCCGGTTCAGGTCATTGGTTCTGACGCCGTCGCACTGCGGCGGCCCTGCTCGAGAATCGCTTTGGCCGGAATAGAGGGATCAGACTTCCAGATATTTCTGCCGCACCGAGTCGTTATCCTTCAATTCCTGAGTGGTGCCATTGAATCCGATGTGCGCCTTTCCCATGAGATAGACGCGATTGGCCAGGGACAGGGCTACCCTGAGGTTATGTTCCACCATCAAGATGGAAACGCCGGCTTTTAAGTTGATCTCTTCGAGAACGTTCCGGACCTCCTGAACCATGAGCGGAGCCAGGCCTTCGGTCGGTTCGTCCACGATCAGCAACTTCGGGTTTCCCATCAGGGAGCGACCGATGGAAAGCATCTGCTGCTCGCCGCCGGACAGGAATCTGCCCTTGGACTCGGACCTTTCCCCCAACTTGGGAAAATGCTGGAAAACCCTCTCAATAGTCCAGACGTTCGGATCGCCGGGATTTCTGATCTTGCCTCCTTTGACTCCCAGGCGGAGATTGTCGATGACGGTCAGATCGGGGAAAATCCGCCTTTCTTCCGGGACGTATCCCAGGCCGGCCCGGGCGGCTTTGAAAGGCGCAAAGCCCGTAATGTCCCTGCCCTGAAAGATGACCTTCCCGGATCTCGGCTGCACCAGGCCCATGATCGTCTTCAGGGTAGTGCTTTTTCCCATTCCGTTTCTGCCCAGGAGACAAACAAATTCCCCTTCGGACACATTCAAAGAAATGCCTTGCAGAACGTGGCTCGAGCCATAATACGTATTCAGATCATGACATTCTAAGAGCATGCTTTTATCCTTGTCTAAAAAACCTCTAGATCGCCGAGATAAGCGTCCTTGACCGACTGGTTTCTCCGGATCTCGTCCGGGGTCCCCGTGGCCAGGATGCGTCCGTAGTGGAGGACGGTGATGCGATCCGCAAGATTGAAGACCACGTCCATGTCGTGTTCGATGATCACGACCGTCTTGCCCACCGTCAGCTTCCTGATCAGCTCTACGGCGTTATGCGTTTCGTCCCGGGACATGCCTGCCGCGAACTCATCAAGAAGGACCAGTTCCGGATCGGTCGCGAGCGCAAGGCTGATCTCGAGGGCCCGGTGCTTGCCATACGACAGCGCGCTTGCCGGAACATCCCGCTCGTTAATCAGATTGATGCGCTCCAGGATGTCTTCAGTCTCTTGGGTTATATGCCTCATCCCGTCAACCATCCGGAAGAGGTTGAAACGGATTCCTCTTTTGGAGAGGGCCGCCAGCCGGATGTTCTGGAAAGCCGTCAACTTATTGAAGGTGGAGGTGATCTGGAAAGAACGCCCTATCCCGAGGCGGTTGAGTTTGTTCGGCTCGAATCCCGAAATGTCCTTGCCTTTGAAGAATACCTGCCCATGGCTCGGCTTATAGGTGCCGGTGATGACGTTGAAAAGGGTGGTCTTCCCGGCCCCATTCGGTCCGATCACGGCGTGCTTCTCTCCCTGTTTCACCTGGAGATTGACGTCGAACAAGATTCTCAGTCCACTGAAATCCTTGAAAAGCCCCTTTGTCGCCAAAATATTCATGCAACTTTCTCCAGTTTTTCTTTAGTCACCACCGGCAGCAGCCTGGGCCCGATCGGGAAAAATTTCTGTTTCAACATGCTTATCCACCCGGTGAAACCCCCGGGCGCGAACATGACGACCAGAATCAGGATGATTCCCACGACCAGTTCCACGCGATCGGTAAAGTGCTGGACCACTTCCTCGATGACTTGGAAAATGGCGGTTCCCCAGACGGGGCCTAAGAAGCTTCCTATGCCGCCGACCATCGCAGAGATGATCGGGTTGAAGGAGATGAGCACGCCCAGGGATCCGTCGGCTGAGACCATGTTATTAAACAGGGCATACATGGCGCCGGCCATGCCGGCAAAGGCTGCGGAGAAAATGTAGATGACCGCCTTGATCTGCGGGACCTTGTACCCCAGGTAATCAATCCTTTTCGCATTGTCGCGCACGCCGACCTGAAGCTGGCCGAAAGGCGTCTTAGTGAAAAACCACATGATCAAGAGACTCAACCCGAGTACGACGACGGCGAAATAATAGAAATTAACCGTGTCGTTTTTCATCTGAATCGCGGCGATTCCCGGAATATTCAGTTTCGGAATCGGGAAGTTTCCGATCCCGTCCTCTCCCCCGGTGATGCCTCTAAGCTTCAAAGCCAGAACGTACATGATCTGGCCGAGAGCGAGATGCAGCATGGCAAAGGCCGTCCCGCTCACCCTGACCACCAGGGGGGACAGAATCGCGGCGAGAACAATGGCCGCGACAAATCCGATCCCCAGCGCCGGCATCAGGGCAATCCCATGGATGTGTTTCAATGCCAGGGCCGTTCCGTATCCGCCTGCTCCGAAGAACATGGCGTGCCCGAAACTGAGAAGCCCTGTGTAGCCGAGCAGAAGATTCAGTGAGACCGCATAGACGGCAAAGACGGCGAACGTGACGAAGACGTTGGTGTAATAAATTCCAAATATTTTCGGGTACAGGGCTAGAAAGACAACCAGCACTGTCCATAATATCCATTGCAGTTTTTTGTTCATGATTCACGCTCTCCAAATAAACCGTTCGGCCTGAAAGCCAGCACGATGGCCATGAAGAGGACCATCAGGACCGGGGCCAACTGAGAAACGAACTGGACGCCGTACGAACTGAGGAATCCGAAGATGAGCGAGACGATAAACGAGCCCATCAGGCTCCCGAATCCGCCCGTGACCACCACGATAAAAGCGTCCATTCCGACCTGGCCATCCAGCCCGGGAAAAACGGTCAGGATTGGAGCGATTACAACGCCGGCGACTCCCGCCAGCCAGGTGCCGATCCCGAAGACCAGCATAAAGACCACCGGAATGTTGATTCCCAGGGCATTGACCATGTCGGCGTCGGAAACGGCCGCGCGGACGATCATGCCCAGGCGGGTCTTATAAAGAACCAGGGCCATAATACCCAGAACGACTAGAGCCACCGCAATGACGAAAAGCCGGTAAATCGGGTATCCCAGCCCTGCAATATTCACCATTCCTGCGAGTCCAGGCGGCACCGCGACGGGAAGGTTTTCCGTTCCCCAGAAAATCTTTACGGCAGCCAGGATCACCATGCCGACGCCAACCGTAAGGATCAACTCGCCCAAGTGTCCGCGGGTGTGAATCCTGCGGAGAAAAAATCTCTCCAGGATGATGCCGAAAAACGCGGTGGCGATCGGGGCGATCAAGAGCGCAATCCAGAAACTGCCGGTCCACTCGACAACCTGGTAGCCGAAATAAGCAGCAAGCATGAAAAAAGCCGTGTGGGCAAGATTCAGAATCCCCATCATTCCGAAAATTATGTTGAGGCCGGAGGCGATGAGAAACAGAATCATTCCGTAGGCAAGCCCATGGATACCCTGGGCCACATACAGAGAGGTAGTTGGATCCATTAATAAATTTCCTCTCGTTACTAAACGGTTAAATTAATCAGTCAACCAACCATTCTTTCCCTTGCGACGATTAAACTTCCGATCCACCCAGGGGAAGGCCTTTCCGGGTTCCCCGCACCCCGGCGGCTCGCTCCCGATCACGTCCGTACCCGGGAGCGCGAACTGTCGGGTGCAGGAAGGCCCTGCTTCCCACTGGGATAAATCCTGGATTTTCATCCTGCAAGCGCTTTTGCCGTGTCCAACCTTCTGGAATGAAAACCACACGGAGCGCGGTGAACGCACTGCGCCCCGTGTTTTTTTCCTAATACCGATTATTTCTTACTCACCCCAATCGTTCTTCCCCTTGCACCGGTCCAGATTCTGATCCATCCAGGGAAGCACTTTATCGGCCGGCAATGTGTATATTTGCGCCGCATAACACGCATCCTTGAACCAATAGTAAGGAGGAATCGTAAAGGTAGCCTTTTGCTCTTCCGGCGTGCCGTATACCGTGGCGGACAGGTCCTCGATGGCCTTGTGATCACAGGCCCGCATTTTCAAGACCTTGCCATCCGCCCCACGATAGGTGTCTCCTTCCCAGAGCTGAACGATTTTATCGGCATTGGTAGTCTTTGCGCGTTCTATAACGCTAAAAAGCCAGTAGGTTTGAGTCACCCAACTGCCTCCAACCGCGGCGGGCATGTATTCCCAAGTGTGACTATTATAAGGTGGGGTAGTCCACTTCTTCCATTCATTGTTCCACGCCTCGTATAATTTCAACCATCCAGGCGCAGAGCTGAAAGGAACAGGCGAGTGATTTGCGAAGACATTGACCCAACCTCTTCCACCTTCTATCCCCACTTCGTGCAGCGTGTTGGTCTCCGTCATGAAGATATGAGCGAAGGGCAGGTTGACCCCCATCTGCCTGGACTGCTTGGCAAGATTGGCTGCATCAGGCATCCAGTCGCCGGTGAAGATGACCTCGGCGCCGGAAGCTTTGATCTTCTCGATGTAGGGGGCAAAATCGGTCAGGAAGAGTTTATGGTAATCCTCACCGACAATCTGCGCGTCGGGATAGTACATAGCCAGGCCTCTTTTAAAGCCATCGGCGAAATTATGGCCGAACCCATAATCCTGACAAAGAATATAGAATTTCTTATCATGTTTTTGGATCTGACCATAGTAGTAGGCGAGGCCGCGGGCAACCTGGTCAGTGGAAACGCCGCTTTGGAATGAGTAAGGTCCGAAATTTTCAGCGTCCTGGATATCATCAGAGGTGCTGCAGGCATTTTGGGCAACGACTTTGTACTTGTTGGCAACTTCGTTGATCACTTTCTGGATGTGGCTGCCGTCTGTGCCCCAGAGGACATCGACCTTTTCCTGGAGGACCATTCGTTCAGTAACTTTCTTGGCCTGGTCCGTCTTCCCCATGGTATCGGCCTTGATCACTTCAATAAGTTTCTTCTTTCCATCGACAAAGATGCCACCCCGTTTGTTGATATCATTGGCAACAAAGGTAACGGCGCCCCAGTAGTACTGGCCATTCATAGCCGAGGGTCCGGAAAACGACGCCACAATCGCGATCTTGATGGTGTCACCCGTCGGACTGACCCAGGTCGCGGGATCATAGCCGGACATATCACCCATCTTATCGCCATCAAAGGCCGCATTTGCCTTGGCCAATTTATCCGCCGGATCTGCCTTACCTCCTTGGGCCATGAGAGTTGACGGGCTGTAAACCATCAGAGATAGAGCAATAGAAACCATCAGTAACATAAAAAATCTTTTACCAATCCTTTTCATTTGAAACCTCTCTTTTTTCATGGTCCTGTTCTCCTTTCACTTGAGTCTGAAGATTCTACAACTTGGCTGTTCAGCGATGGCGAACTGCATTTCCGGGTCAGATTCGGCTCGAAAATACTCCTGAAAACGGAAAGATTCAGAATCGATTATGTTGAGGCCTGAGGCGATGAGAAACAGGATCATGCCGTAGGCAAGCCCATGGATACCCTGGGCCACATACAGAAAGGTAGTTGGCTCAGTCAAAAAATTTCCTCTCGTTATTAAACGGTTGAATTAATCAGTCTACCCAATCATTCTTTTCCTTGCAGCACACGGAGCGCGGTGAACGGACTGCGCCCCGTGTGTTTTGCGTAATACCGATTATTTTTTACTCACCCCAATCGTTTTTCCCCTTGCACCGGTCCAGACCCTGATCCATCTTGGGAAGCACCTTATCCGCCGGCAATGTGTATATTTGCGACGCATAACACGAATTCTTAAACCAATAGTAAGGAGGAATCGTATAGGTAGCCTTTTGCTCTTCCGGCGTGCCGTATACCGTGGCGGACAGGTCCCGGATGGCCTTGTGATCACAGGCCCGCATTTTCAAGACCTTGCCATCCGCCCCACGATAGGTGTCTCCTTCCCAGAGCTCAGCGATTTTATCGGCATTGGTAGTCTTTGCGCGTTCTATAACGCTTAAAAGCCAGTAGGTTTCAGTCACCCAGATGTTTCCAACCGCAGCGGTCCCGTACTTAAAGACGCGAGTATTATAAGGCGGGGTCCACTTCGTCCATTGCTTCTGCCAGGCCTCGAACATTTTCAACCACCCGGGCGCAGCGCTGAAAGGAACAGGCGAGTGATTCGAGTAAACATTGACCCAACCTCTCGACCCTTCTATCCCCAATTCGTGCAGCATGTCGGCATCCGTCATGTAGATATGAGCGAAGGGCAGGTTGACCCCCATCTGCCTGGACTGCTTGGCAAGATTGGATGCATCAGGATTCCAGTCGCCGGTGAAGATAACCTCGGCGCCGGAAGCTTTGATCTTCTCAAGGTAGGGGGCAAAATCGGTCAGGAAGAGTTTATGGTAATCCTCACCGACAATCTGCGCGTCGGGATAGTACTGAGCCAGGCCTTTTTTAAAGCCATCGGCGAAATCATGGCCGAACGAATAATCCTGACAAAGAATATAGAATTTCTTTTCTTGTTTTTGGATCTGACCGTAGTAGTAGGCGAGGCCGCGGGCAACCTGCTCAGTGGAAACGGCGCTTTGGAATGAGTAAGGTCCAAAATTCTCAGCGTTTTGGAGATCATCAGCGTTGGCGGTGCCATTTTGGGCAATGACCTTGTACTTGTTGGCAGCTTCGTTGATGATTTTCATTATGTTGCTGCCGTCGGTGCCCCAGAGGACATGGACCTTTTCCTGGAGGATCATTCGTTCACAAACTTTCTTGGCCTGGTCCGGCTTGCTCATGGTATCGGCCTTGATCACTTCAATAAGTTTCTTCTTGCCATCGACAAAGATGCCACCCCGTTTGTTGATATCATGGGCAACCCAGGTAATGGAGTTCCAATAATACTGGCCATTCATAGCCGCCGGTCCGGAAAACGACGCCACAATCGCGATCTTGATAGTGTCGCCCGTCGGACTGACCCAGGTCCCGGGATCATATTCGGACATATCACCCATCTTATCGGCATCAAAGGCCGCATTTGCCTTGGCCAATTTATCCGCCGGGTCTGCCTTGCCTTCTGCGGCCAAGACAATTGACGGGCTGTAAACTATCAGAGCTAGAGCAATAGAAACCATCAGTGACATAAAAAAACTTTTACCAATCCTTTTCATTTCACCCCCCCCTTATTCATGGTCCTATTCTCCTTTGACTTAAGTCTGAATAATTCTACAACTTGACTGTTCAGGGATACCGAACTGCATTTCCGGGTCAGATTCGGCTCGAAAATGCTCCTAAAATGAGAAAACTCCGCAAATCTACAACATTGCCGTCAAGACGCGCAAGAAAAATGCCTGGAAGAGCACTTTTGGCAGTTTCAGGACACACCTCCTTCCCCGGATTTGATGACATGGTTTTCATGCCCCATCGTGTTAGGTGTGGCTCAAGCGAAAACGATGCTATAGTAAGGGGAGAGGGAAAGATCCGACGCAACATGTACATGCCACTTTTACTCATACGGTACTCGAACGGGCCACGCTAACATTACGATATTTAAAGATTAAATTCTATGAAACAGGTGTTTTTTGTGCTTAGAAGCCCATTTTTGACCTCGAAATCATCGCTGCAAGAAGCCCGGGGTTCGCGGGGACTGGATTCGCCATGCAACGACTTTACCGGCTTTGATTTATCTGAGGCCACGGGTTCAGCCGCCAGTAACCCTTTAATGTTGATTTTGGCGTTGCATTTCTCATGGACGAGGGGAGCAGGGGCAAAAAATATTCCTGCTTCTCGCTTTGTGGTCCCCGCTGCCAGCTATCGCGGCAGCACTTTAATGATCACCGGCTCGCCCTCGATTTCGCCACTGAGCAGGGTCATCAATCTGGCAGCCCTGGAAACACTGTTGACCGGTGGAAGCTGAACGGCGAAAACTTCCCCGAGCACCTTGTGCTTCAGGGTTTTGACGGCTGCGTTGTATCCTTTTCCCCTGATGCGGTCTTTTATCTCCTCTGCCTTCTCCCTATCCACAAATGAGCCAATGCGGATCATGTATCGATAGGGTCCCGATTTAGGACCATTAGCGATGTTTCCCTGAACCGGGGAGCCTCCATCGTTCGGGACCGGCGCTTTGTCGGCCACAGGAGCCTGAGTTTCTTCTGGAATCACCAACTGGACCGAAGCGGGCGGCGCTGTTTCGGAAACACTTTTCTCACTGCCGGTTGCCGGGGCCTCAGGAACGGATGGCTCTGGTTCTGCCCTGGGCGCATTCTCAACGGGGAGCTTGACCTCGGCTTCCTTCAGCATCTCAGCCGCAGGCTGGGGCGCTGGAATTTTTGCAGTGACGGTTTCTGTCCTGACCAGCGGAATTTCTTTGGGCGTCAAAAGTGCCATCGAGGCGAGCATGGCCAGTCCCGAAAACAGAACCAGGGCCGGAACCAATACAAATCTCCACCTGAAGGAAACTCCCTGTTGTCCACCTTGAAAATCTATGATCACCTCTTTGACGATTTTGTCATCCACGGGATTACGCTGATAGCCAAAGGCAGTGATAAGCGCATTGTCGCACAGGATATTGATTATCCGGGGAATTCCATTAGACTCTTTGACAATACGCTTCAGGGCTTTTTTAGTAAAAACCGGGTTGTGGAATGAGGATGCCTTCATCAGCCTGTGCTCGATATAGGCAAGACTTTCGGCAGGCCGCAGGGGATCAATGCGACACCGGACCCCTATCCGATCCTTGAGCTCTTTCAATTCAGGCAGATCCAGCTTGTTCTCAAACTCCAGCTGGCCCACGAGTATTATTTGAAGCAGCTTCTCCTGCGAGTTCTCCCTATTTGACAGCATCAGGAGCCGTTCGAGGGTCTCCACGGGCATGTTCTGCGCTTCATCGATTATCAGCAAGACATTATGGTCGTTTTTGTATTCATCGATCACGTAACGGAAGATGCTGTCAACGAGTTCCGGAGGGTCCTTATCGACAGCCGGAATGCCAAGCTCCGAAGCAATTTGCTTCAACAGCTCATGGAAGGAAAGCGCTGGATTGAATATATATGCGGTCCTGATTCTTTCCGGGTCGGTTCCCTCCAGATATGACATCAGAATCGTCGTTTTCCCTACCCCAACCTCCCCGGTAACGGCGACAAATCCCTTCCGCTGTTGGATACCATAGAAGATCGAGGTGAAGGCATCCTGGTGACTCGGACTCAAAAAAAGAAAATCCGGATCAGGAGTGATGTGGAAAGGATTTTTTGTGAATTTGAAGAAGTCGAGGTACATCGTTACCTTTAGTTTTTATCCGGAATAATCCATAAAGTCCTGCGCCATGCATGCCTGAGCGCATTTCCGGGTTGTATTGTACTCGAAGAAGTTCCTTTGGATGGTGAATCGAATCATCCAATTTCAGAATGAAAAGCGCAAGAGAAATTTAACGGGATCGGTTTTATCAGTTTCTGGGCACACCATTGTCTTCAAGTTGATGGCCACATTTCCGCCCCATCGTGTTGAAGGAACTCAGGCGAAAACCCACAATCGTTGGTGAAACTCAACAACTCACTCAAAAAGCCAGATCGCCCGCTCACTTCGCCGACCAGCCCGGTTTTGAGAAATGGCCGAGTGCTTTTCCTAAGCGGAGCAGGAACCAGGCAATTCGTATTAAAGTTCAATGATGGAGCGACCGATTCCCAATGCGGAACCCGCAACCTGGTTTCGAAGGGTGACTGTATGAAAAACAAGACTGCAATCCAGGATTACCTGTTTTGTTCCGCCCTGGCACTGAAAACTATTGCGATTTTCATCACCTGGTATGCACTTGATAGATACGCTTTCCTGCTCTACGAGAGAAATCCCCTGACAAGATTTCTTCTTCAGCATGATTTCGCGCACATCCCGGTCCAATTGGCAGTGTCCACTTTTATAAGCATCAGTTATTTCATGGTAAGGAGGGAATACCTGCTGGGGTACAGGAAAAGGGCAATTCGTTGCTCATTCAACGCCATGGCCGGATTCGTTTTCTTAACCTGCCTGTGGGACGCCGCAAACGATACCATCGTTTTACTGGTGGCGTCTTTATCCTGAATTCACAGTTGAGTACTGCCGGACCGCGAGAGAGGATTCGACCTGACTTTCGCGCCGACTTGGAGGTACACGTCGTCTACAGGCCCGACAGGCGGGACTGGTAGCCGGACGGCAAGGGGTGTCCGCCCTCACGAAAAGATCGGGCGTGGACTGCACGCATCACATGAGGCGATGCGTATAGCGGAGACCTGAAACGAAGTGAGGGTCCATCACGAGAGCAATCTGGACTGTTTTTCCATAGCTCCCCTCTTATGCAGCAAGATGTTTGGATGAGCCCTGGCAAGGGACAGGAGAGAATGAAAAGGCTGAAAAAGGGACCCAGCAATCCGCTGAGGCAGAGCGCGTCACGGGGTAACGATCGGGAAGTTCCCGTCCGGGTCGTCGAACAGTGAGAACAGGGTGAAAAGCTTCATCCGACTGCCTGCGACATGCAGATCGTCAGAGAAGACGAGATCCTTGATCGACGCCTGCTTGGTAACGAGCTTGACCCAAAACGGGCGCGTCAGGGTCAAAGTGGCGTCGGCATGCGGGTCTTCCTTGGTCTCCTTGTGATGCAACACGGCGTTTTCGAGGCGCACGACGATGGTCGCGCCCACGTCCTTGAAGACAAAGTTGACGGTTATTTCCTTGCCGTTCGCCCTGGTACCGTTCAACCGGGTTGCCATGGCGGTAAAGAACTGGTCTAGAGGAATGTTGTTCAAGATGTCCGCAGCACCTGCCAAAGTCCCGGTGGGGCGCACGCCGTGCCGCAGCTCCTGCGCTCCTGTGAGATAGACGTCGCGCCAGGGTCCGGACTCCGCCTGGTAGCCAAGCTGGTCATAGGCGCGAGCCAGCAGGTCCTTTGCCGCGTTGTTGCCGGGAGCGGCGAACACGACATAGTTGATCAGCGTCGCTGCCCAGCGGTAGTCACCCTTATCGTAGGATGCGTGCGCCCTGGTGATGACCGCCTCGGCGCCTCCCATTGCCTCGACGTAGCGCCTGGCTTCCTCTTCCGGAGGCAGCGGATCAAGATTTGCCGGGTTGCCGTCGAACCAGCCGAAGTAGAACTGGTAGACGGCGCGTGCGTTGTGCTTCACTGTCCCGTAATACTCGCGATTCGGGAACGACCCCTGAAGGCTCTTGGGAAGTGCCATGGCCTCGGCGATCTCGCTCGCTGTCATGCCGCTCGAAGCCATGCGCAGCGTTTGATCATGCAGGTAGCGGTAGGTATCGCGCTGCTTTTTCAAGTAGTCGCTCACCCGCTCCTGCCCCCAAACCGGCCAATGGTGGCTATTGAAAACGACCTCGGCCTTGCCGCCGAAAAGATCGATGGCCTCGTCGATATAGCCGCTCCACTGCAGCGCGTCGCGCACCTTCGCCCCGCGAAGGGTATAGAGGTTGTGCATGGTTTGCGATACGATCTCAGCGCCGCAGAAGGCTACGAACTGCGGCAAGAAGAAGGCAAGCTCTGTCGGGGCCTCGGAGTGCGGCACATACTGAAAGATGAACTCGACACCGTCGATCTCTATCTTCTGCCCGGTGTGATCGACTATCTCAGTGGGTGCGAGAATAGATACATCACCGACCGCCGGTCCCTTACCCAAACCCGTATCGACGTGGCCTCGATCCGTCCGGCTGAGACCAGTGCCGTACATGTAGCGCGCGCGGCGCCCCATAACGACTCCGGCCACCACGTTCTCACTGATCGCCTCATCCATGAAGTTCTTTGGCGCGATGAGCCGGACCTTCCCGGATCGGACATCTTCGGCGCTCGTAACAGCCTTGATTCCACCGAAATGATCGATGTGGCAGTGGGTGAAAATGACCGCGACTAGCGGGCGTTGACCCAAGGTGCGATTCACGAGCGACAGGGCGCGGGCGGCTGTCTCTACGGCAGTGAGTGGGTCAACCAGGATACGGCCGCTATCGCCCTCGATTATGCTCATGTTCGCCAAGTCATAGCCGCGAACCTGATAGATACGGTCGGTAACTTTGAAGAGGCCGTTATAGTTGTTAAGCTTGGCCTGGCGCCACAGGCTTGGATTCACACTTGGCGGGGCAACGCCTTCTATGAAGTCGTAGGAAGGCCGGTTCCACACTTCCTGCCCGGCGGCGCTCTTAGTGACCAGGGGGTCGTCCGTAGCGATGAACCCGCGGCGCGCGTCTTCGAACCCCGCCATATCGTCCAGGGGCAACTTAGCGCTGACTGCCGCATTGGCCCTGGCGGTTATGTTGGTAGCCTGGACATGCCCGTCGAAATCCGCATCAGAACCGAAGTTCTTCGTTTCCCTACCCTTTTTTCTGCTGCCTGGCGCCAGCAAGGCGCTCACGACCCTGGTCCAGATTGAGAGTATCTGCATAAGCCGGAATAACGCATCAAGTTGTGCGCAACAGATTCGAACCGCACTTTCGAGTCGGTTTCTGCCCGAAAAAACTCCTGGAACAACCCAATAGCCTGTGAAACGATACGATTTCGCAATCGGACATGCAAGTTAATTGCCGCTCACGAATGAATTACACATGATATATGTAGCCACCAAGTCAGGACTCTCGTGCTCGGAGGACCTTTCGAACCAACTCGGCTATTTGTTTCATGGAGAATGGCTTCATCACCAGTCCCACACCAAGGTCCACGGCGCTCTCCTCGTTGACCTTCTCGCTGAATCCTGTACAAAGGATAATTGGTATATCAGGCTGAATCTGGCGGATTTCTCTGGAAAGATCTGCTCCGGTCATGTTCGGCATCGTGTAATCAGTAATGATCAGGTCGAACTCGCCGGGCATGGAACGAAAGATCTCAAGCGCACGCAGACTGTCTGTCTCGGGGGTAACTTCATAGCCCAGGCGCTCTAAAATTGCGGTTCCCATTTCGACCAGGATTGGTTCGTCATCTATGAGGAAAATCCTTTCCGTACCGGTTGGCAGTGCTTGTCCGGTCTCAATAACCACACCGGCGCCCGCTTCCACCGCCGGAATGTAGATGCTGAAAGTACTGCCTTTGCCGGGTTCGCTCTGGACAGTAATAGCCCCATCGTGCCGTTTAACTATCCCATGTACAACAGCCAGCCCGAGCCCACTTCCTTTTCCCACTTCCTTTGTCGTAAAATAGGGGTCGAAAATGCGCTCCAATGTTGCTGTATCCATCCCGCTGCCCGTATCTGAAATGCACAATTTCAGGTATGGTCCAGGCTTAAGATCAACGATTGACTGAGCGGCCAATTCACTTTTGCTCAAATCGACACGGAACAGGCTAACCTCCAGAATGCCCTTGTCACCCATTGCATGGGCAGCATTGGTGCAAAGATTCAGCAATATTTGGTGTATTTGAGTTGAATCGGCGGATGCAACGCCATTTTCTATGTTTTGCCTGATCTCGATTGAACTTGGCAATGAAGCCCTCAATAACTTCAGAGCTTCTTTGACTATCGAACTGATCTGCACCGGCATTTTCTGCTGCTTTTTACCCGGTCGACCGAATGCCAGAATCTGTTTTACCAGGTCCCTTGCCCTCATGGCAGCATTCAGTATCTGTTCCAGACCATGCCTCATCGGGCTGAACTGCGGGTTGTCGCTTAGAGCCAACTCCGTATAGCCAATGATAGGGGCCAGAAGATTATTGAAATCATGGGCTATTCCCCCTGCAAGAGTCCCGATGGCTTCCAGTTTCCGGGCCTGGCGAAGCTGCGCTTCGAGCATCTCCTTTTCTTCCTCCGCATGCTTACGCTCAGTGATATCCTCTACAAAACCCTCTATATACAAAGGCTTCCCTTCTCTGTCACGCACCGCCCAGGCATGAAGGTTACCCGTGAAGGTGTTCCCATCTTTCCGCCTGTAAACATTCTCTGCCCGGATGGACCCTTCGGCATCAAAGATCATGCGCATGATTTCATTTCGTCGTGAAGGATCTGCGTAGAGGTCAACGACAGCATCGTTTACATGAATCTTCGATTCCTCTGGTGAATCAAAACCAAACATCCGGGCATAAGCCGGATTCACATTGATGAGCTTTCCATCAGGGGTAGATCGGAAGATGCCCAGAACGGCGTCTTCAAACAGTCTCCTGTACCTGTCCTCGCTGAGGAGCAGGGACTCCTCGGTTTGCCTGCGCTTAGTGATATCACGGACGAAAACCAGAGTACCTTCACTCTTCTGGTATCTGATGGGTGCGGAATGGGCCTCAACGTAAATGGCAGTCCCATCGAGTTTCACGTGTTTCTGTTCTGTCAGCGAAGCGGGTTCTCCTTCTTCGTTTACTGACGGAATACGCTCCAGAATTCTTGCACGGTAATCAGGATGGACACATTCCACGATATCGTGGTCCAACAATTCTTTTTCCGATGCCGCCCCATACATCCGGATAGCTGCATCGTTTACGTAAGCAAAACGTCCCTCCACTTGTATAAAAATCGCATCCGGCGCACTTTCCACTAGTGTTCGAAACTGTTCTTCACTCTCCCGCAGTACTTCCTCAGCCCGCTTGTTGTTGGTAATATCGATGGCAACGCCAAGCACTGCGGGCGTCTTATCGCCAAAGATGTGGAAAGGAACCTTGGTGGTCTGATGGAAACGCAGGTTACCATGTGCGTCAGTATAGGGTTCCTCAGGAATGAACTTGGTTTCTCCCTTCGTCATGACTTCCCGGTCATCCCGCAACATGTTTTGAAGTTCGCTTGCGTCGGGATGGAAGTCAGCATGATATTTTCCAGTGAGAGCACTGACACTCGTGTTGTTGGCCTCAGCGACCGCTTTGTTTACCAGGAGATATTTCCCATCCCAGTCCTTAGCGAAGATCATGTGTGGCACCAGGTCAATGATTTGCCGGAGTCTTGCTTCGCTCTCGCGCAACGCCTGTTCGGCCTGTTTCTGCTCCCATTGACGTGACTCCAAATCATCGGTCATTCTATTGAAAGCATTTGCAAGGTCATCCAATTCAGCAGTGCCGGACATAGCCACTGGAGTCTGGCTCCCTCCCCTACCGAGTGCCAGTACATGGTCCCGAAGTTTTCCGATCGAAGCGGATATTCTCCGTAAGACTACCAGCGCGATACCGAATGCAGTGATTGTGACAAAGAGCCTCATGCCTGCTTGAGGCAGCAGTTTGAATGTCACTGCATCCATAACAACATCTTCGGCACGACTTGCTTCAGAAACCCAACCGATGGAAGGTATAGGGGCAAAGGCGGCCAGTTGTGGTTTTCCTGTCGACACCGAGGTGACTTTTGTAACCATCTCTTTGGATTTGAGAGCATCTTCAAGCACGGGAACCTGTGCGAGCCGGTTGCGCTGTTCCCATGTATAGTTTGTTACAGGGTAGCGATAAACAAGCATACCTTTGCTATCGAGGATACTGACGGAAGCATCTAAAGACCTCTGGATTCCCAGTACCCCTTCCAGTTCATCCGGTGCGATTTCAGCAATGACTATGCCGATCAGGTCACTTCCCTCACTCCTGACGCCTCTGCTTATCGTGAATGTTGGGCGCCCTGTTTTCTTTGAGAGGATCAGGTCGCTAACTACAATATCCCGTCCGGCTAGAATTTCTCGAAAGTACGAGCACTCGGTTAAATCGATTCCGATGGACTCCGAATCGGTTGCAGCAAGAATGCGTCCCGCAGGATTCACCCAAAACAATTGCCGAAATGTGGAACGCATTGTCCGGGCTTCAGCAAGTATGCGGTTCTGGTCCTGGTTTGACAGCTGCGGTGATGAAGTCAGTGCAGTTCCGATCAGAAGTTCATCAATGAGAATATCCTGGAAGAATGTCTCGAAATTCATGGAGAGCGCGCGGGCCAATTCAAGGTTGGCTTGGAGTTCCTCAGCCCGGCGACTCTGGAATCTGTCATAGTACATGTAAGTTAGTATGAAAAAATTGGGGATAATCAAGATGACAAGGAGCAGGATTAGTTTGCCTTGGATGCTCCGGAAAAACCGTGTTTTGAGAGGGGGCGAATCGAGATTTGATGTCATCAGGACCTCTTATGCGGTTTGTACGAGAAGGAGCGGAACGACTGACAGTATTAGTCTAAAGGTTTTTTTCCAGAAAATGTCTATCATTTCCATGCGATTTTTAAAAGGAAAAGAGCAGGATCATATCGAGAATATGTGGTGCTGATGTCTTTGTGAGCGCCTTTTTCGGTAATTTGCCACCAATGCAAATTCCCGGAGCGAAGTCGATTGCAAAACATGTGATTTGCATATCATGGCCTTTGGGAGAAGCTCTTTTCGGTAGCGATGGAGGACTCGAACCCCCATATCATACCGGCCCGGAGTTATTTTGCGGTGTCATGAAACACGTATGTTTCCTGAAACCTGGCGGATATTGCTGATAAATTATCGAGCTACTTCGACAATTATATTGCTATAAAGAGAGTTATAGTTTATGTATAACGATTGCACTTTAGCCGCAGGAAATCCCTGTGGTTTTTTTTATTTTCAACGGGAGTCAATCAAGCATGATCAGTGCCTCAAACGTGGCCCTGTCTTACGGCAAGAGGGTCATTTTCAAAGACGTCAACATAAAGTTCACCCCGGGAAACTGTTATGGACTTATCGGCGCCAACGGCTCCGGCAAATCGACCTTTCTCAAAATTCTTGCCGGCGATATAGAACCGGACAGAGGCGAAATTATCGTCGGCGCGAGGGATCGTGTGGCGGTTCTCAGCCAAGACCAGTTCGCATTCGATGAAGAGACGGTATTCAATACTGTTATCATGGGGCATGCACGGCTGTATAAGGTCATGGCCGAGCGGGAGGCGATCTACGCAAAGGCGGATTTTTCCGATGAGGACGGCATTCGCTCGGCAGAAATGGAGGGGGAGTTCGCCGAGATGAACGGCTACGAGGCGGAGTCTGAGGCCGCAGTGCTTCTCAACGGTCTTGGCATACCTGAAGAGCTGCGTTCCAAAAGGATGAAGGAGCTTGAGGGTGGCGACAAGGTGCGGGTGCTGCTGGCCCAGGCCCTTTTCGGCAACCCGGACGTGCTGTTGCTCGATGAGCCGACCAACAACCTGGACCTGAAGTCCATCGCCTGGTTGGAGGATTATCTCATCCGATTTCCAAACACGGTCATCGTCGTTTCCCATGACCGGCACTTCCTCAACCAGGTCTGTACTCATGTGGCGGATATCGACTTCGGCAGGATACGGGTCTACGCCGGCAATTACGACTTCTGGTACCAGGCGAGCCAAATGACACTCAAGCAGAAGCTGGATGAGAACCGTAAAATCACTGAAAAAGCCAACGAACTGAAGGAATTTATCCAGCGCTTCAGTTCCAACGCCTCCAAGGCAAAGCAGGCCACTTCGCGGAAAAAGCTGCTGGAAAAGTTAACGCTCGATGATATGCCGGTCTCTTCAAGGAAGTATCCGCACGTCGTGTTTAAGCCCGAGCGTCCATGCGGCGACATTATTCTGGAGATAACGGGACTGTCCAAGGCCATTGACGGGTTCCCCGTATTTAACGACCTTACCCTTACGGTAAGTAAGGGGGACAAGATTGCTTTTGTCGGCGGCAACAGCCTCGCCAAAACGACACTGTTCCAGATCCTGACCGGGGAACTGGAGCCGGACAGCGGCAGTTTCCGCTGGGGCGTCACCATCACTCCCGCCTATTTCCCAAAGGAAAACAGCGCATACTTCGACACAGATCTGACCCTTGTCGAGTGGCTCGGCCAGTATTCTCCCACCACTGAGGGAGAGCACTTCGCCAGGGGGTTCCTTGGCAAGATGTTGTTTTCGGGGGATGAGGCGATGAAAAAAACCCGTGTGCTCTCCGGTGGGGAGCGGGTCCGCTGCATGCTTTCCAAGATGATGCTGGTTGGCGCCAATGCCCTGATTATGGATGAGCCGACCAATCACCTTGACCTGGAATCGATCACCGCCCTGAATAACGGGCTAACCGCCTTCACGGAGGTGGTGATGTTTTCCTCCCACGACCATGAATTCCTTTCCACCGTGGCAAACAGGATCGTTGAGATCACGCCCGGCGGGACCATCGATCGGGTGATGGGCTTCGATGAGTACCTGGAAGATGGGGAGGTAGCGGGGTTCAGGGATAGGTTGTTAACCCGGGCAAGCCGGAATTAAAAAGGGACAATCCAGACAAGGATGCACACGGATGAACGCGAAAATGTCTTTGGACAAAGAGGTAGTCGTGGAAGTGAATGCCATTGACCCGCTCAGTTCATCCCAATAGGACATCTGCTGAATTACCTGAAAGCTCCTCGATCCACCCCGCTACGCTCCTCCTTCGGTGTTCATCCACCCCACTACGCTCCTCTCGTGTTTTCAGACGCAACGCAGCCGTAGAAGGCTGCGCTACCATACGTTGATGATTTATTTTTCGGACATCGCCAGTAAAGGTTCACCGTGGGGTAGCAGAATATCTGGCTTCCGATTTTCGGCCCGGGGTGTTATACTAAATGTTTCGCCTTTGTCTTTGCTGCCGATCAGAAGCAATTAACTCCCAGCATTCTTTGAAAGATAGATACCGGAGACCTCGATGGATTACAAAGCTACGCTGAATCTTCCTCAGACCGACTTTCCGATGAAGGCCAACCTTGCGGTCCGGGAGCCCGAACTGCTAAAAAGATGGGAGGAAATGGGTCTCTACCAAAAGCTGCGCGAGAAAAGCAAAGGCCATCCGCGATATATTCTCCACGACGGGCCGCCCTATGCGAACGGCCATATCCACCTCGGTACGGCCCTGAACAAAATCCTGAAGGACATGATCGTAAAATCGCGCCAGATGGGCGGGATGGATGCCGTCTACGTTCCAGGCTGGGACTGCCACGGCCTTCCAATAGAGCACCAGGTAGACAAGGAGTTGGGAAAAAAGAAAGAGACCATGTCTGTTTCCGAAATCCGCCTGCAATGCCGGCGCTACGCTGAGAAGTTCGTCGATATTCAGCGAAACGAGTTCAAAAGACTTGGGGTCCTCGGCGAATGGAGCAACCCATACCTGACGATGTCCTACGATTACGAGGCGTCGATTGCGCGCGAACTCGGCCGGTTTTTCCAAAAAGGAAGTGTAATCCGCAGCAAGAAGCCGATCTACTGGTGCACCAGTTGCCTGACCGCCCTGGCGGAAGCCGAAGTTGAGTATCACGACCACAAATCGCCGTCTATTTACGTCAAATTCCCACTCACACCCGAGAGCCAGGCAAAGTTTCCCGAGCTGTCTGGAAAGCAGGCTTACGTCCTGATCTGGACGACAACTCCCTGGACCCTTCCGGCAAATCTCGCCATCGCGCTGCATCCCGATTTCACGTATGCGGCCGCCGCCGTTGACGGTGAAGTCTGGATTCTGGCCCAGGGGCTTCTCGAAAACGTAACGGGACTCATGGGCGTGCAGGACTACCAGGTAATTCGCACTTTCGAAGCCGGGGAGCTAAGCGGTCTTAAGGCGCGCCACCCGTTCGCGGACCGCGATTCGGTCATAATCCTTGCGACTCACGTCACACTGGAAGCCGGAACTGGAGCAGTCCACACCGCCCCCGGCCACGGGCGCGAGGACTACGAAGCGGCGCTTGAGTACGGCCTCGACATTTATTCTCCTGTGGATGACAAGGGGCGGTTTACAAAGGACGTGCCGTTTTTTGCAGGCCAGTTCGTCTTCGACGCAAATAAATCGGTAATCGCCAAACTCAAAGAAGACGGCAAGCTCATGTTGGAAGCCGAGATCGTCCACAGCTATCCCCACTGCTGGCGCTGCAAGAACCCGGTCATTTTCCGCGCCACACCCCAGTGGTTCATCTCTATGGATAAAACCGGCCTGCGCCGGAAGGCGCTCGAATGGATCGACCGAGTGAATTGGATTCCTAACTGGGGGCGGGAGCGCATCTACAACATGGTCGCAAACAGGCCCGACTGGTGCATCTCGAGGCAGCGCTCCTGGGGAGTGCCGATCACCGTGTTCCGATGCCCGGAATGTGAGACCTACATTACCTCCAGCGAGGTCTTCGATCACGTTGTGGCCCTGTTCGACAAGGAAGGCGCAGACGCCTGGTTTTCTCACCCGATCCAGGACCTGCTGCCGGATGGTCTTGCCTGCCCCGGATGCGGCGGCACCAAATTTGACAAGGAGATGGATATCCTGGACGTCTGGTTCGATTCAGGGACCTCCTTTGCTGCCGTTCTAGAGAGGCGGCCCGAACTGAACATGCCGGCCGACTTGTACCTGGAGGGCAGCGATCAACACCGAGGGTGGTTTCATTCCTCGCTTCTCGCCGCAGTCGGGACCAGGGACGCGGCCCCTTACAAAACAGTTCTCACCCACGGCTTCGTCGTTGACGGCCAGGGATACAAGATGTCCAAATCGCTCGGAAACGTTATAGCTCCCGAGGAAATCATTCGCCAGTACGGGGCCGAGATACTCCGCCTTTGGGTCTCGGCAGAAGATTACCGGGACGACATCCGCATTTCCCAGGATATCCTGAAAAGGCTGAGTGAAGCCTACCGTAGAATCCGAAACACCTGCAGGTTCCTGCTGGGAAACCTCTATGATTTCAACCCGCAGACCGATATGGTCCCGCACGGGCAAATGGACGAACTGGACCGGTTCGCTCTGCACCAGCTTCAGGACCTGATTCACAAGGTCCGCCAGGGATACGACCGATTCGAGTTCCACCGCGCCTATCACGCCCTGCATAACTATTGCGTAGTGGATTTGAGCTCGTTTTACCTCGATATACTCAAAGACCGTCTTTACACGTCTGCGGCCACGAGCGTCGCCAGGCGCTCGGCCCAGACCGTGATTTATACCGTCCTCAAGACCATTGTCCAGTTGATGGCCCCTATTCTCTCATTTACAGCAGAGGAAGTCTGGCTCCGAATGCCGAACAACACGGAACCGTCCGTGCATATGGGGACTTTTCCGGAAGTGGACTCGACCCCCGGGGACGAAGAGTTGAACGCCCGGTGGGAAAAAATCCTCGCGGTGAGAAACGAAGTTCTTCGCGTCCTTGAGGCCGCCCGGCGGGACAAGGTCATCGGGCACCCGCTGGACGCCAGGGTGCGCCTGGCTCTTCCCCCCGAACTCGATAAAGAGTTTGCGGGCCGGGAGGAGCTTTTCAGGACGGTTTTTATCGTATCGCAGGTTACAATCGAGCCCGAATCCGCCCTGAGCGCCCCGATACAGGGAGTTGATCTGCCCGGCTTGAAAATCCAGGTCGAAACCGCTTCGGGTGAAAAATGCGAGCGATGCTGGGTCAGGTCCGATAAGGTGGGACAGTTCCACGATCAGCCGAAGATATGCGACCGCTGCTATTCAGTGGTCGGATGACAGATAGCGGAGGTAGGAAGGCGGGCCGATGCCGGTGACAATTCGCCGCCACTTTGCTTTATTATGCGGATGCGCTGAACTTTCTCATATTTGAGGGAAGAATACCGTGCAGGTTGCGTCCCTTTTCTGTCAGCCGATATTGCTGTCTACTGCTTTGAGGTTTGTCGGGAATTGTCATCTCCACAAGACCGGCATCCAGCAGGGGCGCCAGCACCTGGTTTCTGAACTTGGTCCTGTTTGCCCGCCGAACGGTCCCCATAAGCTCTGTAATTCCTCGTTTTGTATGGAGACTTTGCAGAATCTGCGCTTGATCATCACTTAGTCCCGACATGATCCCGACATGGTCCTGAACCTGCTCAGCCCTTCTCTCAGAACCTGATTCGCTCCTCGACGTTTCAGGCGCGGCGATTGCTTTTATAGAGCGGTCGTTTCCGCCCCAAGCGGATGGCTGGTTTTCGCGAGACTCAAGATCGTACCGGTTCAGCTTGCGATAAAGGGTGCTCAGATTGATGTTCATTCTCTTGGCGATTTCGCTTTTCGAGACATTCATTTCCATCAGCTTGGTGATCATCTGCTTTTCAAAGTCCCTGGTTGATTGAATCTCAAGGTTTGGTTTCGCTCCCACGGGCTGATAGGTCATTTCAATCGGGATGAGATCGACAGTCAGGTGGTTTGTCTGGACGCAGTTCATCATTCGTTCCACCACATTTTGCAATTCACGAACATTTCCTGGCCATTCATACCGTTGAAAGAAGTCGAGCACCTCCTGATCTACGCGATCAATTCTTTTTCTCAGGGTTTGGGAACATTTCTTGACGAAATAGTCCAGTAACAGAGGTATGTCATCCAACCTTTCACTCAAGGGAAGCAGACGAATCGTAAAAACGTTCAGACGATAGTAGAGGTCCTTGCGGAAATTCCCTTTATAAACTTCGTCCAGCAAATCTTTGTTAGTCGCCGCAATGATCCGGACATCTACCTGACGCACCTTAGCCCCGCCGATGCGGATGACGCACTTGTCTTCTATGACACGCAAGAGAATGGGCTGCATTTCAAGAGGCATCTCGCCAATCTCGTCCAGGAAAATCGTCCCGCCATCGGCAAGCTCAAATTTCCCTTGATTACCCCCCCGTCGAGAGCCTGTAAAGGCCCCCTCCTCGTGACCGAAGAGTTCACTGGCAATCAGATCTCTGGGGATAGCGCAACAGTTGATCGCGACATAAGGGGCATTTTTACGCTCGCTGGCGTTGTGGATGGCTTGGGCGTAAACGTCCTTTCCGACGCCGCTCCCTCCCAGGAGCAAAACATTGGAACGGCTCTGCGAGGCCAACCTCGCCTGCTCGACAGTGTCCAGGAACTTGGGGTTCTGCCCACAGATGGCGTCAAATGAAAAATTCGCCTTGGCCCCGATCATGTTAGCCACCAGTTTCTTAACACGTCTGATTTCCGTCAGGATCAGGATCTTTCCGATGACTCCACCCGATGATGATAGAATCGGATTGCAGGTCAGTGTATAATCATTCGATGTCTTGCCAGAGGATATCCTGATTTCAACATACACCAGGTGGTCGTTGTTATCTAAGAGAGATAAGACTTGCCGGCTCTCTTGACCCAAGACCTTTCGGAGGTTCTGACCAAGAATCGGCTTGTTGTCGAGCGCCAGGATTTTCTTTGCCTGATCGTTGATTAGTGTAATGAGACCCTGATTGTCAATTGCGATCAACGCTTCCGGAATCGAGGCCATGACCGTCCGCTGATAACTGTTGGCGATCTCGCTCCTGACAAAGGCCGCTTTGGCTTCATCCAGAGAGCGATTGATTTTCAATTGGTTTTCGATCAGGTGGGCAGCGGCGATGGTCATACCGTAAGCATGATTGTTTCCACGATCACGACGGCAAAGCAGGACAATGCCGCCGAGAAATATTCCATCGGGATCGAAAATGGGAGCAGCATAAGCGGTTGATTCGTGAGAGCGTTTAAGATAATGTTGAGGTCCGATTACGCTACTTGGCTTTTTCGTCTTGACCACCAATCCGATCGAGCTTGTTCCGGCGGATTCTTCGTTCCACAAGGCGCCAGCGACCCAATTCTCCCGACGTGCCTTCTCTCGAAAACTTTCGGCTATTCGACATTCAATTAGAAAACCCCGGGGATCGAAAAAACTGACAACGAAGGAGGTAAACGAGATCAAATCATGGTAATAGGTCAAAAAGAATTTGCAGATTTGAACGAGTCTACTGTTTTCTTTGCATAAGATGTCGAACTCTTCTTTCGTCAAAATCTTTTGTTGCGGAATCCGAATGGGATCGAAACCGCGATCGCGACAGCGAATCCATGAATCAAGGATATCCTGAGGAATTAACTTCTCGTCAACATTTTCATCGCCTTCTATAAACTTTTCCCATTCCCGCAAAATCGATTCGAATTTGTCCTGACGTCCAATTCTCTCCGGGCTTTCCCCTGCGGCGGCGAAGAAATTCAATGCTGAACTGCTGAGAGGCATTATTATTCTCCATATTATTCGTATTCTGCAAAAGAATCTTCTCTTTATGCGAAACTAGACAAAAATACCAGCAAAAAGGATTTTCTGCAAGAACAGTAATACTCTGAATTATCAATCAGTTAGAGTCGCGCATCTTGATGGCATATTAAATGCTGCAGGGAGAACGAGAGAGCATCAGTGCCCAGTAAAAAGAAGTGTTTGTTAGTAAAGCAGATCATTATGAAGCGAAAGCCAAGGAGGATTTACAGCTCATGATCAAATCAAGACTCTGTGACATGGTCGGAATCAAGTACCCCATCATCCAGGCGGGCATGGGACCTTTCAGCAACAACAACCTTTGTGTTGCTGCCGCCAATGCAGGCGTTTTAGGTCTGCTTTC
>JBEKPW010000098.1:0-23118 GCA_049520315.1 Syntrophobacteraceae bacterium
TCTCTTGTGAGTGCCCAGTCCGGGCACGGAACCCTCACTGCGCTTCGGGTTCGCGCTGTACACAGTGGAAGCACGCCTGATGCTGGACCCTCACTTCGTTCAGGTCCGGGCCGCACGTTGCAACCGGTAGTTTGATGCTTCAAGTCCGGGCACGATCTTTTATGAGTGCCCAGTTCGCGCCCGATTCCTTGTGAGGGCGCTTTATGAGTGCCCAGTTCGCGCCCGATCTGTTGTGAGGGCGCAGGACTGAGGGTTGAAGAAATCTAAAACTGGTGCATTGTCAACTAAGTTTGGATAGGTACGGACATGCAACCCGTCATTCCGGCGGGGCCTGCATCGCCGGGGTGACGTAGGCGTTGGCCCCATTCCCAGGCTTGAATTAGCTTCCGAACTTTTGACTCAGGACACCAACCGCTCGCGATTTGTTTTCGATCTCAGAGTTGCGTCCGATATTTGCGTGCACGACTTTTGCACGATTGACACTGTTTCAAGATACAGTTAATCTTTGCAAAACCTGTTTTCGGCAGTGCCCGTTTCAACGCTCGAAGGGCGTTTCATCTAAACCCATAACGGAGTGGCAATCTTATGTTTCGCACAAACACAAACAATACTCAGGGAAAGCGCATCTGCACACGCAAAGGATTCACCCTTATAGAACTGCTGGTGGTAATGGTTATTCTCAGTCTGCTTGCCGCCTTCGTCGGAACTGACTTTTTCAAGCATATCGGCACTTCCAAGCAGAAGGCCGCAAAGACCCAGATAGAAATGTTCGGCACGGCCCTGGATTCATTCAGGCTTAGCGTGGGAAGGTATCCGTCAAGTGCTGAAGGTTTGCAAGCCCTTCGCGCAAATCCGGGCCTCGATCTCTGGGACGGCCCCTACCTTCGAAAAGAAGTCCCCAATGACCCGTGGGGAAGACCCTATGTTTACGCCTGCCCCGGACAGCACGGTGATTACGATCTCGTTTCCCTTGGAGCCGACGGGCAGGAAGGTGGGGAGGGAGAAAACGCCGACGTGGTTAGTTGGAAATAGGGCGGTGGGACCGCCAGCCGACTTGGCCGCTACCTTCGGTGGCGGCATGGGCAGAATCTCGACGCTATCCCTGACCTGTCAATGACCGGAATCGAGGCTGCCCGGCGGGTGGCCTCTCATGAGCCCAAACGTGCCTGCTCCTGCGCGAAGGATACGCCGTTCTGGAGCATCTGGAGGTGATGGTAAAGGCCGGCCTTTTCCATAAGGCTTTCGTGAGAGCCCTGCTCAACTATGCGTCCATGGTCCATGATGATGATATGATTTGCCCGTCTGATCGTTGACAGCCGATGAGCGATTATGACGCTGGTCCGGTTTGCCATGAGCACCCTGATTGCCTGCTCGATCAACATTTCCGTTTCTGTATCCACGTTTGAAGTTGCTTCATCCAGGATAAGGATCTTAGGGTCTCGAGCCAGAACTCGAGCAAAAGCCAGCAGTTGTTTCTGACCTGCCGACAGATCCATGCCGCCCTCCCCTATTCTTGTGTCGAGTCCCCGTGGAAGGCTTTGCACCACGCTTTCCAATTGCGAAAGATGCACGATTCGGCCAATCTCGGATTCGGACAGCTCACGGTCAAGCAGTATGTTCTCCCTGATCGATCCCGGCACTATGAAAATATCCTGCATCACAAGCCCGATGTGCTCCCGCAACCAGTGCGGCTCCAAGCTGCGGACATCCACGCCGTCCAACATTACACTCCCCTGCTGCGGGTCGTAAAACCTTTCCAGCAGATTTATGATCGTGGTCTTTCCCGATCCGGTTGCCCCGATAATGGCAAGAGTATGGCCCGGCTTCACTTCGAAGGAGATGTTTTTCAGGACCGGCCGGCCAGTCTCATAGGAGAAAACGACATCGCGAAATTCGATATGTCCCCTGATTTCTTCGACCCTTACCGGATCGACACCCTGCGGTATGTAATCCTTTTCTTCCAGCAGTTGAAAAATCCTCTCTGCCGAGGTCATAGCGGACTGCACTATCGTGTATTTTTGAGAAAACTCGCGAATGGGCTGGAAAAAAAGCCGCATGTAGGAAATGAAGGCGGTGAGGATTCCTATCGTCATGTAGTTTTTCAGGACCTGCCCCCCGCCGTACCATATTATCAGTGCAAGGGCAACCGAACTCATGACTTCGATCAACGGCACAAAAATACCGAATACCCGAACCTGGTACATTGCTGCTTCAAAATATTTTCCGTTCAAGCGTGAGAAACGCTCCCGCACGTCTTTTTCGCGCACAAAAAGTTGAACCACCGATATGCCAGAGACCGCTTCCTGCAAGAAGGCGTTAATTCCAGCAAGGTGAGCGCGTATTCCGCGGAAAGCCTGCCGGCTCAGCTTCCCGAAAGTCAGCGTTATAAGGAGCATCGGCGGAAAAGTGAGAACAATGAGCATCGAAAGTCGCCAATCCATCCAGAACAGGACCACAAGGATGCCGATAAGCCTGATTCCTTCGTTGAAAAGAGTGATGATGACCGATGTGAACATCTCATACATGTTCTGGATATCGTTTGTGTGCCGGGTAACCAGCCTCCCGACCCTATGGGCGCTGAAAAACGAGAGGTTCAGGCGGACGACGTGGTTGAACAGACTCTGGCGCAAAGAATGCATTATTCTTTGGCCGGCCCATTCGAGGGCGATAACCTGGAAAAAATTCGCCACAAACCCGACCACGATAACACCCAGAAAAAGGAAAGCTATCCAGGTCACCCCGTTCATCCGCTCATCGACGGGCAGGGAATTGTTCAGGATATACTTGTCGATGGCCAACTGGACGAGTCTCGGCCAAATAAGACTAGCGCCGGTAATGACAATGGCGAGACTAACGGCGGTAAGGACCCACTTCCACTGGGGAACTATGAATTTGAGCAGCCGCCCCCACAGTTTGAAATCGCCGAGATAACGTAATTGTTCGTCTTCCAGGATTTCCTGATCGTGATTCATCGTTCACCGCCGGCGACACTGTCTTCAGCAACCCCACTCAAAGTTTGATGCCTGTAGATGCTCGAATAGAAAGCGTTTCGCTCCACTAAATCCTTGTGCGGCCCCTGGTCCACAACCCGCCCTTTTTCCATTACCACGATTTCGTTGGCATCTGCCAGAGGCGCTATCCGGTGGGACACGACTATGCAGGTGCGCCCTTCAAGGTATGAAGCAATAGAGCGGATTATCGCGTGCTCGGTTTCCATGTCCACTGCTGAAAGACCATCGTCAATCATAATTACCGGCCGGTTCAAAAGGAGCGCCCTCGCTATCGCAATTCTCTGCCGCTGACCGCCGGAAAGTTTTATCCCTTTCTCCCCTATTCTCGTTTCATATCCTTGCGGCATGGCGGCTATCTCGTCATGAATGGCGGCGGCCCTCGCAACCTTTTCGATCTCCTCGATGGAAGCCTCCGGCGAACCGAAAGCGATATTGAAAGCTATGGTATCGGAAAAAAGACCCACATCCTGGGGCACGTACGCAATTGCGCTTCTCACCGAATTAATCGAAATGGAATTCACATCGAAATCATCGAAAAAGAGGCGCCCGTCCGGAACATCAAAAAGCCGCGCCAGCAGATTGCATAACGTGGTTTTCCCCGCCCCGGTCCGGCCCACAATCCCGAGGAACATTCCCCCGGGGACCCGGAGGTTTATTCCATTGAGACTCAGCTCCGCTTGCCCGGTGTACCTGAAGGATAGATCTCTCACCCGGATTTCGCCTCGGTTAATCGTCACAGAAGCCGCACCCTCTCGTTCCAAAAGAGAAGGTCTAACGTTCATAACAGCCTCGATCCGGGAAAGCGACGTAACTCCGCGTTGAAACAGATCCGCCACCCACCCCATCGCCATCATCGGCCAGGTCATTATAAAAAGGTAGCTTATAAATGCGACCAGATCCCCCGCCGTAATAGTCCCCGATATCGTCAAACGTCCCCCGAAAACGAGCACCAGCAGCATGCTCGAGTTCCCGATAAAGCCGGATATCGGGAAAAGCGTTCCGTATACCAACGCGAGCTTGACATTGTTGCTGACATAAGTTTCACCCATTCGGGCAAAGAGCCGGGTTTGATGCTCCTCCTGGTTGTATGCTTTTACCAGACGAATTGAAGAAAGCGTTGAGCGGACAAATTCGGTCATAACCGAGAACTGTTCCTGGACTTTTTTGAACCTTCCGTGCAGGCGGGATGACAGTGTCCTTGTCAAAAAAGCGAGTACAGGCATCGGCGCAAGGGCTATAACGGTCAGACGCGGGTTAATGTAGAGCATGAAACCAAACGCCGCCAGCCCCATGAAAATCGCGTCCACAAAAGCGACAACCCCCATCCCGGTCGCAAGCTGCACCGAAGAAAGATCGTTGGTTGCAAGCGCCATCACCTCACCCGTTGTGGTTTTCTGGAAGAAAGCCTTATCAAGGGTAAGCAGATGGGCGAACATCCGGTTTCTCAAGTCTACTTCGACAATGCGTGAAAATCCAAGGATAAGCTGACGCCAAATAAATCGAAAGGCTGCAACCGCAATCGCGATCAGGACGATGTACAGCCCATACTTCAACAGAATACTCGGGGTCGCAATGCCCTTTTGAAGCGAATCCACAGCATATTTGACCACCCGGGGGACAAAAAGCTGAAGCAGGTCAACCAGTAAAAGGGCCAAAAAACCCCCTGCAAGCCTCAAAAGATGACCTCTGAAGTAAGGCTTGAGCAGTTTGATCGAGCGCCACGAACTCCCTTCAGAGGAATCCTTCGAGACCGTGTTAAGACTTCTTCCTACTAGACCTCTCACTGAATTTTTTCCCACACCGATTGGTTTCTAAGTACACGTTCACCGCAGAGGTGCACCGACAAAAAATTCTCACCACAGAGAGCGCAGAGGACGCCGAGGGAAGCGGTTAAACAAACAAAAGGCAAATGAAAGTGATACGCCTTCCAAAATTTTAAAAGCATTGCAGGGCACAGTGCAGTTCTATGCGTCCTCTCCATGTTCGGACTGTGCCCCGCCTCTGTGGTGAACGATTACGTTTCTAATGATTACGCACAAATCGAACACGCGTTATAGAAAAAGTAATCCAAATTCCTAGCCCGGACAAGCCGAAACCGAAAAGGGCGAACCATGATGAAGGAGCGCAGCGGGGTGGATATACACGGATTCACGGATTGAGGGATTGAGGGATTGAGGAATTGAGGAATTAATCCTAAACCCCCTTCAGCCTAATCTCCCTCAGCCTCCCTTTGGAAGAGCGATCCACGGATGAAGGAGCGTAGTTCGAACCCGCCGGTGCAACCGCCGCTGCGGCTGTCGTGCGGCAGAAAACCTTGCATGTTGCTGTTCTTTCAGCAACGTCAGTTAACATATTCAAATCATGTTCGTTATGCACTCCGGCCACATCGGGATTACGTACAGTAACGACGAATGTTTAAATCAACGAGTTCCTGCACGGTTAGAAAGTCAAAATCACGGTCAAAATTGACGGGCGACGTGATCCCATTATGCGTGGGAGCGGCCTCCAACAGATTGGTTGAGCCTACTGATACTCCGTTGTGGTTGTCTCCGGCTGCCATTGTGCCGTTGGGCACCGCAAAGAGGAACACCACGGCAAAAGCAATGGTTAATATACTCCTCCATACTCAGAACGGCTATCTTCGATGTGCACGCACCTTTGCAAGACACTTCATGAGATCCCCGGAACAGATGGGGGAACAAGAGATCGAATAATCCCTGAAAGGTGCATCTTCATGGTGTCCCCCGTATTATTTAGTTACCGTTAGTCGTGTCGGGTCTCACCGGAATTCGTGAAAGCCCGGTTGATTATCGAGCCGAAAAGCTCATCGGTTCAACTTCCCAAAGGGAAGATCGTGCAGTTTGCCGGTGCTTGCCTGCGGTTTGGCTGCTTTCTTTTTCGCCACCTCGTCTATCAAGCGATCATAGTTCTCTTTTCCACTCTCGTGGGGACTGCTCGGCCTGATCTCAACGGGTGCAGTGTCTTTGCCCGCATTGGCGGAAATTCGCCCGGCCGGCTCAACCGTCTTGGAGTCCTTACCCTCTGGAGTGAAAATCATCCCAGCCCGCTCGACGGGTTGGGTGTCTTTATTTTCTTCAGTAGGCGCCCCACGCGATTCCTCGACTGGTACCATCTTTTCACCGGCGGCATTCTCTGACTGGATCGCTGCCTGGGCCACCTCACCAGTGCTTTCGGTTGGATGACCCGATGCCATTTCGGCTGGTGTCGACTCAACACGGTTGGCTTTCGGTTCGACCCGCTGCAGCGCATGGGCCTCTTGCGCCTTATCGACGGCTGTGCCGTTTGACGGCGGCGAAGCCTGGGTGTCGAGAGGATGCTCCTTCGATGCCGGGTTCTGATGCTTTTCTGATGAGAAAAAAAACAAGGCCAGGGCCAATATGACTGCCAGTAGGACGAAGTAGGCTGTCTTATGCGACGATTTCCCCGCGAGTCTCACGGGAGCGCCGAGCGGCCTGCGGCATCCGGCACAGACCTCTCGATCGAGATCTCTCTGGTTCGCAATCACGTTTCGGGTGCCGCAGGCGGAACAAAATACCGCGTACCGGAAGCTGTCCCGCGCTGAACGCTTCCCGCACACACCACAGATTCCGTTTCTGTCGAGAACGCCGGTGCACCGTGGATTATCACAGACCCTGTTGAGCGGCGATGCCCCCGGATCGATTTCTCCCGGCGGCCTGGCTTTTTCTGTCGACCCGAGGAAGCTCAAAAGTGCATCGCGCGCCGCGTCGATCTCGGCCATTTTCTTTTCGGCTATTCGCCGGATATGATCGTCATTCGGGAACCGCTCCGGTCCCCACATCATGGACAGTTCGCTGTAAGCCCCCTCCACATCTTCGGGCGTTGCGCCGGGGTCGATTCCCAGGACCTGGTAGCACTCATCCAATTTGGCCATGGCTATACCTTCCGATATCGAAACGATCAAAGGCAAAAACAGGGCCTCGGACCTGTAAGCCGGACACCGAGTTATCGGTGGCACCCAATGGCAGCCTCCGGCAGTATCGCCGCATGAGGCAGTGCAGATCAGGGCTGCATCCGGATTCCACAACCCGGAGTCCCAACACCGGAGCATCGACGGTTACTCAGGGCAAATAGGTTCATTTCCGGCAGATCAGGGCATAGGAAGCGTGAGGCGTACTACGCGCCCCGTTTTGGCGGATATCTCAACCGGTTTGCCGTCCCACTTGATTCGCACTCCCCCGCCGTTGCCTATCACCACCCGAGCCCTCTCCATCGGTTTCCATTCCCCCGTTTCGCCGGGCTGGAAAAGCTCGCTTTCGGCATTCCCCTCATCGACGACCACCTGCACCCAGGTTCTCTGGTCCGCCTGGATTTCGAGATGGTGGTTCGTCTTGACGGGTTCTGCCACGGGCTGCGCAGAGACTTCCGGATTTGCCTGCAAGGCTACCCGGTCCGGCTGAGGCTCGAGCCCTTGCTCGGTATCGGCGGGTCCGGGGGAGATCTGCACGGAATCTGCCGGGTTGGCTGGGCTGTGCGGACCGGCAGGGGTGCTTCCCGACAATGGACTCGAACTTTCGTTCTCAGCCACGGGCTTTTCGGCTGGCAATTGAACCTGCCGAGGTACTTCAGGTTGTTCACCCCCCTCAATCCGAGGCTCGGAAAGGGTCCTGGATGGTTTAACCGCCTGATCTTCACCAGCCCCGGGCTGCGTCCCCCGGGTCTGATTTCCTGTTTTGAGACCTTTCCATCCGGGGGAGCTCTGCACGGAATCTGCCGGATTGGCTGGGCTGTGCGGACCGGCAGGGGTGCCTCCCGACGATGGACTCGAACTTTCGTTCTCAGCCACGGGCTTTTCGGCTGGCAATTGAACCTGCCGAGGTACTTCAGGCTGTTCACCCCCCTCAATCCGAGGCTCGGAAAGGCTCCTGGATGGTTTAACCGCCTGATCTTCACCAGCTCCGGGCTGCGTCCCCCGGGTCTGAATTCCTGTTTTGAGACCTTCCCATCCGGGGGAGCTCTGCACGGAATCTGCCGGATTGGCTGGGCTGTGCGGACCGGCAGGGGTGCTTCCCGACAATGGACTCGAACTTTCGTTTTCAGCCACGGGCTTTTCGGCCGGCAATTGAACCTGCCGAGGTACTTCAGGCTGTTCACCCCCCTCAATCCGAGGCTCGGAAAGGGTCCTGGATGGTTTAACCGCCTGATCTTCACCAGCCCCGGGCTGCGTCCCCTGAGTCTGAATTCCTGTTTTGAGACCTTTCCATCCGGAGAGCGATAAACCCAGGAAGATGACGGCCAGGCCGCAGCACGCCAGAGACGCGATCACTGCCGATTTCCTGCCCCCGACTTTTTCGCCGGACGGTGCCGGCTCGCGACCTGTTTCAGTGCCCGGAACGTCGTTGGCACCCCCCTGCCCGGGAGATTTCGCATCGATCTCCAGCACGGTCGAGTAGTTTCTGAGCAGCTTCTCAACGATAACCGGGGCCCCTATGCTTTCGAATCTCCCCTCTTCCAAGGTCTTTAGAACCGTGATACTAAGGTGGGTCCGGATCGACACGTCGTGCAGCGTCCATCCCCGCCTCAGCCGTTCGGTTCTCAAAAGCTCTGCAAGATCTTGCATGGCCGTAGTCATATTTTCGAGGTCTGTCAAAGGAGTACTCGTGCACTGCTCATGGCGGCAATACAATTTTCATTTTTGGTGATTCTACAGTTATTAGAAAACCAGATCAAGTAAATCCTTAATTCATTGTAGCCTGCTGTAAACACTACATAATCTTGATCCTATCGGTTTTATGCCCCCATAAAGCCCAGCCGGGCTCAGACGATTCCCTCATCCGGCCGCCGGCCCTTGAGATTGCACACCCTACTCGGCCTCTGGATTGACTTTCTGCGTGCCTGGAAGGAATCTGTGGACACGGAAGCGATCTTTATGTTTAAATCCCCCAAAAGGCTTGGCCGAGACCGCCCTTTTGCCATAAAGGCAAAGCCTCGGTCAGGAAACCCTGGACGTATCGATTCAGGCTTACCCCCTCTTCTCGATGGAGTTGCAACACATGAAAGAAAGATGTTACGAATCGGGCATGGTGAGTTGGAAAGTGTTCAATGACCTCTACGAAAATCAGTACGACGCTTTCCGTAAATTGAAATTTTTCGTGAAGGCCGGAAAAATAGAGCAGAATGAAACACTGGCATTGGACATGATCGAAGATTTGCTCTCCAGAAGAGAAATGGACATGGAAAGAATAAGGCACAACGGCCTGGAAGAGTGGGTCTGCGTTAAAAGTTCCGCCGTGCGGCGGGTATCGGACCCGGCGCTTCTCGAAGGCGGTGGGGAAAACGGCAACCGCCGCTCGCTGGTCGTTGTTGCCCCCCGAGAACCTGCCCGGACCTCTTATTGGAGCAGGCTGAAGTCCAGGATCACGGAATGAGCGGCTGATGCTGCATTGAAGCGAGGGCTGTAATTCGTCATGACCGACATCGCACAGTGCTGCAGAATCCTTGGTGCGAGGCCGGGTGCTGGATCGGCGGAACTCAAGCAGGCCTACAGGGACTTGGTAAAGATATGGCACCCAGACAGGTTTCAAGGCGATACCAGGCTCCAACACAAAGCCCGGGAACGCTCAAAAAATAAATTCCCCATACTGCCGGATTATTGCCTGCACTTCCGGCGCCGGGCCCACAGTCTGTCAAACCGACATGAAAACGGAACACCGCACCGCCAAAGAACATAGGCCTCCGGCAAAGCCCCGCACGCGGGCGGTGCGCATCACGCTCTTTCTTTTCTTATCCGCATGAACAGCTTCGGTCAGGCAGAAGAAGCATACGGGGAGGCTTCAGGCAAAGACCCGCAGTTAGTTGAGCCGCAGCATCGGTTGGCTCTGCTCTACCTTCACAGGGGGGCGTGCGACCTGGCAATTGAATCCCTTGAGAAGGCCTTTCGGGTCAATCCGTCCAACGCCGTTCTGTTCAATGACCTAGGGTCTGCATACGGCATGCGTGGGGCACAAAAGAAAGAACTCGAAGCATATGGAAAGGCTATCCTGCTCAAGCCGGAGTTCGAGGCGGCACACTTCAACTTCGCTCTGGCAAAACTGCGCGCCGGTGACTACCTCGCTGCAAACACGGAAATCCAGGCGCTGAGAGCGCTCGACCCTTCCCTGGCCGATAAGCTTTTGAATCTTGTCAAAGAAAAATAGATGTCAACATGAGGGAGGAACAATTCCTTATGGGAGAACTGGATTACGCAAACAGATTCGTAAACGCTCAGAACTTCAAGATGTTTCTCGACCAGTACTCCGACTTTTGCAAAAAGCTCAGGTTCTTCAGCAAGGGGGCTTTTACGATCCAGGAGGAGACGCTGGCCCTTGAGATCATTTCGGAATTTTTGGATCAGAAGGAGAAGGAACTCAATGAACTCACGGACAGGTTCTCAAGCCAAACCAGTACAGAGCTGGCTGAATCCGAACCCGTCGAGATTCTCCTGGGACGCTTCCTGATGCAGAATGAAGATTACCAGATGCTTCAGCAGATTGCGGAAATCAGGAAAACCGGCGGGACGCGATGGGAGAGGCTCCAATCGATCATCCAGGACACCTTCTCTGCCAGCCCGAAAGACAGGTAAGCCCTGCCCCTCCGGTACCCGGGGTGCACTGTGGGCATAAACCTGAGGTGTATATGGATCCTTCAACCAAACAGATCGAGCACCATGGAAATTTTGTTGCATTCTGGAACAGGCTCTTAAAGATCCTGATACGCTGGCTCTTCATATACCCAGCGATATTAATAATTGGTTACGAGGCATACCATTGGCTGAAATTCGGAGAATTTCTCGGCCTTGACACCTACAAGATCGCGCCACCCAGGCTGGTGGGATTTTTGTACAACCTCACCCGATGGGAAGGCGCAAACATATTGATCTATAATTTCCTGCAGCTTCCGATATTCATAACCATACCGGTAATCGGTTCGATTATCACCTATACGGTCTTCCAGTACGTTCTGGCTTTCTACTACCTGGTGCTGGACTGCGGAAAGCTACTCCGCAAGATTGCAGACCGACTTGATTGATCTTGCATAGCCGTGACTTTTCCACCCTGAAATTTTCCTGCGGCTTTTACACCCGCCAGCCGTGATAAGTATCGCGTCCCATAGATTCACGATATTTAAGCAGAGGGAAGCTTTTAACCCCCAATACGGGAAAGGGGCGGCGCATCGATGTCAGGTTTGACACACCAAGAGCGAATTAGACAGATATCATGTTACTTGCCTCAGAACGCCCGGTTATAAAATAAGGTCCCAGCCTAATTTTTTTCGATTCCCTCCCATCAAAGTTCTGACTAAACAGCCACAGGAATTGGGCCCCCTTGGGGAATGCATCGGGAGATATTTTCAGTACCTATCGAGATACCAACTGTAGTTTGCAAGCCCTCCAACCCTCTCACACGCTCATGCCCTGGATATAGTCTCGCGTATGGACCCGCATCAACGCAACGATACCCATTCGGCTTTACGGCATAAAGCATAGCAAGCGCCTGAATTGCCCGTAGACAACATCCGGTTGCGAACTGAAGCACATCGACGATTATGAATCCATTGTGGACATGGCACCGCATCGGCCCCCTCCAAATTAGGACACTACCTAAGCGGCCAATGGCTTGACTTCCGCAGCTTGTCATTTTAGACTGGTGGGTGCTTCCCGTGCGAAATCTTGTGCGAAGACCGCGACCCGGAAGACACAAGCTGTAAACACCAGCAACCAAGCTGTACACTCAAACTCGAATCCATGCCCGGAGGGCGACACATGAATAGGTGTATCTGTTTTTTAGCATGCTTCACCTTGCTCTTTTGTTTGTCTGCCTCGCACGTATCAGCTCAGGATAGCGTCAAAGTTGGTATCATTCTGTCGCTGACCGGCACCCAGGCCGCCTTCGGCGAGATCGAGAAGAACTCGTTCGAGATGGCTCTCCAGAAGGTCAATGCCGCGGGGGGGATCAACGGGAAGCCATTGGAGTTTGTCTATGCCGATGACACGGGTAATTCGGCGGTTGCCAGGTCGGTGACGGAGAAACTCATCAATGATGACAAAGTGGTTATGCTGGGCGGCGGGTATGGAAGTGACGAGACGCTCCACACCACCGAGGTCGCTCAACAGAACCGCATGCCTTTTCTGGTGAACACGGCTGCCGCGGACAAAATCACCGAACGGCGATGGGAATACATATTTCGCCTCAACCCGCCGGCGAGCGATTATGCCGAAGGCGTCGAGTCCTTCCTTTTCGAGGTGGTGCAGCCCAAGACGGCGGCGATAATTTTTGTGGCAAACCCCTTCGGCGCCGCCAGCGCCAAGAGTTTCGACGTGACCTGCCAGCGCCTGGACATCCAAGTGGTTCTGGCGGAAAGCTATGCGAAAACTGAAGCGGATTTCAAACCCCTTCTCGCAAAAGTCAAAAAAGCCAATCCAGATTTGATTTACATTGTTTCTTACGTCGAGGATGGCGCACTCCTCATGAAACAAGCCATGGAGCTGGGCCTGGCGCCGAAGCTTTTTATCGGCGGAGGGGCCGGCTTCACCTTGTCCGAGTTCCAGAAAAACACAGGCAAAGCCTCGAACATGGTATTCTCGGCCACACTGTGGTATCAAACGCTGCCCTATCCAGGCGCCCGCGAGTACTTCGACGAATACCTGAAGCGGTTCGGGAAAGAGACGGAGTACCACGGAGCAGAGGCTTATGCGGCCGTCTACGTGATCGCGGATGCTCTTAAGCGCGCCAAAAGCTTCTCGGCTGAGGATGTGCGTCGAGCCCTTGCCGAAACAAACATCAACACGGTGTTTGGGCCGGTGAAATTCGAATCCTTTTGGGGAATGCTCAACCAGAACAGGGTACCTACCTACGTGGTCCAGTGGATCGACGAAAAGCTCGAATTGGTTTGGCCCAAGGAGGTCGCCTCCAAGGATTTCATCTATCCCATCGACTGGGAGAAAGTCCGGAAATAATTCTGCCGTAATGAGAATTATCGAGAAACGAGCAGGGGAACCTGCTTTATACAACCCTTTACAGTACCAGGCTGATTATGATAGAGAAACGAAATACAAGGCTTGGAAAATCAATATCGGCAATACAATCTCCAGAGTATTTGATGGAGGATCGACAATGAAGAACGTTGTAATACTGCTGATGGTTTGCCTGTTCTGCACCGCTCTCACCTGCGATTCCATTGCCGTCGAGCTGGGGCTCATTACCGGGAAAGAGAAGTGCACCGACTACCAAGTCGGCTTGGACATGCAGCAACTGGTGCGGCAGTTTGATTTTCAGCTCAATGTGTTTCCTTCGGAAGGATCCATTGAGAATGTGTATGCCATATATAAGCGCCCGGGCATTCCCATGGGAATTGTGCAGGCGGATGTGCTTGCCTTTGTGGCCAAGACGCAGACGAATCCGGTGTTGAAGGCCGTGGCGAAGAAGGTCAAGCTGGTTTTCCCGCTCTACAACTGTGAAGTGCATGTCTTGGCGCGTAAGGGGATCTCGAGCTTCGAGGACCTGGTCGACAAAAGGGTGGCGATTGGAGATAAAGAAAGCGGCTCTTTTCTGACATCTAAGCTGCTGTTTGAGGTGGCGCAGGTGAACCCCAGAGAAATGCTGGACATCGGGAATGAAGAGGCCCTGGCCCAACTAAAAAGTGGCGCCATTGATGCCATGATTCATGTTGATGGGGCTCCGGTGAAGCTCTTCCAGGAAAACGTCACGGACGCCGACAATCTGCAGCTCATTCCCATCACCAACAAGAGTATTTTGGAGTTCTATCCCGGCACCGCGGTGCCCGCTGGCACATACAGCTGGCAGAAAAACGCCGTTCCGACCGTAGAGGTTAAAACCCTGCTCGTCTCATTCGACTTCCGCACCGAGCAATGTGACGATGTCGGTCGTTTTGCTCAGGTGCTTTCGCAGAATATCGGCTGGCTCACGAAAAATGGGCATCCGAAATGGAAGCAGGTGGACCTGAAATATACCGTGAAAGGGTGGGACCAATACGATTGCGTCCGGAGATACCTGACAACGGCAGGCAAGGCCAAGGACCGCACCAGGCTTAACCCGGTGTTGGATGCGATCCGCGAGATGCTCCATTAGCTCTTCCGGTAAATCAGGCTTCCACCGGGGACCACAAGGGCTCTTAGAGCGTGTCGAAAAAGAGACAAGAACCATAATCGCGTCATTCCGGCGAAGGCCTCAATCCAGGTTTTTCAATTACTTCTGGAACCCGGTTTTCACCGGGGTAGCGGCAACCGTGAAGGCTTTTTGGCAGTGGCATAAGCAGACGGCAAAGAAGTTTGTTTGAGTATGAACGTCAGGAATTAGGTGAAGAATAGCTGATGGGCTAGAAAATTATGACAGGTAACGTTATGATCTCTTGATAGGTAAGACCTCTACAAACCTCTCCTGAACCTTAAGAAATAGAGCGCAAAAGAAGTCAGAGTTTCCGAGTCATGTGCTCACTGATCGTTTTCGCAATCTCGTCCAATTGAAACTAATTAAAACGAATGGCAGGACTGAGGGCCTGAAGTGTCGAGCGACTCAGTCTTTCCCTGTACCGGACCGAGGATCAAGGAATTATGTTTCTTGCTATTCTCCATTCACGATTCACGATTCACCATTCATCACTCATCATTCTATGATCCGGAACGCGGAGGAAGGATGAGCAAAGAGGCGCAATTCTGTGCACGATCGAGTCAACACCAGAGATACAGATTATATGTTGAAAAATCCGGAAGCTCGTACAGTGGCAAGCTAGGGAAAAATCGAATTGGAGTTTCCGCCACTTTATTGAATTGGATATCTTGCGTTTACCCGCTCGAGATTATCGGGATACCGCGTTCTGGGGGCAGAGCGTTAAAACATCCATAGACTCGATCATCAGGCGGCTAGTAAAAGTAGGTGCCAAGGTGGTCTACCATGCCAGGAAGTGGTATGTTCATATTGCGTCGGCTTTCCTACGGCAATCTATTCTCCCGAGCCTGCAACCTGGCCTGACGGGGACAACTTAACCAACTGTGGGAGGAGGTGTGTCAGAAAATCGCAAAAACCAGTTCCACGCACGTCTAACTTGCAATTTCTATTGGGAAAATTGTATGTTGTTGGTGCTTCAGGAGTGCACCGGAGATTTTTGGGGTAAGAATCCAATCTCAGCATGCAGTTTGGATGTAGACTGCAGAAGTTGGTGCATTATTCCAGATGATTCCGGTTCTTCCCGGAGGTGATGGGAAATTCCCCGCCCTATGGCCCGATAAAGCCTGAGGCAAGTTCAACCGTCGGACCGGTCGCCGCGCGGAACTAAGTGACAGACCTCACACCTTACGCCCATTCGAGAAAGGAGATATGGAATTGGATACGGAGATCAATAGAAAAGTCGATGAAATTGCGTGGGCGCCTCACCCGGTTGCCCCCGGAGTTTCAATTAAGCCCCTTATCTCTTCAAAAGAGCACAATCTGAACGTCACCTGCATGCTGGTTAATGTGCCGGCGGGCAGGGAAGTCCCCGAGCACATTCATCAGAGCCAGGACGATATTCTTTTTCCCTTGCAGGGGAAAGCCGTCATGTGGGTTGAGGGTGTGGGGGACTTTAGCCTCGAGCCGGGAGTTATTGTCAGGGTTCCGAAAGGGAAGAAACATAAGATAGCTGATGTCGCTGAAGACCTGCTTTTCTATGATGTTTTCTGTCCCGCACTCATCTAACCTGATGCCCTATCCGATTACTCCACGTCGGATACTTGGTTGGGGCGAGTCTTGCCCGGGGCTTGTTATTCGTCTCAGGCAAGGCCTACCCCTGCCGCGAAAATCTACAGCGTGCAATTACTTTTCCCTGGCTTACGGCTGCCTCATCGGAATGTTTTCTAGGCGATGTTCATAATGTGACGACGATCAGGCTGCCGCGAATTTCGGCAATATTACTGATGATGAGTGACGTTCTAACAAGACGATGGACATTTCATCCTGAAGACATCCTAGCCTACTACTGCCCCGCTCCAGTTCACCGATTCTACACTGCAAAAACGCAGTTTATACAGCCCGTGATTAAGGTTTCTTAATTGTTGCTGAATCTTCGCTTGAGCACAGCCAGTCCCGCTAGACCAGATTAAATTACCTCTATATGGTGTTGCGCGGTGGGCCGTCCAGAATATTTCTATGTGCAGATCAAGGAAAAGGACTGGGGACGGAGAACGGAAGACGGAGGACGAAGTAAGAGGACTGAGTGGAAGAACAAGCCGATCCTCGAGAAGAAAAGGGCTTACTAAAAATCAGGCTGAAGGGGTTTAGGCTGAAGGTCAATGCTAAAAACAGGCTGAAGGGTTGCGCTTCTACACCCTTCCCACCCCGAGATCCCTTTCTAGCTTCCGCTTCTTAGGTCATGCGGCGGGATGTTTCCTCAGCCACTCGCGCAAAGCATCATTCATGCGCGTCTGCCATCCGCGTCCAGTCGCTTTGAACGCGGCCAGCACATCATCATCGAAGCGGATAGTCGTGGCGACCTTCGTTCTCTCCGATTTCGGCCGTCCCCGTTTGAGCGCCTCACGGAAGGCTGCCTTCCCTTCCTCTGGAGTGACTTCCTTGTTGCCGATGTACCATTTGCCGCGATCAAGGTCCTTGTCGGTCAACTCCGGAATTTCGTCGTACTCCTCGGGTTGGATAGCATGCGCATCCGCCTTGGCGAGATCACTGCCCAACGAGCGTTGTATATCGTGCAATTTCTCTTTCATTGGCTTTCCTCATAGAAAAAATGTGGCGAGCATCACCACGCTCCATGTATCCGACCACCACCAGACGTGAAGCCAACACGCCATAACAGACCATGCGCCTTTCGCCATAGTCTTTCCGGACATCCTCGAATTCAAACATGGGCCCGGCAAAGACCACCGCCTTGTCCTCGAAATCGAGTCCTCTTCGCTCAAGGGTCTTGGCCCGCTTCGCCGGATCGTAGGTTATCTTCACACGATTTATTGTACTAACAATAATTGGCCGAGTCAACCACTTACCAAGAACCAGGCTGAAGGGGTTTAGGATTAATTGCTCAATTCGTCAATTCCTCAATTCCTTAATTCGCTTTAATAATTAACTTTAGATGCTTAGGAGGGGCTGCTTCGATGAACGCGGACGGCGGCATCTACGATCTCATAATACTTGGTGGAGGACCTGCAGGGCTTACCGCCGGCCTTTACGCCATGAGGGCCGTGCTCAAGACCATCCTTGTGGAGAGAGCAACTCCCGGAGGCCAGGTAGCCATTACGAAAGGTGTTGAGAACTATCCGGGGTTCGAGGACATCAGCGGTCTTGACCTCTCAGACAAGTTTCTTAGCCATGCTCAATCTTACGGCCTGGAGGTTATTCAGGACGAGGCCGTCTCCATCGACCCAGGGAGGCCCGACCTCCACTCAGTGCTCCTCAGCAGCGGCAGAACCCTGAAAGCGCATGCCATAATTATTGCAACAGGCGGAACTCCCCGGAAGCTCGAGGTCCCGGGCGAAATCGAGTTTCTGGGCAGAGGTGTCTCCTACTGCGCAAAATGTGATGGTTTCTTCTTCCAGGACAGGGTTGTTACAGTTGTAGGTGGAGGGGATACGGCACTCGAAGAGGCGCTCTATCTTGCAAAACTCGCCTCAAAAGTGTACCTGGTCCACCGCCGGGATACTTTCAGAGCAAGCAAAATACTTCAGAAAAGGATCCACGAATCGAGTATCGAGCTGATTCTGAATTCGGCCGTCACTGAGATATGCGCCAATGAAGACGGGGTTCATTCAATTGCCGTGAAAGAGCTGCCGAGCGGTAAGGAAAGGACCATCGAAACGGAAGGGGTTTTCATCTTCGTCGGCCTTTTGCCAAACAACCAGGTCGTGCCCCCCGGAATACAACTTGACAGCTCAGGCTATGCGGTAACCAACGGTGAATGCGCCACCAATATCCCCGGGATCTACGTGGCCGGAGACCTTAAAACAAAATATGCCAAACAGATAGTGGTTGCGGCGGCAGAGGGCTGCACAGCCGCCCTGGCAGCGGCCGATTACATCGACGAAAAGAAAAATGAGATGGGAATCTTTGACACCCGCCCTGTTACTCGGGACTGAGGACTGAATGATGAATGATGAGCGATGAATAAAAACAAGCTCTTACCCATTGCTGCAGTTAATTTCCCGCACTCATCACTCATCATTCATCATTCATCATTTTTGCCCATCGCCCTTCAGCCTAAACCCCCAAATTAAAGATCTCCGAACAGGTCCTCCAGCCTGTATAAAAACGTATCCAACTCATTGAGCCGCCTGGCCAGAAGCGATTCACGAGCCAGGTCCCGCACTTTTATCAACTCGTCCAGTTTCCGGATTAGTGGTTTTTTGGAGTCCCCGCGAACGTGCGGGTCATTTTTGATTCGAATCATCACCTCGACCATTTCATAGAGCGAAGGCTCTTTGTCGATGACCAGATCGTAGCCGCTATCACTCAACAGTTTAAAAAGATGAGGGAAAGCCTCCTTCAAGCCGCCCTGCCCGTAAACTGGAAGCAGCCTGACGTCTATCTGCATGTATTTGCTCATATGATCTTTCTTTCCAATCAAAAAAATACAGAGAAAAGGTAGAGAATAATTCCACGCCGTTGGTTGTCAAGAATGAGTACACGACTAAACTTTGCCCCGGCGACTGCTGCCAAGATTACGCGCGAACGCCTATCGTTAACCCATAGGTGGAGTTACCCTAAAGCCGAGTTATCTTGTTCATATATTGGCAGGTACCGGACTCCCAGATCAAATATCAGGATTCCCAGGGCAAACAGAGAGACCGTTACGGCAATTTCCACAAATGACGGGAAATAACTTGCCTGGCGGTATCCTGCATAGGAAGTGAGGCTGACGTTGAAACGAGTAAGGGCTACCCAAAAAGTGGCCAGGGATGCACTGCAAAGGAGCCCGCTACTAGTATTTCGCACTTTTGGTAATATTAACAAGAGTACAGGCAAGACCAATGCAATGAGTAACTCTGCATGGAAAAGCAGATGGGTCGAATTCAGCTTCCAAATCGTCACGCCTCGTATAGAGACATCCACAACTTTTATTACAAGGAAGACAAGCATTATGACGGCCATACCTTTAGCGAGATCGGAGAGAATTTCCATTTCGGGCTTTCTGCCGTAAACACGGGAACTGATGAGACTCTCCAGCACGATAACTCCCAGTCCCCCGGCAATTGCGCTTACTAAAAAGAGCACGCCGATGGCCTGCGTAGACCAAAGGTCAGACATCTTTTCGGGCAGCAGCAGATAGAGCGCCCCAAGTGATGACTGGTGCAAAGTAGAGAGCACGATCCCAGCCACAATAAGCACTACGTAAATATTTCTGAAGAACCTCACCCAGTTTTCCGCCCGCCAACGCTCCAAGGCAAAAATCAAAACATCCAACCCCAGCACTGTGGTGTAGAGCATGACGCACCAGGAGACCTCAAAGAGCACCGACTGCGGGTTCCACATTATCAACGGATGCCAGATACGCCATGGCATACCCAGGTCAAAGAAAAGCCCCGCCATGAACATAAGGTACCCCAAAAGGGCGGAAAGCTTGGCGGGACGCAGCAGCGGCCGATATTTCCTGAGATTAAACATATAGATGACGGCAGTCATAATGAAACCGCCGCTCGCCAGAGCCACTCCAGTGAGTACATCAAAACTGATCCACAATCCCCAAGGGTATGCGTCACTCAGGTTGGTAGTGGCGCCCAATCCCAGAAGAAGTCTCGCCAATCCGGAAATTCCCCCCAAGGCGACCATGGCGAATAGAATGATCCGCCCCAAACTGATCTTTTTGTCCTCGGCCATGGCTATTCCTCCTTAGCTGCCCGCACTCTATTGCGCCGTTCGTTGAATTTGGTTAATCCGAGAGCCAAACCACCCGCAACCATAGCTATGAATGGGACCTTGCTCATCCACTCCCTGCCGTGTAATCCATACGGAACATCTGCGAGATCGGTTCGAAACCCCCTCGATTCCAGCCCCAGTTGATCGAACGGAACGGAAGTGAGGTAAAGCATGGAAGTGCCGCCTGCTATCTTTTCTCCGTAGACCTGTGGAACGTACTTATCCGGCCGAGCCTTGATCCTCTGCCAGGCATCCTTCAGCAGATCCGATTTCTCACCGAAGAGGAGCGCCTGAGTCGGGCACGTGGCAGCGCAGGAAGGCGAAAGTCCTATCGCCAGGCGATCTGCGCAAAAGGTGCACTTACGTACAAGCGGCACCGTGGATTCCCATTGGAATTTGGGGATTTGAAAGGGGCATGCCATCAGACAGTAGCGGCATCCTATGCACCTCGAGTCGTCATAGGTTACCGGACCGTTCTCATTTTTCCGCAAAGCACCTACCGGACAGACGCTCGCACACGCCGGATCATTGCAATGCATGCATTGCCGCTTGACAAAATACCATCCGATCTCACCCTCAGGGCGAACGACTTCACGAAAGATCATGCGAGTAAAAGTGTTACTGCTTAGATATCTGGGATTGCTCCCCATTTCGGTGAACGTAGTCTGCACACTCGGCAAGCAATTCCAACTCTTGCAAGCTACCTGGCAGGAGCGACACCCAATGCAACGAGTGGTATCGATCAACATTCCCTGACTCATAATCTTGTCCTCCGGAGAATTCAAAATGAATCAAGCCTTCCGAACATCGCAAAGAAACACCTTGTATTCGGGAATCATCGTATTGGCATCTCCTACCATAGGCGCCAATTGATTGGCGGCATAGTTCCGCTTTCGATCAGGCCCTCCTGTAACGTAACCTGCAAAGCCAAAGTGCCAGGGAAGAGCAATCAATTCGATGGCATACCTTGAGCCGCCAGGCCCGCAAAGGCAAGGTCCCACCCTGGGTGTGATAAGAGCGCGGGCCGACACTTCCCCACGAGCACTTGATACCTTCACCCAATCTCCCATAGCGATTCCTCTGCCCGCTGCCAGTTTTGGACTTATTTCGACATACATTTCAGGAACCATTTCCGTCTGCAATAAGAGATTGCGTGTCATGGCCCCCGCCTGCCAATGTTCTGTCACTCGAAAGGTGGTAGCGATGAACGGAAACCTTGGATCGCACAACTCCGCGAATTTTGCGAGATCCGACTTCCACATCTTTACAAGCGGGTTGGATTGCTGGCTGGACATTGCATTGGCAAAATGACATTCAATCGGTTCGTAGTGTTCCGGGAAGGGCCCTTCCTTGCAAAGCCCTTTAGGGACGAACAGCCTGCTCTTTCCTTCCGGCAGCATGATGAAAGCTGATTTGGCGGATTCCTCCGGAGGGACATTGACCTTGGTGGCCGGGTCGATCCATTTGAAATCGGGAACGTCATTTCTAAGCCAGGTTTTGGACCCGGCATCCCAGCTCACAAGGCCCTTTTCGGGATTCCATGGCTGACCTTGTGCATCAGCGGAACAACGATTGTAAATGATCCGGCGATTGACCGGCCAGGCAAAGGCCCACCCGGGATAGAGCCCCAACTTGCTCGGATCGCCGGCATCGCGAGCTGCAGCCTTGTTATCCTTCTTATCGGAACCGGGGTAAAATCCCGAATATATCCAGCAACCACCTGCGGTTGAGCCGTCATCCTTCAATGCAAGGAAATTAGCAACCTGTTTGCGATCACTCACCGTATAGCCGTTGATCTCTTGGGCCACAAGATGAGGATTCGGATCTTCTCCGTAATCCCAGTGGAGACGAACTATGGGGTCAGGGAAAACGGCATCGGAACCTTCAGTGTAGAGCCGTTTCAGCTCCAAAGCCAGACGGTTCAGGTACCACAGGTCGCTCCTTGCATCACCATGAGGCTTGACAGCCTGATAACGCCACTGGATCCAGCGACCGCTGTTGCTGACGCTTCCCTCCTTTTCGAAAGAATCGGCAGCCGGGAAGAGGAATACCTCGGTCTTAATATCCTTGGGAGTTGCCCCCGGGCGCTTCCAGAAGACCGAGGTATCGGTTTCCCACAGATCGAAAGTCGCCATCCATTCCAGTTTATCCAGGGCGGAATAGGTATGGTTAAGACTGGAAGAACTCACGGCGGGATTCATCCCCCAGACCAGCATGCCCTTAATTGTCCCCATGTTCATGGCTTCAAATAAAGGAATCCAGGAATAGCCCGCCCCCTGGCAGCCTTTTCCGGTCTTGGGCAGGTAGTCATAGGCGAAGTCGTTTTCCGGCTGGGCTGCATCTCCCCAGAAAGCCTTTAACATACTGATGAAAAACTTCGGCTTATTGCTCCAAAAACCGTTCTTTGGAGTTTCCTTTTCCAGATAATCCTTGAGAGCAGGGTGATTGGCCTCCCCGGGATTTGAAATATATCCGGGCAGAAGATCGAATAGAACTCCCATATCAGTGGAACCCTGCACATTATTCTCACCACGAAGAGCGTTAATTCCTCCACCCGCAATCCCCATATTGCCAAGAAGAAGTTGAAGAACAGAATAGCTCCTTATGATCTGTACTCCCGTTGTGTGCTGAGTACCGCCCATGGCATAAAGCAGTGTGCCGGAGCGACCGGGTTGGCCGGTTGCACAGTACATTTCGGCCATTTCTTTGAACCGTTTCTGAGGGACTCCCGCGATCGTTTCAACCATCTCGGGCGTATATCGGGCCATGAACTCCTTCATCAATTGGAATACGCAACGAGGATGGCTTAAGGTAGGATCAACTATCGGCTTTGCTTCCGAATCCGTTTCATAATCCCACGATTCATAATTATAGGATCGCTTTTCGGAGTTGAACCCGGAGAAGAGACCGTCTTCGAAAGAGAACCCCGCTTTGATGACAAAGCCCGCATTGGTGTAATTGACCAGATATTCTCGATGAAAAAATTCGTTTTTGATGACATGGTTGCAGAGCCCATTGAAGAGAGCGATATCGGTGCCGGGGCGGAGTTTGACGTAAAGGTCCGCCTTTGCCGCAGAGCGGGTGAAACGTGGGTCCACCACGATGAGCTTTGCGCCTTTATCCATGGCCTTGCTTACCCAACGGAATCCAATAGGGTGGTTTTCTGCGGGATTGCAGCCTACGATCAGGATACAATCACTGTTGGCAAGATCGTTCCAATGATTGGTCATTGCGCCACG
>JBEKPW010000099.1:0-23104 GCA_049520315.1 Syntrophobacteraceae bacterium
ACGGTCGGGTTGCTGATCTTGTATCCATTGAGGTGCAGGATCGGCAGCACGGCTCCGTCGGTAATTGGGTTGAGAAACTTGTTGGACTGCCATGCGGTCGCCAGGGGGCCCGTTTCCGCTTCACCGTCGCCGATGACGCAGGCGACGATCAGATCAGGATTGTCAAGCGCGGCCCCGAAGGCATGGCTGAGCGAGTACCCCAGTTCGCCACCTTCGTGAATGGACCCGGGCGTCGTTGGCGCAACATGGCTGGAAATCCCGCCGGGAAAAGAGAATTGCATGAACAGCTTCTTGAGCCCGGCTTCATCCTGCGTGATGTTCGGATAAATCTCACTGTAGGCGCCTTCGAGGTAAGTATTGCCGACCAGCGCCGGGCCGCCGTGACCGGGACCGGCGATGTAGAACATATCCAGGTCATACTTCTTGATGACCCGGTTCAAATGCACATAGATGAAGTTCTGGCCCGGCGTCGTGCCCCAATGTCCAACTACCAGCGGCTTCACGTGAGACAGTTTCAGCGGCTCCTTCAGCAGTGGGTTGTCGTAGAGATAAATCTGGCCGACCGAGAGGTAGTTCGCGGCGCGCCAATATGCGTTCATCTTTCGTAGCAGATCGGGCGACAACGGTCTGTCCGTTTTCTTCATCTTCTCCGTTTCCACGGCGATGTTCTCCTTAACTCCATTTTTCACCTTCATAACAATGCTCCTTTGAGACACCTTTTTTATTTACCAGCCGCTTCATCGACCCAGTATCCTTTGCGATTGTAATGTCGATGCAGTCCGCTCTCATAATCGCGAGTCAGCAAAGACTCCTCCGTGTATTCCGGTGACTGTTTGATGATCTCGCGGGGAAGATTCACGAAGACTTTCGACTCGCTCCAACTAACGCGCTCGATCCATTTCGGTGAAACCAGGACCTTTTTCCCCGGCCACCAGTTCCGTGTATCGATTATTAGATAACGAATCGCCCACGTCTCGTCATCGACGATAAAATCCTCGACGTGGCCAATCTCGCCGTCTGCGGCCTGGATGTGATAGCCACTCACATCGTGAGTGCTGCGCAAATGGGGATCCCACGCTTTCTCATTTCGGGTGGCTTCTCTCCATTGTCCACGGGCACGCGCAATGTAAGGATAAGAATAAGACCCCCACATATATGGACCGTCCCAATACCCCGGCCATCCATAATACCCGTAGTAGGTATCCTCGAATTGTCGCGATACGGGCTTGTCACTGTTCAAGGATGGACTGTCTTCGATCTGCTTTTTGGTCAATTCAATGGCGATCTGTTGCTCTTCCGGAATCACGGCGCGCAGCGCATACGGGGAAATCAGCACCTGCCTGCCCGTAAGCCAGTTTCCTGTGTCGGCGACCAGATATCGAATCACCCAGTGCTGGTCATCGAAGTAGAATTCTTTGACCTTTCCTATTTCCCCGTCGAGGCTGTCCAATTTGTAACCATTTAGTGTTTTAGCTTTGTTTAGCATGGTAGTCCTTTCGTTCCTTGCGTGTCGTTTTTGTTCGCTGTTGGCGTACGCCTGACAACGTGAGAGATGTTCGTCGCATAGTCGGAATTCTTTTTTTAACTGGGCATGCCAAAGCCGAGAAGTCCGCGGCAAACCGTCTCGTCGTAGAGATAAATCTGGCCGACCGACAGATGGTTGGCGACATCCCAATACGCGTCCATCCGGCGCAGCAGTTCCGGAGCAAGCATCTTTGTTTTTATCTTGATGTTTCGCAACTGAATCACAGTCTCACTTTCCGCAGCCGCAAGGCGTTGCTGATGACCGAGACGGAACTCATGCTCATCGCCGCGCCGGCAATGATCGGGCTCAGCAGCAAGCCAAAGAAAGGGTAAAGCACGCCCGCCGCCACCGGAATACCCAGCGCGTTGTAGAAAAAGGCGAATATAAGGTTCTGCCGGATGTTTCGCATGGTGGCGCGACCGAGGCGGATGGCCTTGGCAATGCCTCGGAGGTCGCCTCTCACGAGGGTGACGCCCGCGCTTTGCATGGCAACATCGGTGCCGGTGCCCATGGCAATGCCGACTTCAGCTTCACTGAGGGCGGGTGCGTCGTTGATGCCGTCGCCGGCCATCGCCACATGTTTGCCTTCCGTGCGCAGCTTCTTAACATGGGCAACTTTTCCGGCGGGTTCGATCTCCGCTTCCACCGCGTCGAGGCCGAGTTGTTTGGCCACGGCGGCGGCGGTGCGCCGGTTGTCGCCGGTGAGCATGACGAGTTTCAACCCGAGCACGTGGAGTTCTTTGATGGCTTCAGCGGTGGTGGCTTTGATCGGGTCGGCGACGGCGAGGATTCCGGCTGGCTTGCCGTCTATGGCGACAAACATCGCGGTCTTGCCCTCTTCTTGAAGTTTCGTCGCCGAGGCTTCGAGCGGCTCCAAGCCAGTAATCTTTTCGTTCCGCAGGAAATCCGGTTTGCCGACCATCACCGCACGACCGGCTACGGTGCCGAGAACTCCGCCCGCCGTCACTGAACGAAAGTCTTTCACGGCCTCTAAAGTAATGCCTCGTTCCTTCGCGCCCTGCACAATCGCGGCGGCGAGCGGGTGTTCGCTGTCCTGCTCCAGGGAGGCGGCGAGACGCAAGAACTCCTTCGCGTCGAAACCGCCGCTGGGCAGTGCATCCATGAGCTTGGGTCTGCCCTCCGTGAGAGTGCCCGTCTTGTCCACGACGAGCGTGGTGACTTTCTCCAACCGTTCGAGCGCCTCGGCGTTTTTCACGAGCACGCCTTCCTGCGCTCCACGTCCGACGCCGACCATGATGGACATGGGAGTAGCCAGGCCGAGGGCGCAGGGGCATGCGATGATGAGGACCGCGACGGCGTTTACAATGGCGTACGCGAGCCTTGGCTCCGGCCCGAGCCACAGCCAGACGGCGAAGGTGAGCACCGAAGCCGCCAGCACCACCGGCACGAAGATGCCCGCGACCTTGTCGGCAAGACTTTGGATGGGCGCGCGGCTGCGCTGGGCTTCGGCCACCATGTTCACAATCTGCCCGAGCAGCGTGTCGCTACCGACCCGCTCGGCACGCATGACGAAACTGCCGGGGCCATTGACGGTGCCGCCCGTCACTTTGTCGCCGACGGTCTTTCCCACCGGGAGCGGTTCGCCGGTGATCATGGACTCTTCCACGCTGGAGTGACCTTCGACCACCGTGCCATCCACGGGCACCTTGTCACCTGGAACCACGCGCAACTTGTCGCCGACTTTCACCTGGTCGAGCGGGACTTCATGATCGCCCCCGGGTGCGACTTGTCGCGCCGTGGGCGGTGCGAGGTTTAGCAACGCTTTGATGGCGCTGCCCGTGCGGCTGCGGGCGCGGATCTCGAGCACCTGACCGAGGATCACCAGCACAATGATCATCCCCGCGGCCTCAAAGTAGATGGCGACTTTGCCCTCGTGTTGCATCGTTTGTGGAAATATTCCGGGCATGAGCATCGCCACGGCGCTAAAGACGAATGCTGCGCCCACGCCGATAGTGATCAGCGTGAACATGTTCAAGTGACGCGTCACGACAGAGCGCCAGCCACGGTGGAAAAAAGGCCAGCCCGCCCACAAGACCACGGGTGTCGTGAGTGCAAATTGCACCCACCGTGAGGCCTCGCTATCCACCCAGGACTGCCTGGCCAGTGCGGGGATCAGGTGCGTCATCGCCAGGACAAACACCGGCAACGCAAGTGCTGCGCCGATCCAGAAGCGTCGTGTCATGTCGCGCAGCTCAGCATTCTCCTCGTCATCCGTACCCGCTGTCACCGTCTTCGGTTCCAACGCCATGCCGCACTTGGGGCAAGCGCCGGGATGTTCCTGCTGAACTTCGGGGTGCATCGGGCACGTGTAGATGGCTTTGCCATGCGACTTATCTTCGTGCTTCGCGTCGGTGGCGAGCGTTGACAGAAACTTCTGCCGACAATGGTCGCTGCAAAAGTAGAAGGTCTGTCCGTCACGCTCGGCACGTAGCTCTGACGCTTCGTTTACCGTCATGCCGCAAATGGGATCGATGGCCATATTGTTTCCTTTTGGGTGGTTCAGCGGTGTCACAACTCAAATCCAGGCAGCCGCGCGCGATGATGACAAGGAAGGTAAACATTGAGGCCTTCAAAAACCGTATCAATCAGCCTGATACCGACTCCTTCATGATTTTAACAATCGTGTCCTCCACTTCCCGCGCCACCCCTTCAAGTTGCGGCGCGTTGAACATCGCCAGAAGAGTGGTTGGCTTCAAAGTGGCCAGAATTGTCTTGCCGCCCTCCTCGTAAATGGAGATACGGCAGGGCAGTGCGGTGGAGATGCTCATGTTTTGATCGAGAACTTTCTTGGCTTGTTGCGGCTGACAGACCTCGAAGATCAGGCATTCGCGGGCAAACTCCACGCCCTTCTTCGCCATGGTCTCTTTGAGGTTGTGCACCTGCATGACGCCAAAGTGATTGGCTTGGACGGCGGCGTGCAAGGCAGCCGCAGCCACACTCACGGTTTTGTCGGTGGATAATTTGATCAGCATAGGTTTCCTCTCATGCTTAACAGTTCACTTCACAGGCTGGTCGTGAACGTACGACTATTTCTTGGACTGCTTGCTAATCACGACGACCAGCAAGACTACCACCAGTACGCCGATCACCGTCCATATCCACATTCCTCCGCCTGCCCATCCACCCATCGCTCCACTCATCCATCCACCTGTCTGGTTCATCATAAAGCCCCTTCCGTTGCGCTGCGACCGGCCCACCACCGGGCAAACAAGAACGTGAGCGGAGGCAGCAGCGTCATTTGGAGTAACGGCCACAGGCCAGCGTCAAGCACGGACACCACGGGCATGCTCTCCGTGTACGACCAGCGCCCGGCGGCCAGTGCGGCATGTTCCACCAGCGCCGCACAAGCGAGCCCCAGAACAGCCGCCGTGGCGTAAATGTTCCAGCGGCCGCGCAAGCCCCAGCCCAGATCGCCGATGGCCAGGGCGCACGCCGCGTAAATGCCCAGGACGATTTCCACATCACCCACTGCCGCCCGCGTGCAAGGACCCAGCGTGCTCATCCAGGGATGTCCCGCCGTTTGGACGTAGGCGGACATCTGCGCCATTTCCCAGACTTCGTTCAAAACGAAACTCGCTAACACCATGGTCGCAAGGAACCGCCCCAACCACCACCAAGGCAGGCTGGAATGCCCGCTGGGTGCGCAGTCTCCGAGGTTTCCTGCCTGGTTGGTGTGAACATTGTGCTTTGGTGCATCTTGGCGTTCAGCAGTCATTTCTGTGCCTTCATTTTCCGGCAGCATTCCATCCGCCGAAAACGGATCCAGCCGATAGATCTATTTCGTCGCATGGTCGGAATACCTTTTTTAACTGGGCATGCCAAAGCCGAGAACGCGGCAAACCGTCTTCGCTATCATCCATTCTTCATCGGTGGGAATGACGCGGACCGCAACCCGGCCGGCCGGCGCGGAAATCACGCCCGCATTCGCCGCGTTTCGCTTTTCCTCAAGTTCGATTCCAAGGAAACCCAGCCCATGGCAAATCCGGGCACGGACTGTGGGCGCATTCTCTCCGATGCCGCCTGCGAACACCAGTGTGTCCAGTCCGCCCAATGCCGCCGCGAATGCGCCGATCCATTTCTTGACCTGATAGCAGAACAGCGCCACCGCTTCAGCCGCCCGCACGTCCTGCGTTTCACGTTCGAGCAAGTCACTCATGTCGGAACTGGTCTCCGACACGCCCAGCAGTCCGGACTGAAAATTGACCATCTCATTGAATCCTTTTGCATCGAGACCCTCGGTGCGTGCCAGATACCAAATCAGTCCGGGATCGAGATCGCCCGAGCGGGTGCTCATCGGCACCCCGGCTGTCGGGGTGAAACTCATGCTTGTATCCAAGGGTTTGCCGTCACGCACCGCCGCCAAGCTCGCGCCATTGCCGAGGTGGGCGAGGATGACCCGGCCTTGCGCCGCTTCCGCTCCGGCCAGGCGGGCCAACTCTTCCATCAAGAACGCATACGATAACCCATGGAACCCGTACCGCCGCACCCCCTGCGCTTCATAACGGCGCGGGATCGGTAACAACCGGGCCACGCGCGGCAAGTCATGGTGAAAAGCCGTGTCGAAACAGGCCACTTGGGGCAGGTCGGGAAACCGGTGATGAAACGCTTCGGTCAACAGGATCTCCTCCGGCAGATGCTCAGGATCGAATGGACTGAGCCGGTGAAGCTCCTCGACCATTTCCGCGGTGATTCGCTGCGGCTCGCTATACTTGGGTCCGCCATGCACCACACGGTGCCCCACCGCGCTCAATGCATCACGCCCCCCGCGTTCCTCGATCCAATCCATCAGAGCGCCCACCGCCGCCGTGTGATCCGGCGCCGTCACTAACCGCGAAAGGTTGTCCGCCTGGCTTAAGCCTTTCACCCGCAAGATGGGCTCTGGCAGTCCAATCCGCTCAATCGAGCCCTCCATGATCCGTCGGAGCGAGTCAGCGGCCTCGAACAGCGCAAACTTGATGCTCGAGGAGCCGCCATTGATCGTCAGGATGCGTGGGTTAGCCGGTTTCATGGATGACTCCTTCGTCATTGTGCAATCCGAACGAAGTCAGTTTCGCGCGCGTGGCCCTGTAATCCGTGTGAAGAATGCTTCGAATCCCTAAACCTGCGGCGATCTGGGCGAACATCGGGGTGTTTTCGATATAGACTACCTGCCGGGCCGGTGTCTGGGCGATGTCCAGCGCAAGCCGAAAAATGTCCACGTCGGGCTTGCGGACGTGGACGAAGCAGGAGGAAATAAAAAAATCCACAAACCCATCCAGTTTGAACTTTCGAATCCGGTACTCATTGAGTTCGCGCGCTTCGTTGCTGACCACGGCGATCTTCAATCCGTGCCGAACCTTTAGCTGAGCGACCAGTTCGATCATCTCGGGGTAAGGTTTCGATTGCTCGAACATGAAGCGCCGAAACTGAGCCCGGGTGAAAGATCGTTCCTGGTAGAAGACCACCCGACCTAAATATTCTTCCAAAGTGAGCTTACCCTCCTCATAGGTGTAGAAGTTCAGGTGATGCCGATCCTCCATCTCGGCCAACTCCAGCTTGAAGTTCGTCGCCGCCCGCTTGCGGGCATGATGATCCCACCCGTCTGTGAGAAGGACACCACCGATATCCACAAACACGCAGGTGATTGCAGTCGCTTTCTTCATCGTATCTTCTTCCGTTGATTAGATCACGTCCATTGAAGTCATTCTTCTTCTCTGATCGCGCTTTCCTTCTCCTTGTTTGCGCGCTCCTGGCCCAATCCCATGGTCAATGCTGTCAGCCCGGCAACACTCCCCAGTTGCATGGTTTCCACGACCGTGCTGGGTACAATGACGATCGTGGCGTTTGACTTCAAACCCTCATAAAGCATGTTCATAGCCCTCAAATGAAGAGCGGTGGGATTATTGGTATAGGTCTTAGCCGCTTCTCCAAACTTCTCCGCCACCTGTCGCTCCGAATCTCCCAAAATCACCCGCGCCTGACGTTCTCTTTCAGCTTGGGCCTGCATCGACATCGCATCCTCCAGGGCCGAGGGAATAAGTACATCCTTGACTTCCACCGAAATAACATTAATGCCCCATGGCTCGGTTCGCTCATCAATGATCTTCTGCAGCTCGCTACTAATCTTCTCCCTGCCTTCCAGCATGTCCGAAAGCATGGTCTTGCCGATGACATCACGCAAAGCCGTTTGGGAAGCCCAATTTATAGCGCTTTGATAGTCCGCTACATCCAGGGCTGCCTTCTTGGGGTCCACGACTTTCCAAAATAGCACTGCATCTACATCCACTGGCACCGTATCTTTGGTAAGAGTCTTTTCTGCCTTGAAAGAAGCGGTGATCACGCGGGTGTCAATCCAGTAAGGTATCGCGTCGATGACCGGGATAATGAAAAACAGTCCCGGTCCCTTGAGTGAGCGGAACTTGCCTAACCGCAATATCACCACCCTTTCCCATTGATCCGCAACCTTAATTCCGAGATAAGCAACGAGGGCGATAACAAAGGCAATGACTCCAATCCATTGGCGATTCGTTGCAAATGCTAATCCTCCGCCAATGGCAAGAATTACGAAGAAGATCAATGCTGAAAAAGAGCTGCTTTTTCTCATTTCGATTACCTCCATGATTTAGGCGTCTGAATAGGAACCGTTTCTCGGGTTGCCCGGAGCATCACCCCCATCTGTTGGACGGTTCCGGCAGTAAAACAAGCTAATGGTTTGTCGTTCCACCTCCGTGTTGTGGGCCCCTCCCAGCCCCTAAGGCAGAACGGGCACACCGCCCCTCAGTTTCGGTTGAAATACACCTCTGCTGGAGAGCAGTATGGCGCTGGATCGGGGGCTCAGGTGGTAAGTTTGTGGATCTTCCCAAAGTGGTTCCGAACACTGGTTTAGGCCTTCAACTTTGGGTCTTTGTCACAGCCTGGCGCCGAAAAGCCGTGGGCAGCGAGAGATTGCGCCCCATAACCCCCAAGCCGATTATGCCGATCTGCACCTTGCATCTCCTTCATTGGGGCGTTTTAAATTCTTAATGTGCCGGCAAGTCTGCGACACGCTGCTCCTGTTCTGCTGACTGTGCTGCGTTAGCTGTGTGCAATGTGAATTCGCATATCGACTTCGTGTTTCTGTCGATCGTCAACTAAAGGGATGACAAGGTCGTGCCGCTCGATGTCGTCGACCGTCAACATCGTCACGCCGTCCGCTGCCCGCGTTTGACATACCGTGATGTGATATACCGTCTCCCGATACCGATAGTTCAGCTTGAACGACGCCCAGTGTGCAGGGATGCAAGGTTCGACATGCAGTTTGTCCGCCTCGAGTCTCAGTCCCAGGATTGATTCCACGATCAACCGATACATCCAGCCCGCCGAACCCGAGTACCAAGTCCAGCCACCGCGGCCAGTATGGGGCGACAGCGCATAAACATCGGATGCGACGACATAAGGTTCCACCTTGTAAATTGCAATCGACTCGGCGCTTCGTGCATGGTTCACTGGATTGATGATCGACAACAGTTCCCATGCGCGACGGTTGTCCCCCATGGCGGCGAACGCCATCACGGCCCAGACTGCCGCATGTGTGTATTGCGCGCCATTCTCTCTGACGCCTGGAACATATGCCTTTATATAGCCCGGGTCCGGAGTCGATTTGTCGAATGGTGGCGTCAGCAACTGGATCACTGCGTCGTCACGGTGCACAAGGTGCTTGTCGAGCGCGTCCATGGCCATGCGCGAGCGTTCGGCATTAGCCGCCCCGGATAAAACAGACCAGCTCTGCGCAATCGAATCGATCTGGCATTCGGGGTTAACCGAGGATCCAAGCGGCAAGCCGTCGTCGAAGTAAGCGCGGCGGTACCATTCGCCGTCCCAGCCATGCTGCTCTATATTCTGGCGAAGCTGTGCCGCTTCCTTCCGGCAAAGTTCGACGAAAGCCGGATCCCCATGCAGTTGTGCAACGTTAGCGAATTGCATGAGCACGTCATGGAGGAAAAACCCCAGCCAAATGCTTTCGCCTTTACCCTGCGCACCCACTTTGTTCATGCCGTCGTTCCAGTCGCCGGTACCCATGAGCGGCAGGCCGTGTCCGCCAAAGCGGAGGCCCCTTTGTACTGCCCGCACGCAATGCTCGTATAGTGTCGCAGTTTCGTCAGACCGGTTGGGTAGCTCGTAATACGATTCTTCCTCCGGCTTGAGTGGCCGGCCTTCCAGAAAATGGATGGACTCATGGAGAACGCCGGTATCACCGGTACTCGAAACATAACGACACGTCGCCAAGGGCAGCCAAAGGAAATCATCCGAGCAACGGGTACGAACACCCCGGCCCAGCGGGGGATGCCACCAATGCTGAACATCGCCTTCCTCGAACTGACGGGATGCACAGAGGAGTAAATGCGCGCGCACAAGGCCTGGCTCGGTGTGAACGAGTGCCATCACGTCCTGCAGTTGATCGCGAAAACCAAAAGCGCCCGATGACTGATAAAACGCGCTCCGTCCCCACAGGCGGCAAGCCATGGTTTGATAGACCAGCCAGCCATTGGCCAGCACATTGATGGATTGATCGGGCGTTTCCACGTATACCGCGCCGAGGGTGTGCTTCCAGTAGTTCGTGACGACTTCGAGAGCGCCGTGCGCGGCAGCAGGTCCTCGAAAGCGATGGACCAGGTTTCTGGCGTCATCGGCGTCTCGACCTGCGCCGAGCCTGAAGACGATCTCACGCTCTTGCCCGGCGACCAGATCGAAGGTCACCTGGATCGCGGCACAGGGATCGAGTGCCGCGCCTACCCTGCCGGAAAGCCGAGGCATCGACATAGCGGCCGGATTCAAAAGCGTTCCGTTGCGACCAATGAATTCAGTCCTGTCGCCACTGAAACTTCGCGTCGCATCGTCCACGTCGAAAAAAGCAATCCGTTCGCCGAACTCCATATTGTATGCGTTACGCGCCAGCAACGCGCCGATGTTGGGATCCATCTCCGTGATCACATGCATCATCGATTTCGGCCGCAGTTCTCCCAGCACCCATTCGATGTATCCGGTGACGGAGAGGCTGCGCAACCGGCCTGACTTATTGCGAACCTTCAACACCGCGAACTTGATCGGTGCATCCAGCGCCACATAAACCCACAGTTCAGAGTCGATACCATCCTCCGCATGGGTGAACACACTGTAGCCGAATCCGTGCCGGCAGACGTAATATCCTTGTCCGCGGGTGGGCCAGGGCGTAGGAGACCAGAAGTGTCCACTTTCCTCATCCCGGAGGTAAAAGGTTTCGCCGCCGGAATCGCTTACGGGGTCGTTCGACCATGGCGTGAGGAGAAACTCTTGCGCGTTCTCGCTCCACGTGTTGGCGCAGCCGCTTTCCGAGATGATGGCCCCGAACGATGGATTTGCGAGTACGTTCACCCACGGCGCCGGCGTTACCTGGCCGGGTGCGATCGTAACGACGTACTCGCGTCCATCAGGGGTGAATCCGCCAAGCCCGTTGAAAAATATCAGATCCCCACGAAAAGATTCGACGGCCGCCCTTGGTTCTGCGTGCAGCGTTCGAGCTGGTGAAAAAAGCGGAGCAACGGCTTCAGCAAGGCTGCGCCTGTTGATCTGTTCCGCCAGCGCGCCACCCCTGTCATCAAGGACCACGCGAGCGACTGACTGAAGCAGAATGCGGTCCTCGCTTGACAAAGGCCCCACAAGTCTCACGAATATCCCACCCGGCTGATCGCTCAGATTGGCTTCGGTGCCTGCGGCGATCAACGACATGATCTGATCGTGGAGCGGTTGCCGGCTAACTGCACCCTCTGAGTTGCAGATCACCAGATCGACTGTCAGTCCCTTTAAACGCCAGTACGCGTGGGCCTGCAATAGCTGGCGCACCAAGTCGATATTGGCCGGTTCCCCGATCTGCAACAGCACGATCGGTAAATCCCCGGAAATTGAATTGCCCCATAAACCAGATTGCCCGCGGCGGTTCTTGATGAGAATGCCAGGATCGGCGCGCAGCGAAGCATTGGCGTAAATAATAGAGTCGGCGAGGCGGCCATAGAGTTGCGCGTCGGCCTGGGTCGCATTGAGCTGCCGCAGGATCGACTGGCTGTACGTACATGCCAGGCCGAAGACGCGATTGGTCAAATGCCGATCCCGGTATTTCTCGATGAGTGTCAGGCATGCGTCACGGGTCTCACCGATGCCGGAGACGATAGCGACCGTTGCCGACTGTTCCGGATCCAGGGTTATCCGACAGCGGATGGCGACAATCGGATCAAGCACGGAACCCTCGCTGCCCGACAGCGCCGCGGCATCACGCATCGCCTGCGGATTGACGAGCGTATTTCCGCGGCCAATGAAACGCATCCGGTCCGTTTCATATGATATGTCGCCCAAAACCGGCTCATTGGGGACAAACAAATGAAACATCCATAGTGCTGCATGGTCGGCAGCACCAGACCGGCGATTGCACAGGATTGCCTGCTGCTCACGGATGATCTCTGTCTGGACAAAAAGATTGCTGAAAGCGGGATGCGCAGCGTCGGCAGCAGCCAATGCGAGAACCACTTCTGCATAACTCGTCAGGTCGATTACCTTGCGTGCCCCCGAGTGGTTCGTGATGCCAATTCGCCGTACCTCGATGTCATCCTCCGGCGAAACGGCAATCTCCGTGTGCACATCCATGCCCTGTTCGAAACACAGGAAGGCCGCGCACGCCTCAGAAAAATTAGCTTGATAGACCGCCGATGAGTTGAGTGTTGGTTGATAGGTGGTTGACCAGAAAGCACCGTTCGCCACATCGCGGAGATAGCAGAAGGTACCCCAATTATCGCGCGTACTATCCTCGCGCCAGCGCGTTACCGCGATGTCCTTCCATCGACTGTAGCCGCCTCCCGCGTTCGTGATCATCGCGTGGTATCGACCGTTCGACAGCAACTGCACTGCCGGTATCGGCGTGGCGGCGCCGCTGAAAACTCGCACCGGTGCTTCTAAGGGGCTGTCATTCGCATGTGAGCCGGAAAATTCGTCAAAATGAGGTTCATCATGCATGGTCCTTTTCCTTTTTAGTTGTAGGGCTCAGAACGCGGCAGACCGTGTTTGCGATCATCCATTCATCGTCCGTGTTCATAACCAACCCCCGCCAAAACCCGCTCGCCGCAAACCGCCGGCGATGTAAGGGCAGTTTCGCATCAATCGCCACAATAAGCCGGTACGATAATTTTCGATCATCAAAATAATCGGCCCTTGATTAAGCCCGTAATGCCATGGTGATACCCAGCCATAGGGATTGCTGGATTTTACAGGGTAGGTCGGGTTAAACGTCGCTTTGAAGCCGTAGGGGTTAAGCTCTGTTAATTTAACTTGGTTAATATAATAGTCTATCGCGGGCAGCACGATCTCGGGCGCGAACGGCAGCGACGTAACCACCGCCCACGGTGCGATGGTGCCGTCGTCGGGCCCGTAAGGCACGCCGCGCCCCCGATAACCGAAGAATTGGCGTTCGATGCCGCTCACTTTGATAGTGCGGGGGCCGGGGCCGTCGCTCGCGGTAATTCCCCAGCAATTGCGGCCATAGCCGGCGAACTTGAGGGGGTTGTCCATCGCGTACTGTTGTTGCACATAAGTTGCGCGACGGCTGTTCTCGAAATAGTCGATGCCTTTAACGCGCATGAACGCGTCCTGAATGCCGCGAAAATCAATCCAGATATGCGAGAGCTGGTGCGTGAACAACGGCCCGGCGTAAAGATATTCATATCCGTAAAAGTGTTCCCACCGGTAAGTCGAAGTCCACGCGGCGTAGCTGCTCTCGGGCAGCGGATGAGCGGGCGAGCCCAGCCCCAGGATATAAAGCAGTATCGCCTCATCGTAGCCTTCCCAACGGTATTTGAGAAATCCGCTTTTGGGCTTCCATCCGTGCGTAACCATTGCGCCACGGTTTTGGGCCCATTGCCAATCCGCGCGGCGATAGAGCGTGTCGGCGAGAGTGCGGATTTCATGCTCGTCGGCCGTATCCGCGTCAAAATAAACTCCCGCCGTCAACGCACCCGCCAGCAGAAAAGCGCTGTCTATCGTTGAGAGTTCGCATCGCCAGGCGCGCCGGCCGGTGCGCATGTCGAGAAAATGATAATAAAAGCCCTGGTAGCCTGTGGCGTCGGGTTCAGGGCCTTGAGGGCTGTTCCAGAAAAAACGCAGCGTGGTCAGCGTTCGTTCTACCGCCGCGGCACGCGACATAAAGCCGCGCTCGACAGCCACCGGGTAAGCCGCCAACGCGAAGCCGGTAGCAGCAATACTGGCAGGCCAATCCGCCGCGGTCTTGTCGATCACCAACCCGTTGTCTGGATTCGTCTCATGCAGAAAGTAGCTGAATGATTGGTGCTGAAGCTTTTCCAGCTCTGCGTCAGCGGTCAGTTCCCTGCTGCTCATGGTTTGTCCTTAATATTTGTCTTGGACGGAATGCCCGGTTGCTGCGGGGATGCCCTCGCGGCCCCCTTGTGCTTCTGCTTTCGTCCGCCTAAAAAGCGCCCACTCGCTGGAAGGACGAGGTCTCTCCACGATCAGATTTTAATACAAGTTCGTCTTCCTTGAACGCCACGATCGTGCTTGAAGCAACCCTGTTCTCCAAAAGCTCGTTTTTCGCATCAGTGATTCTCAGCGTGATAATTGCGCCGGTGATTTTCCACGTTCCGCGAATCGCTCCTGTTACACTTTGAGAAAGAGTATTAGCAATGAACCCCATAGGATGTACTTGGCAAACGAAAGTGCCATCACCATCGATTGACATTGTCTCTTTCACATCGCCAACCGTGCCTTGCCAGCGCCCGACGATTTTCGTGGAATATTGCGCCTCCGGGACGGGTGGTGAATTGTTTACACAGGACGCTAAACAAAATCCCAAGACGACTACTGCGATTGCCCTTACCCAAGGCGTGCAATTTGTTTTCATGAAATCAACTCTTTTCATCATTTTCTCTTGAGATCCGTTGTGGAAGGATCCGCCGCCGCCAAAGCATCGCTGACAATCGTCTGGGCTTCCTCCAGGATGCGGCGCAGATGATCCGCTCCCCGGAAGCTCTCCGCATAGATCTTGTAGATGTCTTCCGTCCCTGACGGGCGAGCCGCGAACCATCCGCTCTCTGCCACCACCTTCAACCCGCCAATGGGAGCGCCGTTGCCCGGCGCGTGGGTGAGGACAGTCTGGATTTTTTCGCCCGCCAGCTCGGTGAGCTTAACCTGCCGGGGTGAGAGCTTCGCCAACAGTTCCTTTTGATCCGGAGTGGCCGGCGCCTCAACGCGGTCATAGGCAGGCTCACCGAACTCACACGTGAGTTCGCGGTAGATTTCGCCGGGATCGCGGTCCATACGCGCCGTGATCTCCGCCGCCAGCAAAGCCGGCACGATTCCGTCTTTGTCTGTTGTCCAGACACTGCCATCCAGACGAATAAAGGATGCACCCGCGCTCTCTTCGCCCCCGAAGCCAAGCGAGCCGTCAAGCAGGCCATCGACGAACCACTTGAATCCGACCGGGGTCTCGTAGAGTTTGCGGCCAAGCTTCGCGGTTACACGATCGATCATCTGGCTGCTCACCACCGTTTTTCCTACTGCCGCTTCCTTGCGCCACTTCGGCCGATGTTGGAAGAGGTAGAAAATGGCGACTGAAAGGTAGTGATTGGGAGCAAGCAACCCCCCGCGCTTGGTAACAATCCCGTGCCGATCGTGGTCGGTGTCGCAGGCAAAAGCGATATCGAAGTGATCCTTCAGGCCGATTAACCTTTGCATCGCATAGGGTGAGGATGGGTCCATGCGGATCTGGCCGTCCCAATCCACAGTCATAAAACGGAAGGTCGGATCGACGGCCTCGTTCACAACCGTGAGGTTTAACCCGTAGCGCTCGGCAATCGGCCCCCAGTAGCGGACCCCGGCGCCGCCAAGCGGATCGACTCCCATGCTGATTTTCACGGCGCGAATGGCGTCCATGTCGATCACATTGGCGAGATCGGTAATATAGGCATCGAGATAGTCGTGTCGGTGCGTCGTGGGGGCGCGAAGAGCTTTTTCGAAAGGAATCCTTTTCAAACCCCGAAGGTCATTTTCGAGAAACTCGTTTGCCTTCGCCTCGATCCAGGCGGTAACGGCGGATTCCGCCGGGCCGCCGTTTGGGGGATTGTATTTGAACCCGCCGTCATGTGGTGGATTGTGTGACGGCGTGATGACAATACCGTCGGCGAGTCCTGTCTTGCGCCCGTGGTTGTAGGTGAGAATCGCGTGGGAAACGACAGGGGTAGGGGTATATTCTTCCCCTTGCGCGATCATGACTTCCACCCCGTTTGCCGCCAGCACCTCAAGAGCGCTGTCAAGAGCCGGCACGGAGAGGGCATGCGTGTCCATGCCGAGAAACAGCGGCCCGTCGATACTCTGCTGCTTGCGGTAGAGACAGATAGCCTGGGTGATTGCCAGAATGTGTGCTTCGTTGAAGGCGTGGTCCAGCGAAGAGCCGCGATGCCCGGAGGTTCCGAAGGCCACGCGCTGCGCTGGCACGGCGGGATCGGGACGATTGACATAGTAGGCCGTGACGAGTCTTGGTACGTTCACCAGCATCGATGCTTCGGCCGGCTTTCCTGCGCAAGGGCTTACTTTCATGACCCGCTCCTCAAATGCCGCTATGACCTTTGCGTCAAGGTCTCCATCAGCTTGTCGAACGGCTTGCAGAATTTCTCCACTCCCTCGTCCTCAAGCTGCCGCGTCACGTTGTCAATGCTGATGCCAAGTTCCGGCAGTTGATCCAACACCCAGCGGGCTTCCTTGACATCTTCTTCAAGCCGGGCTTTGGGCTCTCCGTGATCGCGGTAGGCGTCAAGGGTTTCCAGTGGGGCAGTGTTGACCGTGTCCGGTCCGATGAGGGCCTCGATGTATTTCACATCGCTGTAATCCGGGTTCTTGGTGCTGGTGCTGGCCCAGAGCAGCCGCTGGACACGGGCGCCCTGAGCAGCCAGCTTCCTGAACCGGTCGCTGCCGAAGATTTCTTTGTAGATTTGATAGGCCATCTTCCCGCTGGCGATGGCAACTTGCCCGCGCACCTTTTTCGCGAGGTCCGCCTCCTTGCCGCCTTGTGCAATGAGTTTTTCCAGCAGCGGATCCACCAGCGCATCAATACGGCTTACAAAGAAGCTGGCCACCGAGGTCACCTGCTTAACGGGCTCCCCTTCGGCTGCGCACGTTTCGATGCCGGCGATATAGGCTTCCGCCACCTGTCGGTAACGCGACAACCCAAAGAGCAATGTGACGTTGATGTTGGTTCCTTCGCTGATGAGTTGCTGGATTGCGGGCAGCCCATTGGCCGTTGCTGGGACCTTGATGAAGACATTGGGTCGGTTCAGCTCGTCCCACAACCGGCGGGCTTCCTGCATCGTGGCGTTGGTGTCGTGCGCCAGGTGTGGATTGACCTCCAGGCTGACATATCCATCTTTGCCTTCAGTCCTGTCGTAGAGAGGCCGGAACTCGTCGGCGGCGCTCTGCACATCGCGCTGACTGAGGGTTTCATAAATTGCCTCAGCACTTTTCCCTTCAAGCGCCATGGCCCTAATGTCCTCGTCGTAGTCGTGGCTGTCCACAATCGCCTTCTCGAAGATGGCCGGATTCGAGGTCATCCCCCGCAGACCATCCTCCTCGATCAGACGCCGGAGCCCGCCGCCAGCTATCAGATCTCGCCGAATGTAGTCCAGCCAGATGGATTGGCCGAGCGTTCCCAATTGTTGCAAAGGATTGTTTTTCATGTTCTTGCCTCTTTATTCTCCAGTGCCGGCGCCGGAGTTCACGAGGGTTTCCCACTTTCCCGCAGCACGGCTTGTTGTTTCAACATTCTTGCTCGTTTCCAGCTCGCGCGCCTTCACCTCTTCGTTACAGCCGGGAGGCTGTCCGAGAATTCGACTCCCATGCGCCACGATGCGCCGGGAAGCTCTGCACTACGCTGCCTTGTGAGGTTCTTTTTTGACCAGCATGATGGAACAGGGCATCCTGCGTATCAACTCCTCATTGTCATGACCAAATAGGAAGTGCTCGATATGCCCTTCCTCATGGGCTGCCATGATGAGCAAGTCGATATTTTCTTCCTTGACCATCTTTATGATCTCATCAGAGGGGTTCCCTTCTTTCATTACTGCTTTAACCGCGAGACCCTGTGTTTTTTCAGCTTTAATGATGTGATCAATGTCCTTCCTGAATGTTTTCTGCAATCTTTCATATTCCATCTGCAAAGAAGGAATCGCAAGGTTCCAACCCTCCAGGCTGAAAGGATTATGCATGACATGAATCACAAAAAGCTCTGCTCCGTATTTTTGAGCAAGCGAAGCTCCGTAGTGAACGACTTTTTGACAATGTTTAGTTAATCTGCTCACGGCCAGAATCCGATTGACATCTTTCAAGGGCTGTCTCCTTTGTGGTGGAATCTATCTCTCATGAGGCTCAAGCGCCTGGCAACTATTGGTGCACCACGAGATCTTCATTGGCCGTGGACTCCAGGATCGACTTGGCCTTGGCAACGTCGCCAGCTGAGCCGTGGGCAATGACCAGAAACTTATCCGACTTCAGGGCGGTCTCGTACTTGATGATGCTGTCCTTGGGGATTCCGAAGCTATACAGTCCAGCGCCCAGAGCGGTCAGACCGCCCACCACGACGGCGCCTTCCAGTGCCCCTACTATCCAACTGACCAACGGTCCCGCCACCACAAGCGGCCCCAACCCGGGAATGACGAAGAATGCTGCGCCGAAAAGAATCCCCCACAAGCCCCCCCCAGAAGGCCCCGAGCTTCCCCCAGTACTTCATCCGGTCCCCTGCGTTGTAAAACCCGACGACATTCTCCTCGGTGTGGTAGTCCTTCCCCACCACTGAGAGCTTCTTCATCTCAAAGCCCGATTTCTGGAGCTCTTTGACCGCGTCTTCGGCCTCGGTGTGGGTCTTGTAGATTCCAACGACTGCGTTCTGGTTGCTCATTTCATTCCTCCTTTTGTGTTTTAAAACAGTTATTTGACTTGAGTACCGCTGCATTCCATGAACGAAACTCGTTAACAACTTGCTCGCAAAGAACCGCCCCAACCGCCGCCAAGCCAGACTGGAATGTGCGCTGGATGAGCAGCCTCCAGCGTTTTCAGCTTGTTTGGCGTGGAGATTGTGCTCGGCCTGTTGCGGCGTTCAGCAGTCATTGAAAGAAAGTGCCGCCTGGCAAAAGGTCTCAACCTTTCCAGCTACATGCCCTTTTTCGTGCCTGCTTCACCTTCCATCCCACCTTTCATATGTTCCATCATGTATCCCTTCTTCATGTCATGCATCTTCATCATGTGCTCTTGCATCTCCTTTCTCTGGGAGACCATTTCCTTTATGACGGCTGCAATGGCTTCCACTTTTTGATCACCCTTCGCTGCATCCATGGCGGCCACTTTTGCTTCAAGCCGGGCATCCATTTCCTTCATCCTTGACATCATTTCTTCGTGTTCTTTCATTTGGCAGCCTGACATCGGGTGTGCAGGCGCGTTCTCCACCTTCGTCCCCCCTTGAGCGGCAGGGGCCGGAGTTTTGCCCTGCTCCTGCTGGGCAAACAAACCACACGGCACGATCAGAACTGCCAACATGAGTACGAACAGCATTGTTTTCATGACTATTTCCTTTCTTTGTTGGAAAGTTTTGGAAGGATTGGATGTCGATCCGAGCTTCTCCCGGATCACAATAAACTTACAGCGTTGAAAAGACAGAGCACCTCACATGCCTGAACCGACTCTCCGTCCTCTCAATAGACCCAACTCTATCCACATTTCCCATCGCACTGTGGGCCGGGGGGAATTGCCGAAATGATGATCGAGACCCTGCCGAGGAGATCATCGGCCTCAGCCAGTATCTGTTCGATGTCTTCGTATTTGAAAGGCTTTTGCATGATGTTGCCTTTCTGCCTGATTACCAGCTCTCATTTCATGAGAATATAGGGATCAGAGGTTCAACTGTCATTGTCTGTCTCTCTTCAACCACGGTTGCCTACAAGATCCATTTGCACTTGAAACCGGGTCCGCCACAGGGCAGATCGTTTTTCATCCATCTTGTCGTTAGTCATAGTCGCATTTCTCCTCCAAAACATGTCGCCACCGGCGGTCACGGCTACCGCTTTTCTCTGGCCCGAAACTTTCACAACTGGGTTTTGACAAAGGATTTGCATCAATCCAGTGATATTTCACCATCCGAATCCAAGAATATGTACTTCTCGCATATCCTCCGGTAGTGATGGCCATATATCGCAAGAGTGAAGGCCAATGAGAGCAGCCTCGGCCTGCGGATCAAGGTCCAGAACAGCAGATACCAGTACTGGAGACGTTCTTTGCCACAAAGACCCAACCAAAAGCCCGACCGGATGACCGCCAGGAATCGCTGGACATCTGCGGGGCTTCTGATTCCAGGCGCCCTGAGCTCTTTTAGGAAAGTCCTGACCCGCCGGTAGAAAATTTTGGGAGAGTAGATCTGTTTCATAATCGATCTGTATCCATCTAAAAGCCTGTCCAGCCCCATTTTAGGGATGATATTCGTCGTTCCGTCAACGTTATCTCCGGAAAACGCACTAACCAACCGGTTTTCCTTTTGGAGTCGATCAAATAGCCTTGTTCCCGGAGGAGCCTGGAGGATTCCGACCATTGCAGTCACAATTCCGCTTTTCTTAATGAAATCGATCTGCCGCTGGAAGGTAGAGTGCGAATCGCTGTCAAATCCGACAATAAAACCGCCCATTACCTGTAATCCGGCACGCTGGATAATTTTGACGTTTTGAAGGAGGTCCCGGTTTTTGTTCTGGGTCTTATGACACTCAGTCAGGCATGCCTCATCGGGCGACTCAATGCCGATAAAGACTTTATTGAAGCCGGCTTTGTACATCAGGTCCAAAAGCTCCGGGTCATCGGCCAGATCGATAGAAGCTTCCGTAAAAAAGGCGCATCCCTTTTTGTCTTTTCGCCAATCGATCAAGGCAGGCAGCAACTGTGTTTTAAGGTATCGCTTATTTCCGATAAAATTGTCGTCAACGAAAAAAATGCTATTACGCCAACCTGAATCATAAACACGATCCAGCTCTGCGATTACCTGTTGAGACGTTTTCAGGCGCGGTCGATGGCCAAAAAGGACCGTCACATTGCAGAAGTCGCAGTTGAACGGACAGCCTCTCGAAAACTGAATACTCATAGAGGCATATCGTTTCATCGGTATCAAATCCCAGGAAGGGATGGGGGTGTGATGAAGATCGCAGAAACCGGAAGCCCTGTAGACTCTTTTGGGACGCTCGTTTTGCAGGTCCTCAATGAAAGAGGGCAATGTGAGCTCGGCCTCATCGAGGACAAGATGATCGACCTCCTCAAACTCGTCCGGTACCGCAGTGAAGAGCGGTCCACCCGCGATGACCTTCAAGCCCTTCGCCCTGCAACGGGCGATGATTTGCTTCGCCGATTCCTGCTGAACCGCCATGCCGCTGATAAAGACCATATCCGCCCAGGAAAGGTCATCATCCGTAAGGTCGTCCACATTGACGTCCACGAGTCGCCTGGACCATTCTGCCGGCAAAAGGGTAGCCACGGTCAGCAGGCCAAGAGGTGGGAAGGCCGCTTTCTTTCCGATGAAACTTAAGGCGTACCTGAAAGACCAAAACGTGTCAGGAAATCTTGGGTAAATTAGGAGAACGTTCATATTGTGAGGCTCCTTGATCAACTACAGGCAAACAAACTGGTCCTTTGAGCTTCGTCTCGGACTCTTCGTGTTTGATGCCATACCTCTCCCATATCTTCCCGGATAAATACTCCGGCACACCTATAAATGAGGCTTCCTGCCTGTCCTCAGGCAAATTCCGTACCAGGGGGATCACGAACCGTCGAGTTCTTCTTTTGGATAATATATATGAATACTTATGGAAGGTGCGAGTACAGAGCAAAGGGGTGGACTTGAGTAAAAAAAGCGTTTTATGCAACAGAAGCGTTGCATTCCTTTCATGTCACAAGTAACACTTCAATGCTGGGGAAGTACCTTTTGGGCCGAAATAGACGGCCCCTGCCTCTTTTGCAGCCGAGACCCATGAAGGCCGGATCCACCCCCTGCCGACGCATAAGCCTTGATTTTTGCCAACGGCTTCAGCCCAAGCTCCTTTGCCCTCTCTTCCGACATGAGCAGGAGCGCCGCCGCGGCGTCGTTAATGCCGGAGGAGTTTCCCGCGGTCACCGTCCCATTCTTCTTGAACCCAGGGGACAGCTTCGCCATCTTCTCCATGTTGGTGTCCATCGGCCGCTCGTCTGTATCGAAAACAATGGGGTCTCCCTTCCTTTGGGGTATCAGGACCGGCACGATTTCATCTTTAAACAGACCCTCGGCAATTGCCTTTCGAGCCCGCTGGTGGCTTAAGACCCCCAGTTTATCCTGCTCCTGCCTGGAAATTCCGTATTTTTCCGCGATATTTTCGGCAGTAATCCCCATATGGTAGCCATAGAAGCTCTCCTGCAGCCCATCGAGGATAAGGAGGTCGGCCATGACCACATCACCCATGCGGGCACCCCACCTTTCCGTCGGCACCGCATAGGGAACCATACTCATGGTTTCCATGCCCCCCGCGAGGCCCACCTCGGCGTCTCCATTGCTGATAGCCTGGGTACCCAAAGCCACCGCCTTCATCCCTGAAGCACAAAGCTTGTTTATGGTAAAGGCGGTAGTTTCCTTGGGAATGCCGGCCCCAATCAAGGACTGTCTAGCGGGATTCTGGCCCTGTGCAGCCGGCAGAACATTACCCATTATGACTTCGTCGATTTGAACCGGTTGTAGGGAGGCATCATAGTCATAGGCCTTCTTTTCCAGGTCTGTTAGCCCCAGACCTTTCAGAGCGTCGGGTTCAAACCCTTGCAACTCGGCCCCTGTTTGCGGACGCAACCCCGCCTTCCTGAGCGCCTCTTTCAAGACCAGAGCACCCAACTGCACTACGGGCGTCGACTTTAGACCCCCCCCAAAAGCTCCCACCGGCGTCCTCGCACCGGAAACAATGACAACATCTCTCATATCAGCGTCTCCTCAAATTGGTTGAAACATTGAGATTTATAAAGGGCGCAACGCACTTCTTTCGCTTGCCCGGCGATCATCTGCCGGACAAGAGCAGTAAGAGTTCGGTTTCTGAAAGTGGATTTCAGCGTTAGCGGCCCCGGCAACCTTTTGGGGCGATCACTCTACAGACCCTGTAAAGCAGCGTTTATTCTCACGTCCACCGAGTGTTCCTGATGGTCGTCAACAAGGGGAACAGTTTTGTCATGCTGCTCGACGCCATCAACTATGATACTCATTTCATTATCTGTCTCCGTTTGCATAACGGTAATGTGGTAGACCGTCTCCCGATACCGGTAGTGCATCTTGAACCCATCCCAATCCGCAGGGAGGCACGGTGTAAAACGCAGTTTATCGATTTCAAGTCTGAGCCCCAGGAGAGATTCCACAATCAGCCGGTACATCCAGGCAGCCGAGCCCGTGTACCATGTCCAACCGCCTCGGCCGGTATGTGGTGGTACTGCATAGACGTCGGCCGCAACGACGTAGGGCTCCACTTTGTAGGTGGCGGTCTC
>JBEKPW010000100.1:0-22750 GCA_049520315.1 Syntrophobacteraceae bacterium
ATCGGGCTAAGATGCAGACTCTGACCGCAATCCTGGATGATCACCGCTACAGGCACCCGGAATTAATCGACCGGATGATCGACGAAGGCCGGTTGGGAAAGAAGGTGGGCAAGGGTTTCTACTCTTACGAGGAGGGAAAATGACCTTCGAAAACATCAAACTCGAATATGCCGACGGTATTGCCTTCCTGACCATTAACCGGCCGGAAAAACGCAATGCCGTCAACAATGCCACGGTGGAAGAGATAGATAAGGGGTTGTCCGAGATTGAAAAGGAAAACGGCGCGCGCGTGTTGATTCTCACAGGGGCGGGTGACAAGGCATTCGCTGCCGGGGCAGACATCTCGGAACTTGCCCGGCGCGACACTCTGCTGGGCAGGAGTGAAACCCGGCGCCGCCAGGAAGTCTATACGCGCATAGAGATGCTGGAAATCCCGTCCATCGCCGCAATTAACGGTTTTGCGCTCGGGACCGGTCTGGAGCTGGCCATGGCATGCACAATGCGCGTCGCCGGCAGTTCCGCAAAACTGGGCCAGCCTGAAGTAAAACTTGGCATCATTCCCGGAGCTGGTGGAACTCAGCGGCTTCCGCGCCTGGTAGGAATGGGGCGAGCCATGGAAATGATACTGACCGGCGACCCGATTACGGCCGAGCAGGCTTTGGCCATCGGTCTGGTCAATCGAGTGGTAGCCCCGGAAATGCTCATGGCAGAAGTGAGAAAGCTTGCCGCGAGCATTTGCGGGAACCCAAAGATGGCAGTTCAGTATGGGAAGGAGGCGGTCCTTCGGCACAGTGAAGGGTCTTTTACTGCAGGCTTGGCGCACGAGTCCTATCTCCATGCGCTTGCCTGCGGCACCGAGGACAAAAAGGAGGGAGTTTCCGCATTTTTGGAGAAACGCACACCCAAATTTATTGGGAGATAGCCTGACGAGCCATAGTGTTCCTTAGTGGGGTGAAGAAGTGCGTGCCTCCGGTTGCATACAAGGGGTTCGGTTTCCTCCAATACCGGCCGGGAAGATATATTTAGACCGTGTACCGAAAGTTCTGCAAATAAAATAACTCCAGGGATAGCCTGGAGATCGGGGGGCAAGCTTTCCCCCGCTCTTTTGAGCTTTCGAAATTTTGCAGAATTTTACGCACACAATCTATATTTATCGAGGTCCGAGTTTCTGAAGACTGGCGATACGAGGACGTCCGGATCATCGCTGAAAGGATTTGAGAGTCAGGGTCTTCATTCCGATGCGGCCGGAGCGAGCAAGGTCTTCCTTGTTGTGCTTCCCATCATACTAACCCCCCTTGATTCAAGCAGAAGCGGCGCCGTTATTCAACTTCGCGCACCTCTATTCTATGCGTGTGGCATTCGGGGGAACTTTTGGGGACGCTAATTGTGAGCACACCCTTTTTGAACTTGGCTTGAATTCCGTCTTCATCCACCGGGCAGGGAAATTTGAAAACCCGAGAAAATGCTCCCCTGGGCCTCTCGACTCGAAAAGCCTCCCCTTCGGGCAAGTCATTCTTCCTCAGCCCCGAAATCCACAGCCTGTCGGCCTTGCACTCAACCTGAATGTCATGTTCCATGACCCCGGGCAGATCTATCGAGTAGACCAACTCTTTTCCGGAATCAACAATATCGCTCATGGGGACCCAATCCTCAGGTTCTTGTGGTTTGCCTTTCTCGCTGGTTCCAAGTTCAAAACTACTCATGAACAGATCTTCCATCCGTTCTTTCATGGCTTTGAGTTCATCGAGGCTATACTTGTTGCCGCTCCCCGCCACAGCACCCTCCCGTTAAGTAATGGTTTAAAAATCTGTCAGCGCGCCGAGCAGATACAAACATAAACTCAATATAATTAATCACCGCAGGCAGATAAACAAGAAGGTAAAAATTCGCAAGGCGCTCAACAAGGCGGGGCCGCCCAGCCGGGATCGCCACTCAAACCTTCGGCGGCGGCACAGGCAGGATCGTGATAGCGCAACCACCCGCCCGTTCGGGCAGACGAACTTGTCCTGAGCTACCGAAGGAGGGCAAGCTCGGCGTTACCCCTTCCGGCTAAACGCCTCTGGTCATGGACAGACCAGGGCTAGCGTGGAGAACGGATTCCGTCTCCTTTGCGAACAGAAACCTCGAGGGGCGCGGAGTTCAGATAAGGTGAAATTCTCCTGCGTTCATCCGGGTTTCCGGATGGGCACTATTTGTGTTGAGACTCCAAATGGATAAATGATAGTATCCGCACTTTGCGGAGCGTGGAGACAGCGACCGCAGGTGGACACCAAGCACAACGAGGTGGAAAGATGCGCTACTCTCAAGCCTTCATTCATACCCTTTTCGAAGCGCCCAAGGAGGCAGAAACTCCTTCCCATGTATTCCTTCTGCGAGGCTCTTTCATATATCCCATAGCCGCAGGGCTCTATGCGCTCCTGCCGCCCGGACATCGCGTAACAAAAAAAATCAAACAGATCATTCGCGAAGAACTCAACGCGATTGGTGGTCTTGAGATCACCATGCCGGTCGTCAATCCGGCGGAGCTCTGGAAGAGAACTGGCCGCTATTTCGATATAGGCGAGGAACTGATCCGGTTCAAGGACCGGAGGGAGCGCGAATTTGTCCTTGCGATGACTCACGAGGAAGTCGTAACCGATATAGCAAAGCAGTTCGTGCGCTCTTATCGTGACCTTCCCGTGATGCTCTATCAGATTCAGACGAAGATTCGCGATGAAGCCCGCCCGCGCGCCGGTCTGCTAAGAGTGCGCGAATTCTTCATGAAAGACGCCTACAGCTTTCACCGCAACTTTGAGGACCTGGACATTTACTATCCAAAAATGTTCAACGCCTATGTGCGGATATTCGCCCGTTGCGGGCTGAATTCGGTGCCTATAGAGGCCGATTCGGGGATCATGGGCGGGAGTGGCTCACATGAGTTCATGCTCGAATCCCCGACCGGTGAGGACCGCTTTGTCGAGTGTCCCGGCTGCGGATACAGGGCTAACACTGAAAAAGCGGTCGGGATCAAACCGGGACGAACTCAGCATGCCGATACGCCGCCCCCCATGGATAAGGTCCATACGCCGGAGGTGAAAACGATCTCCGGCCTGATGCAGTTTTTCAACTGCCCGGAAGAGCATTTTTTGAAGACCGTAGCCTATGTTGCCGACACAAATCTCGTGCTGGCGGTCGTCCGGGGAGACTTCAACATATCGGCCACAAAGCTTGCCAACCACCTCAAGGCCATTCATATGGAATATGCGCCGGAGAAAATACTGTCGGAAAAGGGGCTTTATGCCGGTTTTCTGGCGCCGGTTGGCGTGAAAGGCATCCGAATCGTGCTGGACACCTCGATAACTGAGCGTACTCTCTATATCGCCGGCGCTAACGAGCCGGATATGCACTTCAAAAACGTGCTTCCGGGCCGGGACTTCCAATGGATAGAGGTCGCAGATATAGCTGAAGTGCGCGAAGGCGATCAGTGCGCAGCGTGCGGGACAGCTCATCTGGAGATACGGCGCGGGATCGAACTGGGGCACACGTTCAAGCTCGGAACTAAATACACGGCCCCCGATTCAATGGACGTAAACTACCTGGACAGCTCCGGGGTGCCGAACGTGGTGGTGATGGGCTGCTACGGCATCGGGGTCGAACGGCTGATGGCGTCGGTTATCGAAAGATGGCACGATGATTCCGGGATGCAATTCCCCTTTACGGTCGCTCCCTTCCATATCATCATATCTCAGCTTGGCAAAAAGCCGGAGATTCTGGAGATGGCCGAACGGATATACTCCAACCTCAGCGCCTCTTACGAGGTGCTCTACGATGATCGCGACGAATCGGCGGGCGTGAAGCTCAAAGACGCAGACCTGATAGGAATCCCGATAAGGATAGTTGTCAGCCAGAAGCTCCAGAAGACCGGAGATGTCGAAATAAAGATCAGGCAAACCGGGGAGGTAAGGATTTGCCCCGAAAAAGATCTTGAGGGAACGCTCGAAGCGATAGTCAACTATCTGCAGCCCTCGCTGGAAAATTTGCCGTATATGCCTGAGTGACCGATCACTCCCACGGGATGGATAATCAGTGGGTAGGGTTTCAGTTTTATAAATGATACTGGAATAATTTGGACGGATCGCAGACAGCCTCTCGTGGCAACACTGTGACCCGCGCGTCGGGCTTCCCGAGTTACCGAACCTTGTAGGCCCTTGTACACTTTCCAAGCTGAGCACCAATCTCATAGGCTTGCTCAAGATACTCCGGCCTTTCCAATAAATCGCCTTTCCCCATGATCTCATTGAAGAAAGACATATCGACTATGTCGAGACCGAGACAACCAAAGAGACGGCTGTAGAACTCAACCAGCACCTGAGACTCGAACTCGGTGTTCTTTTGATTCATGGGGGTAAGAATTACCGCCTTCTTTCCCGAGATGAGCGGTTTTGTGTCGGGATGATAGTAAAAGAATAGCCTGTCAAGGAAGGTCTTCATCAGCCCGGTAACGCCGCACCAGTACACAGGAGAGGCAAAGAGGATGATGTCTGCACCTTCAATCAGGGCGCGGATTTCAGTCATGTCGTCCTGCAGGGAACACCTGGAAGTTTTTAGGCACTGGTAACAGCCGATACAGTCGCAGATGCGTTTGTTTCGCAGTTCAGCCATCAGAGGGTCCAGACTCACACTCTTTGCACCAGCAACTACCCGTTCAACGAGGCTATCCGTATTGCCGCCTGGCCGGATAGCACCGTTGATAATAAGAGGTGATTTCGTCATGGTCGTCTCCTGTGGGGCCAGCGACGGTTTAGATTATATAAATCATTTCACAAAATTATTTAAGACCTCTATGGTTTGGGTTCTGAGTTGGATTCTCCATCCAATTCTTTTCCCCCTTCATTCTGCATTTCAGCGATAAGAGCAGTTTCAATCTTCATGATTTATTCGATCAACAGGCCTGCTTGAGCATTTTCTCTCCTTTAATGTCTCGACTTAACCAGGTCCGTATCACATATTTTTTGAAATCAGTCGTTGAGCCAATCGAAACTAACCTTAAGGTCATTATAGAAATGCCATGGCAGAATATGCTCACGCTGGAGGCGCCCGACAATGATCCCCGGGGCAATTCCGAGCTCGGAAGCAAAGCGCAAAACCTTCTCCTTTGAAGGCGCTCCACCTTTGATCAAGGCCCGGAAAGAGGACGGTGGTATAAGGAAATTGGCCGCAAAGGAGTTAGCCTCGCCTTCCTTTACGTTTTGATTGTTCTCTTGATCATTGATGAAAATATCACGCTTGCCGTGCAGAAGAATGTGACCGGCCTCATGGAAGAAAGAGAACCAAAACTGGTCATTGCGCTTATATAACAGGCTGAGTTGAATCATCGCCTTATGGGGAGACAACCACCGTGTTGCTGCACTGATTCGAATTCTCGGCAACTCTGGGATAAGAACCACCGCGACACCAGCCGCTGAGGCCAATTCAACCATCTTTGCGTGAAAAACAGCCGGAGATTCGGCTGTAAGGCCCCGGATAGTCTGGAGAGCTTCCTTGAATTTGCTCTGGTCATAGAGTGCACACTTCAGCTCTCTTGCTTCGATCTCGCCCCTTCGCAGCCAGGCAATAACGGCGGGTAAGTCGCCCTCAAACGCCTTGGACTTGCGGAATGCAACCTGATCAGCATAAGCTCTTACGCACGTGTCCCATTGGTCGGGCGAACTTATCTGAAAGAACTTCAGAACTTCTCTGAGTTGCTGGATTCTATCCTTAAATCCCTCAATCCAGCCTAATTTGACCATTACTCGAACCGGGATTAAATCGAGCCATTTGAGGTGCTTCTCGAACCTTCCCTGCTCTTCTTTCCTGGCGAGATAGTCCTGATACTGGCTCTCTCGTGCGTTCCAAAAACTTGCGGCAACACTCAGAACGTGCTCCAGTTCCAACGCAATTCGAGGAGTAATACGGGCTTTCCCCTTAACGATCTCGTTGATTGTTTTTTTTGCTCTCCCGGTTCGTTCGGCCAATTCAGCCTGAGACATTCCCCGTATCTCAAGAGTTTCGCTCAGGGTCTCGCCAGGAGGGGAAACGTAATCCGGAGCATACTGATTTTGATTTGCTCTACCCATGTGTATCCTCCACTCCGAGAATATTAATTGAAGTCACCTGAGTCCAGTCGAGACCGCCATCTCCTTCAAGAGGGATGGGGTTATTTGCCACTTCGAAAATAAGCCTGTACGGACCATCCAAATCCATTGAGAGCTCTGCGGACCTATCCCCCTTGAGTTCGTGGCATCTGCCGGGCAGCATTCGCATTTCGTGAAGGCTGGCTGCAGCCCTCAAATCGTCAAGCCTTCTACGGAGCAGCTTGCCTCTGTGCGGTCCATGCCTCTTGAGCAACAGGTCCTGTTGGTTAGATTCTTCCGCAAATTTCTTTCTCTTGAATATAATATCCAATATCGGCCCTTTTGCCCAGTAGCATTAACGCAAAAGGTTAACTAATTCAAGGCAAATATCATTTGCGGCGATGTCATCGCTGCCACAGATCAACCGCAAAGCTTTGCCGGGGCGCCGGTGGCTCCCGAGACCACGCAACTGACATAATTTGTCAGTTAATCGCTATTTTTGTCTCCTTCCTTCGAGAATTTTACGAAATATCGTCAGAGTTAGGATCTTACAGATTAATTATTCAAAATTTACAGGGCGCAAAAGCCCGGAGCCGGGTTTGAGCACAAGGTAAATCATTGGTGAATTATTTCAATATTTGTGAGGACTTAGTGAAGAGCGACGGCAATGGGCAGCCTTAAAATCCGGGTCTGCGGCCCCGCTTGGAACAACTTTTGCTCTCTCTTCCGGGCGGAGGATGACTTCCATGAACGGTATAATTCAGATCATTTCCGGGTTTGTAATTGGAGGAGCCGGTTTTCACCAGATCGCCGAGCATCCCGTTCAGGGGATTTGCGCCCTGGCTCTGGCCGGTTTTTTAGTAATGATCGGTTTTGAAAAAAAGCTGGCTGAACGCTCGCGAGAAATCAGGAACTGAAGCCCGCTTGCTTACCTCAAAAAAAAGGCGGTTTCAGGATATCTGAGATCTGTGGCCGCCAACTTTTCACCGCCCGGGGTTGTTTCGGTTTTTCGGGAAGGAATTCCAGCGTCGCGCAACGTAGAGTTCCCGCTCCCGAATAAACGAATCGGCAACCTGGAAAGAAATTTCTGCAAATAGCCCCTCTTTCACGCAAGGCGCTTTCCTGTTAACTAATCCACCTCGAACTACAAATTTAGGAATTGGGGTCACTAAAATAGTGCTCAAAGAAAAGTTTTTATGATAACAAACGCCTACGGTTGGTTTCCGCGCCCTAACTAATCTAAGACAACACCTGAAAAGACGTCACTCAGGTATGGCAGTCCGGATAGCTGTGCTGATCCTTATGGCCGGTTTTGCCGCCTCCATTGGGCAGATACTGGTGATTCGCGAATTGCTCGTGATTTTTTACGGCAACGAGCTTTCAACCGGCCTCATTCTTGTTTGCTGGCTTCTGTGTACGGCGGCGGGAAGCGGCCTGACCGGACTCGTCTGCAGGAAAAAGCCCCCGGATTTTAAAGTTCTGCTTGCAGGTTTCGCACTCTTCTGCGCTGCTCTTCCAGCGACAATCGTCTGGATTCGCGCCGCAAGGGCGTTCTGGTCGATCCCGCCAGGGGAGCTGATTTCACCGGGCATGATGCTGGTAATAGGGTTCTGCGCGTCGGCTCCCATCTGCTTCTTGTCAGGCGGTCTGTTTGCCTTGGCCTGGGAACTCTATCGCGCCGGCGCAGAAGGCGAGGAAAGATCGATTTCCGTGTACCTGGCTGAAGCTCTTGGGGCGGGAGCCGGCGGGCTGGTGTTTTATTTCATCCTCCTTCCGCTCTACCCTTCCTTTGCCGGGAGTCTTTTCCTGATTCTCTTTCTGCTTGCCGGCGCCATGGTGGCCGGCGTAGGGTTGAAGTACCGCGGAAAAGTTTTCTGCTCGTTCTTTCTGGCGGCAATTTTCGTTGCAGCATGGTTTGCATTTAGTTATTCGGACCGGGTGGACCTCCTGACACGCCGTCTGCAGTGGGGAAAAAGCTTCTTTCAATCAAGGGACACCGCTTACCACAACCTGGCATTTCTATTCAATTCAGGTCAGTTCTCGCTATTTTCAAACGGACTCTGGCTTTTTTCGATCCCGGACCCGCAGAGTGCCGAGCCGGCTGCTCATCTGCCGCTTCTTGAGCACCCGGGGCCTGCAAGAGTCCTTGTGATCGGGGATTATTCGCCGGAATTGTTGGGCGAAGTCCTGAACCATCCCGGAATCACCAGCGTTGACTGCGTTCAGCCTGATGCGGAGGCAGCGGCATTTGCGACGGCGGTTTTACCCCCCTCCCTTACGGAAATGAGGGGTGATAGGCGCGTGCGCTTCTGGCATATGGATCCAAAGCGTTTCGCAAGGGGCGCGGAAATCGGCTACGATGTAATTTTTCTTAGCTCGGGAGAGCCTGTAAATGCCGAGATGAACCGGTATTACACAGTGGAGTTCTTTTCCCGGATAAAATCGATGATGAACCCGGGGGGTCTGTTTTCCTTCGGGGTTCCTGCGGCGCCGGACATAGTCGGCCCAAGGGAGGCTGTTCTTCTGAAATCGCTTTATACGACTCTGCGGGAGGTTTTCGGGTATGTTCTGATGCTGCCCGGCGAGAACGTTCGTTTCATAGCATCACAGGATGGCGCAGGAGTTACGGCAGACCCGCAGGTATTGATAGACCGCATGCGCGCGCGGTGCCTTGACCTCAGGTATGTGCGGGACTTCTATCTGCTTGATCTTTTTAACCCCATCCGGTTGGCCTACATGGAGTCAATCATCCGTGAAGGCCCACCTGCGAAGATAAACAGAGATTTCGAACCGGTCTGCTACCTCTATGGACTCGGTTTGTGGGGTGCTCAACTAGACCCGGCGGCGGGCCGCTTTCTCGGTTTTATTTCCGGAGGTGCTTCTTTTTCGGTTCTAGCGGGCTTTGGAGCTTTCTTACTCGTGTTAGTTTCCGTCCTGCTTGCAAAAGGGGGCTCCAACTCGGTGGTTGCATTCAATACGGGGGTCTGCGGGGCGGTGCTCATAGTTATCGAAGTGGTGCTGGTGCTTGTTTATCAGATAATTGAGGGTTCAGTTTACAAGCAGATGGCCCTGATAATCTCTCTTTTCATGGCCGGGCTGGCCGCTGGGAGCGCTGTTGTGAGAACTTTGCGAGGAAGAGGCCCATACCGCCTGTTCATGATCCAGATTGGTCTTGCAGCTTACCTGGGTGCGCTTTATCTGTTGTTCTCCATTTTTCCAGGCTCCGTGCTCGAGAACCTGGGGCATGATTCCATGCTGCTGTTGTTTTCGGCACTGGCCTTTGTTGCCGGGATGTTTGGCGGCGGACAGTTTTGCGCTGCGGTTGCGTCCAGTGAGAAGGTGCGAGGGGCCGGGCTATATGCGGCCGACCTGATCGGGGCATCAGCGGGGGCGATAGCCGGCTCTCTTTTCTTTCTCCCCGTGCTTGGAATTCCTAAAACTCTATTAACGCTTGGGTTTGGCTGCCTGGCGGCCAGCGCCACACTTTTGAAAAATCGGACACGCTGATCAGGCGGCACGCCAGATTCCGGGTATTTCTCTGCCGCACCCGGCGCATTTGCCCTCTTTGAGAGAAATGGAGGTTACGCTGAATCCCGTGCGTGTTATCACCGGCTTTTTGCATCCCGGACAGACTGTATCCTCCGCCGGGTGGCCGGGAATATTACCGATATAGACGAAGTTGAGGCCCTCGTCTTTGGCCTTCTTCCAGGCTGCCTCCAGGGTAGATACGGGAGTAGGTTCGATACTTTTTAGTTTGTATAGAGGATAGAACCGGGAGAAGTGGAGGGGCACGTCGGGTCCCAATTCATCCCTGATCCACCTGCTCATTGCCCCGATTTGACCGATATCGTCATTTTTGCCGGGCACCACCAGATTCACTATTTCGGTGTGGATTGCCCTGCGCTTCAGGTCTTTCAGTGTCTCCAGAACTGGTCCGAGAGTCCCCTCGGTAATTTCCCTGTAATATGTTTCGGAAAAACCCTTCAGATCGATACAGGCCGCATCCAGGCAGCCGCTGAGGTCTTCGAGGGGCTTCGGGTTTACGTAGCCGTTTGAATGCATGAGGTTCAGGATTTTGTTTTTCCTGGCCACCTTTCCGACTTCAATCATGTATTCCATAAAAATGGTAGGCTCAACGTAAGTGGAGGCTATCGAGGCGCATTCAAAACGGGAGGCGCTGCTGACCGCCTCCTCGGGAGACAGCTCGTAGTTCAGGGTGTCGTCCGGGCTGGCCTGCGAAATTTCCCAATTTTGACAGAATTTACAGTCGAAGTTGCACCCGGCTGTAGCAATGGAAAAGGACCGGGTGGATGGCAACACGTGGAAAAAGGGCTTTTTTTCCACCGGGTCAACATGAACTGCGCAGGGATTTCCAAAAACAAGGGAATAATACTTACCGTCCCTGTTTTCCCTGACCCGGCAATATCCACGCTCTCCGTCCCCGGTCTCGCACTGTCGCGGACAAAGCTCGCAACGCACACGTTTATCGGCAAGCGGAGTAAAGTAGGGCGAGAGCCTCCGGCCCAGCAGCCCTTTTGTGATTTCCATGGCGTCGGACCGAGAGGCGAGAGTGCTTAATGAAAAGACCTGCGTCCCTGCGCACAGCAGGGCGCAACTGAAACACCCGTTCAGAAAGCTCCGCCTGTCCAAATTGCAGGGACCGGCAGCGCTATTTTTTGCATCCATTTTGTCTCCGCATCCATTTTTAAAAAACATCAGCAGAAAAGATATAGATCTCTGTTCCCTTGTCTTTCCATGAACTTGCCGGCAGGCCGGCTTTCAGGCAGCAATGATCCAGGAATTGGTTTCTGTCCCAGTTGTATTCTGTTGCCACCTGGGGTAACAGAAGGCCCATCGATCCGTCTCTGACTATCACGATTCCGTGCTTCCCGACTTCGATCTCGTCCGGGGAGTCAATTTTTTGCAAAGGGGTGAGCACTGAAATCTCGATCTTCAGATCGTCCAATTCGCCGGAGCGGACCGGCGTAAACCGCGGGTCCCGGAACGCGGCCTCCTGTGCCATTGCTGCGACCGCCTCTGCCAGCGGCATTTTAGGGACTATCTGCCCGATACAGCCGCGCAGCTCTCCTTTCTTATATAAAGTAACGAACGCCCCACTGGGTTCCTTCAACTTGCGCGAAGCAGTCTCTACGCCACGCGATACAGGTCCGCCGGAGGTTAGTTTCGCTTCTATGGCCTCTCTGGCAATTGTATGCAACTCCGCCCGCTCTTCTTTGGTCAGGCCAAGGTCGATTCCGGCCTTCCTCTTCTCCGCCTCGTCGCTGTCCCGGTAGGGCAGAGGTCTCAAAATACGAGCGGCCCCGTAGCCAACCACCCCTCTGGGAGACATTTTCTCTCCCGTAACATCCCCCGAGTTTGCGTATTGCAGAATGTCGCACCGGTCGGCGCCCAGTTTTCTTGCGGCAAGCATCGCCGTCATTATCGGTCCCTGGCCGCAGGCCTCGCATTTTCTGTCCTCCAGGCACTGATTGACCCCCTCGATATCCAGTGCTCCGATTTTCTGCAGCAGACGCTGATCCATTTCTGCCGCCGTATCATAGGAGTGATAATGGGAGAGGTCAGAACTGGCCACTACCAGCACGGATTTGCCTTTTGTGCATTCTACTATTGCCTCTGCAAGCCAGCGACATGTGGTGATATCGGGATCTCCCATAACGAGCGGAACGAGCTTGAAACCGGGCAAAACGACCTGAAGGAAAGGGAGTTCAGCCTCGAGAGAATGTTCCTGCTGAAAAACGCCCGGCAGGTCCTTTATGCGTGAATCGCGTTTCACGAGAGCCGCGATCAATTCGCTGTCCAGTGGAATGACCCCCAGTGGAGTACTGAATCCGGCGCAGTCGTAGGTAGCGACACCTCTAAACGGGACATAGTGGCTCGGGCCGATTACGATGACCGAATCGAACTTTTGGCCCCGGACGGCCTTGAAGGAATGTGCGGCAACTTGGCCGGAGTAAATGTATCCGGCATGAGGCGAAACGATTGCGACTGTCTGGCCCTTTGAATCTTGATCGGGAACCCGGCTTAAATACTCTTCGACCTGTTTTCTCAGTTCCGAAGCTGTACCAGGGTACCATGTTCCGGCGACTACCGGACCATGGATCAGGGCCGATGGCGCTTCGCCGGCCCTCAAGGCGGCAGGATACAGAAAAATCAGAGCGAAAACGGCCAAAAACGGAAAAAATCGGCAAGAACTGGTGAATCTTCCGGACATGGCTCTTCCTCCGGCGCTGTTGGTTCGGAAAGGAAGGATCAATCTGGGGCAGACAGACACAGTTGATTTTTAAGCTGGATTATAGTGAAACTCGCGAACATGAGTCAAGTGGGCGTGATAGAATGAGGGAGAAAAGTTTATGCCCGACACAGGGTTCGAAGCGCCTGTCGAAATCTTTGGATCCAAGTTTTGAAAGGGCGCATTTGGCGAAATTTTACGAAAAAGAAAGAAAAAGGAAGATTTCTACCTACGCTGTTTTTGCGAATCCCGGACAGGATTGACGGATGCCTTTGATTTTACAAGGAAAAGATTTTTCGCGGACTTTCCTTTCATTTCAGGGACTTAGATATTCGTGCAGCCTAACATCCACTTATCCCGATGTATTTTCCCCCCTACTTCGGTTTCGTGTTTCTCGCTCAAAACTGGGAAGATCAAATTTGACGGATCGATGAACGTTCACTAAAAATGTCAGCCAACAACTGGGGGGCTAAGGCAACATCTTTCCGGGGTTCAAACCTTTTTATTCCATTTTCATTTCAGCACCAGTGGTTTTTCAAGATGGGGCGTATGCGCGGGGGGGCGCTTACGCCCTGCATCAGAACTGTTTTGTTTTTTCGGGGAACGGGCGAAAAACTTATGGAGCAGAATTGGCAGGAAATCAAGAGAAAGCTTAAATCGTGTCTGTCACGGGGGCAGTACGACCTTTGGGTTTCATCAATTGAATTTCTGGGGCTGGAAAATGAATCAGTAGCACTGGGGTGCAAGAACCGGTTTCACATCGAGTGGATAAGGGAGAAGCTGGAGATCAAGCTGCTGCGGGCCGTGCAGGAATTTTACCCGCTGGTGCGCCGGTTGGAGTATGAGATTCTTAACGGAGCGCCCGAGCCGGATGAATCGGAAGGTTATGTGCCCCAGGCCGCTCACAAGCAGATCGTAATGAGTGACCTTATCAAGCGTGCCGGGCCGGTATTTAACCCCAGATTCACCTTCGAGCAGTTTGTGGTGGGGTCGTCAAATCAACTGGCGTTCGCCACCGCCAGTGGCATGGCGCACGGCCAGCAGCTCTACAACAATTCGGCTTATATTCTCTCCGAGACGGGCCTGGGGAAAAGTCACCTCTCACATGCGGTCGGCAGCCATATCTGCCGGCAAACACCCGAATTGAGGGTTCATTACGTAACGGCGGAACAGTTCGCAAACGAGATGATCTATTCACTTAAGAACGATAAGATTGAGAATTTCAAAGCGAAGTTCCGCAACGAGTGTGACGTGCTGCTGTTCGAAAAGGTAGAGTTTTTGAGCGGCAAGGAAAAAGTCCAGAATGAACTGGTTTATACACTGGACGAGTTGATGGATCGCGGGAAGAGAATCCTGTACACAGGGAATACTTTCCCGAAGGACATTCCCAAGCTTACCAACGAGTTGCAGTCCAGACTGAGCGGCATCCTGGTTGCGCCCATCGGACCCCCGGACTTCAAGACCAGAATGGAGATTCTTCGAAAGAAGGCGTCGAGTGAAAACGCCCATCTGCCCGCGGAAGTGATTCATTACATGGCCGAGCGGGTGACGGGAGACATTCGGCGACTTGAAAGCTGTCTGATAGGCATGATCGCCAAGTCGAATATTCAGGGAGTTCCGGTTACGCTGGACCTTGCTCGAGAGCTGACTGAGACGATGCTTGACAGGCTTCCCAAGCTGACTATCGACCATATTCAGCAGGTCGTCTGCAGTGCTTTCCAAATCTCGGTGGAAGACCTCAAGTCTTCGAAAAGGCGCAAAGAGTTGGCGGTAGCTCGTAAGATCGGAATGTATCTGTGCCGGCGTTATACGACAGAGTCGCTCGAATCGATAGGAAAGTCATTCCGGCGGAGCCACAGTTCCGTACTGTACGCCATAAACGATCTCACGAAGGGAATGGACAAGGACAATAAGATTAAGCGCCAGGTTGAGCATATCAGTCGCCGGCTGGATGCGAGCTGTCTTGCGTAATTGCGCACAGGTCGTTTCTGATATCCGTTGAGAGCTGTGAAACGAGGCCTGCCATTGCTGCAGAGAATTCGCTCGGACCAGTTGAAGCGAGAGGGGAGCTCTGATAATGGAAATGTTTTCGAAAAAGAACGGTACGAGGTTTTTCCTGCCAGAAGCTGATTTCCAGGTCAAGCAGGGCATGAGGGGGGGAGCCGTTTTCTTCGAGAGCGAATCGATAGATTTGTCCGCTAATCCCGTATGCTGCCGGCATGGGATTTCCTGCCGGTATGACATCTTCGAACACCTTTTCAAGAGAAAGGTCACGCATCAGATTGTCTGCGACCATGTTTCCGGCAGGATTGACCCATTTGTAATGTGAGGAGAAGCGGACCTGGAGGGAGGGGGAACTCACGATCATCTGTTCGCGATCGAAAGGGGCGGTGGCGCCAAAGGGCCAAATTCGCACCGCCCCTGAAAACGGTTTAGCACACCCTGAAGGTTGGTAAGGGTAATCAATCTGGTAATAATCCGGCGCAGGAGACTTGGAAAAAAGTGACCCCAAACAACCGGACAGCAGCAAGGCTGCCAGGATCAAAAAAAAGAAGCAAGGAGCAAGGAGCAAGGAGCGGGGAAAAGGGAGCAAAAACCCTTTCCCGCTTCTTGCTTCCTGCTTCCTGTTTCCTGCTTCTTGCTTCACGTTTATATTTTTCATAGTTTCCTGCTTCTCGCTTCCTGCTATTTGCTTCCCGCTTCTGTTTTAAATGGCTCCTGGGGCTGTTTGCCCGGAAAGATCAGCCGGTTAGGCTGTTCCTTGACGCTCTGGACCAGCGAATTCAACTGGGCAATGAAGGCCCCCAGTTGCTGAAGGTCGCGATCGAGCAGGTCGGCAGATTCGTTAATCTTGGCTCCCAGGTCTGAAAAGGCAGTCCCGCCGGATTGGAGTGTCTCGCCAAACTGGTCCGAAAGCCGTTTGAGAGTACCGGGAGGCAAGGCGTCAAGCTGTTGCTCGAGCTGGTTTGAAATTTTCCGGGTCGATGCCAGCGTGGCCGTGAGGTCTTTCATCCCTTTGTCGACGCGTTCCCGGGATGCTGCCTTGGACAGCCTTGCGAAAAGGGCCTCCGATTGCTGAGAAGCATTCTTCAGTGCGGTAATAGTCGCCCTGAGGTCTCCACCACCCGGGGACTCGGCGCCGAGTTGAACCAGGAGATTGTTGAACAGACCCGAGGTCTTCTTCCATGAATTCGTAAGCCCCTCTAAATCCAATGACATGAATTTTTCATACAGGTTAAGGAGGTCGATCTCGAGCACCTCGAGGTCGGACGGGTAGGACTGGATGAAAGGATATTTGGTCGGAAAGGTTATCTTTGGGGTGAGTTGTTCGATGTCTTCAGGGGCGGAGCCGATTTCGAGATATCGCAGTCCGGTCAAACCCTGATCACGCAATCGGGCGGCAAGGGTATTGTCGACCCGAAAATCGGCTTTCAGTTTCATCAGCACTTCTATCAGCCGGCCGTCGGGGGCAATTCTCACATCGTAGATACGGCCCACGGGTACACCCCGGTAGTTGACCACGGCGTCCTTCTGCAGCCCCTTTACCGAGACATTGAAATAGGTGGCGTATATTTTTGTGTCTTGAAACCAGAACTCTGCCTTGAGCCAGATAGCTGTCCCTACTATCAGCGCCAGGCAAATCAGAGCAAACAGGCCGATTTTGAATGGACTAACCGTTCGGGCCAACTGGTTTCCCCCTCATGAGGCACTGCCGCCTGGGGCCTGCCTGTGAAAAAAATCATAGATGCGCTTGTCCGAGCTGTTTTCCAGCTCGTCTGGCGGACCGGTCGCGATTATCCCCCGGGCGTCGCCATCCACCATGATTGACCAATCCGATATAGCCTTAATGCTCGGGAGGTCGTGAGTGATGACAACCATAGTTATGCCCAGGACCGTGTTGAGTTCCTGCAGAAGGTTATCCATTTCGGCGGATATGACAGGATCGAGTCCTTCCGTAGGCTCATCGCAGAAAAGTATATGAGGATCGAGGGCCATTGCCCTGGCCAGAGCCGCGCGTTTTTTCATCCCGCCGCTCAGTTCGGCCGGATAATAGCTCCCATAGCCGCCCAGCCTGACCATTTCCAACTTGAGCCTCACAATGTCGGGCAAAATCTCTTTTGGAGCATTCGAAAACTCCTGGATCGGTAAAGCAATATTTTCAGCAATAGTGAGGGAACCGATAAGCGCCCCTGACTGAAAGAGCACGCCGATCCTTCTCCTTGACCACTCGAGCCATTCCTCGGAACCCATCCCGGAAATAGCCCTTCCATAGAGCTCGACTCGGCCCTGCGTCGGTTTGAGCAAGCCGACCATCCCTTTCATAAGAGTGCTCTTCCCACTGCCGCTGCCTCCCAGAATAGTTACTATCTGTCCCGGTTCAATGCAAAAACTTATCTCTTTCAATATGGTCTTTTCTCCATAGCCGAGCGAAATATTTTCAACGCAAAGCGCATACTCGGTCTTGGAGTTATCGGTTGAAGCCACAGGCATGGTTATTCTTCTGCACAGACGGACAATGCATTCGGGGACCTGCTCATCGTTCAAGCCCGGTCCGGGGAACCGATTCGAAACAGCCCTGAAGAGCCGGGCTAAGTGAAGATAAGTCTGCGAAAATGTTTGTACACCGGGGGAATTTACTTTGATCGGGAAAAAATAAGTATCTACAGCTTAATCTTACCAGCCGAGTGCATAGAATAGAACGGTCAATATGGCGTCAGCGAAAATGATGAGGAAAAGTCCACTGACGACCGCTGCTGTAGTCTGGCGCCCCACGCTGTCCGCCCCCAGGCCGGTTTGGAATCCGTGAAAACAGCCGGCAAGTGCTATAAGAATTGCGAAAACCTCTACTTTTATCAGGCCTCCCGCAATGTCAGTGAAAGTGATGGCTGAATAGACTTCATACATGAAACTGTAGGGTGTGAGGTCAAGGGAAACACTGGAGACTGCAATTCCTCCGATAAGTCCTGCAAAATTGGCCCACATTGTCAACAGCGGCGCCGCAATCATCAGGGCGACCACTTTGGGAAGAGTTATGAATTCAGTTAGCTCGAATCCCATCACTGCAAGGGCGTCGAGTTCCTCGCCTACTTTCATGGCCCCTATTTCGGCTGCGAAGGCTGAGCCGGAGCGCCCCGCAAGGAGCATCGCAGTGAATACGGGCGCAAGCTCGCGAGTAAGCGCAAGGCTCACAAGGTCGGCGACATAGATGTTGGCTCCGAATTGCCTGAGCTGGATGGCTGACTGGAAGGTCATAACGAACCCGAGAAGAAAGCTGATCAGGAAAAGAATCGTCATGGCGTTCGGTCCCGCCAACTGAAGATAGTATAACGTCTCTATCCAGCGAAATCGCCCGGGATGGCGAATAGAGGCGCCTGCGACACCAAAAAAAGAGCCGCAGAACCGAACGTAATCCCTGAACTGGGATGCTTGCTCAATCAGAAAAGCGCCAAGACGGGCAACCAGCAAGCCGGCTGGTGGTGGAGGTTGCTCCTGTTTCGGAGTCTCGCGCTCCAGATAATCGAGAAAATGTTTTATCGGAGGCTGAATGGATTCGATACGAAGCCGAACGCCCCTGCGGTCGCAGAGGCGCTGAATCGACCGCACCAGCGCCGCCCCGGCGCTATCTATTTTGGAGACCCCGGAAAGATCGAAAAGGAGTGAGGCATTCTCTTTTCGAGCGACAAGGCCGCTCAGGCTTTGCCAGATTTCAGCGGCATTTTCATAGGTCAGGGGGGTCTTGAAGGAAACGAGCAGTTCACCTTCGGCCGACTTCCCTGTCTCAAAGGGGAACCCTCCGCTCAAGAGGATCTCCTCTCCATCTGAAGGTTATTAACCTTCGTTTATTTTCTCTCTGAGAACACCAGAGCACTTGAAGGTAACCACGCTGCGGGGTGAGAGAATAATGGGGTCGCCGGTCTGAGGATTGCGGCCTCGGCGTTGGTGCTTTTCTTTTACGCTGAATTTGCCGAACCCGCTTATCAGCACGTCTTCACCCTTCTCAAGAGTATTTTTTATGATCTCGAAAAGGGTGTCGATAACCTGGGCTGATTCGGTCTTTGTAAAAATGTTTTTGGCAAACAGATTCTCGACAATGTGGGCCTTGGTCAACGTCATAAAAACTTCCTTTCATTCCAGCGCCACCGGTCCATGAGTCGTTCTTGTTTAGATTATTCCAGTCTTATTGAATTCTCATAAACTATTAAAGGATTATTCTCCGGTTTTCAAGAAAAAAAAGGGTCCTTTGGGCTGGAACCCCTCATTTTAAAAGAGAAAATCGCTTTCCAACGATACATACAACAATTCGCACTTGCAAACAAGGGAAAGGGATTCCCGATCCGGAATCCCCTTTGAGAAAAAATGGCGGTGCAGGGTTTCGAACCCCGGACGCTACGGATATGAGCCGTATGCTCTACCACCTGAGCTACACCGCCGAAATTACAACCTTTCCTGAATATGGCCTCCACTGTCTTCAGAGCCATTTCAAGCCTAGTGGATAACAAAAGTGGACAAGTCTGTCAAGGTGAAGGGGACTGAATAATCTCAGGCTGAAGGGGATTGGGCTGGCCGAAAGTGTGCAAGCCTTCACCGCTGATCCAGCCCATTGCTTACCTATCTCGTGTATTTGCGGAACTCCCAAGGCACGTCTTCCGGGTCAAAATCCTTCATCTTACTAAGTATCTTCCTGGCTTTCTCTTCCTGTTCCCGGCGTGCTCTTTCCTGCTCCTGGTTTATCTTCTTCAGGTTCTCCGGGTCTTCACTCAGGAGCATGAACTTTGTGGCCTTCTCTCCCTTGGGAAGCAGGGACACAAATAGTGGCAGGTTTTCTAACAAGACACTTCGGAACTCTTCACCGTCCGATGTCCAGCCATAGGAGAGCAAACCCTTCATGGGTTGAGTACGGAATCTACCCCTGTTTGTCTCAAGTTGCTCTAGGAGCTTAGTGGCATCCTTCTCTGTGCAAAGTTCCCGGATCAGGTCTTCCGCCGACCAGTCATGCCAGTCAGTGCCGTGCCGTACCTTGTCCATCACTCTGTCAAATTCATTCACCATCTTTATCATTCCTTGGTTTCTTGAAAACCCAGTTGGCACCCACTGTGAACACGGCCAGAATCAACACTATCAATCCCAAGTGACCCAAGAAGCCTACCTTGGTCATAAATATGCTGTAAATTAGCCCAATGCAGGCTCCACACGCTAGGACCACATAAGCTATCCCTCTGGACTGGCTTGATTCTTGGCTGTGCCCCTTCTTCAGGGCCATGTCACGAGTGTCCTTGTATCTGTTGCTGAGTGCTTTTATAACAGCGACCAAGATGACCAGACCGCTGATTACCACAAGCGGATTTGTCATAACTTCACCTCACTGATTGCCTCTATCGCCAACCGTGCCAGTTCATCGCAGCGTTCGTTCTCCGGGTGGCCAGCATGTCCCTTGACCCATTGCCAATCAACAGAGTGCCGCTGACACAGGCTATCGAGTTCCCGCCACAGGTCAGTATTCTTCACAGGTGTTCGGTTAGATGTCTTCCAGCCATTGCGCTTCCACGTCGGGAGCCATCGGGTAAGGCCATCCATGACGTACTTGGAATCGGTGGTAAGCGTCACGATAGAACGGGTTTTCAGCTCTTAAGACCCTGGATTGCCGCTGTGAGTTCCATCCTGTTATTGGTGGTCTGAGGATCGCCCCCGGATAGCTCTGCGGTCGCACCTTTTTTCTGGATCATTACACCCCACCCGCCAGGGCCAGGATTGCCAGAGCAAGCACCGTCCGTGAATATACGGATGGCTCTCTTGGCTCTTACTTCGGCTACACAGGCTTCCACCCTCGCTTTGCTGGCTGCTTTAGCTTCTGCCCTCAGTTCGCGTTCAGTCTTAATCATGACTCTCCTCTTGGACACTGGCAAAACCTTCCTCCTGTAGCGCCCTCGCTTCCCTCTCCAGTTCAGCCTTCCGTTGCTCATGTAGCCGCACATGTGCCACAAACCTCTTGAACCCTTCGATCAACATGGCTCCAAGCTGTTCGATGGTCTTGGGAGGAATTTCTTTGTATGCACGGCGTACCCTTCCTGTGTAGCCGTCTTCGTATAAACCAATGTTTGCATCAGAGATGGAGCGGAACCTTCGGACCAGCTCAAAGGTGAATCCCCTATCACTGGCAAACCTGTGCTCATTAACATCCTGAAAGAGATACATTCCGGCTATCACGCTGGCGCATTGGGCAGGAGTAAAATCAAGGAACACAGTGAGGATTTCTTTTGCAGCTGCCACCTTATGTTTGTTCATTGCTCTGCCATGTTCGAAATCAGAGACGATACCTTCTGCATACTCCCGGACGATGGCTACCAGCTTATCAAGGCCATTCTCTATCTTTCCCGACTTGTCCCGCTCGATGAGTTTCTCTACCCGCACAACATAAGGCTTGATCTCTGCATACCTGATAGAGTCCTGTCGTGCATCCCCATGCCGCCGATTCCGTTGCTGATGGCCAGCACACATTGACCCGAACTGGCCACTTGCAGATTTGGTGCATCCTCGCACACTACAATCTCGCATTCTTTGACCTCTTTCCTGTTGAAAATCCCGTAGACAGGTACTGAGAGACAGACGCTTATGAATTATCTTCACTGCGTTCTCACACAGGGGTAACTGTCCACCAGCCATCCAGCTCCGCTGGGCCACCTCCCCTTACAGGATTGGTTAACTGTCTAGTTAACTAGAATGCTGGCTCTTGCTCTGGCCTCCCAGTTAACCTTTAGGAAGGCGTATCCATGGGTAGACTGAGGAGTGAAACAAGATTGTTAACAAATGGCCAGCATTCTAGTTATCAAAAGCAAGGTCAAAACCCTAAAGACCTTTTTGGGGGTTTAACAGGCGACTTTGTCGCAAAGTTAGACCACTACCTAGACCACGTGAACTGCGCATTAACCTTAGTCCACCCTCCACAGAACCTCTCAGGTATTGCCCTGTGGGATATTCATCATGGTGGACTCTGAGGTTAACAGTCTCTGTCTGACTCTCAGTGAACTTTCCGTCTCACAACCAACTTAGGGGATGTGGAAAATGCCGGAGGCATCCCGAGCGAGGTGGTGAGTGGCCTTGCCACGAGCCAGTGAGGAGGGAGAACCCAGCCAACCGGCCAGTAAACATTCCAGCCAACATTCAGCGACGGCACAAAGTCCCTAATAAAGAAAAACCTATATAGAGAAATTGTGCCGAACTATCCTGTTAATTCACATGGTTGCGACACTCAGTCTCGGGGACTCTTGCTGGTGGCCATTCTAGCTAAAGGGTGATCCCACTCTAGCCAGGGATTGACCAGCGAGTGTCCAGCCATCGGATATAGCTTTTACAGCACAGGTGAAAGTCATCTTAGGCATGTCCCCAAGGTCAAGTTGTTTCTTAACTGTTCTGGTGGCTACTCGTGCTGTAGTTAGAGGCAAGCCTTTGAGGTAGTCAAGAATCCGGTCTGTGGTCAGTTCAATCTTCCCCTTGGACAGGAGGTGTTCTGGTTCCCAAGCCCCCCACCGGATACCGGGCATGACCTTTTGTATCACATCCCGTATGCCTTCGTCCTTGTGAATCAGCCATACTTTCATGGGCAGGGTCAACTCACCTCGAACTATACGGGAGCTACCCCTGGACATGGCCTGATAGAGACAGTGGGCTATTTCGCTTCTCTCAACCTCCCTCACCTGTTCATTGGTGATGTCCAGGAGGAGGTCATCCGATTGGCCAGCAATGGCACTCGCTAAGTCAACCCAATCTCGATGCAAGACGCCTGCGAAGATGACATTTGAGCAATAACTGAACTCTGAGAGCGAGGTTTCGTTGCCCCAAGTTAACCATACGAACCTGTCCAGGCCACTCCCTGGGAGTTTAGCAGTGGTGTCGATTCCCTGCTTTTCGAGGTCGCGCTTCAGGATGCTCTGAAAGTCCACCTCCCTGTGCCGAGCCTTGAAGGTAAATAGGATGATTGCCTCATCTGGTGGTATTTGTTTCACCACCTGGGCAATCTCAAGGCTGACTTTCCGGTCCTCTTGTTTCTTCTTGAACTCCTGGGTCATCTTGCTGCGGCCAGAAGCGTGGCGTAACTGGTGGACTGTCACATTTTGGTAACTGACCATAGGCTCAAAGTCTGCTTGCTGGATGGTGGTATCGAGGCCAATCAAGTCCCTGATGTTGTGGCTGGCGTCCAGTATAACAATATTGGCCAACTCCTTGGGCACGGCAATATCATAAGTAATCAGTCCATCATTGTGCTGTGTGCTGGCCACCCTTAGCGGTTCATATTACCGCCGGTGAAAAAGTTTGCCAAAATCGGCGGTGAGAAAGTCGGCCAGCCTGGCGGTCAAAAATAAGCCTAGCATTTTCTTCTTTTTCTTCCGTTTTTAATGCGCTCGCGCATTCC
>JBEKPW010000101.1:0-28819 GCA_049520315.1 Syntrophobacteraceae bacterium
TTGGCTCCGCACGGGCCCCACTCGGGAGCTTTGCGGTAAAGAGCCATCTCAGAAAAAGGAATTGTTCCGGAATGGGGGAAACTTTACTCTTGACCGCTGCCTTTCAATGGGCGACCCCTTTTCCCAGTCGCTGGCATGGGGCAGGCTATTCATTGATAAGTTGCCGGTGCGGAAAGTAAAATCCCGAAGTAAATCGTCGCAAACTCAACAGCTTGCCAACTTGTTAACCTTGCAGAAAATAAATGTATGATTCTGAAAGGTTACGTTTTTCCGCGCCCCATTTTTTCAAGCTTCAGGAGAGAATGTGAACTTTTTGGGGATTGCTTATTGACCGGAATGATTTAGCCAGCCTTGACCGGCGCTGTTTTATCGCGCACGTGTCCAAGGACGCGGTTGTAGTGACCTAAATTCTGCCTCTCTTGTCCCCCACATCATCAAACGATTCATGAATCCACGCCTAATATTCTCCTCAAGCAGAAGGATTGTCTCCTCCTCTTGCTCAAATACGTTTCGCTCCTTCAAGGTGTCCAAAACGAAGTCGAAAGAGTCATAACGCTCATAGTACGCGAGGATTTCAGTTTTTTTTCATTCTCCCATGGTTTTTCCTAATCAGTCTTACGACGTGTCCCTCAAGATATGCTGTGCCGGTTACAAACCTTCCAATAATTATTAGAAGTGCCCACACAGACAGAAACAGGGCAATACCTCCTAAGACATTCTGCCCATTCGAGTACAAATAGCAAATAAGGGAGACGAACGCCAGAAATGCGAAAATGCAGACACAGTCGAACGTCTCAATTTTTTGAAATTTTGTTCTCATATTTCCCCCTATAGAGAAGCGCTGGGACCGGACAACGCATATCTCGATAACGGGCCAGTTACTTTGGAAGCATGAAATAATGCCAGCAGAATACGCTGACATATCAGCCCATATAATTTCGAATAATTTAGTAAAATGAATCCCAAATCAAAGGGACCTCTTTCTCAGCAACCTGTTAGAGAAATCAATAGCCGATCACATTTAGATTCACACCTGAGTATCTTTCGAGGTTCCCAGCTGGTTGGTTTAGCAAATTGTTACCGTAATTCGTGACCTGAAATAAAATAGTGTTGTTGCAGCGCGCGCCCGACGGGTCTACAAAGTTCGTCGGGCTGTCGTCCGCATAAGAGTAAGCCTGCCTGGTAGTGGCAAAAAGCGGGTCCTTTGTTATGAACTGGGCGGTCGAAGGGTCGTAGTAGCGGGCGCGCAGATAGATAAGCCCCGACTCGGCGTCCGCATACTCCCCCGCATATCCGAAGGGGTTGGATGCCTGCCCGGTGCTCGAAACCAGGTTTCCGTAAACATCGTAGGTATATGTGGCGGCCTGGGCGCCTGTGGAGTCGGTAAGCATCCGGATGCTTCCAAGCTGGTCCGTATGATAGAAGTTGACCGTCGAACCGTTCACCTGTTCCAGGGGAATGAATCCCGTTCCGTAAATGAAATAGCTGGTTCCGTCTCCAAGAATTCTTGGCAAAGCGGCCTGCCGGTCCCACGTGTAGTTTTCGGCTTTGCCGTCTACAGTCTTCGAAACCCTAAGCCCATCGCCGTCGTATGCATAGCTCGCCCCGGACCCGTAGCCGATGAGCCGATTTACCCCATCATAGGAGTACGTCAGGGTCGGCTGGGAGTTCGGATTAAAGCCGATTCGGTTTCCACGCTCATCGTAGGTAAAAGTCCCCCCTGCTGCAATCGCAAGTTGATCTGCGACGTCATAGGCAAGTGCAGAGACGGTCGGCATCGCAGTCACCCGGTCGCCCGCATCGTACGTATAATCCCCCTGGCCGGATGCCGCTGTAAGCCGTGCTGCCTGGTCGTATGTATAGGTTGTTGGCGTCCCCGAATTTAGCGCCTCGCTCGCGAGAAGCCCTGCGCCGGTCCGCGTGTAGCCGAGCGAAAGGCCCGCTGTTTCGTTTTTATAATCGATGCCCGTCGCCCGGTCGGCTTCGTCATACTGATACTGCCCGGTCCAGCCGTTCGGATAAGTCGCGCTCAGGAGATTTCCGTCCCCGTCGTACTGGAACTTGACGGTATTTTTGAGCCAGTCGGCGACGGATAAAAGCCTTCGGGCCCCGTCATATGCGCGGGTGACCGATTTGCCGTTCGGATAGGTTATGGCGGTCGGGAGGCCCCGCAGATCATATTGGTACAAAACCACCTGGTTCGCCCCGTTGGTAAAACTGGTCAGACGCCCAAGCGAGTCGTACTTCCAGGTGGAACCGCCGCTCCCGTCGGTCATCCCTTTCCGTCTTCCGGTCTTGTCGTACTGGAAAGTCACGGCCGGCGTTTTGGAGTCGCTGTAACTGATTCCCGTGCACCTTCCCGCCGCGTCGAAAGTCCTGCTCACCGTCTCCCCGTCCGGAGCGGTATCCTCGATGCGGTTCCCGTTGCCGTCGTAACTATAGGTCGTGGTTCGCCCCAGCGCGTCCGCCATGCTGCTCGGACGATCCAGCGCGTCATATTCGAAGGTCGTGGCATTCCCGTTGCCGTCGGTCCGGATCGTAAGGTTGCCGTTGGGGTCGTAAGTGTTTGAGATCGTGCTTCCGTCGCCTCTTACCGTCGTGATAAGTCTTCCCGTCCCGTCGTAATGATAGTTCGTCTGCCGGCCGTCCTGATCGGTATAGGCGATGAGCTCCTCCTTGGCATCATAGGCGTTTGTGGCAGTGTGGCCCAGGGGGTCGGTGACGGACGTAACCTTCCCAAAAGCGTCATACGCATAGCTGGTGGTATAACTTCCCGGAGCCGCATTCCCAACGTTTCCAAGTGGGGAAACCGAAGTGAGCATCCTTCCGATGATGTCAAAGGACCTTGTCGTTTTTCCGCCGTCGGGATCGACGGTGCTGACCCTGTTGCCGTACTGATCGTAAGTAAAGGTCGTCTTTGCGCCGGTGGGGTCCGTTACCGAGGTTATGTCCCCGGGATGCTTCGAGTCGCCGTAAGCGAGCGTGGTTTTGGCCGACTTGGATGTGCCCGAAAGGGGCCGGGAAGTCGATGCGAGGTCCCCGTGCGACGTGTAGGTAAAGGTGGTTTTGACGCCAAGCTGGTCGGTTATTGTTGCCGGATCGTTTAACGAAGTGTAGGTGGTGGTGACCGTGTCGCCAAAAGGATCTATATTTTTGATCGGGTTCCCCTTCGAGTCGTATGCGGTCTGCCAGACTTTTCCGTCAGCGTCGGTTACCGAAATCCGATTCATGTTCGAATCGTAGCCGTAAGTCCAGGTCGCAGTCCCGGAGCCCTGCGTCAATGTTGTCAAAAGCGAGTTGGTGAAAGTGTGCACCGAAACATTGCCCTTTGGGTCCGTAACAGTTGTGGAGTTTACGCCGTTCTGCACCGCGCCGTATGACAATGTGGTCGTTTTTCCGAGTTGGTCGGTCTGCTGGACGACCCTGTTCGAGCCGTCATACTGATTGGATAGCGTATACCCCAACGGGTCCTGCGCAGAAACCAGGAGCGCGGAGCCAGGCGCATAACTGTAGGACGTCACGTTGCCTCCTACGTCGCTGACGGTGGAAAGATTTCCCGAGGTGTCGTAAGTGTAGCTTACTGTCCGGTCGGCGGGATCGGTCACCCCGGAAACGACCCCATTCGACCAGGTAAAGGTAAGCGCACGCTCCGCCGGATCGGCCACTTTGGTTAGCTGTCCGCTCGTCGCGTCATATGTAAGGGTGGTGACAAGACCGTTTCGGTCGGTTTGACTGATCAGGCGGCCGGTCTTGTCGAAGGTGTCGGATTGCTGGTTTTTGAGCGTGAACGTGTAGGTTCCATTTTTGTTTTGGACAAGAGTGGCTGTGACGTATGAAGGGGCGCTAAAGCCGGGGTTTGTCGGAATAAATGTCACCGTGGCCCCGCCGGCCTGGCGCACGGTCACCGCATTGCTTCCGATTGTCAGGGACTCGTCATAGGAACTGGTCCAGCCGGGTCCAAACATGCCGGCGCCGCCCGATGCCGCATACAATGAATTGTAGGTGCGCGTAAGGTTGAGCGCTCGCCCCCGTCCCGGGACTGAGATATCCGTCGCGGTTTCCACCAGATTTCCTGAATTGCAGTTGACAGGATCTGAGGCAAACTGGCCGCACGAGGGTGTTCCAGCCGTTATGGCAGGGTTGCTCAAGCCGATCCATGCGCTGCCCCCCACCGGGAGCGTGCCGCTTAGACTAATAGACGCAATAAACCCAGCATTGCCGACATCAGGCGATGTCACGTCGACTACGCCTTTTACGTAAGCGTTCAAGGTTATTTCCATGTTTGTAACGGACACCGTGCCGCCAATGCTTATCTTTTTTATCGTGATTGTTCCGGTAATTCCATGCTCACTCAGTAAATTTTCGATAAAAGCAACTACCGATGGCTCCGCACTAATAGTATAGTTTCTGACTTGTTGAGTCCATGTTCCGGTAAAGACATCGCCTGAGAACGCCCCACCCGCGGCAAATGTCATTATTCCACTTTGATTTTTTACAACGGTCTTCTCCCCAATAAAAATATTAGAATATGTCAAAGTTGACGTACCGCTGACGCTCCATGATGTTCCAGAGAGTATAACGTAAAGCCCGGCCTCCGCCGCATAAACGCTGCCAAGGACAATGCTGAATCCGAGAATGATGATTAATACAGCATTTTTTCTGAAATATCCCGTCATGACAGCTCCTTTCCTTGTTTGCGTTTTTTTGATCCACCAGAGACTCTTGACCGTTATCCGGGATAACGTCCCAACTTCTGCGCTCTTCCAAGTTGCCCGGGATAATCCGCCGACTTCAGCTCCAGGCGTCCCACAGGCAAGTTCGGGCCTGGTCTTTACCCAGAAAGACTCCAATCGTGCGCCTGAGGCTGAGAAAGTATACAATCGCGGGTGGGAACACGCAAGCCATACGTCAATAGGACCGGATTTTGCTTTGTAAGGACGCGTCGCCATCCCCGGGGTTTATAACCCGTTTCTCGCCAGCCAGACTCGGCGGGCAAGCGAAGATGAAGCACCAATAACGAGTGGACAAGAGAACGAAGTCAAGAGGGCATGGCAAGAGCTGGAAATTCGGAGCGGGGAAAGGTCAAAATTGCTTGCCAACAGGTGAATTTTGCGATTTTTCAACATATGATTTGCTTATGGAACCTTAACTGAGAAGCGGCAGAGGGCAGTCGTGAAGCCCTAATTGTGCGCATTCGCATTCGGGGTCGAACCTTGCCAAATCATTGCTGCGCAGGGAAAGAGTGGCCATAACCGACCATTTTTTACTCTTAAAATGCGGTTTTTGCACATAAAATTGCCTTCGTAAGGAGGGTCTCCTCGGATTACACAGGGTAGCGGGTTGCGGGTTTCCACTCAGTCCTCAGCACTCAGTCCTGAGTTAGCGACGCTAAAGCTCGGCTGCTTCCCCGCTCCTCAGTTCATCTGCTTTTGTCCCACTCACCCATTTACCTATTCGCCTACTCACCTGCTTTTTTTCTTTTTTCCGCTTCTGGTTGCCGCATCTATTGCCGCTTCTGGATGCCGCTTCTCGTTGCCGTTTTGCAGGTCCAAATCATCCCGCGGTATAATATCGCCGGACTAAACAGGGTATCGGGTTGCGGGTTTCCACTCAGTCCTCAGCACTCAGTCCTCAGTCCTCAGCACTCAGTCCTGAGTCCTCAGCACTCAGTCCTGAGTTGATGGAAACAGTCTCCCAAAAGTTTCCCATATGTTTCCAAGGAGTTTCCATATGTTTCCATATGTTTCCATGGCAGAGAAAAGGATCGAGGGCATCGGCTCGGGCGGCCTCACAAAAGATCGGCCGCGAACTGGGCACTCACGAAAGATCGTGCCCGGACTTGAAGCATTAACCAACGGCTGGAGTATTAAGCCCGGACCTGAACGAAGTGAGGGTCCAGCGTTTAACGCGCTTCCTCGATGTTACCCGCGAACCCGAACGAAGCGAGGGTGGGCACTCACAAAAGATCGTGTCCGGACTCGAAGCATTGGCCAGCCGTTGCGATGCTAAGCCCGGACCTGAACGTAGTGAGGGTCCAGCTAATTGAAATGGCAAGCCGCTTTCTCGGCTTGCGCCCTCAGAAAAGATCGGGCGCCGAACTATACGCGTCAAGTGCGGCGCATGCGTATAGCGCAAACCCGAACAAGGTGAGGGTTCGCCCTCCTTCCCCGCACTGCCGGCTAAGTTTCTCGATCGCGTTTCGCGGCCCGCGTCGTCGAGCGGAAAATGTTTGTGGTGCTCATTTTGGGGCTCACGGGCTATGACGGCGGTAAATAAAAAATTCCAATGATGTTTCCAGGATGTTTCCTTCCAGGATGTTTCCATGGCACACAAAAAGGTTAATGATGACGCACTCTTACAATTGATCCGGGATGGAAACAGCCCGGCCGGGGCAGCGCGCCCGCTTGGACTAGTTTCAACAATCAGTTTTTACCGAGCAGGGCCGTCCCCGATGCCCCTGCCGATCGACTCCAAACCGAAATCAGATTTATTGAAATTTGTCGTTTATCCGAATTGTATGGATGTGACTGAAGACTTAAATTCTTAATTAATATTGACTGTCAACCGAGAGGAGAAACATCATGAAAATAAGTCGATTTCTTAAGCAATCCTTGATCGGGTCACTCATTGTGATGATGGTCCCGTTCGGAGCGCTTTCACAGCAAACAGTCACCTCGGACAAGGCATTGAGCGATGCGGAGCTTGACCAGATGATTGCCCCGATCGCGCTATATCCGGATACGCTGCTCACGCAAATCATGGTGGCAGCGGCCTTCCCTGACCAGGTCGTGGAGGTTGAACATTGGTTGAAGAGAAACGCGAATCTTGCGAAGGACCGACTCAAAGACGCCATGGATACAATGGACTGGGACTCGAGCGTGAAGGCGCTGGCGCCATTCCCGCAGGTACTGGCGATGATGGCTGAGGAGTCTGCGTGGACGCAGAGGTTGGGTCAAGCTTACCAGGCTCAGGAATCCGATGTGAGGGCATCGATTCGGAGACTGCGCGCGGAAGCAATCGCCTCAGGCAATCTCAAGTCCAGCGACGAACAGCAGGTAGTTGTCAAAGGTGAGACTATCGATATCGAGCCGGTCAATCCTCAAGTTGTCTATGTGCCGCGCTACGACCCTGCGGTTGTCTATGGGACCTGGGGGTGGCCTGAAAATCCTCCCCTTGCCTATTACCCGAATTACCCGGATTACCCGGCGCCGGATGCTGACGTTGGAGCGGCCGGATTTTTTGGGGCCACAGACGTGGGAGCATTCTGGGGCGGAGGTGACGCCGGTGACGCCGGTGACGGTGGTGACGGCGGTGGTGACGGCGGAGACGGCGGCGGCGGACACGGCAGACACGATCACGATAGGCACGGTCACGACAGACACGGCCGAGACGGCTCACACGCCCGAGGCGAACACGGCGGCGGCGGATCACGCGGCGGCGACTCTCATCGCGCCGGTAATGTTGGCCATGGTGGCGGCTCACGCGGCGGCGACTCTCATCGCGCCGGTAATGTTGGCCGGGGTGGTGGCTCACGCGGCGGCGACTCTCATCGCGCCGGTAATGTTGGCCGGGGTGGTGGCTCACGCGGCGGCGACTCTCGTGGCGCCGGTAATGCTAGTCGAGGCGGCGGATCACGCGGCGGCGGATCACGCAGCGCAAGTAACGCTAGGCGCGGCGGCTCACGTTCCGGCGGCTCACGCAGCGGCGGCGCGTTTGGTGGCGGCTCACGAAGCGGCGGCGCGTTTGGTGGCGGCTCACGAAGCGGCGGCGCGTTTGGCGGCGGATCGCGTAGCGGCGGCTCACGCAGCAGCGGCGCGCGTTCCGGCGGCTTTGGCGGCGGCCGTGGCGGTGGATTTGGCGGTGGTCATGGCGGCGGTAAGGGTGGCGCTGGTCATGGCGGCGGCGGTAAGGGCGGCGGAAAACACAAATAAATATGTCAAATAACCAAACTTTGACGATTCGATCTTGCGGTCAACTTTAAGATCGTAATCATCATTAGCTTTTTATTAGGCCCCCTGTCCTCTTTTGTTTGGGCAGGGGGACTTTGTTTGTATCAGCGGATATGCATGCAATTGAAAATCCCGGGTTCCGGCAAGAGATTTGCACCCTTCCTATAAGAACCGGCTTCTGATGGGAACTCAAGACATCCCAAGGTTGCCGGGCACAAAGCGGGAACCGCTAAAACAAACGATGTGCTGCTCGCTTTGCAGATATTTTTCGATCTGTACGTGTAGTTGTTTGCGTACGCTGCTGAAGTCAAAAGCCTACGGACAGGCCGCACTGAAACGGAAACTCCGGGGAGTGAATTTGCCGAAGTTTCTTACTTTAATTCTTTTTTGTTATTGACACGCGACCTTGGCAAACCTGCAGACATTTTCCATGAAGGAGTTAAAAAACGTAATTTTCAGAGATTGGAAGCAGGACAGTCCATCGGCGGCGCAGCCAAACCGCTGGCCGCGCCTAGCGCAGAAGGCTGGTGCGCATTTATTCGGGATCAATCCAAACCATAAACCACACGACGGCAAAGGAGGACAAAATGAGGAAACTTCTTATCGGTGGTGCGATCGTTTTTTTAACGATTTTCACGGCAGGTCTTGCAACGGCAACCTCACCAACCCTACCCTGCACATCAACCACACCATGCACGGGCACTCTCTGGTTTGCGGACAATACCGGCTCCATCACCACCGGCCCGCCCCCCACAGGCGTATGGACGGTGACCAACACGACGACCGGAACACCGGTGACAGTGACATTTTTCGTTACGCAGTACGGTACTATCACGGGGGAGCCCAACTGTGTGGCCAACGATCTTTTCTATGGCGAACTCGTGTACACCGATCTCACGAACGGTTCAACCTCGACCACGGTGAAATTCTCGGCTATCAGGGGGGACGACGGGGGCTTTTCCTTCAACGGGGCTTCATCTCCTGGCGGCGCTGATGTGAGAGGCTCGTTCGCGTTCAAGCACGGGGAGTTTTTCGGTGTAGAGCCCAGCGCCGTCCATGGTTTCCACCACAGCCAACCCCAACCTTCCCTTGTCATCCGCGGCGCCATTCTGGATACAAGCACCGTCAGTAACGCGGTGAGTTTCGAAGGTGTATTTACCCCGCCCGCCGAATAGACAGACTGGTCCCTGAAACGTAATTCCCCTTCCCCTGGCGCCGGTGTGCGGACCGGGGAGGGGAATCATACCTGTGTGGCTTCTCGAGGCGGACGCCATACCCGCCACACACCCATCACTTCGTTGTCCCGTAGTTGATTACCAGCAAGAGGGATGCTGGTGCTTATACCGAGTTGCGTTCAAAGTTGGTATTAATACAATGGAACACCCACTCCAACGGCGCCAGCCAGTCCATGCTTCGTCAATCTGATCGGAGTAAGAGTCTATCGACAACCACGCCTTCCCGGGAAAATGCATTGGAATTCAGAACCATATCCATATGTCCGGTTTGCGGCACAACCACAACAGGGATCTTGGGATTGGCAGATGCGATTTCCGGACCGTATGCAGCAGCATTGAAGAGTTCGTCCGTTTCACCGATCATGATCACGGTCGGTTTGTCAATCCTTGCCACAGTCGGTTCCCAGGGCCTTGGCAGGGCTAGGGATGTCAACAACGCATGGCTATAAATAGTGGCGCGGTTCCCTTTGGGATTTGCTTCCGTCGCAAAAGCAATGGTCGGCAGATGATCCAGAATGTGTACTCCAAAGCGATTTAGAATCGACAAGGCTATGATGCGCGGTACGGCAGGGTTGGCCCAACCACCCGCATGGGGCTTGTTCGCGCTTTTTGATGCGCTCAAAAACGGAGACAGGGCTATAAAGCCATCAAATTTCCGGCTCAAACGACTGGCCGCAACTTTCAAGACAAAGGCTCCGCCAAGAGAATGCCCAAGCAGGATTTTCTTTTCCGATGCCCGGGCGCCGTCGATCTTATGAAGCAGATCCGTCATATCATCGAGCGGCTGATCGATGTAGCTTACATCACCCAGTTTTCCGCTTTCGCCGTGGCCGCGCAGATCTACGGCATAGACGGTTTGTCCTCGAGCCTGCAAAGCTTCGGCTATCGCGTGCATGCTGATGGAAGACCCGGTTGAACCATGAACCGCGATGACCACGCCACGACCTGGCCGGCCTTCATATAGCCGATAGGCCAGCTTTTGCCCATCGCGGGCCTGATAAAACTCAAGCGGGGGCAGGCTTTGATAAAAGCTGGCGATCAGCGCGTCATTTTTCTCGATGGCTTCAAGTGGCGGTGGGGCTTCAGGGTGGCTGAAAACTATCATGCAGCCCAGAATAATAACGGGCGCCGCAAGAATGGCAGGGATAAGATAAACGAGCTTTTTCATAAGTTTATTATCACATTTGGGGGGTTGGCAATCCGGCGCCTTTTATCCAGAGTCCACGACCCCACCCCTGCCTCCGCAGGCATGACGGAAAACAGGGGTGGGGCAGTCTCTCATACCGAGTTGCGTTCAAGAAAGCATCAAGTCAAGAGCGTGGGGAGCTTTGCCCTGAGCTTTGCCCCCCACACCCCCTCGCCGCTACGCGGCTCACAATCTCGACGCTATCCCTGATCTGTCCATGACCAGAGGCGGGCCCCGCGCGTGCGCCTCTGGTCATGGACAGGCCAAGGCCAGCCTGGAGATCGAGGGGGATCTTTAAAGTGAAAAAACTTTCCCCGCTCAGTTCGAGGTTGTTTGTCGCTCTTTGAACGCAACTTGGTATCACAGGCGATTTCCCTGTCGACGTCAAAAATCCGGTCTTAGCGTGAAAAAACTTCCAGACCCTACAGATGTGGAGAATTACCGTGCTGCGCAAGCGGTGAACGTTTACTTATATTTTTATACTTGTATGCTCCTGCCGAGATGTTCGGTCATGAAGCACTTCTTGTGCTCTTGAGCGTCGATCACGGCAAGGGCTGTAGTGTTGATTATCTCCTCTACGTCACAGTTGCGCTGCAGCACGTGAATCGCTTCACTGGTTCCCATAAGGATCGGACCGATTGCCTTTGCGTCTCCCAGCCGCGCCATCAGCTTGTAGGCGATGTTTCCGGCTTCAAGCGATGGAAAGATCAACACATTGGCTCGTTTCTTAAGCGTGTTAAATTCATAGACCCCGTTAAGAATCTCGGGGACAACAGCCGTATCCGCCTGCATTTCACCATCTATTATGATGTCCGGACGTCGCTCTTTGACGATCTGAGTTGCCTGAGCGACCTTTTCACATCGGGGATGGCGCGTGCTCCCGAAGTTGCTGAAGGAGAGCATGGCGATTCGGGGCTGAATATCCAGTTGTCTAACAGTGTCTGCGGTGCAGATCGCTATTTCAGCAAGCTGCTCAGCCGTAGGGTCGATATTTACGGTAGTGTCGGCAAAAAATATTACATCTTTCTGAAAAACCATCATGTACACGCCGGCGATAACTGACGTGCCTTTTGAGAGCGGCAGCGTCTGAAGCGCGGGTCTAATCGTATCCGAATAGTACTGGTTTACTCCGCCTACAAGACCGTCGGCATCACACATCCTTACCATCATGGCCCCGAAATAATTGTTACTGGTCAGGAGCAGCCTCCTGGCCTCCTGAGGCGTCATTCCTTTTCGAGAACGCATCAGGAAAAAATCCGACACGTATTCTTCTATCCGATCGAATTTGTTCGGATCGACCACCGTTGCTCCCTTGAGATCGAGGTGCAGTTCGGCTGCCTTGTTTTGAATCACCTCCAGGTTCCCGAGCAGGATGGGTTTTGCGATCCTCTCATCCAAAATGATTTGGCAGGCCCTCAATATTTTGTTATCCGCGCCTTCAAGGAAAACTATCCGCTTGGGGTCTCGCTTTGCCTTATGAATGATGCGCCGCATAATTTCCTGAGAACGCCCAAGGTGGCTTTCCAGCCGATCCCGGTATTCATCCCAGTCGACTATCGGTTTTCTGGCAACCCCGGATTCAACTGCCGCCTTTGCCACTGCAAGCGCTTCCCTGATGAGTACGCGCGGGTCGAACGGCTTGGGGATGATATAGTTTGGCCCGTATTCCAGCATATCCTTGCCGTAGGCTCTAAGAACGGAATCGGGGACATCCTCCTTTGCAAGATCGGCGAGCGCCCTCACCGCTGCGATTTTCATCTCCTCGTTGATGGCAATGGCGCTCACGTCCAGTGCGCCTCGAAAGATATAAGGAAAACCGAGTACATTATTTACCTGATTGGGGAAATCCGAGCGCCCCGTAGCCATAATCAGGTCACTGCGAACGCTAATTGCGTCCGGGTAGCTGATTTCCGGGTCCGGATTGGCCAGAGCGAAAACGATTGGCCTTTCCGCCATGCTTCCAACCATCTCTTTTGAAACCAGCCCAGCCACCGAGAAGCCGGCGAAAACGTCGGCCCCCTCCATCACCTCAGCCAGCGACATTGGTCCTTCGCCGTTTGCGAACCGCTCTTTATAAGGGTTCATCCCTTCTTTACGACCCTTGTGGACAAGGCCTTTGGAGTCCACCAGGAATATATTCTCCCTTTTGACGCCGAGTTGCACATAGAGGCTTGCGCAGGCAATTCCGGCCGCCCCCGCCCCGGAGATGACCAGCTTTACCTGATCGATCTTTTTTTGCTGTATATCCAGGGCATTGAGAAGGGCAGCCCCCGAGATGATGGCAGTACCATGTTGATCGTCATGGAAAACGGGAATTTTCATCGTTTGCCTAAGACGCTCTTCAATGTAAAAACATTCAGGCGCTTTGATATCTTCGAGGTTGATGCCTCCGAAGGTCGGTTCGAGCAGCTTGACTGCCAGAATCACCTCGTCCGGGTCTTTCGTGTTCAGCTCTATGTCAAAAACGTCAATATCGGCAAACCTTTTGAACAGAACGGCCTTGCCTTCCATGACGGGCTTTGCTGCCAGCGGACCGATGTTGCCCAGCCCCAATACGGCTGTGCCATTGGTGACGACCCCTACGAGGTTCCCCTTTGCGGTGTATTCGAATACCTTACCGGCATCACCATGGATCTCCCTGCAGGGGTCTGCAACGCCGGGTGTGTACGCCATCGAAAGATCTCGTTGAGTAAGACATGGTTTTGTCGGTTTGACTTCGATTTTTCCGGGTCTATCTTCGCTGTGGTATTTAAGAGCGTCACTTTTGCGAATCATGTGGTACTCCTGGTTGCTGAATTTGGAATAACCGAGCGAGTTTCAGTCAAGAAAGGGTCCCTTTTCGCCCCGGGATCAGATCCGGGGCAGGATGTGGCTGCGGGACCCGCCCCCGGTCATGGACAGATCGAAGATAGCGTCGAAATAGGCTTCCGGCGGCGGCACAGCCAGGATCTTGACTGCCCTGGTCATGGTCAGATCATGGATAGCGTCGAGATAATGTACGCCTCCGCGCTAAAATCCCCCCACCCCACTTTAAGAAAGGACTAGATCTATAACACAGGTCAAAGGCTGACCACGGGAAATCTTAATCCTTTTGAATGATTATAACCCGATAATCAAGGCTTTTTTCGAGAAGGGAAAAAAGCGTGTGTTGACAGACATGAAGTATCGACATAATTTGAGTTTGACCAGGCTGCAGAAATCCTGTTCCCTGCAAACGTCCGCCTCCTCCCGGCCACAACATCGCAAGGTCCTCGGGAGGGCGCAAAATTCATTCGTATTTTTGCTCTATGGTTAATTTATGAATCATCCATAATTTGCATGGATTTCATAATCTTGCCGCGAGGGACCCTTTGAGGAGTACCTGCCATGGCCAAAAAATGGGTTTATTTGTTCGGCGAACTGGATCAGGTAACGTCTTACGTTGGTGGTGACTGGGAAGACGTGCGTAGACTGCTGGGTGGAAAAGGCGCAAATCTTGCCGACATGACCCGGCTCGGATTGCCGGTCCCTCCTGGTTTTACGGTGACCACAGAGGCCTGCAACTTCTACCTGGCTGAACGCATGAGATTTCCGGAACAAATATGGGAGCAGGAGTTAGCAGCTTTGGCCGAAGTTGAGGAAATGACCGGCAAAGAATTCGGCAACGGCGAGAACCCGCTGCTTGTGTCATGCCGTTCGGGGGCGAAGTTTTCCATGCCCGGAATGATGGACACGGTGCTCAATATCGGGCTCAACGAAGAGACGGTTAAATCTATGATCGAAGCGACGGGGGACCCCCGCTTCGTTTATGACTCTTACCGCCGTCTCATCCAGATGTTCGGTTCGGTGGTGATGGGCTTGCAAGACGAACCGTTTGAGGAGGTCATAGCCGAGTTCCGCAAGGCGCGCGGAGCAAGGAGCGATACCGAGCTCATGGCTGAAGACTGGAAAGCCATTGCGGACCGCTTCAAGGGTATATTCCAGCGTTACAGCCATATCTGTTTTCCTGCCGATCCTTATGAGCAGCTTCGCCTGGCAACGGAGGCCGTATTCAAGTCCTGGAACGGCAAGCGTGCAGTCGATTACCGAAATGCGGCGAAAATTCCTCACGACCTTGGTACCGCCGTGAACATCGTGGCAATGGTGTTTGGCAACATTGGCGACAACAGCGCCACCGGCGTAGCGATGACCCGCAACGCGACAACCGGTGATAAAAAGATAGAGGGCGACTACCTGATCAACGCCCAGGGTGAAGACGTAGTTGCGGGCATCCGGAAAACCTACCCGGTTGAGCAAATGGCTCAGACGATGCCGCAGGCCTGGAACCAGCTTGTGGAGATCGCCGTCAAACTTGAACAACACTACCGTGACATGCAGGATGTCGAATTCACCGTCGAGCGCGGCACCCTGTGGATGTTGCAGACGCGCTCAGGCAAGCGGACCGCTCGGGCTTCGGTTCGCATCGCCGCGGATATGGCCGAAGAAGGGTTGATATCCCGGGAGGAAGCCGTTATGCGTGTCACCCCCGAGCAGGTGGACTTTTTCCTGCACCCACAGTTCGATGCCTCTTTCAAAAGGGCCGCAAAGAGTGAGGGCAGATTGCTTGCCACCGGTTTGAACGTCTCTCCTGGGGCGGCAGTGGGTATGGTCGCTTTCAATGCGAATCTGGCCCAAAGCTGGGCCAAAAAGGAAGGCAAAAAGGTTATCATGGTCCGGCCCGAGACCAAGCCCGATGACGTGCACGGCATGCTGGCAGCCGAAGGAATTCTTACCAGCCGCGGTGGCCGCACCAGCCATGCGGCCCTGGTTGCGCGCCAGTTCGGCAAGCCTGCAGTCGTAGGCGTAGCGGCACTGGAGATTGATCTCGGACGGCATATGATGACGGTTGGCGACAAGGTCGTCAACGAAGGGGAATGGATTTCAGTCGACGGCTCCACTGGCGAGGTTTTCCTGGGGCAAGTGGACACGATGGTGCCCGACATCTCCGATCCATGGCTGATGAAAGTGCTCCGATGGGCTGACGAGTTCAAGCGGCTTGGCGTCTGGGCCAACGCCGACTACCCTCATGACGCCAAACGCGCCCGCGAGTATGGCGCCAGCGGCATAGGCCTTTGCCGCACCGAACATATGTTCTTCCAGGCTGAGCGCCTTCCCCTGGTACAGAAGTTGATAATGACCAATGAGCCTACCGTAAGGCGTGAGGCTTTAGATGCGCTGCTGCCATTCCAGCGAGAGGATTTCATCGGTCTTTTTGAGGCCATGGATGGATTGCCGGTGATAATTCGCCTGATCGACCCCCCGCTGCATGAATTCCTGCCCGGTTTCGAACAGCTCATGAGCGAGCTTACGGACAGCAAGATTCGTGTGCTGCACGCCAGGAATTTGCAGGAAATCGACGAACTCTTGCACAAGATCGAAGAAGACGAGCGCATCCTGAGGCGTGTAGAGGCCCTGCGGGAAGCGAATCCCATGCTGGGTCTGCGCGGCGTGCGCCTGGGAATAATGATGCCTGAATTGACACAGATGCAGGTCAGGGCCATCTTCGAGGCCGCCAGTGTTTGCGCGAAGAAGGGGGTGGATGTCCACCCCGAAATTATGATCCCGCTCACTGCTCACGTCAATGAGCTCATAACGCAAAGAAAGGCCCTCGAAACAGTTGCAAAAGAGGTCATGGAGGAGCAGGGAACAACAATCCACTACAAGTTCGGCACCATGATCGAAGTCCCACGCGCCGCGCTTACCGCAGATGAAATCGCCGAGTACGCGGAATTTTTCTCCTTCGGCACCAATGATCTTACGCAGACTACTTATGGAATAAGCAGGGATGATGCCGAAAAGGGATTCCTGATCGACTATATACAACAAGGGATTTTGCCCGAAAACCCGTTTGTCAGCATTGACGAGATAGGGTTGGCGAAACTAATGAGAACGGCAGTGGAATTGGGTCGAAAAACGCGCCCTGACCTGGAAGTGGGAATTTGCGGAGAACACGGAGGTGACCCAAAATCCATTGCTGTCTGCCACGATCTCGGACTCGATTACGTTAGCTGTTCGCCATTTCGCGTGCCCATTGCCAGACTGGCGGCCGCGCAGGTTGCATTGAAAGAGCGCATCAAAGATAGCCGGCAGATCGAACCGGCCGGCACAAACGCCCCCCCCTCCCCGGCGTGAAGCAAGGCATAAAACACGGGAGCGGGAGGCCGGGGGCGAAAAAGCCCAAGTCCTGCGTCTGCTTTGCAGTGGGTACAGACATTTTTGTACACAGAAAAGGTAGCCCCATTTTCCTCCAAGCCCTCCAGATGCCGCCGGGCAGGAAGGTATGTCGCAAACATATACCTCCCAAGACACATTTTTTGCAATTCAGCCGCCCAAGTGAGAAATTTTTGGTAATCCGCGGCTTTATCCTCCCTCAAAGGCTTTCTCCGATGTTCCTCTGCAGAATGAATACCTCGGCATATCGATAAGTTATACGTCACCTACGAGAAATCTCCCGCATGGCACGCTAGTTGCCTTAAGACTCAGTAACCGAATGATTGAAATAAATCGAAAAATGAACATTCGGTAACTCCGGACTGGATATCTGGAGATATTTTCAAAGAATTTGTCCCGGATGGCTTAAAACGGGACAGGAGGCCGTCATGCAGTAAGTATATCGCCACCGCAATCGTATCGAGGAGATTGGAATCGACCGTTTTTAGAGTATTGCCTTAAAGGAGAATCAGATGAAAAAATTGGCTTCCATCCTAGGTATAGGCGTGATCTCGATGGCCGTTGCTCTTGTTCCGGCCTTTGCCCAGCAAACCCAACCACAGGGACCGGCAGGATCGAGCACGATTCAGTCCAAATCGGACGTGAAAACCCCGGCTGCCAATCAGGCGGGCAAGGATGAAAAGAATCTTCCCGCGAAGTCAGGACCGGACGTGAAAGCGACGGCGCCTGCCCCTTCGCCCAAACCGATGGCAGATGTTAAGACCGAGAAACCGGCGCCTGCAAAGACGGACGCAGGCGTCAGGGACATGAAAGGCTCCAACGTAAAACCGGGAGCAAACCTGAAGAGCGACAAACCGGTGAAATCCGCCTCACATGCGAAAGCTGTGACGACGCATAAACACCATGTAAAGAAATCTTCGGGGAAAGTGGCTTCCAGGAAGCACGCAAAAACCGGCGTGTCCAACCTGGACACCCGCAGGAAGTAGTGAAGAGTGAGTGAGGGGTGAGGGGTGAGGGGTGAAACTTTCACCCCTCTAACTTCTCCCTTCACACTTATTCAATTATCTGGTCTTTACCGGCTTCCGGGGCCCAGACAGGGAGCGGGCCGCACATGCCGGAATCAGGATCGTACCTGTGCCGGTAGGAACAGGATACCTCGGTCGATCTCTGCATGTGATTCCAACCCTCAACGTAATAAGAGCATTCGTCATTGAAGCAGACGAAAAAATATTCCGCGCTCCAGGTCGAAAGGGGCGGGGTCTTCCACTTCTTCATTTTTTGATCGCAATGTGGGCAAACAGTCTTGTCTTCCTGCATCTCATTCTCTCCTCTCGTTATGTGCCGGGCGCTTTAAAGCGTAACCGTTGGAATTCTCGCCGGCAAGGGCTTCTTTGCGTGGCTGCAGAGAATGACTTTCCGTTAATCCGATTGCAGTTTGACAGGATAGTGCTCAGGGCTGAACTGCCTGTTTTTTAAATAGATCTCGGCGAACTGCTTCATCGTGTCCTTCATAATCTGTTCGTAATTCTTGACGTTTGTATCGAATACTGCGCCAATTTTTTTATAGTCCAGATTCGCCAGATCATCGGCCATTGTGAGATATTGTTTTCTGACGTCCTCGGGCAGCGCGTTTACCATATTCTGTCCAAGCATGCTTTCGAAGAGCCGGTACATATCGCCCAGGAGTTTTTTGAGATCATCGGTCTGATGCTGCTCCCCCTTTTTTTCCACCAGCGCTTTGAGGAAATTCATGATATACGGATTTCGAATTGGCGCAGAGGGGGCCGGTTTTTGAACCACGTCGTCCTTTTGTTCTGACATATTCATTTTCTCCGGTTAATTGAACACATTATCGGATATCGGAGCGGCTCGAGGAGCCGGAGATGATTTTTGATATCCGATATCCGGGGGCAATGAAAACCGCTTATCCCAAATACTTCAAGTACAAAATGCACTGGAGCGCTCAATTATGCGGGGCGGTGGGACCGCCAGCCGACATGGCCACTGCCTTCGGCGGTGGGCGGTGGGACCGCCAGCCAGATTTGCCGCTGCCTTCGGTGGCGGGCGGCAGGGCCGCATCCGGGATCGCCACTCAAACCTTCGGCGGCGGCAAAGGCAGGATCGATCTCGACGCTATCCCTGACCTGTCCATGACCAGAGGCGGTACCCATGAACGCCTCCGCGCAACCTCTCGATTTCCCTGCCAGGACGAAAAATGCCTTTCTTTTATGTCAAAAATCCGAGTCGAAAACTGCTAGTGTCTCATAAGGTGAAATTCTCCTACGTTCATAAGGTGAAATTCTCCTGCGTTCATCCGGGTTTTCGGATGGACACCAGTCTCATTATTTACGAAGGTGACGAGATTTCTTTCCGATCGGTTGTCATCATGGCGGCTGAGGGTTATGATGTTTTGAGTTTGCCTTTTGGTTAGCGATGGCTTTTCTCTTACCAATAGAAGGATCGGGCGCAGAGAATGGGAACAAGTAAAACTTACCAGGAGATAAACGAAAAGATACGCAGAGGCCAGGCTGTCGTGGTCACGGCGGAGGATATGGTCGGAATAGTGAGGAAGAAGGGGGTTGCAAGGGCTGCAAAGGAGGTGGACGTGGTAACCACCGGGACTTTTGCTCCCATGTGCTCCTCGGGCGCCTTCATAAATTTCGGACATACCAGTCCTCCCATCAAGGCGGCAAAGGTCTGGCTCAATAATGTCGCAGCCTACGCAGGCCTTGCCGCTGTAGATATTTACATCGGCGCAACCGAACCCGGGGCGGATGACCCTCTTAACAAAATTCGCCCCGGCGCGTTCGAATACGGCGGCGGGCACGTCATCCAGGACCTGGTGAGCGGAAAAGCGGTGCACCTTCGCGCTGAAGGCTATGGGACCGACTGCTATCCCAATCGCTATTTCGAAAAGCACTTTACATTGAAGGAACTTCCCTTCGCGACGCTGTGCAATCCTCGAAACGCATATCAAAATTATAATTGTGCGGTTAACGTCTCCAGGAAGACAATTTACACTTACATGGGCACCCTGAAACCCAACCTTGGAAACGCAAATTATTGCTCGTCCGGTCAACTCAGCCCCTTGCTGAACGATCCCTATTACAAGACCCTTGGCCTGGGCACGCGTATCTTCCTGGGAGGCGCCCAGGGCTTCATAACCTGGCACGGCACCCAGCACAGACCCGAAACGGCGCGGCTTCCAAATGGGACCCCTCGCAGTCCGGCAGGTACGCTGATGCTGACGGGCGACCTCAAGGAGATGAGTCCGCGATGGCTAATGGGCGCGAGTATCCTTGGCTACGGGTGCTCCCTGGTGGTTGGGGTCGGGATTCCTATCCCCATCCTCGATGAGGAGATGGCCCGGTTTACGGGCGTTTCCGACGAGGACATCGTTACCCAGGTAAAGGACTACAGTTTCACAGTGAAGGACCCGATTTGTGAAGTCAATTACGCCCAACTGCGCTCAGGAACGATCAGGGTCGATGGTAGAGAAATCCCAACTGTGCCGCTCTCCAGTTATGTTCGCGCAAAAGAAATCGCCGAGACTCTCAGGAGTTGGATCGAAAAGGGCGAGTTCATGCTTGGAGAGCCTCAGAACATGCTTCCCTCGGTTACGAGGGCCGAGGCGGTGGATGTAAAGGCCACGAGGTGAGCCGGACAGGGGAAGGGGCGGCGACACGGCGAATCGGTGGATGGGAGGCGTTGATAAAAATTGGCCGGAGAAGGGATTTTTCAAGCTGATGTTGATTCAAGCTGGATTCAGGCCTTCGGAGTCGAATCATCCAGCCCATAGTCGCAGTGAAGACGCAAAGGACAGATGGAACATTTCGGCTTCCGGGCGATGCAAATTGCTCTGCCGTGCTGGATCAACTGATGTGAGAACTTGACCCATTTCTCTTTCGGTATAAGGACCATCAGGTCCTGCTCGATTTTGTCCCGGTCCTTTTCACGGGTCAGGCCAAGCCTTGCCGACAGCCGCGCAACGTGGGTATCGACAACGAGTCCCGGAATGCCGAAGGCATTGCCCAATACTACATTTGCCGTTTTTCGTCCTATTCCGGGCAGTTCGACCAGTGTATCGAGGTCCGCAGGCACCTGACCGTCAAATCGGTTGGCTAGAATCTTGCAGGTCTCCTTGATGGCGAGTGCCTTATTGTGATAGAAACCCGTGGATCTGATCGCCTGTTCCAGTTCCTCTATCGGGGCCTCGGCAAACGCCCCGGCAGAGCGATACTTTTCGAACAAGGCTGGTGTAACCTTATTGACCCGCTCATCGGTGCACTGGGCTGAGAGGATAGTCGAGATCAAGAGCTGGAGCGGGTCATGGAAGTTGAGCGAACATTCTGCGTCTGGATAGAATTCGTCGAGTATTTTCAGAATTGACTTTACTTTGCCGGAGGATGTATGAATGCCGCCCAAAAAGACTCTCCTTTTCAAATTGGTGATGACTTGCAAAAGATGCTGGAGATATTAGTTTTTTATGTCAAATTTCCGGCTTGATTTCAAGCCGAAACGTCAATTAATGACTCGGGCCACCCGGACTCGAGCGCAATTCGTGATGCGGCAGGGGCGCTATGGACTTTAAAAACAAAGGGATGTTCAGGTCAATAACTTCAAAGCCTCACGCCAGGAGGGTGAGCGGTATCCACGTCATCATCTGCCCTTTCTGCGATACCGGCCATCACATACCGACCGACTTCGACTCGATCCACCGCTGCACCTGCGGAGCGTGTTTCAAGGTATGCGGAGCCGATATGCTGGAGAATGGAGTGGGGGACATTGCCAGCACTCTTTGGAACGAAGAGGAACTTAGTCTTGTTCGCTCGGTTCCGGTCGATTTCTGCAACATCGTCATAGAGAGGGATTTCGATCGTTTGCTTGACCTCAAGCACGCTTCACCAGACCCATGCGGGATAGAGCGCTTCTGCAAGTATGACGTCGACCTCAACCTGAGCCTTGTCTGGGTGAAAAGGCTGTTTTGACCCTTCATCAACTCGAACTCTCCGGCTTCCCTTTGCGCGTTGTTTGAAAACGTTGAGGGTACGTCAATTCCCAGCCGTTTCAGCCCGCCAATTCCAAACTGTTTTCAGATCGCAGTGACATCGGCCGGCCTGCGTCATCTTCGATTCAAAGGGAAAGTGTCCCTGGTCGGTGACATTTGCGCTGCCGATCCTTGACACCGCATGCGCAAGGGGGTATGTTCCGAGCACCGGGGATGTAGCTCAGTTGGGAGAGCGCAGGCTTCGCAAGTCTGAGGTCGTGGGTTCGAATCCCATCATCTCCAATCAGAAACCCGCTATTCATGCAAATTTGGGGCATTGTGGAAAGGGGTGGGGATTTTCCGGCTTGCAAAAAAACCCCACCTCTATTCCTTTGGCTGTCACGAGCGATAACCGGACTTCGGCGCCTCGCTAAAATCCCCCCCGCCCTGCATCGCTCCGCGATGAATAGTGAAAAATAAATCCTCTTGGTTCTATCGCTACGCGAGGAGCAGAAAAAGCTTTCAAACTAAAATCCCCCCCCTTTAGGAAGGGGGCCGAGAAAAAAATCAGCTCATTGTGTGGCCTTGACCTTTTTCGGACGGGGCGGGCTGATTACGGCTTCGCCGTCCAGAACCAGTGTTCCGCCCTGCGTCGAGCAGGTAGTTTTTAAGCGCACTTGTTTTTTGTCGCTCATAATCTCGATGACTTCAACGCGCGCGGTTACGGTGTCGCCAATTCTGACCGGAGCCAGGAAATTAAGCTCCTGTCTGACATAAATGGAACCCGGACCCGGCAGGCGCATTCCAATGACAGCCGAGATGAGCCCCGCTGCCAGCATGCCGTGCGCAATCCTTGTTTTGAAAAAAGTTCCCCGCGCATACTCTTCATTGATATGAGCGGGATTGAGATCACCGGTCACGCCGGCGTAAAGGTAGACGTCGGATTCGGAGATCGTCTTTGAAAACTCGGCGGTTTCGTTGAGCCTGATTTCCTCGATTGTTTTCCCGATCATATGATTTTTACCTGTTCTTCAGGAGATTTCGTGCGATCACGAGGCGCATTATTTCGTTGGTGCCTTCGTAGATCTGGGTGATTTTAGCGTCCCGCATATGCCTTTCCACCGGGTACTCTTTGACGTATCCATATCCGCCAAAAATCTGCACTCCCTCCACGGTGGCCCACATTGCGGTGTCCGAAGCGAGCAGCTTGGCCATTGCCGCTTCTTTTTCGTAAGGCTTCTTATTGTCCTCGTTCCAGGCCGCGCGCAGAGTCAAAAGTTCAGCAGCGTCCAGTTGGGTGGCCATATCGGCGAGCTTCCACTGGATGGCCTGAAAATTGGCTATAGGCTGGTCGAACTGCTCACGGGTCTTGCTATAGTCAAGTGAGGCTTCCAGGGAAGCCCTGCCGATGCCTATCGCCTGGGAAGCGATTCCGATGCGCCCGCCATCAAGGGTGGTGAGCATTTGCTTGAAACCCTCGCCGGGTTTGCCCAGCAGGTTGTCTTTCGGTATGCGGGAGTCCTCGAAAACCAGCTCCGAGGTCCCGGAAGCGGTAATTCCGAGCTTTTCCTCGATTTTGCCGACTCGAAAACCCGGCGTCTTTTCGAAATCTATAACGAAGGTACTTATACCTTTGTACCCCAGGGACTTATCGGTAAATGCAGCTATGACGCCGTATCTTGCAACATTGCCGTTGGTGATAAATGTCTTGGTCCCGTTTATGATCCATTCATCGCCCTTCAGAACCGCTGTGGTCATCATTTTTGCCGGGTCGGAGCCCGCGCCCGCTTCGGTCAGCCCGTAGCAGCCAAGCGCTTCACCGCTCGCGACGGGACGCAGGTATTTTTGTTTCTGCTCCTCGGTGCCGTAAGCGTATACCGGAAAACCGTAGAGGCTGTTGCAAACGCTCATGATAACCCCGCACGAGGCGCATGCTTTGGATATTTCGATCAACGAGAGAACATAGCTGACATAGTCCATTCCGGCCCCGCCATATTCATCCGGGATAGCTACGCCCATAAGACCCAGTTCCCCCATTTTTGCGCATATTTCGGCCGGATGGGCGTGGGTGCGGTCGAGTTCGGCGGCAACGGGCCTGATTTCCCGCTCGGCAAACTTGCGGGCCATTTCCTGAATCATCTTCTGCTCGTCCGTCAGTTCGAAATTCATGTTGTCTACCTCCTTGTGGCACAATTCTATTTTGTCAGGCTTCCCTTGAACTGAGGTTTGCGTTTTTCAAGAAAAGCGGCAACACCCTCCCTCATATCCTCACTTCCGAAGCAGACTCCAAAGGCTTCAGCCTCGAGGGCGCAACCGGTTCTCAGGTCCACGTCGGCGCCGGAGTCGATAACTTTCTTTATGGTCCTGAGTACCGACATGGATTTGGAGGAAAGCGTGCGCGCGACTTTCATGGTTTCATCGAAAAGCTGGTCGGCCGGAAAAACTCTGGCCACAAGGCCAAGGTCTTTAGCCTGCTGAGCATCTATCATCTCTCCTGTCATGCAAATCTCTTTTGCCTTGGCGCGGCCCACCAGACGCGAGAGCCTTTGAGTTCCGCCAAACCCCGGCATGATGCCAAGATTTACTTCCGGCTGGCCGAACTTCGCCCTGTCGGAAGCGTAGATAAAATCACAGGACATTGAGATTTCGAGCCCACCCCCGAGCGCCAAACCGTTCACACACGCGATAACGGGCTTGGGAAGCTGTTCGATCTCGAAGAAAATCCGATGGCCCTTTTCTGCAAAAAAACGGGCGCTCAATGGGTTAAAGGCGGGGAACATATTTATGTCCGCGCCGGCCACGAACGCTTTGTCTCCGGCCCCGGTAAGTATCAAGACGCGCATTGCGTCCTCCCGAGCCGCACGCCCTATTACATCGGCAACCTCGTCCAGCGTGGCCGGATTAAGAGCGTTCAGGACTTTTGGCCTGTTAAACGTCAGGACCCCTACGCCATCGTGAAACTCAAAAAGAATATTCTCATAGTTCATAGACTTACCTCCTGCAGCTTGAGTACATTTTAGGGTCTTTAAACGGCAAGGGCGGTCCCCTGCCCTCCCGCCTGTGCACAGGGTCGCTGTTTCTTTATTGGAGCGCATTTTCAATGCAAGAAAGTGGCAAGAAATCCTGCTCCTGAGACGTCTGACGGGTGTCCAAGTGTTTGAACACTATATGGGGATAAGCCTGGTTTTGTCAAATGAATTAGCGGTCTTAACGTCTGCACTGGCGCAGGGCCGGGTAATCGCACCCTTATGTCTCCCTCACGAAGCGCGAGAGGTTTTCAGCCGCTCCGATTGCCACCAGGATGTCTCCGGCCTGTAAGGTCCCCTGGAAGGCCGACAAATCCCTCTCTCCTGCGAAGTGGAAAAAACATATCCTCGGGCACTTGCACATGGAAACAAAAGGTCTTAGTAAAACGGGTGCTGGCGGAAAGGAAATTAATATAACGGTACCCTGCGCCACACGCCTTTCTCGCGTTCTTACCGGTGTTACAATATCTGAAAAACCTGCCGCTGGCGAAAACACCGCATAGAATTTTCTTGACAGGGATGTGCATCTTTGTATATGAACGCCTGCGTAACTTTTGCACAAACCCTGCCCAGCCAGGAGGCCTTTTAAACCGGGATCTGAAGTGGAGGAAAAGAATAGTTGCCAGTCAGGCATAGCCTGGCGTAACAGGGGAGGCAAGACTGTCAAACCGGATCATATCCGTCGGGGAAAGTTGCGCATTAGCCGCATGAGGTCAGGTACTGCCCCTCATTTAGACTACCTAGAAATGCAAATCTCCGAGCAAGATCATTAGCTGTTCCGCGGAAAACAGCCAAAATTGAAAAAATATGTTTGCCTATACCCCCACGGGCAGACAATGTGAAGGAAGGAGGTGTGGAAATTCGCTTCGATATTGGGGTTTGTTGGCATGGGGTTTTTTAGACTAACCTTTAGGAGGTAAATTATGCCAAGTTTTGTGATACTTGAGAAATGCGATGGCTGCAAAGGGCAGGATAAAACTGCCTGCATGTACATTTGTCCCAACGATCTGATGGTTCTTAACAAAGATACGATGAAGGCCTGGAACCGGGCCACGGAGATGTGTTGGGAATGTTACAACTGCGTAAAGATTTGCCCTCAGCAAGCGATTGATGTACGCGCCTATGCTGATTTCGTCCCGATGGGAGCCTCAGTTGTTCCTCTGCGCGGCTCCGAAGACATCATGTGGACGGTCAAATTCCGTAACGGCACGATAAAGCGTTTCAAGTTCCCCATCCGGACCACCCCGGAAGGTAAAGCTGAGCCACTTGCCGGCTTCCAGACCGGATCGGACGACATCAAGTCTAACGTGCTGTGTACAGAACCGGCTTCTTCAGGGGCGGCGGCTATTCCCACCCTGAAAAAATAATCGCTTGCTGAAGGAGGATTACGATATGCCTAATTTTGAAACCGAAGTGGTCGAAACCGATCTTCTAATACTCGGTGGAGGAATGTCGGCCTGCGGCGCGACATTCGAAGCTGCATACTGGGCAAAGAAGAACGGCCTGAAGGTCGTGGTTGTTGACAAGGCCGCCATGGATCGTTCCGGCGCAGTTGCAATGGGTCTGTCGGCCATCAACCAGTACATTGGCTGGGCTGCCGGCGACAACACCCTGGAAGACTACGTCAAGTACGTACGCCAGGACCTCATGGGCGTCTCCCGTGAAGATCTGGTCTACGATATCGCACGCCACGTTGACTCTTCAGTCCATCTTTTCGAGAAATGGGGCTTGCCGATTTGGACAGATGCGAACGGCAAGTACGTTCATGAGGGCCGCTGGCAGATCATGATCAACGGTGAATCCTATAAGGTCCTCGTTGCCGAAGCAGCCAAGACTGCCCTTGCTACTCTGGGCGACCAGGGTCAACTCTACGAGCGCGTTTTCATCGTCGAGCCTCTGATGGACGGAGACCGCGTCGCCGGCGCCGTTGGTTTCAGCGTTCGGGAGGACAAGTTCTACGTATTCAAGGCCAAAGCGACGATCGCCGTCATGGGAGGCGCCGTTCACGTTTTCCGTCCCCGTTCCGTCGGTGAGGGTCTGGGACGCGCCTGGTACCCACCCTGGAATTCCGGCTCGACGGCATATTTCACCATCAAGGCCGGCGCTGAGATGACCTGCCAGGAAGTACGCTTCATCCCCGTACGGTTTAAAGACGGCTACGGCCCGGTCGGCGCATGGTTCCTGCTGTTCAAGTCCCGCGCGACCAACGCGTTTGGCGAGGAATACATGGTAACCCGCGCCAATGAGCTGCCCAAGTGGGCGCCTTACGGTCTGGCAAAACCCATCCCGGCGAACCTGCGCAACTGGCTGGGCATGGAGGACGTGTTCGCGGGCAAAGGCCCGATTTACATGAGAACGGAAGAGGCCATTGCGAACATCGCCGCCCAGTACAAAGACGATCCCAAGGCTTTCAAGAGGAAAATGAAAGAACTCGAAAGCGAAGCCTGGGAAGACTTCCTGGACATGACGATCAGCCAGTCGCTGCTCTGGGCCGGTATGAACATCCAGCCCGAAGAGAAGTCTTCTGAAATCGCTGCGGCCGAACCTTACTTCATCGGCTCGCACTCCGGCGCTTCAGGCGCATGGGTATGCGGTCCCGAAGACGTCATGCCTGCCGAATACAGGAAACAGTGGGAACCCATCGGTGTGTACAACCACATGACCACCATCAAGGGTCTTTTCTCAGCAGGCGACGGCGTAGGCGCATCGAGCCATAAGTTCTCCTCCGGCTCGCATGCAGAAGGCCGTATTGCCGCCAAGGGCGCCATCGCATTCATCCTCGACAACAACACCATGCCAAAGGTTGACCCGGCAACAATCGAGGCCTTGAAGAAGACAATCCTGGCCCCCCTGGATCTTTACGAACAAAACGTGAAGTACTCCAGCGACCCGGACATCAATCCGGCATACATGAAGCCCAAGATGTTCATGTTCCGGCTCCAGAAGCTCATGGACGAGTACTGCGGGGGCGTATCCGCGCAGTTCACCACCAACAAGTCCCTGCTCGAAAGAGGGATGGAGCTGATGGTGATGCTGAAGGAAGACTCCGCAAAGCTGGCGGCTGCCGACCTCCACGAACTGCTCCGCGTATGGGAAAACACCCACCGGATGTGGATCGCGGAAAGCCATCTGCGCCATGTCCTGTACCGCGAAGAGAGTCGTTGGCCGGGGTATTACTTCCGCGCCGACTTCCCCGACATGGACGAGAAGAACTGGAAGTGCTTCGTAAACTCAGTATATGATCCTAAAACCGATAAGTGGACTATGAAGAAGGTCCCCATCATCAACCTTCCGGTTTAAGGGCATGATTTAAGTTCTGCATAATACCTCCTGGCTCTGTTTTGAGCCGGGAGGTTTTTTTGTTAAAGCCCTGACGGTGTTTTTTATGTAGTTGGCCTGTTGAACATTTCGTCTATTACGGTTATTAAATCATGAGGGACTCAGTTCCGTAATCATGGGTTGCCCCATGCCATAACCATTTAACCCAACACTTTTTCAATAAGGAGAAATAAGCCAATGTCACAATTACTTCCCCCTCATGGAGGAAAAGGCTTGACCTGCTGTTTGCTCGAAGGCGCGGAACTGGCAGCTGAACTGAAAAAAGCACAAGGTCTTAAAAAAATCGACGTAAGCCCCCGTGAAAAAGGCGACCTGATCATGATGGGCATCGGCGGATTCAGCCCGCTGACCGGTTTCATGACCAAGGCCGACTGGAAAGGTGTTTGCGAAAATTATCTCCTGGCGGACGGTACGTTTTGGCCCATTCCGGTAACCCTTTCCGCATCCAAGGAAGACGCGGCCGCCATCGCAATCGGTCAGGAAATCGCTCTTTTTGATCCGGAGCGCAAAGAGTTCATGGCCACAATGAAGGTCACCGAGAAATATGAAATGACCGAGGCCGACAAGAAGTTTGAATGTGAAAAAGTCTATATGGGAGAAGGCACCAAGACTGCTGAAGATTTTTGGAAGATCGCCAAAAATGACCATCCCGGAGTTCAGATGGTGATGGAGCAGAAGGCTGTCAATCTGGCCGGCCCGGTCAAGGTGCTCAGTGAGGCCGAATATCCTACCAAATATGCCGGCGTTTACATGAGACCGGCTGAATCGAGAAAGATTTTTACTGAAAGAGGATGGAAAGAAGTAGCTGCTCTTCAGTTGCGCAACCCCATGCACCGTTCCCACGAATATCTGTGCAAGATCGCTGTCGAAGTCTGCGACGGCGTTTTCATTCACTCCCTGGTCGGCAA
>JBEKPW010000102.1:0-28037 GCA_049520315.1 Syntrophobacteraceae bacterium
GTGTCCATCCGTGTCCATCCGTGTCCGGAATCTGGTTCTTCCCTGACCACTTTTCACTGCCTCATTGAATTTGGCCTGAATTTGCAATGATGGGATCCAGCAATTAAGGAGTAGAGATCAAGTGCTTATCCGTGTCCATCCGTGTCCATCCGTGTCTGGAATTTGGTTCTTCCCTGTCCACTGTTCACTGCTCTTATTGAATTTGGATTGCATTTGCAATAAAACGGGGGCAAGGGTTTCTGGTCGAAAGCAACTTGTGGCTCGTCGACCCGCCAATGCTGACTCATGACATTCAGTTTCACAGCGGAATGTCGGCTCTTTGAAAAATAAAATTGATTACAACGGTTTCCGGGTGAAACACGACATACGCCGTCGCCTTGTTTTTCACAGGTTTTTCAGCTATCTTATGCTACTGTGGATTTGGACATTGTACATTCCAATTTCGGGAGTTCGAAATGATCAGAAGCTTTAAGATCATCGTGGAGAAACATGCCGATGGGTACGTGGCATATCCTCTCGGCCTGAAAGGGGTTGTCGTTGGCGAGGGGGACAGCTACGAGGAGGCACTATCAGACGTGAAATCTGCAATAGGATTTCATATTGAAACCTTTGGCCCTCAAGTGCTTGACGACGCTTCTTCGGCAATCGACGTTTTCATAGCTGAGGCAGGAGTTGCAGTCTGACAGACAAGTTCCCTTCAGATGTCCCTATCGAGAATGTCATAAAGGTATTGGCCCTCCTGGGGTTTCAAGTCGTTAGAAGGGGAAATCACATTGCGCTCACACGAAAAAACGACGACGGCACCCAGACTCCCATGACTATACCTAATCATCGTAAAATTAAGGGTTCGACCTTACGCACAATACTCACCCAGTCCGGCATTCCGCGAGATGAGTTCCTCACGGTACTCAAAAGTATCTGACAATACGTTGCAAGAACTTGCCTCGAAGTGCATCCGATCTCGAGTCCATGTTCCAATGTGGGCGCGGGGCTGCCGATTCAAGTGACGTGTCGGAAGAGAGCTCGCCTGTGAGATCGGGAAGTACTGTCGGCGGCCTAACCGGCAAATGGAAACAGTCGCCCAAAAGTTTCCCATATGCTTCCATGATGTTTCCAGGTGTTTCCATATGTTTCCATGGCAAAAAAAGATTAATGATGCCAACCTCTTACAATTGATTCCGGGATGGAAACAGCCCAGCCGGGGCAGCGCCGAACCCTTGGGGGTGCGGGGAACAGTTCCCCGCTCTTTTGTTCTGTTAAGTGTCTGTGGCGATCGTTTTGGGGCTCAATCGGGCTATGACGGCAGTAAACCAAAAATTCCCACGATGTTTCCAGGATGTTTCCATGGCACAGAAAAAGATTAATGATGACACACTCTTACAATTGATCCGGGATGGAAACAGCCCGGCCGGGGCAGCGGGTTTTTTTGCCGGCGGCAAGTTACGGAAATGTTCGGCAAGAGAAGACAAAACTCGACATCAACTTCAACCTCCTTGCCAACTGATTCACTTTGAGATGTTTTAAACCATGATCTCCCTTGACATTACACACCGGCAATCTATAATTCCATCCGTTGTGCTACGTTTGACATAACGGCCTCTCCGCTCCGAGGCCTCATGGGTGCGGATATGAGGCAGAGATCTTGAGATGAGTATAGGACAATATTCTTTCGAGGAATACTTGAGTTTGGTGAAGTCTTTTCACGGCTACACCGCGCCAGGTTTGGTGGCGGGGGGGGGCATGGTGGACCTTGCCCTCAGCCGCATGCCGGATGGGGTGTTGTTTGAGGCGATTTCCGAAACGAGAAACTGCCTCCCCGACGCCGTACAATTGCTCACGCCATGCACGGTCGGAAACGGCTGGCTGAAAATTATGAACCTGGGGCGGTTTGCATTGAGCCTTTATGACAAGCTCAGCGGGAAAGGTGTCCGCGTTTTTTTCGATGCCCAAAAAGTTCGCGCCTGGCCGGAAGTGGAGGCATGGCTTTTCAAGCTCAAGACGAAGCAGGAGCAGGATGGCCAACTCATTTTGGAGCAAATCAGGCAAGCGGGGCCGGAACTCTACGGAATTGAGAACGTCCTCGTCCAGCCTCAATTCCTTGGCAAGCGCCGCAGGGGCGGCATTGGCTGCTGTAACCTGTGCGGAGAACCTTATCCGATCAACGACGGGGCGATCTGCCGGGCATGTGCGGGGGAGACCCCTTACATGGTCCCCGGCGCGGAGCATTTTGAGCCACTTTTCGGCGGCCGGCAAAAACCCTCCGACGGTGAGTGGATTCATGAGAATGAAGCCGCTGTCTCCTTTGCCACCCCCATGGCCGGGGAGGGGGTGCGCTTCATCGAGCCGCCCGGGGAAGGCAGGATCAATTTCGTTGCAGACCGAAGCGGCCTTTTTGTGCTCAACGAGGAGTGCCTTGAAGAGTTCAACATGATTCCCGGTGTGATGTGCGCCTCGCGCAGAAGCTTTACTCCTGTTAGCAGCGGCCGGAACCTGGCGGGAACGAGGGCGATTCCCCGTTACCTGCCCAAGGCCTCTTTTTTGAGGGCGATGACCGTTCTGCGCTCCGGCCCGCTCTTTCGCGTTCTCCCAATGCGCAAGGCTCGGGTGGGCATTCTGGTCACCGGCATCGAAGTCTTCCATGGGCCGCTCAAGGACCGGTTTATCCCAATTGTCAGGGCCAAGGTCGAGTCGCTCAACTGCCGAGTGGTCAAGGCAATAATTGCCCCCGGCGACCGCAAAGCGATCAGCGACGGAGTGCGGGAACTCCTCGAGTGCGGAACGGACCTGCTGGTGACAACCGCAGGACTCTCCGCAGATCCGGATGACCTCACGCGACACGGCCTTTTAGATGCCGGGGCGACTGACATGTTGTACGGCGCTTCCGTCCTGCCGGGAGCTACGACTCTGCTGGCCCGCATCGGCTCGGTCCAGGTGATGGGTATTCCCGCATGTGCGCTTCACTCTAAAATAACCGGTTTCGATCTATTGATACCAAGGCTTTTGGCTGGTTTGGAAGTCAGCCGCCGTGATCTTGCAAAACTGGGGCACGGCTCCTTCTGCCTGGAATGCAAAACCTGCACTTTCCCCAAATGTCCGTTTGGCGGCTGATAGGATGGCTGGCGGAATGCGGTTGCCCACTGCTTTGGCTGCAAAAGAAAAGATGGTCCAAATGCAAACCCTCAAGCACAAGACTTCGAGATTCAAAAACAATGCTCTTTTCGCCGCCGAATACAACCTTGCGGTGGAGGAGCTACTGGAAATCTACATCGACGATTCTCCCTACGCCATTACAATGCGCCTGCCCGGTGACGACATAAACCTCGTGACGGGGTTTTGCTTTACCGAGGGGATCATCGCCTCCCGCGATGACCTGCTTTCAATCAGGCACTGCGTGACCATTCCGGGACAGCGCAGGGTGCTGGTCTACCTGGACCCGAAAAGATCGTGCAATACGGTAAACCCGGAAACACGGCGCAACTACCTTGCCAAGTCCAGTTGCGGATTGTGCGGCAAAAGCGAAGCGGCCGAAATATATTCCGAAAGCCCTCCGGTCAAGGCGTTCCACAGCATGTCTCTGGGCGACATCCTGAAGTTCAGGCAATCCTTTGAAACCCTGCAAACTATTTTCCAACTCACCGGGGCGACACATTCGGCTTCTCTTTTCAGCCTCCGCCGGGACCTGCTTGCATTTGCCGAAGACATCGGCCGGCACAACGCCTTCGACAAGGTAATAGGGGCGTTGGTCAATGAAGACAAAACACGGGAGGCTTTCCTTGCCATCGTTTCGTCTCGCCTGAGTTTCGAGATGGTGCAAAAGGCCGGTGTACTCGGCCTCGAAATCCTTGCCGGGCTGTCGGCGCCAACCAGCATGGCGGTCGAGATAGCTGACAGGCTGAATATCACCCTGATAGGTTTTTTGCGTGAGAACAGTATGAGCATTTACACGCATCGGGAGAGGATACCCACCTCCCCGCTCGATCCCACGGAGCCTGCGGCTTTGAACCACGCACGGGTTCTGCTTGCGTAGTGAACAGCCTCCTGGCAATCTGAACCTTTCCAATCAGAAGCTCAATTCATTTGACAAAAATGGGGCGGTTGTATATTGTGCGTTATGTCACATTTGTCATAACACCTGAGCGGCCAGATCTCATTTGTGATTTATTATGCAATCGTCTACGAGTAACGCATGGAATGACGAAGGAGAAACCCGGATGGACAAGGTGAAGTTGACGATCGACGGCAGAGAGGTTTTCGCGAGGAAGGACAGCACGATCCTTCATGCGGCGAAGGGCGCGGGAATACGAATTCCGACGCTCTGCTTTCATGAAAGAATGAAACCCATAGGGTCATGTGGGATGTGTGTCGTTGAAGTCGATGGAGATTCGACGCCCATGGCTTCCTGCAAGACGCCTGTCACGGATGGAATGAGCGTTGCCACACTGTCGGATAGTCTTCTGCGCATCCGGCAGGATGCATTGAAAGCACTGCTGGTCAATCACCCTCTGGACTGTCCGATCTGCGACAAAGCCGGCGATTGCATGCTCCAGAACCTTGTTTATGAACATGGCATAACAAACGTTGAAATGCAGCCCCCGACGTCGAAATTCACTTCCGCATATAGCACTCCCTTTCTAAAATCATGGCCTGAACGCTGCGTTTCATGTCTGCGTTGCGTATCCGCCTGCAATGAAATCCAGGTGATAGGCGCGCTGGAGGCCACGGAAGGACCGAACGGGAAGCTGATTTCATATGACAGGGATAAGTGCGTTTCTTGCGGCGAGTGTATCCAGGTATGTCCGGTGGGCGCGCTGCTTGAAAAGAAATCCTGCCTCCGTTGGCGGCCGTGGGAAGTAACGAAGATTCGGACCACTTGTCCATACTGTGGCGTTGGATGCCAACTGTCGCTTCATGTCAAGGATGACAGAATAGTCAGAGTAACCGGTGTTGAAGATGGCGAACCGAATAAAGGCCGATTATGCGTCAAGGGAAGATACGGGTTTGATTTCATCCATTCGGAAGAGCGGCTGAAAACTCCGCTGATCAGGGAAAACGGCAGGTTCAGGGAAGCATCCTGGGACGAGTCTTTGGATTTGGTGGCCAACAAATTCAAGGAGATTATCGCAGAAAGCGGTCCGGATGCTATTGCCGGCGTAAGCTGCGCCCGGAGTATCAATGAAGATTCCTATCAGATGCAGAAACTGTTTCGCTCAGTGATCGGAACGAACAATATCGATCACTGCGCGCGTACCTGACACGCGCCCACGGTCGCCGGTTTGGCGGCCTCGTTCGGTTCAGGCGCCATGACGAACTCATTCACTGAATTTGCCAAGGCGAAAATGTTTCTGGTGATCGGGTCAAATATGACGGAAGCCCATCCCGTGGCTTCGTCGTTTCTCAAAAACGCGGTCCAAAACGGCGCACAGCTAATCGTCATCGATCCGCGAAAACATAAGCTCTGCGATATGGCGACAGTGCATCTGCCTTTGAAAGTCGGGAGCGATATTGCCCTGTTGAACGCCCTTATGCATGTGTTGATCACAGAAGACCTTTATGACAGGCGATTTGTGGAATCGTGCACCACAGACTTTGATACGCTCAAAGAAAAGGTCATGAGCTACCCGCCGGAGAGTGTTTCAGACATATGCGGGATCGACGCGGACGTCATCCGGGATACCGCCCGTCGCCTGGCGGCGGTAAAACCGGTGATGGCCTGCTATACCCTGGGGATTACCGAGCACACCTGCGGCAGGAACAATGTCGTGTCGGTAGCAAACTTGCAGATGCTGCTGGGAAACATGGGCGTGGAATGCGGCGGAGTCAACCCCCTGCGGGGCCAGAACAACGTGCAGGGCGCTTGCGACATGGGAGCGCTGCCGAATGTATTAACCGGGTATCAGAATGTGACTCTGCCGGCCGTGCGTGAAAAATTTGAAAACGCCTGGGGGGTCACCGAACTTCCCGCAAAGGTCGGGCTGATGATTCCTCAGATGATGGACGGGCTTGTCAGCAAAAAGGTCAGGGCTTTCTACATTTTCGGTGAGAACCTTGCCAACAGCGAACCCGACATCAGAAAAGTCGAGCACGAGCTGGCTTCTGCGGAATTTCTCGTTTGCCAGGATATTTTTCAAACCGAGACCACCCGGTTTGCGCATGTCATTTTCCCGGCGGCCGCGTGGAGTGAAAACGACGGCACCATTACCAACAGTGAACGCCGGGTCAGCAGGGTCCGCACCGCCTGCCCGCCGCCAGGGTTGGCACAGCCGAACTGGTGGATATTCAAGCAGATCGCAAAGCGGATGGGGCATAACTGGCTATCCGACAGCGCCCGCGAAATCTGGGACAATGAGGTATCCGTCCTGGCCCCCAGTTTGGGGGGGATTAAATATGCCCGGCTTGAAAATAACGGACTCCAGTGGCCGTGCACCAATGAGGATCACCCCGGAACCTGCTTTTTGCACCAGAACGGGGAGTTCACCTGCGGCCGGGGCCGCTTTATCGCGGTGGACTGGACCCCGCCGGCTGAAGTCCCCGATCTGGAATATCCCCTGGTGCTGAGTACCGGCCGACGGCTTTATCATTACCATACCCGGACCCAGACCGACCGGTGCGAAGGGTTAAACGATCTTCTGGGGGAAGAAACCGCCGATATCTCCTTTGAAGACGCCAGAACCCTGGGGATCGATCACGATGAGAAGATCCGGGTGAAATCGCGGCGGGGGGACGTGGTCGTCAAGGCCCGGGTTACCCATGAGGTGCCGCCGGGAATGGTCTGGATGGCGTTTCATTTCCGCGAGAATTGCGCCAACTGGCTGACCAATCCCGTGTTCGATCCGATAACATTCACGGCAGAATACAAGGCCTGTGCGGTCCGGATCGAAAAGCTATGATTCTGTAGAGAAGCAAGAAGCAAGAAGCGAGGAGCAAGAAGCGGGAATCAATACTCCCGCTATCAAATACTTACGTTACAGGACATGAATTACTGTGGTGGAATTCGTCTCTCCTCGCTTCCCGCTTCACCCTTCCCGCTCTAACTCCTGTACGAAGCGTTTATCTTCACGTAATCTAAGGAAAAATCGCAGGTCCAGGCTGTAAAGGACGCCTCTCCCAGTCCCAGGTCCAGCCTCACGCGTATTTCTTTCTGCTTGAATATCCCGGACGCCTTCTGTTCGATCTCTTCCCCCAAAACCGGGGCGCCGTTCTCGAATACACAAAGGTCTTCGAAGAAAAGGCCCACCCGTTCGGCAATCAGTTTAACGCCGGACCTTCCGGCGGCCGCGACTATCCTGCCCCAGTTTGCGTCCTGACCGAAAAAGGCCGTTTTGACCAGCGGCGAATTGGCTACGGTAAACGCTACCTGCCTTGCGCTTTCGCGGTCGGCGGCGCCGCTGACCTCGATCTCGATCAATTTTGTGGCGCCCTCTGCGTCCGTCACCACCTGTAACGCCAGGTCACGGAGAACCGCTGCCAGCGCCTCGCCGAAAGCCCGGCTCCCGCTGCCGCCTATGTCAGTTATTGGTGTATTTCCAGCCGCTCCGCTCGCGAGCACGATGAGCGAATCATTTGTGCTGGTATCGCCGTCAACCGTTATGCAGTTAAAAGAGCTGTCCGCCCCGGCGCGGGTCCAATGATCCAGGACTTCAGGGGTTACGGCGGCGTCCGTACAGGCAAATACGAGAAGGGTCGCCATATCGGGAGCTAACATACCGGAGCCTTTGGCAATGCCGGCAATGGTAATACTCGAATTTGCACCCAGCTCGACGCGCGCGCTCGCCATTTTTTCGACGGTATCCGTGGTCATTATCGCTCTGGCGGCGTCTCCCCACCCATCAGGCCTGAGCGAACGAATGAGCTCCGGCATGCAACGGACGACCGGATCGAGGTCCACCTGCATTCCGATAACGCCGGTCGAGGAAACGAGCACCGAATCGGCCGGACAGCCAAGCGCATCGGAAGCAATCCGGGCCATTTCCAGCGCACGGATTTTTCCCTCCTTGCCGGTGCATGCGTTCGCGATTCCCGCATTGGCGAGGATTGCCGTTGCCCTGCGTTTTTCAAGGCGCTCCCGGCAAAGTTCCACCGGGGCCGCATAAAAAAAGTTCCTGGTGAAAACACCCGAAGCGGCGCAGCCGGCGGGATCTTCCGCACAGATCAGCGCAAGGTCAAGCCTGCCGCTGTAGCGCATCCCGGATTCAACCGCGCCTGCAAGAAAACCAGGGACCACGAAAGGGCCTCTAGCTACCGTGACATTTTTTGTATTTTTTGCCGCTTCCGCAGGGACAGGGGTCATTTCTGCCAACCTTTCCGTCTTTTCTTACGGCCTGTTGCTTTGGAGACCCTTCGGGCGGCCCGTAGAACATGGGCTGATCTTCCTGTTCCGCACGCATCTCCTGCAACTGCTCCTCTCGCTGAATCTGGATATGAAAGAGCTTCTGGAGCGTTTCTTCCTTTACGCGGTCGATCATCTGCTGAAACATCTCGTGGCCCTCGCGCTTGTAGGCGACCAGCGGGTCCTGCTGCCCATAGCTGCGAAGACCGATGCCTTCCTTGAGATAATCCATGTTCAACAGGTGATCTTTCCAGAGCGCGTCAACCGTCTGCAAAAGAATGTAGTTTTCAAGGTCTCGCATGATCGGCTCGCTGAACTCTTGTTCACGGTCCTCGTAGCGCTTCTGCACAAGCTCGAGCAGCTCTTCTCTGAGGACCTCGCGATCGGTGTCTTCAAGCGATTCCACCGTGAGATTGGGCTGAAGGCCGAAAATGCGCAGCATTTCCGTGTTTAGCCCATCGAGGTTCCAATCTTCGGCGTAGGTCTTTTCCGCTGTGTTATCCTCGATTATAGCGTCAAGCATGTCTTCTATCATGTCGAAGACAGCCGGCTTGAGAGTTCCTCCCTGAAGCGCTTCCCGCCTCTGCCGGTATATGATCTCGCGCTGCTGGTTCATCACGTCGTCGTATTCGATAATATTCTTGCGGATGCTGAAGTTGTGGTCCTCGACCCGGCTCTGGGCATTTTCGATGGCCTTGCTGATAAGCCGGTGTTCGATCGGTTCGTCTTCAGCCATGCCGATCCGCTGCATAAGTCCGGAGAGTCTGTCGGCCGCAAAAATCCGCATCAGGTCGTCTTCGAGCGACAGGTAAAATCGCGATGACCCTGGATCGCCCTGGCGCCCCGAACGGCCCCTGAGTTGGTTGTCGATCCGCCGGGACTCGTGGCGCTCCGTACCGATGATATGCAACCCGCCTACATCTACCACGCCCGGCCCAAGGACGATGTCCGTGCCGCGGCCCGCCATGTTCGTCGAGATTGTAACGGCCCCGGGCTGCCCGGCCTTGGCAACTATTTCCGCCTCTTTTTCATGGAGCTTGGCATTTAGCACCTGGTGAGGCACCCCTGAGCGCTTAAGCATTTCGCTCAGCTTTTCCGACTTGGTGATACTGATCGTTCCCACCAGGACCGGCCTTTTTATGCTGTGGAGTTCTTTTATCTCCCCGGCAACCGCCTTGAACTTCTCGGATTCGGTACGGTAGATGCAATCGGAAAAATCCTCCCGGATCATCGTTTGGTGCGTCGGGACAACCACCACATCCAGCTTGTATATCTTGGCGAATTCCGCCGCTTCGGTTTCGGCGGTCCCGGTCATGCCCGCGAGCTTTTCGTACATGCGAAAATAGTTCTGAAAAGTAATCGAAGCCAGGGTCTGGTTTTCATTTTCGACCTTCACCCCCTCCTTGGCCTCCAGTGCCTGGTGAAGTCCCTCGCTGTAGCGCCTGCCCGGCATGAGCCGGCCGGTAAATTCGTCAACTATGATTACCTGGCCATCCTTTACGATGTAGTCCACGTCCCGCTTGAAAAGAACATGAGCGCGGAGAGCCTGTTGAACGTGATGATTTATTGTCATATTGCGGGCATCGTAAAGATTTTCGATCCCGAGCAGCCGTTCGACCCTTGCCACGCCATCCTCATTGAGGGCAACACTGCGCGTTTTCTCTTCCTTGGTATAATGTGACTCTTCCTGAATCTGCGGAATAATGCGGTTTACCCGGTAATAAAGCTCGGTCGATTTTTCCGCCGGACCCGATATGATGAGAGGAGTCCTTGCTTCGTCGATAAGGATGCTGTCCACTTCGTCCACGATTGCGTAGTGCAGGTCACGCTGGACAAGCTCCTCGATGCGGAACTTCATGTTGTCCCGCAGATAATCGAACCCGAATTCGTTGTTGGTCCCATAGGTTATGTCTGCGTTGTAGGCCTGCTGCCTTTCAAGGTCGTCGAGCCCATGGACGATGCAGCCTACCGTCAGCCCAAGGAATTTGTATATCTGTCCCATCCACTCGCTGTCGCGCTTGGCCAGATAATCGTTTACCGTGACCAGGTGGACCCCTTTGCCGCTCAAAGCGTTGAGGTAGATCGGCATGGTCGCCACCAGGGTCTTTCCTTCACCGGTCTTCATTTCGGCGATCTTGCCCTGGTGAAGGACAAGGCCTCCCATCAACTGGACGTCGAAGGGCCGCATTCCCAGAGCGCGGGTGGAAGCCTCCCGGACCACCGCGAAAGCTTCGGGAAGCAGATCATCGAGTTCTTCCCCGTTTTCCAGGCGCTGTTTGAATTCGGCAGTCTTGCCCCTGAGCTGGTCATCACTCAACTTCTGGATTTCCGGCTCAAAGCCGCTGATTTCATCCACAATGGGCGTAAGCTTCTTCAATTCGCGCTCATTGGCGCTTCCGAATATTCTTTTTAGAATACCAACTATCATATAAACAATCCCTCCAAACCGGATGCGATATTCGAAATAACAGGAAAGGCACGCCGGACGTGCCTCAAATTGGCATTATAATCCGGATGGACATCAACTGCCACCAATTCTCCTTCGAAATCGGAATTAACGATTATGTGCGCAAAATTCTGCAAATTGCAAAAAGTCAAAAGAGCGGTTGGGGCGGCGGGACCGCCGACCGGGGTTGCCGCCGCCACAGGCAGCGGCGAATCTGGCTGGCAGCCCTGCTGCCCTCAGGCAATATCCAACACCAGGGCGACTTCGTCGCAATTGGGGAACTTGGGGCAGTGCAGGCAATCCGCCCACACTTTCTGAGGAAACATGTTCTTATCAACCAGGCGAAAGCCCAGATGCTCGAAAAAGTCCACTTCGTAGGTCAGGGCAAATAGTCTGCAAATGCCAAGAGCTTTCGCCTCCGATACGCAGGTCTCCACCAGGCTGCGCCCTATCCCATGGCGCTGATGAGATCCGAGAACGGCAAGGGAGCGAATCTCGGCAAGATCCTCCCAGACGATGTGCAGACTGCAGCACCCTGCGATCCGCCCGGCCTCATCTTCGAAGACAACTATATCCCGCAGGGTGGTATAAAGCTCGCTCAGAGAACGAGCCAGAAGACTTCCTGTCTCCGCGAAATCCCGCAGCATTTTTTGAATCTCGACTACATCAGCTATCCTGGCCTTACGAACCATATGCGCCTTCCTGCTTCCCACTATCAGCCGCCGTGAATTTTCGCACCCGTCCACCACACAGGCACAGATAGCACAACATTTATAATCGTGTTCAACACAAGGGCCGCTCCAATGTGTTTGTTTCCGGTTTATCCTGCACGTCTATTTTCTTTTCCCTGTGCTCTCTGTGTCTCTGTGGTGGAATTCGTCTCTCACCGTTCTCCCCTCACCCATCATTCCCCGCTCCTTGCTCAGTCCTCAGTCCTCAGTCCTCAGTCCTCAGTCCTTCACCTCTCACCCTCTCCGCGTAACGAGCCAGCGGAGCCCGTTCAAAAAATACTCGGCATTCTCCATCGTTGTCGAAAATCCAGGTGAAATCCGAACGGTTCCTTCCGGAAAAGTCCCGATCGTCCGGTGGGCGAGCGGAGCGCAATGAAGACCGGTTCTTACCGCAATATCGAAGGCCTGGTCAAGAATGGAACCTGTATCGGCCGGATTCATCCCTGCAACTAAAAAAGACACCGCTCCCGATCCGCGTTTTTCCGGTTCCAGCACCCGCACTCCGGGAATTTGCCATAACTCGTTTTCAAGGTGGTGTGCAATTCCGATTTCATTATCGCGGATACGGTTCATTCCCGTTTCCAGGATGTAGCCGATTCCCGCGCAAAGCCCGGCAAGACCCGGCAGGTTGGGCGTTCCGCTCTCGTACCGGTCGGGACAGAATTCAGGCTGTTCCAGTTCCTCGGAACGGCTGCCGGTGCCGCCTTCCATCAGAGGCAGCACATCGAGATCGGGCCTCACGTAGAGAATGCCGACTCCGGCGGGTCCGAGCAAAGCCTTGTGTCCGGAACAGGCAAGCATTCCGATCCCCAGTTCTTCGGCCTCAATCGGCTGCACCCCTGCACTTTGCGCTGCGTCCAAAAATAAGGGCACTCTTGCTCGAGCGCACTCTTCAGCCGCTTCTGCAACCGGCATCAGCGCTCCGTTTACATTCGATACATGCACGAGGACAACCAGCCTGGCCTCAGAGCGAAGCATCAGCTTCAAGACTCCAAGGTCAAGTGCCCCACCGGGGCTGCACGGAATCATTTCGATATTGACGCCCCGGGATGCGAGTTTGCTCAAGGGGCGCACTACCGAATTGTGCTCCATGGCGGAATAGAGGACCCGGTCACCCGGTCTGAGCCAGCCTTTCAAGACAAGATTGATGCTCTCGGTTGCATTCTTCGTGAAAACTATCCGGTCAGGGTCTTTAACTCCAAGTACTTCGGCCGCCTTTCGCCTGCAATCGGAAACTATGGCCATCGCCTCTCTGGCATGCCTGTGCGCTCCCCTGCCCGGGGAAGCGCCAACGCACTCCAGCGCCCTTCCAGCCGCCTCGATCACTGCCTTCGGCTTGGGAAAACTGGTTGCAGCATTATCCAGGTAGACCGGCATCTATTCTTTCCTGTCCATTATAGACCGTAAACTTGCCTGCCCGAACATGCCCGATGAGAGTGACCTCCAGCGAAACGGCAAGCTCGACCGCCAGGCTGGTGGCCGTATTGCGGCTGACAACGACGGGGATGCCCACTTTGGCGGCCTTGATCAACATCTCGGAGGTCAGCCTGCCGGTCGTGATTAACATCTTGTCCCAAAGCGGGATTCCATGCAGGAAGACGTGGCCCACTATCATGTCCACCGCGTTGTGACGGCCTATGTCGTCCCGGAAAAGAACAACCCTGTCCGGTTCGGCAAGGGCCGTATTGTGGACGCCATGAGTGCGGCGGTATGTTTCGCTCAGACGGTTCAAATCCTCCACCCGGTCCAGTAACTGGCCCGGCGTAATCCGAATATCACTTTTGACCGGCTTGCTCAAAAGTGCATCAAGAGAAAAATAAAAAAGAGAGCCTTTTGCGCATCCGGAAGAAATCGTGCGCTTCTGCCACAAACTTTCAGGGATTGAGACGTCTCCCCCGGCCGAAACATTGACCGCCCCCGCTTCATCGTTGACGTCAATGCCCAGAATATCTTCAGGAGAGTTGAGAAATCCTTCTGCGTAGAAGAACCCGGCGGCAAGCTCGTCAAGATGATGCCCCGCGCACAAAAGCGTCACCATCTCCCTGCCGTTCAGATATAGAGTTACCGGCCTTTCCCGGATAACGTCCTGATACTGCTCGAGCCTTTTGCCGCGCCTGTCATAAATGCCGACCATGGCCGATGCAACCTGCTCCACAGACAAATTGTCAGGCTCTTCCACAAAATTCATCCGCTTTCTTTCCGAAAAGTTTTGGCGCTCGTTGGGCTCATTGGAATTCGTCCCTCCAGCTTCTTTCTCCCTGCTTCCCGCTTCCCGCTCCCCGCTTCGCGCTCCCCGCTCCCCGCTTCGCGCTACCGCACAACAATTATATCCGGCTTTCATATTAAAGCGGAATAATCCGATAGAATCAAAGCGTGATCGAACGCCAGATTCTCCGGCAGCTTGTCGAGCGGGAATATTTGCAAGTTTTTTGCATCGTCGGCCGCTTGTGGGACACCTCTTCCGACTGCCGTGAAAACAACGCTCACCGTGTGTCCTCGAGGGTCTCTTTTCGGGTCGGAGTATGCATGAAACTGCTTCAAATCGACGAGATCCATTCCCGTTTCCTCGCGAGCCTCCCTTATTGCCGCGGCCTCCAGCGTCTCGCCGTAATCTACGAACCCACCCGGAATGGCCCAACCGAAAGGCCGGTTTTTGCGCCCGATTAAGATAATTCCTTTCCCGGCGACCTCAATTATTATATCCACAGCCAGGAGGGGATTTCGATACAACCGCACGACTTCTCCGCACCTGGGGCACCGCTCTTCTCTCGTCATAGACTTATGCTCAGCACTTCCGGTCATTTTCTTTTCTCGTCTGTGCCTCCCTTAGCGGTTTACCTCGCGAAGCGCGAAAGCCTTGCGTCTTCGCTCATCAGGAATCTCCCTTTTCTTAGGGCGCGGGGCCCGCGCATAGCACATGTTCCAGAAACAAAACCAGTAGGTTTTGGTTTAACGATAATTACGGCCGCCATGAGCAACAGACCGCCGGCGATTCCTCCGGCCTGCACCGCAGGCAGTCCGTATGGGGCTATAAGGAGGAAAGTCAGCAGAAGCGCTGTCGACGGGCCGTCTATGATGGGATACCTGTGTCCCCAAAGGCATTGGATAGTAGTAAAAACACCAGAGGAAAGCAATAAGGGCTGGAGAAACCGCACTTCTTCGGCGGGTCCCATCTGAAGCACCCTGGCCGGAAGTATAGCCAAAGTGATAGGAACGGGAAAAATTATGATTGTCCATTGGAATGCGTAGAGTACGGCGAGCCTGAGCGAGAGGTGGTCATCGAGGTCATATAAGGTTTCGGATTTGTCCATCCGGTCGGATTGCCCCCTGCCGCTCAGCCAACAAGATTCACCTCACTGATCGCACACATGGCAAGTTAACAATAACTTTCAGCAGAATTCCAGGCAAAAGAGCAGGTCGTGGACTGGCGAGGGATAGGACTGGTCATCGACAGGGCATGGAGAGAAAAGCTCAGACAGGATTTGCAGGGAACGTGGGAGAATGTCACCTTATTAACAGAATTGAAAAATCTCCAATTCAGGAATTCAGGGATTTAGAAATTAAGGGATTTAATTCCTGAATTCCTCAATTCGTTTTTAGTGACATCTGCCGCCGTCACTCGATAAAAGGGCTCAGGAGAAGTCCCCCGCCGATATTGTTTGCATTGAGGCCGCGCTCTATCTTGAGTGCGGAACCCTTGCCGAGATTGCGCTCGAAGATGTCAGTGGGGCCGACGGAAAATGCCGGCATCGTATCGAAGCAAGGCGAATTGGTTATTCCCCGTTTTTCTTGATACGGGGTCGCCAGAAATTGACCTGGGCCAGTGAGAACGGGAATTAAATTGCTTTATGACATTGTGCGGTCACAGACCGCACAATTTGCCTGCATTGGGCCATAAGATTTTGCCCGCGCGCAGTGCGCGGACAATGTGATCCCCGCTATTAACTGCTGTGACCATATCTGATTCAGAACAGACGCGAATCAATGCAAAATCTCAAAAAGAGTGCTGATCGAATCCTCGTTATGGATGCTGCGGATGGCCTGGGCGAAAAGCCTCGCCGCCGATACGCAGGTGATTTTTCCGCACTCGATCACTTCCTGCCTTAACGCCAGTGTGTCCGTAACGATCAGGCTTTCCAGTAAACTGTTGCCGATTCGCTCGACCGCAGGTCCTGAAAGCACTGCGTGAGTTACACAGGCGAATACCGCCTTCGTGCCTCTTTCGAGCAGGGTCTTAGTAGCCTCTACAAGCGTACCGGCAGTGTCCACCATATCGTCCAGAATCACGGCCGTCTTGTCTTCCACCTCGCCTATTATGTTCAAGGCTTCGGCCTTGTTGGGGTCTGTACGGCGTTTATCGATCATTGCCAGCCCCGATTTGAGCAGTTTTGCATAAGCCCGCGCGCGGGGCACTCCGCCCGCATCGGGTGACACGATAACCAGATTTCGGTGAAAATGCTCTTTGATGAAAGGCAGCAAAATGGGAGATGCATACAGGTTATCGACCGGCACGTTGAAAAAACCCTGAATCTGCCCGGCATGAAGGTCCATGGTTACTATACGGTCCGCACCAACACGGGTGATAAGATCTGCCACCAGGCGCGCCGTGATCGGGACCCGTGGTTTATTCTTCCTGTCCTGGCGCCCATAACAATAATAGGGCATTACGGCGGTGATCCGTCGGGCTGAGGCCCGTTTGCATGCATCGATCATCACCAGCAGTTCCATCAGGTTATCGTTAACCGGAGACGCTCCTGTCTGAATTATGAAAACATCAGCCCCTCTCACATTTTCGCCGATTTCCACTCTGATTTCCCCATCGCTGAACTTCCCGGCCATTGACTTGCCAAGAGGGATTTCCAGGATGTCGCATATGCTCCTGGACAGCGCGGGATTGCTGTTGCCAGCGAAGACCTTCATTCCGTAAACTGCCATGCTCGCCACCTCGTCACATTGTTTCGCGGAGTCCTGCTACATATTACAGAAGGGCGCCGAAGGCAACCCGTACAGGGAAAATTTTGTGTCAGCAGGTAAATGATTGGGACTTCAAACGCGCCGGCCCCAACCCCATAACGCTTTCCGGATGTAAACCAGGTTAAATGCCGTCGATGTCCTCTTCGGTGACGCAATATCCTTCATGACCCGGCCAGTAAAGGAAACGATGGCAGTGAGGGCATTGCATAATGTCTTCATCGCGTTGGAGTTCTATAAATTTCTGAGGCGGTATGTTCATATGGCATACCTTGCAAACGCCGTTCTCCACCGCTGAGACCGCTATTCCGGCCTGTTTCAGGAAAAGGAAATCGGTCTTCTTCAAAAGCTCCGGGGTTACCCGTTCGCGCACGAGTTGGCGAATGCCTTCGAGATGGTCCAGCCGGCCCTTCAATTCTTCGCCTTCCCGCTGGAGCACGGCCTTGTCCTCATCCATCTTCCGGCGCCTTTCTGCCAGTTCCTTCTCCAGTTCAGCGACTTCCCCGCCAAGACGCTCGATCCTGTCCATAAGTTCCAGAACGCTGTCTTCACTCTTTGAGATCTCCTTTTTGGTTTCATCGATCTCTTTGAGGATCGCCTGGTATTCCTTATTTGTCTTTACCTCGCTCTGGCGTGTTTTCTGGCGGCCCGAACGCGCTCGCAGATCCTCTATCTGCTGCTCGATCGAGTGGCGGGCTTTCTTCGCATTGTCGTATTCTTCTTTCTTCGAAAGATATTGTCCTTCGAAGTATTCGAATTCTTTTTCCAGCTCGGCAATGCGGCGGGGGGCTTCCTCATAGCTTCGGATCAACTGGTTCTTCTTGTCTTCAATCTTCTGGTACTCAATCAGACATTTAAGTTGATCAAGCAATTCACTACCTCCTGATAAAGATGGGCCGAAAACATTGATTCATTCGCGTGCCGTCTTTTTGAATATATCCGTTCAGGCAATCACCTTGAACGGGTCTATCTCTGAATTGGAAACAAAAACTTCTAACTCCGCGCCTTCAGATTTCGCCTTTGAGCGCAGAAAATCGCCAAAAGGTTCCAGGATCAGCTTCTCTGAGGCAAAATGCCCGATGTCGATGACCGCGAGTCCACTTTCCTCGGCAAATCGCGCATCGTGGTATTTCAAATCTCCGGTGATGAAAACCTCGGCCCCCGATGCAAGGACCTTTTCCATCATGCTGCCTCCGCTGCCGGTGCAAAGGGCGACCCTGGTTACCGGTTTTCGCAAATCACCGGTAATCCGGACCACCGTTCCGCCAAGCACCCCTTTTAATCTCGATGCGAGCGATTCGAGCGTAGCTTCTCGAGGCAGCAGCCCCACGAGTCCTATCCCGAGGTATTGCTCGTCCCTGCAATGGGCCGCCTCGGCGTCCAAAGGCACAACACCCTCCAGCCCAAGCAAATCCTTGAGCTGGACATTTGTACCCTGAGGGGCGGCATCGATGTTGGTGTGGGCCGCTATTACGCTTATCCCGCTAAGCACGGCCTGCCTGATGATCGATCCCGGCCATGAATCGGTCCTGACGCAATTAACGGGCCGAAGTAGCAAAGGGTGGTGTGTAACCACACACTGACATCCAAGTTCCTGAGCCTCCCTGAGCACGGAAGACGCCGGGTCCAAGGCGACAAGGACCCTGGTGACCGGGGATTCGGGATCTCCAACCTGAAGCCCGCAGTTGTCCCATGATTCAGCATAACGGAAAGGCGCCCAGGAATCGATCCACTGGAAAATGTCTTTTATCCGGACCATATTCGGTGCTCCTGAAATCCCCCCTGCACCCCTTTAGAAAAGGAGGGTATAAAACAAGAGGGGTGTTCCTGTTGGAACACCCCTCTTGTTTTATACTGCTCCAGCGGTTCCGGTATCCTGAAGTCGCCGGGGATATTTCTATTGCTGATGAATTCCTCCGAATAAGGAATAGCCATCTCCTCAATGACCCGCCTGTTACGATGTTACCATCTCGGGCTTACCTGGTGGGCCCACCTGGCCTCGAACCAGGGACCTGCCGGTTATGAGCCGGGTGCTCTACCAAACTGAGCTATGGGCCCGTCTTTGGAATGACCGAAACTCAAGTATAATTTCCGGTGTCGAAAAGAGTCAAGCACAAACAAAGAAATCATTACAGAACCTGCTGACGGCTAAGTCTCGATAAAACTCTTCAACTCCTTGCGCCTGCTGGGATGCCGAAGCTTACGCAGGGCCTTGGCTTCTATCTGCCTGATGCGCTCTCTGGTAACCGTAAAATCCTGACCTACCTCTTCCAGCGTATGGTCCGCCTTTTCGCCGATTCCAAAGCGCATGCGCAGAACTTTTTCCTCCCTTGGAGTGAGCGTGGCCAAGGCCTTCCGAGTTTGTTCGCTAAGGTTTAGGTTTATTACCGCATCCACCGGGGAAGCCACCCGTTTGTCCTCTATGAAGTCGCCCAGATGGCTGTCTTCCTCTTCGCCTATAGGCGTCTCAAGGCTGATAGGCTCCTTTGCGATCTTGAGCACTTTGCGGACCTTGTCGACCGGAAACTCCATTTTTTCGGCGATTTCTTCGGGCACCGGTTCGCGTCCGAGTTCCTGAACCAGGTAGCGCGAGGTCCGGATGAGCTTGTTGATGGTCTCGATCATGTGCACCGGTATCCGAATGGTCCTCGCCTGGTCGGCGATCGCTCTGGTGATCGCCTGCCGAATCCACCAGGTGGCGTAAGTGCTGAATTTATATCCTCGCTGATATTCGAATTTGTCCACCGCCTTCATCAGCCCGATATTGCCTTCCTGTATCAGGTCCAGGAACTGAAGGCCGCGGTTTGTGTACTTTTTTGCAATGCTTACCACGAGCCGCAGGTTGGCCTCGATCAACTCGCTCTTGGCCAGCTTGGCGCGAAGGGCTCCGTCTTTCACCCTGCCGAGCAGATGCCTGAGAGACTTTGAATCCATTTTCGCTTCCCTTTCCATGGAAGCAATGCGGTCCCTTGCCTCTGCGGCCTTGACACGGAACCTGTCGTATTCGTCCTTTGACACCCCACAAATAGGCGCGGGACCGGCCTTCGCTTCTTCCAGACTCACCTGTTCCAGAACCAGTCTTGGGTCGCCCCACTTCTTGCCCATACGGTGCAGCCAGTCCTTTAGAGTTTTTTCGGCATTTTCGATAGCCATGAGGTGGCCTGTCAGCTTCTCGATAATATTGTCGATATGACGGCGGCTGAGTTGGAGATCTTTCAGAAGGTTTACTATCTGTTCCTTATTCTGCTGCACCTGGTTTTTCAGCTCGAATTCCTTTTCCGGATCTACGCTCTCTCCGAGAAGAAGCGCCTGCATCGATTTATTTTCCTCGTCCAAACGCTGCACTTCATCGAGGATACCTATTATCCGGTTTTTCTGGGCCGCTTCCTCTTCCTCGCTGATTTCTTCCTCTACTTCGCGGATTACCTCATTGAGGCGGGAACCTTCAGTCTGGAGCTTTTCTCTGAGGCTCATTATCTGTTTTATGCCTATGGAAGACTCCATGATGGCATTAAATATCTCCCGCTCTCCTACCTCGATCCGTTTGGCTATTTCGACCTCCCCGTCGCGCGTAAGCAGGGAAACCTGCCCCATTTCCCGCAAATACATTTTTACCGGATCAGTTATCCGGTTGGCCGAATCAGCCTCAAGCTGGATATCGTCCTCCTCTTCCTCTATGAGACCCTCGGCGTCGGGGACCGGCCCCCTTACCACCTGCACCTGCCTCTCGGAATCGACGATCTCGATATCCATTTCATCGAAAATCATCATCATGTCGTCGAGCTTCTCCGCTGTTACGATATCCTCGGGAAGCGCTTCGTTAACTTCGTCCAGCGTCAGATAGCCCTTCTCCTTACCTGTGGCAATCAACCGGTTCAGATCGTCGAGTTCCGGTTTGCCCAGCGCAGGATCGCGCCTCTGCTTGGCATCCTTTTCCGTCATTAGCTAACTCCTAAACGTTATCGGGAAAATCACCAACGTTGGTTTTGGCACAACGATTTCTAATCTCCACGAGAATGTTCGTTCTTTGAGTCCGATCTCCCTTGCTTTCGGCTTCCAGCAGGGCTTGCCTCAATTCATTCATCCTCATTTTTTCGATCTTCTTGGGCAATGCCCCGAGCCAATCCCGCAGTTGCATTTCCGGCTCATCGAGTCCATAGTCTTCAAGAACATATCGCGAATAGAGTTCCTGCAAATCCGGTTCGCGCAGCATATCGTATATGGAAAACGAGCTACTCTCCTCCACACTGCAAAACCCCGCCTGACAAAGGACTCCGGCTAGGGTGGAGAGCCTCGATTCCACGAAGCATACAAGTGCCCCCGACTCACGCACGCACGCACGCAAGGCTGGATACTTGATCATGATCCTCACGATCCCTTCCTCTGGCGGCATGATTTCAGGCTGTTTCCGGGAGTTGAACGACCCGGACTGCCTGCGCCCTGAGTCCGGTCTGCCCCGTTTCTCGTGCAAAAGCTGCGCCTCGGCTACTTCTTCGGTAATTGAAAACCGGTCTGCGATGATGCGCAGGTACTCCGCTTTGAGAAGCGGCTGCCGCACGCGCTGAAAAATGGGCTGAAGCTCTGAAAATACTTGCGTTCGTCCAGCCGAACTTCCGTCCCAGGTCGAAACGGCTTTCCGAATCGTATAAGCCCCAAGCTCATCCCTCTGCTTAATGAGACGCTCAAGCTCGGGCAATCCAAATCTTTTCAGAAAATCATCGGGATCCAGTCCCTCCGGAAACCGGATACAGCTAACCGAAAGCTCCTCTTGCAAAAACAAGGGCAGGGCGCGCAGTATTGCCCGCTCTCCTGCATCGTCCCCATCGTAGGCCAGCACGACTTCGTCGCACATCCTGGAAAGAAGCCGCACCTGCTGGCTGGTGAGGGCTGTCCCAAGAGTCGCCGCCACCCGGTGGAATCCTTTTGCGTGGAAGGCCAGAAGGTCCATGTAGCCCTCCACGAGCAGCACCTGCCTTACCTGCCGGCAGGCCTCCCGCGCCACTGCATACTGGTAGAGCATTCTTCCCTTGTGGTACACGGGAGTTTCGGGACTGTTAAGGTATTTCGGCTCATTTTGTTCATCCTTGGACAGAATCCTCCCGCCAAAAGCAACGATTGTACCACGCTCATCTCTTATTGGAAAAATCAGCCGATTTCTGAAGCGATCGAAAAACTTCGAAGGATCATTTGAACTCTGGCTTAGAAGTCCGGCTTTTACAGCCAGCGCAGGTTCTACTCCCTTCTTTTTCAGGTGTTCGAAAAGCCCGTCCCACCTCGCAGGTGCATATCCCAGTCTCTGTGATTCGACGACTTCTTCAGGAAGCCCGCGCCCGGCAATATACTCCCGCGCCGTCCTGCCCTCCGGGGCGATATGAAGCTGGGTGTAAAAGAAGTCCGCCGAGCATTCGATAGCCTCCAGAATCCGCCTGCGCTCTTCCTGACTGGCCAGGAGCAGATCGCCCCGGACTGCATGGTCCTTCTGAGGCAACTGAATATTGTAGCGGTCAGAGAGATATTTAACGGCATCAGTAAACGTGAGATTCTGATGTTTCATTACAAAATTGAGGACATCGCCCCCGGTTCCGCATCCGAAACAGTAGTAGAGTTGGTTATCCGCATCCACCTGGAAAGAAGGGGTCTTCTCCTGATGGAATGGACACAACCCGACGTGGCGGTTGCCCGAGCGGCGCAGATGGACCGCCCGGCCTATCACCTCGACAATGTCCACTGCCTGCTTTACGAGAGTGGCAATTCCTGAATCAGTCACTCAGCAAGCCTTATATGGTAAAAGGAAACGGCTAATGAAAATCAAAAGGTGAAAATTACGGATTTGTAGCCTCTGAAAGCTGCCAAATCAAGTATTATTTCTCCCTGGCGTGCCGCCGTGGTCACGATTGCCAAGCCCGGAACCCCTTGGCCCGCGTGCGCCCGGGGGCGGCGGAAACCATACTGATATAGGGTATTATGTATCAGGTAATGGAGGATTTTCCGGCCTCCCTCGCTTGCAGTTTCCGATTCGGAAAGGAGGCATTTTTCGTCCTGGCGCGTACAGTTTGGCGCCCCGCCATTTCCGGATTGCCCAGCGCCGCACCGAAAGGTGCAAGGAAAGAGCTTGCCCTGAGCCCTGCGAAGGGCGATCCCGGCTGCGGCCCTGCCGCCCACCCGCCGCAGGCAGTGGCCAAGCTGGCTGGCGGTCCCACCGCCCCGGGCGGAAACTATTTTCCAAGCTTACTGCGGACCAATTCGTTGACCACTTTACCCTCAGCCCGACCGGCCACTTTAGGCATGAGAATTTTCATCACACGCCCCATATCGTTCGGGGAAGTTGCTCCGGCTTCCGACACAGCTTCGCTGACCATTGTTTCCACTTCTTCCAACGAAAGCTGTTGCGGAAGAAAATCCTGAAGGACTCGGATTTCATCTTCTTCTTTTGAGGCTAAATCCGCCCGCCCGCCTTTCCTGTACTGTTCGACCGAGTCGTGCCGTTGCTTTACCAGGCTCGAGATCACCTGATGGATCTCGGTCTCGCTCGGCTGCCGTCTGATGTCTTTTTCTTTGACTTTCACTGAGGTGAGAAGCATCCGCAAGGCGTCTTTGGCAGTTTCGTTTTTTCCCCTGATAGCGTTCCTGAGAGCCTCTTCTATTCTTGCCCGCAGTTCCATACCCTACCTCACTTCCCGATATCACCCGAACCCGTCTGCCGGGCCCGCGCAATTGCTTCTCTGAGATTAAGCGTCCCTTCGTAGATTGCCCGGCCGGTTATTACTCCGAGCAGCCCGAGCGGAGTGAGTGGAAGAAGCCTTTCGATATCTTTCATGGTCGAGACCCCGCCCGAAGCGATGACAGCCGCCCCTGTCTGCTCCATTAAACGGCGCGTCGCTTCGACGTTCACACCGGTCTGCATCCCGTCTCTATGGATATCCGTGTAAATGACCGCAGCAAGTTCGAGCTTTTTGAACCGAAGGACAAGAGTCACAGCGTCGGTCTGAGTCGATTCCTTCCAACCTTCCACTGCGACATAGCCGTCTCTGGCGTCGAGTCCAAGGGCAATTCTGCCCGGATACCGGCCGCAGGCCGCCTCGAGCATTTCCGGCTGCCTGAGCGCGGCCGTACCGACAATTACCCGGGCCACCCCCGACAAAAGGTACTCATCGACATTTTCAAGACTCCTTATGCCTCCTCCGACCTGGACCGGGATAGATACGGACTGAGCTATCTTTCGAATAATCAGGCCGTTTACCGGACTTTTCGCGAATGCCCCGTCAAGGTCAACCAGGTGAAGCCATTCGGCGCCTTCGGCCTCCCAGTGCTTCGCTACCTCTACCGGGTCCTTACCGTAGACCGTAGCGCGCTCCGGGTCTCCTTGCTTGAGCCGGACACAAAGTCCATCTTTCAGGTCAATGGCTGGGAAGATGATCACTTCTACCTCAGTTTTGAGTCTTCAGTTTTGAGTTAACTCAAACCTGAAAACCGGCAACCAAAAACTAACTTCTCTTTGCGCCTATGAAAATTCGGAACAAATCCTCACCGGACTTGAGCCGAAACCCGGATGCCTGAGCCTCTTTCTCGCAATACCTGCCGACCTTGCCCGATCCCGAACCGTCGGATTTCAAATCCTCCACCAGCAGGAAAGGCACCGGATCGGTCGAATGCGTTCGCATTGATACCGGGGTATAATGGTCGGTTGCAACCAGCAGGTGTATCTTGCCGAATTTCCTTGCCCCCTCCACAATCGGTCCGACAATGCGCTTGTCGAAATACTCTATGGCTTGGATTTTCATTTCAAGGCTTCCCGCATGCGAAGTTTCATCCGGCGCTTCAACGTGCAGAAAAACGAAATTTCCCCGCTCAAGCGCGGACAGTGCCGCCGCAACTTTGCCCTCATAATTGGTATCGATATAGCCTGTTGCGCCTTCTACCTTCACGGGATCCAGTCCCGCATAAACACCGATGCCCATTAGAAGGTCCACGGCCGAAATCATTGCCCCATGCAGTCCGAATCTGTCCAGCTTGGGCATTGAGGGCGCTTTCCCCTGCCCCCACAGCCAGACGGCGTTTGCGGGACTTTTTCCTGCTTTTTTCCTTCGCATATTGACCGGGTGGTCCTCAAGCACCCGCGCAGCCCTTTCTGTAAAATCCTTCAGAATCGGTTCTGTGGACAAAAGGCCATATTGGGCCACGGGCTGTCCGAGAATGTCGTGGGGAGGAATCGTGCTGATTTCAGCCCTGCCCCCTTTCCAGACGAGAAGCTGCCTGAAGCTCACACCGGCGTATAGCTTCAGGGGAGAGCCGGAAACCGTGCTCTGAAGGCTGCAGACGATCTCTCGAGCTTCCGGGGTCGAAATCTGACCGGCCGAGTAGTCTCCCATGATGACATTTCCGGCTTCATCCTTGCTGAGAAACACCAGGTTACACCTGAAGGCAACTTCATCAGGTTCGAGCCGGACCCCGATGCTCGCCGCCTCCAGCGGTCCTCTTCCCGTATGATAGACAGCCGGGTCATACCCGAGCAGGCTCATATTAGCCACGTCGCTCCCGGGCTGCATCCCTGAGGGAATCGTCTGCACAATCCCAAGGGTCCCGATTCGGACAAGTCGGTCCAGATTGGGAGTCCGGGCTGCCTCAAGGGGTGTGAGGCCGTTAAGCCTGTCGAGAGGATAGTCTCCCATCCCGTCGCCGACAAGAATGATGAATTTGTCACCCATTTGAATCAGCCTGCGGTCCGCGAACAGATAATCAGGTGGAAACTAATCCGCGTTGTTTTCGATTCGTATCAGCACGGTCGGCGCAACTACAACGTCCAGGTTATCGATCTCTTCGAGGGCTTTTCTTACGTTGCTCTCCAGCGCCTCATGAGTGATCATCACCAGAGGGACCGAGTTTGTGTGCCGGCCCTTTTGAATTACTGCGGCTATGCTGATCTGGTATTTACCAAGTATGCCCGAGATCTTTGAGAGCACGCCGGGCATATCGAGTGCCAAAAATCGGAAGTAGTAAGACGTTGAGACATCCGAAACAGGTTTGATATCCAGTTTCTGAAGCCTGCCGGGCAGAAAGGCAAGTGAGGGAATTCTTCCGGGGGTCTTGTTTAGGATGTCTCGAGCGACATCTATGAGGTCGCTCACTACGGCGCTGCCGGTAGGCATCATTCCTGCCCCCATGCCATAGAGCATTACATCCCCCACCGCGTTGCCCTCAATGTGCACTGCATTGTAGGCGCCATTCACACTTGCAAGCACGTGTTCCCGCCCGATGAGTGTCGGGTGGACTCGCATCTCCAGGCGGCCGTCCTTATTTCGGGCGATTGCAAGCAGCTTTAACCGGTATCCGAACTCTTTCGCGTATTCGATGTCCAGCGGATCGATTCCGGATATGCCCTCGATATGGACCCGATCGAACTCAATCGAGGTGCCAAATGCTATTGCGCTTGCGATGGCAAGCTTGTGCGCCGTGTCGATTCCCTCTATGTCAAGCGTCGGATCTGCTTCGGCGTAGCCCAGCGTCTGCGCCTCCTTCAGAGCATCGGCAAATGAGAGTTTGTCTTCCGTCATTCGGGTGAGAATATAATTTGCTGTGCCGTTGAGAATGCCGAAAATGGTGGTGATCCGGTTCGAGGCAAGCCCCTCCCGCAGGGATTTGATAAGAGGAATTCCGCCCCCTACCGACGCCTCAAAGCTTATTGAAAGCCCCTTTTCTTGGGCCAGCCCGAACAGCTCATTACCATCATGGGCAAGCAGCGCCTTGTTTGCGGTAACTACATGTTTTCCATTTTCAATCGCCGTGCGGATAACGGTTTTTGCCGCTTTCAATCCACCTATAAGCTCGATTACAATTTGAATTTCCGGGTCTTTCAAAATATCGTCAACGTTTCTGGTGAGCATCTCGCGCGGGACACTGACCGGCCTCTCGCGATCGAGATCAAGGTCCGCTACGCGTCTAAGTTCCACGGGGACCCCAAGCCTGCTCTCAATCACATCGGCGTTTTCCCGAAGCACCTGCACGACTCCGCAGCCGACAGTTCCCCAACCTACAAGCCCGACGCCGATTTTCCGCATAAAACCCCCCTGAAAAAGTGAAACCTGCTCCCTCCGCTCATTGGCAAAATGAACAGTCACAGGCAGGCGCTCGGTAGTTTAATAGTTAGCGTCCATCCGGAAACCCGGATGAACGTAGGAGAATTTCACCTTATAAGTCACTAGCAGTTTTCGATTCGGAAAGGAGGGATTTTTCGCTCTGGCAAGGAAATCGAGGGCTTGCGCGGAGGCGTACATGGGTACCGCCTCGCGGAGCGTCGAAATCGGCGATTGAGCCCGCCTAATCCTCTGCGGCCACCGCCGAAGGCAGTGGCCAAGTCGGCCTGGCGGTCCCACCGCCCCAGGGCGGAAAAGGACCCTTTCCGGACGGAAACTGGTTAAACATGGTTTCGAAAGGGCTAACGCGCGCTCGCCGGCTTTCGAGGAAAAACTGCTTTTTGGAACGCCTTGCGAAGGCCCCTTATGGCCTGCTTCGTCCGCATTTCGTTTTCTACCAGGGCGAAGCGCACAAATTCATCCCCGTATTCACCGAACCCCAGTCCCGGGGAAACCGCCACCTTGGCCTCTTCAATGAGGTATTTGGAGAAACCCACGGAACCCATCCATCGGAAAGGTTCGGGGATGCGCGCCCAAACGAACATGGTCCCCTTAGGCTTATCGGTCGTCCACCCTACGCGGTCTAAGCCCTCGATGAGAATGTCGCGCCGGGATTTATACACCGACACAATTTCTTGCACGCAAGACTGATCGCCTTTGAGCGCCACCGTGGCAGCAATTTGTATAGGCTGGAATACGCCGTAATCCAGGTAGCTCTTTATGCGCGTCAAAGCGCCTACCATTTCAGCGTTGCCCACGCAGAATCCGACTCGCCATCCCGGCATGCTGTAACTCTTGGACATGGAAAAGAATTCGACACCGACTTCCTTGGCGCCCGGAGCCTGCAGAAAGCTCGGGGCCTTGTACCCGTCGAAAGTCAGATCGGCATAAGCCAGGTCATGAATTACCATGATCTTGTGCTCACGAGCAAATTCAACGATCTTGTGAAAGAAATCCAGGTCCACGACGGCGGTGGTCGGATTGTGCGGAAAACAAATGATCATCAGCTTAGGCTTGGGCCACGTCTGCTTTATGGCGATCTGCAGGTCTTCCAGGAAGTTGCGGTCCGGCCCGATCGGGACCGATCTGACGTCCCCCCCGGCTATGATCGCCGAGTACGGATGGATAGGGTAAGTGGGGTTGGGCGCGAATACAACGTCTCCCGGGCTTATCAGCACCAGCACCAGGTGAGACAATCCTTCCTTGACACCGATTGTGACCACTGCTTCTCTGTCCGGGTCGATATCGACATCATAATTTCTCTTGTACCATTCGGCCACTGCTTCGCGCAGACGGGTTATTCCCCGTGACGCCGAATAGCGGTGGTTGTGCTTCTTTCTGGCAGCCTCGACAAGCTTTTCTATTACGTGTTTGGGCGCCGGGAGGTCAGGGTTTCCCATTCCCAGGTCTATGATGTCCTCTCCGGCCCACCG
>JBEKPW010000103.1:0-34081 GCA_049520315.1 Syntrophobacteraceae bacterium
CCCTCACAAAAAATCGGGCGCGAACTCGAAGCATCTCACATGCTTCCGAACGATTAGCGCGAACGCAAGCGAAGTGAGGGTCCAGCGTTTAACGCGCTTCCTCGATGTTACCCGCGAACCCGCACGAAGTGAGGGTTCACCAAGCGGAATTGTTTTTGTTTTTACCATTCACTACTCACTATTCACTACTCACTATTCACTACCCACTGCGCTTCAATGAGATTTCGATTTCAATTGAGACCATCTTTTGGCAATGGCCTCAAATATCGCTGCCCTGTCGTCGTCTCCCTCCAGGTCGAATTTATCTCTGACTTGGGTGCAAGTTTTTCCAGGCTCGGCTCCCAGGGCTGCTGAGACCTTCAGGAGCTGTTCCAGCGAAAGATTTGGAATATCGAGTTCGAGGAAGATAAGGTTTTGGTCATGATCTGCCAGTTTGTAAGCCTCTTCAACCGAAAGATCGAGCCTGAACCCTCGATAAGATTCCTCACTATATTTCCCGAGCGGCATTTTCAGCTCTTTGGCCGCATTGATAGCGTCATATCCCCTGATAATCATGCTTGCCTCCATGAATTCTATTCTTTGCCTATACTATAATCATCGACTTTGCATGAGCCTGCGTATCTGTTTTTTTTCAAAGTCTCCCGAAGGTGCGGTTTTTGGGAATTTGGATCAGGCGCTGCCATTATCGGCCGTTGGTAATTGCAAATGCCTCATTGGAGGCGTTGGCAAGCAACCCGGGAAAATCCCCGGTGTCGAAGTCGATCGCGTCCAGACTCGAGCGCAGGTGCGAGGTGTCCATGTTATTCACGTTGTGTCCGAGAGTGAAACGGGAGCTTATCAGGTCAGCGACGTGGACCAGGTGCGCCAGATATGGGTTCAAGCTGGCTTTGTCCGGCTCGTGGTGATGAAGTATCGTTTCGCTTAGGAACTCCGGCATCCCCCAGCGGCAGGCGAGCAGGTGTCCAGCCTCAGAATGAGTTATGCCGAACAACGTCTTCTCTGCGGCTGCCAGATCGTTGCCCGGTATTTGAAGTTGCCGGTAAAAGAGCGGATAAGCTTTGTTCATGTACTGGTCGAGGATGACCTTCCCGATATCATGGAGTAGACCAGCCGTATAAGCCTGGTCGGGGTGCGCCTTGCCGGTAAGTTCTGCCAGCTTGCCGCTGACCCCCGCCGTCCACACGGAATGGTAAAAGATGCCTCCCTTACAGAGAGAATATCCCTGCCTTGCATGGGAGATAAAGTCCTGCAGTGAAAATGAGAGGGCCAGGAGTATCAGGTGTTTATCCCCGATTCTCAGCAACGCCTTCTCCACCGAACTAACTTTCATCCCCGAGTTATTGGAAACCGAGTTGGAAATCCTGATTATTCTTGCACTCAGGACCTGGTCCTGAAGAACTTCTCTCGAGACTTCCTTGAAGCTGTAAGAGTCATCGTTGATCATGCGGATGATCTTTAGGGCTGTCTGGGGAATGGGAAGGATTTCTTCGATCGCCTTATCCAGTTTCTCTGCCGTTGGCCTGCAGAAATTATCTGTTGCAGTCTTTGGTGCGGGAATCACAAAGGGTTCGATCTTTGTTTCCCATGTTGTGAGATCGAGACTGATGCAACAAGAGAAATACCCGCCTACTTCGATCTGCCGGATTGCGATTCTTTCGTTCTGAAGAATTTGCTGCACCCTCTCCGCCGTGCGTCCGCCAATGTCGAGCCTCAAATCGGCCAGTGAAACCGGATCTATGAGTGCGCCTCCTGCAATACACGCCTGCAACCTTTCCTTTCGAGCACCCTGTTTGCAAAGCGCGTCGATGAAAATCGGCATGCCGGTAACGGCGCTCACTTCGGGGTCCCAGGTTAGGTCCTCGCTGGGTGGTTCGGGGAGAAGAAGATGAATGAGACCTCCAATCCCGGCTTTCAGGTCAAATAATGTGACACCAACGCAACTCCCCAGGTATGCCTGCATGATCTCGGGTTTTTGCCGGCTGATCATGTAAGAACCGGAGGTTACGGTATGCGTTCTCATCGAAGTCGGTTCCCCTTCTTGCTCGAAGATATGGTTGGTACGGTTTCAAATTGTCCACATGTGTATGAAACATAAATCGGCCAAAACGGGGTGGTTCTTCACTACATTTATACCAGGGTGTGTTCGAAAGTGGGCGGGGATAAACCCCATAAGCGCTCAAATAAGCTCATTTTCCCCCACGTATATTGGGGAGGTGGTAAACTAATTTTTGTTTGAAATCTTTTTCTGCTCCTCGCGCAGCGATGCGGTTTGCAAGTATTTTTTGCTCCCCGCTCCTTGCTCCTTGCTTCTCGCTCCTCCCATTCGTCGCACAGCGATAGAACCAAGAGGAATTGTTTTTCATTATTCCATGCGGAGCGATGCGTCGTCACCCCGGCGAAACCTGTCCCGGAAGTGTATAGTCCGGGGGGCCGGGGTCAAGCAAGGCCGTCACCCCGGCGAAGGCCGGGGTCCAGTGTCTTGTGCATTAAAATCAATTAGTTGGGGAAAACGCTGGAGTGATTTTGGTTTGAAAGCTTTTTCCGTGCTCCGTCTTCCGTCCTCCGTCCTCTGTCCTGGAAATCAGTTCAGGAACACATCCCGGTAATAGTCAAAATGTTCCGTTACCGAGCCTGCCCCGCGGATTACCGCTCGAAGCGGGTCTTCGGATTTCTCCACATCGAGTCCGACAGCTTGGTGAATCAGCGCTCGAAGTCCTTTGAGAAGCGCGCCGCCGCCAGCCAGCCAAATGCCGTTTTCGGCGATATCCGAGGCCAGGTCGGGCGTGGCTTTTTCCAGAACGCGCCGGATGGCTTCAATTATTGCCCGGGTCGGCTCTTTTATGGCCAACCTGATATCGGCATCGGTTACGGTGATGATTTTCGGCATAGCGGTGACGAGGTCTTTTCCCCGGAGTTTTATCTCGAGTGTTTTTTTGAGGGGGACTGCGGAACCTATTTTCATCTTGATCACTTCGGCCATCATTTCGCTGATGCCCACACCGTGTTGCTGCCGGATAAAGTGGCAAATGGCTTCGTTGGCCTCATCGCCCGCCACCCTGAGCGACTCGCTGCAGGAGACGGCGAATTGGGAAATGATGGCCACTTCGGTTGTCCCCCCGCCGATGTCGACGACCATTTGTCCGGAGGGCTGATCAATTGGAAGACCTGTCCCGATTGCGGCAGCCATCGGCTCATCTATGAGGAAAACCTTTCCTGCGCCCGCGATCTCTGCGGCCTCTATTACGGCCCGCTTCTCGACCGAGGTGATCCCCGCCGGGACGGCCACAACCAGTTTGGGCCTGGACAGGGGGAACCGCCTGAATACTTTTCCAAGAAATGACCGTACCATGAAAGAGGCCGTTTCAAAATCATAGATGACCCCGTCTCGCATCGGCCTGGTTACGGTCGTTCCCTTGGTGTGTCGGCCGGCCAGGTTCTTAGCTTCCCGTCCGATGGCTATTACCTCGCCGGACTCTTTTTCGAAAGCGACCATGGATGGCTCATCCAGAACTACACCTTTGCCTTTGACATATATGAGGGTATTGGCGGTGCCAAGGTCCATTGCCATATCCTTGGACAGGAAATCCATCATCCGGCCGAACATATTACGGTCCCCTTTCGCTCCAGTTTTCCAAAATCAGGCGTGCGAAGTATATATCAAAAGAGCGGTTCCATTTCCAAAAAATACTTTTCTGAACCAAAATTAAACCTTGTGGTGGCTTTTAGATAGAAAGTTGAATGATTTCGGTTGACAAATAGCTCCTATATCTCCATACATACACATGTTTCGGCTCTGTGGGAGAGCTGGATGACCGGCGGCCTCAGAGTCCGGTATTAAAATGGTCCCCATGTTCGTTTCCGAAGTCGGGAAACAAAGAGGAGAGAATTTGATGAAGCGCAAAAAGCAGTTCGTATGCGTTCTCTTTCTTTTTTCTTTTTGTTTACTTATTCCCCAAATCTCCCAAGCTTCGGTAAATCAGCGTGTAAACGCTCGTTCGGCTATCTTGCTGGATATGGAAAGCGGCAGAATCCTTTTCGAGCAAAATGCCGACTATCTGATTGCCCCTGCATCAATTACCAAGATTCTGACTCTTTATCTGGTGTTCGAAGCTATCAAACAGGGTCATGTCAGCCTTTCCGACCAGGTCGAGGTCAGCGCGCGGGCCGCATCTGCGGGCGGTTCCCGAATGGGTCTGAGGGCTGGCGCACGGGTTCGTATGGGCGAACTCATCAAGGGAATGGCCGTTGTTTCAGGCAATGACGCCTGTGTCGCAGCCGCAGAGCACATCAGCGGAAGTGTGGAACGATTTGTTGGAAAGATGAACGCCAAAGCTCGCGAATTGGGAATGACCAGGTCCCACTTCATGACGCCCAACGGACTTCCTGCCGAGGGGCAGGTAACCACGGCGCGCGATATTGCAATTCTCTCCACAGCTTATATTCACCGCTTTCCTGACTCGTTGACTATTCATTCGATGCAGTCATATGCCTACGGCAGACACGCGCATCATAATGCCAACAGGCTTCTCGGGAAGTGTCCGGGAGTGGACGGCCTGAAGACGGGCTTTGTCTGCTCATCCGGCTATAATATATCGGCAACCGCAAAGCGGAATAATACAAGGATACTCGCTGTCGTGATGGGAGCGCGTAATCCCTGGATCCGGTGTTCCGAAGCTCAGAGGCTGTTAGAAGCGGGCTTCCGTGAAACCGGCGCCCCTTATAATGATCTTAAAACCGTTGAACTCGCAACGGCCGCGAAGGGAAGGACGGTAAGCAGGGGAGGGCGCCGAGGGGCCGCTGGGGTTCGAAGCGTGCGGGCTAAAAAAACCGGGAAACGGATCAGGCTGGCCGCAAGCGGCCAAACAAAGCTGGCGGCCTCGAAAAAGTCTGCCTTAAAGGATAAGAAAAAAATAAATAATGCAGCTAGGAAATCTACGATTAAGAATGGCAAAACTCCTTCCCTGCACGCTTCAGGGAAGAACAAACCGGCGGGGGTGGTCTCAGGCAATAAGTCCGCCCGTGTAAAGTCTGGTGCAGCCACAGCCAAAACAGGCCGTAACAGCAAGGCGAAATCAGCCGGACACAATAGAGAGGAACCAAAAACGGCTGCGAGAAAGAAAAATCATAAAGGCGTTTCGCATGCCCACGCTATGAAAAAAAGGGCAAAGGGATAAATCGTTTAACCGATTCTTGGAAGCTGTTGTTTTTTGCCTGCCCGATTGATCAGGTTGCGTTCAAGAGAGGGCAGGAATTTTTTTGACGTAGAAAAACCCCGCCACCGCAGCATGGTGGCGCGGTTCTTTTGTAGACACAAGGGGAGGGCTTTATGCCCTCCCGTTCGTTTCGCCCCTAAAGGCGGTCTGGGGTGGTTTTCGTTTGAAAGCTTTTTTTGCTCCCTGCTCCCTGCTCCTTGCTTCTCGCTCCTCCCATGTTCACTCATCGCGGAGCGATGCACGACACCCCATCGCAGTTTTTGCCCCGGGGTGATATAATCGGCATTAAGGGGGAAAGTGCGGCGATAACTGGCTTTGATTCTTTTGTGAGGTATTCTGCTTCCGTTTTTGATAACTGCCAGGAGAGTAAATATGGATTCTTTTGAATATAGAGTGACCCTCCACCCGGCCGACGTTTTCAGGGAGATGATTTTGTTCTGTTCCCGTGATGGGAGCTGCAACGTGGGGATGGTCGCTTCCGAACAGATAAAGAAGATGGAAACTTTACTCAACGAAGGGGGCCTGCAGGGCTGGGAACTGGTGCAAGCGAATTTCGGCAAAGATGGCGTGCTCGTTTTCTGGAAAAGACAGATGCACTGATCCGCGCTTCGCGTGATGATCTGCAGGAATTTCCCAAACTCGGTGGGCTGGACTCAACGCCGTTAACTTAAGAAAACTGCCAACCTCCTCTGATGTCATGGCATGGCTGTCTACCGCGAGCGCCTGACGCTCTGCCTCACGCGCTTACGCGTGTGGCAGAAATCCCGGGGGCGAGGGGGAAAGTCCCCCGCTCTTTTAGTTAGTTCAATCTTGAACGCAACGCGGTATCACTCGCGCGCGCGGTTAACCCAGTGGAAGGCAAGGACGAAAAGAACGGCGCCAAGCAAAGCGAGAAGCAGATAGGATGAAAAATCGGGCGGATCGCCGAATGCAGCGGCTCGAATCGCTTTGGAAGCATGGGTCAGCGGCAGAAAATTAAGGATGGTTTGCACCCCAACGGGCATTCTTTCAACGGGGAAAAATGTCCCGCCGAGAAAAGCCATTGGAGTGATGAAGAAATTGGTGAGAAGGGCCTGGTCGGAATGCGATTTGACGAGCATCGCCAACCCGACGGCCAGTGATGCGAAAACGAAGCTGTTCAGCGCAACTGCGAACCAGAAATAAAAGTTGTAAGACAGAACCACGCCGGATAGGGCCGCGATCAACAGAATCAAGGCGGTCGAAAAAAGTGCCCTGGTAATTCCCGCCAGCACCTCTCCGGTTACATAAGATATATTCCTGATCGGCGCTGCCTGAAATTCCTCGAATATGTGCCAATAGAAACGTGCAATGTTTATCTCGCTTGCTATGGCGAAAGCCTGAATCATGCTGTTCATTGCCACAAGCCCCGGAATCAGGAATTCGAGGTAGGAATGCTCGCCCATCCTTAAGTTGTGTCCCATCCCGAATCCGAAAGCCAGCAGATAGAGCAGGGGGCTCACAGACATCGAAGCCAACTGCCTGAAAAATCTCTTGCGCATGATGAGGAGTTCGCGCTGGTAGATGGCGAGCATGCCTCTCATACCATGTTGCTTTCAAAGAGCGACAAATAACCGCGAGCTGAGCGGGGAAAGTTTCCCCCGCACCCCGCAGGATATCGGCCACGCGCAGTCGCGCGAGGCCGAGCGCTCGGCGCCGCAGCGCCATATCTCGACGCTCCGCGAGGCGGAGGGGGTGTGGGGGGCAAGTGTCCCCCCATCCCCCACGCACTTGACTTGATGCTTTCTTGAACGCAACTCGGTATCATGCCATGACCTTTTTTCCTGTAAGGGAGATGAAAACGTCCTCGAGGTTTACACGCCTTAGAGAGAAACTGCCTTCGTGAGCGGCGATATGCCTGTTTGCCTCTTCTCTATCGCGGAAAAACAGGGTCTCCATGCCGCGGTCGGCGACCCGGTCCAAAGCCCACGTCCCCAGGCCCTCCATGAGGTTTTGCGGTGTGTCCAGCGTGACGATCCTGCCTTCGTCCAGAAAAGCGACCCGGTCGGCCAGAAATTCCGCCTCTTCTATGTAATGGGTGGTCAGAAAGATGGTCGCCCCCCTTTGTTGGATACTTTTGATAAGCGACCATATGCGGCGCCTGATGGCGGGATCGAGACCCGTCGTAGGTTCATCGAGAAAAAGGATCCTCGGCGAGTGCATGAGAGCCCTTGCGATCATCACTCTTCTTTTCAGGCCCCCGGAAAGCGACTTTACCGGGCTGTCCATTCTGTCTGCGATTTCAACATATTCCAGGAGTTCACTGATGCGCTGCCCCCGCTCTTTTCGCGGCATCTGGAAAAGTTTTCCGTGCAGGTGCAGGTTCTCCCCCACCGTCAGTTCATTGTCGAGATTGATGTTTTGGGATACAAGCCCGCATTGGCGTTTCGCCTGAAGACTCTGCTTCTCGACATGAAACCCATGGAGCCATGCGGCCCCTGCAGAAGGGACCGCAAGGCCGGTAAGTATTTTGATGGTCGTCGTTTTGCCGGACCCGTTCGGCCCCAGATATGAAAACAGCTCACCCTCGCCAACCCGGAGGCTGACGCCCTTGAGCGCTTCCACCTCTTTATATCTCTTCCGCAGGTTTTCAATTCGAATCATTTTTTTTTCACTGGTGGCAGATAATGCGCAATACACCCGGCCGAAATCAGTGCCTTGAAGCGTAGCCTTCTTTTGCATGCTCTTTAACAGGATTTGCCTTAAGTGGGAATAGCCGATGTAAATCAGCAACGCAAGTTAGCATATTCAAATCACTTTCGTTATGTACTCTGGCCACATCGGGATTTCACCTTTGGCAAGGAGGTTGAAGTTGATGTCGAGTTTTGTCTAGCCTTGCCGAGCATTTCCGTAACTTCCCGCCGACAAAAAAACGCGCTGCCCCGGCCGGGCTGTTTCCATCCCGGATCAATTGTAAGAGTGTGTCATCATTAATCTTTTTCTGTGCCATGGAAACATCCTGGAAACATCATTGGAATTTTTGGTTTACTGCCGTCATAGCCCGGTTGAGCCTCAAAATGAGCACCACAAACATTTTCCACTCGACGACGCGGGTCGCGAAACGCGATCGAGGAGTTGGGCCGGCGGACCGGGGAAGGAGGGCGAAAGCCGAAGAAAGCGGCTTGCCATTTGAATTAGCTGCCCCCAGCCGATGCCGTCAATCCTTTTCTGTGCCATGGAAACATATGGAAACATATGGAAACACCTTGGAAACATATGGGAAACTTTTGGGAGACTGTTTCCATTAACTCAGGACTGAGTGCTGAGGACCTCCGGGCCGGCGCTGGGCAATCTGGTCGTACTGTTGCTCCGAGTAGTACGCGGACCTCCGGTCCGGCGCTGGGCAATCTGGTCGATCTGTTGCTCCGAGTAGTACGCGGACCTCCGGTCCGGCGCTGGGCAATCTGGTCGTACTGTTGCTCCGAGTAGTACGCGGACCTCCGGTCCGGCGCTGGGCAATCTGGCCGTACTGTTGCTCCGAGTAGTACGCGCCACTGAACCCTCACTGCGGTTGCGGGTTCGCGGTTAACGTTCTGGAAGCGCGTGAAATGCTTCAGCTTCGCGGCTGATCTTTTGTGAGGCCGCAGGACTGAGTGGAAGCCCGCGACCCGATACCCTGTTTAATCCGACGATATTATACTGCGGGATGATTTGGACCTGCAAAACGGCAACGAGAAGCGGCAATAGAAGTGGCAATAGAAGCGGCAACCAGAAGAGGAAAAAAGAAAGAAAGCAGGTGAGTAGGCGAATAGGCAAATGGGTGAGTGGGACAAAAGCAGATGAACTGGGGAGCGGGGAAGCAGTCGAGCTTTAGCGTCGCCCCACCCGAAGGCTGTGTGAGAAGACCCCCTTACGAAGGCAATTTTATGACCATTGACCGGCATTTTAAGAGTAAAAAATGGTCGGTTATGGCCACTCTTTCCCTGAGCAGCGACGATTTGGCGAGGTTCGACCCGAATGCGCAGCCGGGGTCCAGTAAGGCCCTCACCCCGGCGAAGCCTGTCCCGGAAGTGTCTAGTCCGGGGGCCGTGGTCCAGTAAGGCCGTCACCCCGGCGAAGGCCGGGGTCCAGTGGTTTTTGCTTTAAAATCAACTAGTTGGTAAAAACCCTAAAGTGATTTTTATTTGAAAGCTTTTTCTGCTCATCGCGGACCGATGCGGTTTGCAAGTTTTTTGCTCCCCGCTCCCTCCATTCCTCGCACAGCGATGCGGCCTCACAAAAAATCGGCCGCGAACTTGAAGCATTTCACATGCTTACTCAGCGGTAACCGCGAACCCGAAACCTGGTGAGGGTTCACCAATCGGAATTGTTTTTGTTTTTACTATTCTCCGTCCTCCGTCCTCAGTCCTCTGCTCAAGCGCCCCCTTCTATTGCATGCTCTCTAACAGAATTTGGCTTAAGTGGGAATAGCCGATGTAAACCAGCAACGCAAGTTAACATATTCAAATCACTTTCGTTATGCACTCTGGCCACATCGGGATTTCACCTTTGGCAAGTTCGGTTGCCTTTCTCAGACCCTGCGGAGGTGGCCACCTTCGAGGTGTACTACGTACAGTGGCAAGGGATGTTGAGGTAGTGGTAACCGCTTCCGACTTTTTTGCTCTGGCACGCGTCTCCGGAATCCATTCCAGCAGCGGAAAAGTATACACCGGATCAGGCATCTCCTCATTGACGATATTCCGATAGGGTCTTAACCTACTCGCATTACGTCGTTTAACGCTGCAAACCGACGAGCGATTCCCAGCATCAATAAGGTGGTAAGGTTTGGCTAGCTTCCTTTCAAAGTCGGCATCGCTGAACAGTACGTGTTCATCCATCCGGACGCCTACGGGCAGTAGTGGAACATCCAGCCGTCCTTCCCCCCTGTGGTCCCGAAGTTTATCAAGGGGATCGTCTTTTGTGAGTAACCTTAAGGTTCCGGCGGCAGAGAAGGCGTTTAGCAGTGGCTCGTTTCCGGGAAGGGACCTTAATTTTGGCTCTCTAGCCTCGAATGCGAAGAAGAGGTCATCGAATTGCGGTAAGCATGTTAGGCAAAACAGTGTAGGGTCTCAACGCAGGCCCCGCCAGGAGACCAAGCAGGTAACCAAGGAAACAAACCCCAACCTGTAGTATCGGGATAAACCGGTCTACTCGACTCAAATGAGAATAAGTTAGGGCTACAATTAGCGGGAGATTTACCAGTGAAGAAAAGAACATTTATCGCCCTTACCATTACACTTACTGGTGTGTGCGCTTTGCTCTTCAACATATTTTACATGGAGGCCAAGAACACCGCTATCACAAAGTTGAACGAAGAGCAGATGATCCATGCAAAACAAGCGGCCCTGGGAATCGAAGATTTCTTCGCAACGTGGACCCGAAGCTTAAACTCTTTATCAAAGATGGATGCGATCATCGATACCGACGCCGCCGGTAAACATTATATGAAATTTTTCTATGATGCTCACCGGGAACATCTCAGAACGATCACACGCGTGGATGAAAGAGGTGTAATACTCTATAACCTTCCCCAACTCAGCTCTGAGGGAGCTGACATCTCAGATCAGAAGCACGTGGTTGAACTGCTGCGCGGTCACAAGCCGGTTGTTAGCGATGTATTCAGGGCAATTGAGGGATTTGATGCGGTTGCCCTCTATGTGCCGATCTTCAGGGGGTCTGAATTCAAAGGGGGAATCGGAATACTAGTAAACTTCGAAAACATAGCGAATCACTATCTTGATGTGGTAAAGATCGGCCAGACAGGCCACGCATGGGTTGTCAGCCGTGACGGAGCGCAGCTTTACAGCCCGATAGCGGGATCTACAGGGAAGTCCGTGTTCGAAACCATAAAGGATTCCCCTTCGCTTACTGTCATGGTGAACGATATGGTCAACGGGCATGAAGGTGCGTCAACATACACCTTTCACAGAACAGGCGACCGGAATGTCGGCCAAATAAGAGAATATGCGGTGTATAGGCCGGTTCAAATCGCGAATACGTTCTGGTCTATTGCCGTAGCCTCTGCCGAACAGGATGTGCTTTCCGGCCTGATCTCCTTTAGAAATAAGCTGGCATTTGTCATGGGCGCCCTGTTCATTTGTTGGATGGTATTTTCAACACTGGGGGCTAAGGCATGGCTTATAGTCAAGGAGGAAGAGAAACGCAAACGGACTGAAAGAATGCTTCGGAAAAGCGAAGAGAGTTTGAGGATTGCTGAGCAGCAATATCGCAGCATCTTCGAAAATGCCCTGGAAGGTATTTATCAAACCTCTGCCAAGGGACAACCCTTCGTTGGCAACCCGGCACTGGCTCGCATTCTTGGTTATGACTCACGCGCAGAGGTGGTATCACCCTTCACAGATTCGGCGCGTCATTTATGGGTAGACCCGAATCAACGCCTGGATTATATTCGGCTGCTTGAGCAGAACGGTGTTGTCCTTAATTATGAATGCGAATTTTATCGTAAAGATAAAACCAGGATCTGGGTATCGCTCAATTCCCGCCTTGTTACCGTGGTGGATGGAGAAACGCTTAATTACACAGGATTCATACAAGATATCAGTGAGCGCAAACAGGCGGAAGAAATGCTGCGAGAACATGAGAAAGAGCTCATGATGCTCACCGGAAGACTGATTTCCACCCAGGAGGAAGAGCTCCGGCGGCTTTCTCGAGAACTCCATGATGATCTGACGCAAAGGCTTGCCGTTCTGGCCATGGATGCGGGAATGATTGAAAAACAGTTGAGACCCCTGAAAACTCCAGCTGCCCAGGAAACCAGGGATCTGAAGGGAAAACTGATAGAGGTTTCCGAAGTTGTCCATGATCTGTCGCGCCAGCTTCACCCATCTATCCTCGATGATCTGGGATTGGCCCAGGCTGTTCAGTCGGAATGCGCCGTCTTCACCAGGAGAACCGGAATAACCTTGTCTTTTAAGGCCCATGACGTGTCCGACTCAATTCCCAATGGCATTGCCCTCTGCATCTACCGGGTTATCCAGGAAGGACTTCGGAATATCGCCACGCATGCAAAAACTAATGAAGCTCGTATTATTCTCCAAGGCATTGACGGCAGCGTGGATCTTTTGATTCAAGACCTCGGAATCGGTTTTGACGTTCGTGAGGTGAAGGAGAAACCAGGTATCGGTTTAACCGGTATGAGGGAGCGGGTACGGCTGGTCGGAGGCACAATGTCATTAAGATCTCAGCCGGGGGAGGGTTCCGAGATTCAGATCTCAATACCGCTAGGAGGGAAGCATGGCCAGACCGCGCGTACTGATTGCCGATGACCACAAAATTGTTGTTGAAGGGCTGAAAAAGATGCTCCAGCACGACTTCGACATTGCAGGCACTGTAGAAGACGGTCGCGAGCTCATCACCTCAGTCGAAAAGCACCACCCCGATGTCATCATAGCAGACGTCTCCATGCCCATGCTAAACGGTATAGACGCCGTCCGTCAGATCAAAAAAGTGCATAAAACGATCAAGGTGGTGTTTCTCACGATGCAACTCGATGTTGCTTATGCGGTGAGCGCCTTCAAGGTCGGCGCTTCAGGCTATGTCTTGAAGCATTCGGCTCCTGATGAGCTTGTGACGGCCATCAATGAAGCGCTCAAAGGAAGAACGTACGTAACCCCCTTGATTGCCGGGAAGCTCCTGCAGGCCTACGAAGAAGGGAGCCACACCCAGACCGATACGGCCCGCAGCCTCACCCCCCGCCAACGTGAAGTGTTGCAGCTCCTGGCAGAAGGTTATTCCGCCAAAGAGATCGCCACAATTTTGAATATATCCTTAAAAACCGTCGAGTATCACAAGTACCGGATGATGGAAGATCTGGGCATTAAGACCCTGGCAGAATTGGTCCGGTACGCTGTAAAGCACGGTATTGAAACACCCTGATCCCCCACTCCCTAGGAAAAATAGTCCGCAAAACTAGGGTTTCTCCTAGTTGTGTTGGGCTCCATGCCCACCTACAATGAAGACCATGTACCCAGGAATAATCTGATCCTGAACCCGGAAATCTTTTCACTCTCTCTGCCTGTCCTGGTTTCATGTCCTTCGGCCCATGCGTACGGTACGGTTCCACACCACCCTTCAGAATAGCTCAGAAAGATTCAGGGTAATCTAATGCGACGGAAACGGATACTGATCGCTGATGCACATCCAAACATGATGGGAGGTGTTCGGTATCTCCTAAAAGATCTATTCGACGTGATTTTCATGGTGGCGGACGAACACTCGCTTGCTGACGCGGTTGTCGCAAATCCTCCCGATCTCGTGATAGTCGATCTCTCCATGCCGGTATCCATGGCGAAGAACATTGCCAGGCTGCTTCACAGGTTGAACCCTGATCTCAGGTTTATCGTTTTAAGCGTACATGATGAGCAGTCAGTTGTTGCTGAGTGCCTTGCGGCGGGAGCAAACGGGTTCGTGCTCAAGCGGACCGCCGTCACCGACCTGATTGCTGCGGTAGAAACTGTGCTGACGGGCGGCGTTTATGTCTCACCGTCCGTTGAACAAGACAACAAGATATAGATGACATCCAATAGAGGCGAGGGTGGGCGGCGTCTATCGAAGAGGCAATGAAAATGTTTGATCCTTATAAGACAGGGAAGAAGGTAGAAGGCACAAACCTGGAGATTCCGGTGGAGAAGCCGGCGCCGAGCTCGGAGAAACTGTTCCAACAGCAGTGTTGAGTCGTTACGGAATTGAAACTGCCGTACGGCTAAGATCAGTTCTGTTTTATGGGAACCTTTTATAAGATGGAGAAGATCATGAAAAAACTACTCATCCCCTTTTTAACCCTTACTTGGATATTGTGGAGCGCAGCTTTCTGTATTGCTGCTGATTTCTGTCCTGCAGGTATTCGATTAGATTCGGGCACCGTTTCCATTACACTCAAAGATGAAGTCCCGTCAAATTGTGGGAACCCAGCTGGTAAATCAGCAAAATCCGACTTATCAGAAAAAAAGATGAATAGCTATAAGCCAACCAAATATATCAATAAACAATCGAACGAGATTCAGCATGAAGATCAAGGCTACTCTATAACGCGCAATTAAACATTTAGGATCTGCAATGATCCTCAGAAGACGACGTTCCAACTGGTAGTCCAAGGCCGATTGCAATAGGAGCCTTTCGGCAGAAGTTTCCAGGATTAATGGTTTAGCAGCTCCAGACAGGCGGGGAACATGGATATCAGCTTCAGTCGGGAAACTGATAACACCTTTGTCGTAAGGCTCGGCGGCAACTGGGACATTACTGACGGGCTGCCATCGGCAGAAGACCTCCAGAAACAGATTGTATCAACTCCATCCCCCGGGCGGGTTGCATTCGACGGACGGCAGCTGGGAGACACGGACAGCAGTCTGCTGACATTTCTAATCAAACTGACGAGTCTTTGCAGGGAGAAATGCATCCGCGTCTCCAGCCAAGGGCTTCCCGAAGGGGTGACACGACTAATCGCTTTGGCTTCTGCGGTCCCGGAAAAAAAGGATGCGCGCAAAGAGAGCGGGCGGGAGCCGTTTTTAACCAGAGTGGGAGAGGCCGGTCTGGAGGTTTTCAAATCGGCAGGTGAGATGCTGGCTTTTATCGGCGAGGTATTCCTTGCGTTTATGAAGCTCCTGCGGGGTAAGGCTCGCTTCCGGCGCTCGGACCTGACGCTGCTGATCCAGGAGTGCGGCGTCCAGGCGCTGCCGATCACACGATGGCGCTGTGCCATTAATTTTAGGTGAATGCTTTTCGGTTTCCAAAAGAGGAGAATGATCATGTTTCAAAATTTGCGAGACGTTGTTTTATGCACGATCATAGCTATGGCACTGTGCGGGAGTGTTCTTACATCTAGCGCGCTTTCGGAGGAAATTCAAAGAGCGCCAGTGCTCCTGCAGGCTTCAGATGTGCTCCAGGGGGAATTGATTAAGGGCTTAAACTATTCCGTAAGACCAACGGTCACCAGCGACGGTTTCATCAATACTTATGATCTTGATACCAACTACGGGCCCCTGAGGGTTGAAAGCACGGTATTGCTGTTGAAGCGGATCGGAGAGCTCAAGGCACTCGCTCAGATAGAGCAGTTAAAAAACACAGACGTTTACATGAATGCTTTTAAACAGGTGGCAAGAGGCCCTATCAACACTGCGGAAGGGTTGGTACAGGACCCGTCGGGAACGGTTTCGAACGTAGCGAGTGGAATAGGGCAGTTCTTGAGCAATGCCGGCAAGACAGTTACTTCCGATAACCCCAACAAGGGAAAGCTTCTGAACTCCGCCAGCGGGCAGGCATCCTATAAACGGCAATATGCCGCCGAGTTCGGGGTCGACCCTTACACGACCTATGAACCCTTGCAGAAAGCGCTCAATGACCTGTCCTGGACAGCGGCAGCAGGAGGATTGACGGTGAAGGCCGCTTTCATGGCAATTCCCGGAGGAGCAGGATTCGCCGTTGGGGCGATGGGAACCGCAGACACTGCGAAGAACCTCCTGAGTGACAAGACTCCCGTCGAACTCGAAAGCATAAATCAGAGCAGTCTTGCCGGCATGGAAGTTTCGAATGCTTCAACCAAGGCTTTCATGCAAAACACCAATTTCGATCCTTACGAACAGACGCTGCTGGTAAGCGCGCTGGCGGGTATGAAGGGAGTGAGGAGTCGCGCAATATACATCGATAAGGCTGCGGCGGCACCTGAAGAGTCCGTGGCCGTGTTCCTGCGCGTGCGTGCGCAACTCATGAGTCTTTACAACGATAAGACTCACTCCGTGAAAAGTTTTGTGGTCGCCGACGGGATTCCTGTGCTCCTTACGAACAATGGGAAGATCGTCGCAATATTCCCTCTCGATTATGTCGCGTGGACGCAAAATGTTGCGCGAAAAGTGGAGACAGTTTCTGCGGCAATCAAACAGATGCCTGGAGTTTCAGGTAAAGAACTCTGGGTCACGGGAAAAGTGGATCCCATTGCACGAAAAGCGTTGGAAGCCAACGGGTGGAAAGTGGAAGAGCGGGTCCGGGAAAAGCTTGCGGGCAGCCAGAAAGAATCAGACTCGAATCGTTAGCCAGATCTATGGTCACATTTGTCGCTTTCATACCTTTTTTCGCTTTCGCGAAATTAGGGTTTGTGCTGGGTGAAGGCAAATTAGACAAATTGTTTTTCCGGAGAAGATCGGCCGAAAAGTCAGACCTCTCCACGGATGAAATGCCTTGAAACTGGGCGGCCGCGATAAGAAGCTGCCGGAAACCGGAACCACTCTGTGGCTGGCAGCGCTTAGGAAAACACATGACGACGAGTGATATTCCCAAAGCCTTTCACATCATGGCCAAGCCTACTGGCTCGGCGTGCAATTTGCGTTGCGGCTACTGTTTTTTCCTGAAGAAGGAGAGCCTCTATCCTGGAAGCAATTTCAGGATGTCGGCGCAGGTACACGAGGCTTATATCCGCCAACTCCTGGAATTCCACCGGTCCCCCCGGGTCACCGTTGCCTGGCAAGGGGGCGAGCCCACGCTTATGGGACTCGATTTTTTTAGGTATTCCGTTGTGTTACAGAAAAAGTACCAGAAACCAGGGACCTTCATCGAAAACACCTTCCAAACCAACGACATCCTGCTTAACGACGAGTGGTGTCTGTTTTTCCGCGAGAACAATTTTCTCGTCGGACTCAGCATGGATGGTCCCGGGGAACTTCATGACTTCTACCGCAAAGACAGAGCAGGCAGGGGAACCTTTGACACGGTCGTGCGCGCTGCCCGGCTACTTCAGAAACATAAAGTGGAGTGCAATATCCTGTGTACGGTCAATTCGAAGAACGCCGCCCACCCCCTGGAGGTGTACCGGTTCTTCCGGGATGAGCTCGGGGTTGCTTACATCCAGTTCATACCGATTGTGGAGTACAAGGACGAGAGCGGTTTCCAGGTAGGGGAGATGGTCACGGAGAGATCGGTGCAGCCGGGACAATTCGGTCGATTTCTGGTCGAGATCTTCGATGAGTGGGTCAGAAGGGACGTGGGGAAGACTTTTGTCCTTAATTTCGACGGGGCGCTGGCCGGCTGGCTCGGAATGGCCGGGACCGTCTGTATCTTTGGTCCCACCTGCGGTCTCGGAATGGCGCTTGAGCACAACGGAGACCTTTATTCCTGCGACCACTTCGTTGAACCGAAACAGTACCTGGGAAATATTCTGAAGACTCCAATGAACGAGTTGGTGGCTTCAGAGCAACAGAGAAAGTTCGGGAGGGACAAAAAAGACGCGCTGCCCATGTACTGCAGGGAATGCGCGGTCTTATCCATTTGCAATGGGGAATGTCCCAAGAACCGTTTCGTTAAGACTCCTGACGGCGAGCCCGGCCTGAACTACCTCTGTGCAGGATACAAGGCTTTCTTCAAACATGCGGACAAACCCATGCGGATCATGGCTGAGCTTATCCGGGCGAACCGGCCTGCTTCTGAGGTCATGGCCATTTTGGTAAGGGAGAAAGGAGATCTCAAGACAAGGTTCGCAAGTGCAGGGAGAAACGATCTCTGTCCGTGCGGAAGTGGAGTGAAATTCAAAAAGTGTCACGGGAATTAGGCTGGGCATTGATGACTGGTGATTTGTACAATCAAAAACATTACTGAAGGAGACTCTATCATGGCAGACAAAAAACCTAATATCCTCATCATCTGGGGAGACGACATCGGCACATGGAACATCAGCTACAACAACCGGGGCATGATGGGCTACCGAACGCCGAACATCGACCGGATCGGCAACGAAGGCGTGGCGTTCACCGACTATTACGGGCAGCAGAGCTGCACGGCAGGCCGCGCCGCCTTCATCACTGGCCAGAATCCCCTCCGCACCGGCCTGACCAAGGTGGGCATGCCGGGGGCCGACCTGGGGCTGAGCCCGAAAGACCCGACCATCGCGGAAATGCTAAAGCCCCTGGGATATGCTACCGGCCAGTTCGGGAAAAACCACCTAGGGGATAAGGACGAGTTTCTGCCAAGTAACCACGGCTTCGACGAGTTCTTCGGAAACCTCTACCACCTGAACGCAGAGGAGGAACCCGAGCTGCCGGACTACCCGAAAGATCCGGCGTTCAGAAAGAAATTCGGCCCCCGGGGCGTTATCCACAGCTTCGCCGACGGCCGCATCGAAGACACGGGTCCACTCACAAAGAAGCGAATGGAAACCATCGACGAAGAAGTTACCGACAAAACGCTCGATTTCATCGACCGGGCACATAAAGAGGGCAAGCCCTTCTTCGTGTGGTGGAACTCCACGCACATGCATTTCAGGACCCACACCAAGAAGGAGTACGAGGGCAGAAGCGGACAGGGGTTCTACAACGACGCCATGGTTTATCATGACGATCAGGTCGGGGTGCTCCTTAAAAAACTCGACGACCTCGGCATAGCAGATAACACCATAGTCATGTACAGCACCGACAACGGCCCTCACTTTAACTCCTGGCCCGATGCCGGCATCACCCCCTTCCGCAGCGAGAAGAACACGAACTGGGAGGGCGCGTTCCGCGTGCCGGCGTTTGTCCGCTGGCCGAAGAAGATTCATGCAGGTCTGGTGCTAAATGGCATCGTCTCCCACCAGGACATGCTGCCGACGCTTCTGGCCGCCGCCGGAGAACCGGACATAAAAGAAAAGCTCTTGGCGGGCCACAAGGCCGGAGCCAAGACCTTCAAGGTCCAGATCGACGGCTTCAACATGCTTCCCTACCTGACCGGCGAAGTGAAGGAGAGCCCTCGCCACGCCTTCTACTATGTAAATGACGACGCTCAGCTCGTCGCGCTACGGTTTAACGACTGGAAGCTGGTATTCATGGAACAGCGGGCCAAAACCATGGCATTGTGGGCGGAGCCTTTCGTTCCGCTTCGTATCCCCAAGATATTCAATCTTCGCCGCGATCCATTCGAACGCGCGGACGAGAACTCGAACACCTACTGGGACTGGATATTCGACCACGCTTTCTTGTTGGTGCCGGCGCAAGCGTATGTGCAGCAGCAGATCCAGTCGTTAAAGGAGTTTCCACCCCGACAGAAGCCGGCGTCGTTCAACCTGGACCGCGTGCTCGATCAACTGCATGATGCTTCCGGCAGCGGGATGCACTGAGCCGTTGAGGCATTGTTTCGCTCATAAACCCTGAATGCCCGGCAGACCCTGCCGGGCATGGCATCCATTATGCTGCACATAACCTGACGCCCTCCGACCAGCTTGCGGCCCCAGGCCCATATGACCGCTGGCCCCTGGGGCGCGGATTCGTGCGATTCTACGGGTTTCTGGGCGGCGAAACGCACCAGTACTACCCTGAACTGGGATCGAAAGAGGCACGGAAGATGATATTGGAAGCGATTAAGAAACTGATTGATCTGGTGGCTGAGTCCGTTGAGGTCCTGGCTGTCTTGATTATTGTGGGTGGCATTGTTTACGGCATGGTGAGTCACCTCTTTCACCGGGGGCAAACGGCTGGTGATGCTTACAAACGATTAAAAGAAAATATTGGAAAGAGCTTGCTGTTGGGCCTGGAGTTCCTGATCGCGGCCGATATCATCAGAACGGTCACACTTAACCTTACCCTGCAAAGTGTCCTGTTGTTGGGAGTGTTAGTGCTTATTCGTACGTTTTTGAGCTGGTCTTTAGTGGTGGAGATAGAAGGCCGTTGGCCATGGCAAGCCCGCGTGGAACCGGGTGGAAGGAGTGGAGGCCCACCCGGTGAAACAGAACAATCGACCGATCAAAGGGAGGGGTGATTGAGGTTGCAGAACCAACACCAATAGGAGGGTGAAAGCTGTGGAGGATTTATTGACGCGCGTCATTGAAAATCTAATCGATAGGGTGAGTGGCCCCATGAAATTTCGACTGCTCATGCAACCACTCATGGCTGCCGTCTTCGCCGTGCGGAACGGGCTAAAAGATGCTAGTGAGAATCGGCCTCCCTACTTCTGGGGTTTCTTCACACACCCGGATGAGCGCTCGGACATGTTGAGAGACGGCTGGAAATCCGTGGGCAAAATCTTCGTCCTCGCGGTTATTCTCGACCTGGTTTATCAGATCATTGTCTTCCGGTGGTTCTATCCCGGAGAGGCGCTGCTTGCTGCCTTTATTCTTGCTTTCATCCCTTATCTGTTGATCCGGGGCCCTGTGAACAGGATAGCCCGGGGTAAACAACGCAGCACATCAGGCGCCAAGAGACCATGAGGATGCATGATAAATTCATGGGCCTGGGCAATACATAATGAAAGGACGGATGACTCGGATGGCAGAGCGCAATGAGGAAACCATAAAAGGGCCTTCCAGCAATCAACTCGCCTTGGACCGCACAAACCTCGCGCACGAACGGACGCTGATGTCCTGGATTAGAACAGCGATCTCACTGATTACTTTCGGCTTCACCATTTACAAATTTTTCCAGTTGGAGTTGCAGCTGGAAAATCGCCCTCGACTTCATGATGTCATTGGACCGCGCCAGTTCGCGATATTGATGATCTCTATAGGATTGTTCTCGCTCATGGGGGCGACAATCGAGTATCGGATGCACAGAAACGATCTGCGAAGTCGGTACGCTGCGACCCCTCCTTTATCGCTGGTGGGAGTGGTCGCTGCATTGGTCTCACTCCTCGGGCTTCTGGCTCTTTTTGCGGTTCTCTTCAGGCTGTAGCAGTTGGCAAGTGCCAAGTCGTATCGACGGGAGAGAGATCCAAAAGAGCCTGATAGTTCAAAGCCCATCAACGAACAATTCAAAAATGGAAAGGAAACTCAAGCCATGAGGAAATCAAGTGAAAAGAGAACGACGATGAAACGAACAATGCTGACGGCTTTGGTGTTGGCCGCACTACTGGTATTCACACAAGGGAACGGAGTGGCGCGCGCGGCCTCTGCCGCCGGGATCGATGCCGACGTTGACGCTGCGTTGACGAAGCTCTACGCGGAACAACCTGCGGCACAGATGCTAGCGAAGAAAGCTGCTGCTATCCTGGCCTTTCCGAACATAGTCAAGGCCGGCTTTGTGGTAGGCGCCCAGTATGGCGATGGAGCTCTTCGAAAGAAGGGCAAGACGGTTGGGTACTACAACTCTGTTGCGGCATCATACGGTCTACAGGCCGGCGTTCAATCCTTTGGTTATGTGCTCTTCCTGATGACGCCTTCCGCTGTCGACTATCTCAATCGGAGTGGCGGCTGGGAGATAGGAGTCGGCCCGAGCATCGTTGTGGTGGACGAGGGCGTAGCCCGCTCGCTGACGACCACGACGCTCAAATCCGATGTCTACGCCTTCATCTTCGACCAGAAGGGTCTAATGGCTGGACTCGGACTCCAGGGTTCGAAGATTACGAAGATAAAGAAGTGAGCGGCTGGCGATAGTCAAGGAAGAAACAGGTCAAGCGCCTTCGATGCCGGACTCGATCGATGTCAACTGATTGAAGCACGGCAGTTTTGATGGCTAACAAGCGGCATGGCGATGTGTTTTTCTGCACAAAAAAGATCTGCAATGGTGATCTGGTGGCTGAGGTGAAGTCCTTGCCTGGGTTGGACACCGCTAGGCGCCTCAGTGGCGAATATGTGTTGTTCAAGATAGCGGTGCTTCTCTGATGCTCTAAGACCTGCAAAACCGACAAGAGGAGGTTGCGAATGGATTGGAATGCAGCTCATCCAACATCTGTGAGTTTTCCACTTTGGGTTCGCGTTCAGTTACTGCCCTGGATTTGCGGAATAGTCTTCCTCATCGTTACGTCAGGCTGCGCTCATTATCCCATCAACCAACCCTTGAAGCAGGTCGACCCTCAGGTGGGTTATCGGGGCAAAAACCTCATAAATCCTGAACAAGACAACCAGCTACTGCTCATGCTCACTTTTTCCGGTGGGGGGACACGGGCCGCCGCCTTTTCTTACGGTGTCCTTGAAACGCTCCGGGATACGACAGTCTCCATCCGCGGACGCCAAAGGCGGCTGCTGGACGAGGTGGACTGGATCTCGGGTGTTTCCGGCGGGAGCTTCACCGCGGCTTACTACGGGCTCTTTAGAGACCGAATCTTCGAGGACTTCGAGAGCAAGTTCCTTAAGAATGGACGAAGTTCTCCTCCCCTTACTATGCTCGCAGCGACCTCGCAGCGGACTACTACAATAAGTATGTCTTCGAAGGGAAGACCTTTGGTGATCTGCTCGCCAGGAAAGAGCCGATGATTGTCATCAACGCCACGGACATGGTTCATGGAACCCGGTTCCCCTTTATCCAAGATGCGTTCGACGTGATATGCTCGGACCTCTCCACATTCCCCGTGGCCCGAGCGTGTGCAGCGTCATCGGCGGTGCCCATCTTGTTGAGCCCCATCACCCTGGAGAACCACGCCGGCGAGTGCGGTTATCAGTTGCCCCCGACACTCGTGGAAGCCATGCAACCGCCCAGGGATGTCACGTCCCGCCGTCTTGACCTTGCCAACAACATGTTGCCTTTTCTGGATTCCAAGAAGAAGCCCTATATCCACCTGGTGGACGGGGGGGTCGCGGACAATCTCGGCCTCAGGGCAGTTCTCGAACGCGTCACACTGATGGGCGACCTCTGGACCACCTTGAAATACGCCCACTATACAAACGTGCACAAAATCGTTTTTGTGGTAGTGAATGCCGAAACTGAAATCAACGACAAATGGGACCGCTATGCAAAAGCCCCGCCCTTTGCAGCCATGTTCGATTCATACTCCTCCATAGCCATCCAACGCTACAATATGGAGACTGTGGCGCTCCTGAGTGAGAGTTTCCCCCGTTGGGCTGACGAGATCCGCAGGGGGCGGTGCGGTTCAGGACAGATCACCACGGCACCGGGTTCCTGTGGTGACATTGAATTCTACCTTGTTCAAGTGAGATTTGACGCCCTGGACGATGAGGCCGAACGCCAGTACTTCAAACAGCTTCCCACATCATTTGTTCTGAAACCCGACGAAGTGGACAAGCTCAGGGACGCGGCACGACGGATTCTTGGAAAATCCAAAGAGTTTCAACGGCTGATTAAAGACCTTCAGCAAGAGCAAGAGTTACATTAGGGGCTTCATACGAGTACAAGAATCCTTCGGAAGGTTTCGAGGGCGGCTTACTGACTACAATCGTGAGGCAGCTTATGACCGCAGAAACGTTGCGACTGGAGGAAGCTCGCGCATGGAAAAGAGAGTGGAAGAAATGGGGCCCTTTCTGAGCGAGCGATAGCAACTGACGCCGCGCCGGATGAGGAACTCAACGAGATATGAGGTGGCGCCCGCCGGCAGCGGTTCAGGTCCGGCGGTACAGCAGCCATCAAAAGGCAAAGAAGGAACGACAATGAAAAGCAAAGACCAGAAACCGACCGCAGCAGCCGACGGTAAGGAGATATTCAACCTTAAGTCACAGGATACGATCTCCCGCCGCGAGTTCCTGGCTGTCTCGGCTGCTATGGGCATGACGATCCTTTTGCCCGGAGGACTATCCGCGGCAGCGGACGGGAAGAAGACCTTCACCGTCCTGCACACCAACGACATGCACTCGAGCTTAATCGGCATGGGCCCGTCCTCGGACTACACCCCGTTCAGCCTCAACGACGACGCCACCCGAGGCGGGTATGCGCGACTGGCCACCTTGATTGCCGAGCGAACCAAAGCGGACAGGGATCAAGGGCCTGTCCTGGTGCTTGACGCAGGGGACTACAGCATGGGGACGGCGTTCGCCGCCGCCGCGCGCGAAGTCGGAGGGGAACTGGAACTCATGTCCCACATGGGCTACGACGCGACCACCTTTGGCAACCATGAGTTCGACCTCGGGCCTGACGGCCTGGGCAAGGCCATTGGTGTGGCGGTCAAGGCGGGCAAAATTCCGGCCGTGGTCACTTCAAACGCAAATTTTACGAAGGACGACGCTACGCTGGCCGATCTCCAGCGCCTGGCTAACGATGGCGCGATCCGGCGTTACGTCGTAATCGAGCGCGGCGGAATGCGCTTCGGAATTTTCGGGGTGCTCGGCAAAGAGGCCCAGATTTACACCAGTGGCGCAGCGGCTTCGTTCTCCGACGCCATCGAGAGCGCCAAGGAGATGGTGAAGGTTCTCCGCGAGACGGAAAAGGTGGATGTGGTTATTGCTCTCAGCCACGGCGGCGTTGAGAAAGGCGAGGACGGGCGTTACAGCGAGGGCGATGACGTGCGTGTGGCCAACGTACCGGGCGTCGACATCGTCATCGGAGGCCACAGCCACACCGAACTGCAGGAAGCGATCATGGTCAACGGTCATACGCCCGTGGTCCAGACCGGGCTACAAAGCAGAAACCTTGGCGAACTGGTGATCACCCTGGACGGTGGTAAGCTGAAGGTCGAGTCCTACCGGCTCTACCAGATCGACGACAGCATTGCCGGTGACCGGGCCATTGCTGACGAAATCGACAAACTCAAGAAAACGGTCACCGAGGTCGTTTTCGCCTCGCGCGGTTACAGCATCGATCAGCCGTTGGCTATCGCGCCTCAGGATCTGCCCAACACCTTCACCGACATCGCCGCCGGCACGATTCTTGCCAATCTCGTCACCGACGCCTTCCGCGAGGCCACGAAAGCGGACATTGGCTTCACCGCCAACGGAATGATGCGTGCCGGCTTGACTCGGGGGAAGTCCGGCGTGCAAACCGTCTATGACGTGTTCGCCGTGGCGCCCCTCGGCGCCGGTGTCGTAGACAGCACGGCGGGCAGTGCACTCGTGAGTGGCTACTTCACAGGACAGGAGCTGAAGAATCTGCTCGAGTTTCTGCTCGTGGACAACCCAGCTCATCCCGGCGAGTATTTCCCCCGCGCGTCCGGCATGAGATTCCACTACGACCTGTCGCGTCCCAAATTTGACGTCGTGACGGCCATCGAATTAGGGGACCTGGATCGGGGCTATACCCCGATCGACATCACCGGGAAGGACGAGAAGTTGTACAGTCTCACGTGCCCCCTGATGCTCGGCCCGATCATCGTAGCCATCCCGAAGTACACCAAAGGCAAACTCCCGCTGGTTCCCAAGAACAAGGCCGGTCAGCCCCTCAAATCGAAGGTCGAGGCGCTCGACGATCCTCGCCACAACTCGGGTTACCTGCTGCCGCCGCAGGGCACGGTGGATCAGGGCAGTGTTGACACTGTGGCGGAGAAAGGCGCGGTCCGCGAGATCAAGGAATGGCAGGCGATCATGGATCACCTGCGCAGCCTGCCGGTCAAGGACAAGGGGGAACTACCCACGATCCCGGTCGATGAACGCGCAATGGAGGTCCGGGCGATCAAAGAGGGATGATCGGGTTTGGATGGAATGGAAGCAACCGGCTGCGTTAACCGTTTGGTGCATTGCGTGCTTTAGGAGCAGGCGGTTGAATAATTCGCAACATTAGGGCATGGAGGCGTGCTTCATGGAACAAAGGCTATTACAACCCGCGCCGCTGATCCGCGATCGGATGAAGACCCCGCGAGCGGCTGCTCTCGCCGGGATTCTCTTTTCGGTTTTACTTACTACCAGTTTGGTCCTCTTTCGAATTTCAGTTCCGGCGACAACTGAATTTACACAACTCGGGTCTAGAACCAATGTCGTGGTGCTGGCGCTGAACTTGATGCCGTTCGCCGGTATAGCCTTTTTGTGGTTCATCGGCGTAGTGCGGGATCGGCTCGGTGCAAACGAGGACCGCTTTTTTGCCACCGTTTTTTTCGGGAGCGGTATCTTGTTTCTCGCCATGTTCTTTGCGGCGGGCGCAGTGGCAGGGGCAACGATCATTGCTCTAAACGCTGCGTCCAGGCAGCTGATCGACTCCGGTATATACGAGTTTGGCCGCGTCATTGCCGCCCAGATAATGAACGTTTATGCGCTCAAGATGGCAGGTGTATTTATGATCTCGACTGCCACTATGGGCATTCGCACGCACATCCTGCCGCGATGGATAACAATCCCAGGTTATGCCCTGGCCGTGCTGTTTTTGCTGAGCAGTCGCTTTGCTGACTGGTTGGGACTGGCATTTCCCATGTGGGTGCTCATATTGAGCATATACATCCTGGTTGAAAATTTGCGTGGTCCGAGTGCGGGCACAACGGCAAACCAGAGGGTAGAAAGCATCTAGAGAAAAGGATTCAGAAGATGCTGCAAAAGGAGGAAGCCGGGAAGCTTAAATGAGCTCAACGGATGGCTCCAGGTTCTTTGACTGTCACCATGAGGGGGCGAGCATGAAAGAGTTAGAGAAAGGTGAGGAACAGAAACGGCTGGATGAAGCCCGCGAAAAGGGGGTTCCATGGAAAAAGTGGGGACCGTATCTGAGCGAGCGCCAGTGGGGGACGGTCCGCGAGGATTACAGCGAGAATGGCGACGCCTGGAATTTCTTCACCCATGACCAGGCCCGCTCGCGCGCCTACCGCTGGGGCGAAGACGGCATCTCCGGCATTTCCGATGACAAACAGCGGCTTTGCTTCGCCCTGGCCCTGTGGAACGGCAAGGACCCCATATTGAAGGAACGCCTCTTCGGCTTGACCAACAGCGAAGGCAACCACGGCGAGGACGTGAAGGAGTACTATTTCTACCTCGACAGCACGCCGACCCACTCGTACATGAAGTACCTCTACAAGTACCCCCAGGAGGCATTCCCCTACGCCGACCTGGTGGGGACGAACCGCCGGCGAAATCGGGAGGAGATGGAGTATGAGCTCCTCGACACCGGGGTCTTCGACGGCGACCGCTACTTCGACGTCTTCGTGGAATACGCCAAAGCGGGTGCTGAAGACATCCTGGTGCGGATCACGGCGGCCAACCGGGGACCGGACGCGGCCGAACTTCATCTCCTGCCGACGCTGTGGTTCCGGAACGACTGGTCGCCGTGGATTGCCGAGTCAAATAGAACTCCGGAGAAGCCAAACCTCAAGCAGATCAAGGCCCCGGCAGGCGCGAGCGCAGTCGCGGCGGCTCATCCGCTGCTGGGTGAATTCGTCTTTACCTGTGAAGGCGACGTGCCGCTGCTCTTTACCGAGAACGAAACAAACCACGAGTTGCTTTTCCCTGGGCAAAAGAACGAGAGCCCCTACGTCAAGGACGGCGTTAATGACTGTGTGGTACAAGGCCGGCAGGAGGCGGTGAACCCCGGCAAGCAGGGCACCAAGGTCGCTGCCCACTACCAGACCAATGTCGGGCCCGGTCAGACCAAAGTGATTCGCTTGCGGCTCTCCAAAAGTTCTCCGGACCAGCAGGGCAAACCCTTTGGCAACCAATTTGATGAAGTCTTCGCTGACAAGCTACGTGAAGCTGATGAGTTTTACCGGTCGGTCACCCCGGCATCAGTGAGTGAAGACGCAGCCAACGTGATGCGCCAGGCCATTGCCGGCATGCTCTGGAGCAAGCAGTTCTTCTTCTTCGACGGTGATAACTGGCTGGATGAGCACCACTCCAACCCACTGCATACCGGTTATCGAAATGCCCGGAACTGGGAGTGGTTCCACATGCTGAACGAGGACATCATCTCGATGCCCGACAAATGGGAGTACCCGTGGTACGCGGCCTGGGACCTCGCTTTTCACACGCTGGCCATCTCCATCGTGGATCCCGACTTCGCCAAGGAGCAGCTGAACCTAATGCTCGAGGCCACCTACCTGCACCCCAGCGGCCAGATACCCGCATATGAGTGGAACTTTAGCGACGTGAACCCCCCGGTCCATGCCTGGGCGACACTATTCCTGCGCCGCACCGAACATGCCCTGCGCGGCGAGGTGGACGTGGATTTCCTCAAGGAGGCATTCAACAAGCTCCTTCTGAACTTGACCTGGTGGGTGAACCGCAAGGACCGGTTCGGCAAGAACGTCTTCGAGGGAGGCTTCCTCGGCCTCGATAACATCGGCATCTTCGACCGCAGCGCCCCGCTCCCCACCGGCGGCCACTTGGAACAGGCGGACGGCACGGCCTGGATGGCCCTGTTCAGCCAGAACATGGGCGAACTCGCGATAGAACTCGCTGCTCACGACCCCGCCTACGAGAACATGGCTTTCAAGTTCGTAGAGCATTTCTACTATATCGCCCGGGCCATGAACCAGTCCGACGGCATGTGGGACGAGGAGGACGGCTTCTACTACGACATCCTGAGACTTCCCGACGGCAGCGCCACGCGGCTCAAGGTGCGCTCCATGGTGGGGCTTCTGCCCCTGTGCGCCACCACGGTGATCGAAAAGTGGCAGCGGGAGCGTGTACCGCGGGTGGTAGCGGCATTCCTGGAACGCCTGCGCCGCGTTCCAGAACTCCTGGAGACCATCCACCCCACGGGCCCAGGGCATTTCGGCGTAGCCGAGCGGGGGATCATCGCTTTGGTCAACCCGGATCGGTTGCGCCGGATTCTTGCGAAGATGCTCGACGAGAACGAGTTCCTGAGCCCCTACGGCATCCGCTCGCTCTCCAAGTTCCACGAGCGGCACCCTTACATCTTCTACGTGCAAGGCCAGGAGTACCGGGTGGACTATCTGCCGGCCGAGTCGAACACCGGTATGTTCGGCGGCAATTCGAACTGGCGGGGACCAATCTGGATGCCGGTGAATGCGCTCATCCTCCGGGCACTCCTGAGCTTCTACCTCTACTACGGCGACAACTTCAAAATCGAGTGCCCCACAGGGTCCGGCAAGATGATGAACCTCTTCGAAGTGAGCAAGGAAATCGCCGACCGGCTCACCCGGATTTTCACTCGCGATGAGCAGGGCCGGCGACCAGTCTACGGCGGAACACAGAAGTTCCAGAGCGACCCCCACTGGCGTGACCACATCCTCTTCTACGAATACTTCCACGGTGACAATGGCGCGGGGCTTGGTGCTAGCCACCAGACCGGCTGGACCGGGCTCGTGGCCAAATTTATCCAGCTTTACGGGCTCATCGATCCCAACCGGCTCCTGGAGGTGGGCAGGGAAGCCGCATTTCTGAAGGGCGCCTAGGGGGCCGGGTCGGGTAAGGAGTGGAGTTATGAGCCGGACGTTGAGCAGGGAGGTTCGTCTCCGTAGGCCAAGGACGTGAGGCTGAGACGGAAGACCATCATGACGGTGCTGGCGAACCTCATGATCCTGGTTGCAATACCGTTTGCGATCGTGGACACCGTGGAGACGGGTCGGGTCTACCTGTTCTCAAGCCAGTTCCTGGAGGAATTGCCGCGACGGTTCACGGGGCCCGGACGTTTGCGCTTCATCCTGCAGCCGATGTTTGCCATTCTGCTGGGTGTGCGTGGAGGTCTGGCCGATGCTGTGGCGGGGCCCCATCCCTACCTGTTCGGTCTGTTCTTCGATGCTGAACGTCGAAGAGAGTTGCTGCGAAGAGGACCGGAGGCCGTCAGCACTTTGCTCGCCATGGGGATTATCCTGGACGTGGTTTTTCAACTGATAATCTACCATGTGGTCCATCCAGGCGCGGCCTTGCTGATAGGGCCGATTCTTATTTGCCTTCCCTACGCCCTGTCCGGAGCGCTGACAACACCCCTGGCGCGGTGGTTGGACGGAAGAAGGAAGTAATCGCGGTCGCACCTTGCTGTCCCACTTCCAACGTAACAAAACCCGGGTCATTCCATGACTCGAACGACTCGAAAATGCCGCTTCGTATCGCACGAACCAGGCATGGAGATACGTGAATCGGAAAAAATGCGGCTGGCGGCGTATCGTATGGGCCCGACCATCTGGAGGAGGAATGCAAAATGCGCTGGAATAGGCGGTACGTCATCAAAAGCTACATCAGAGCCTCGCTGTGGCTGGTGCCGTTTTTCTCTGTGCTGGCTTATATGGTGATCCACCGTATCACGTACGGCATCGGCGGTTGGCTACTGCGGACCGGACGAATTGACGAAACGACCGCATTTCTGGGCCTGACTATGGAGGGAGCGCGGTCGGGGCTCGAGACAATAGTCACGTTAAACCTTTCTTTCCTGGTATTCACATTCGGTTCGCTGCTCGTCGCGATTCAAGTCGCAGGGGGGCAGTACACGCCACGGATCATCGCGACGACGCTTTTGCGGGACAACGCCATCCGGTTTACCGTCGGCTATTTTGTCTTCACCCTGTTGTTCGCCCTGAGGGTGTTGAGCAGGATGGGCGGCCAGATCGTCCACCAGTTCAACACATTCATTGCAGGGGTGTTGGGATTGGTCTCAATTGTGGTTTTCCTTTATCTGATCGACTATGCAGCACGGTTTTTGCGTCCTGTCAGCATCGTGCAGAACGTGGGAAAGTCGGGGATCGCGGTCATCCAAAGCGTCTATCCGGAGTCAACCACGCGCCCACGCCCCGTCGAGTCGTCCCACAGGCCCGCATCCCCGGATCGAACCGTCGCCTATGTAGGCACCTCCGGGATCGTGCTAGCCGTGGATCTGCCGGGCCTTGTCACGCAAGCAAAGCAGGCCAACGGGATTATAGAGTTCGTCCCCCAGGTGGGCGACTTCGTGGCGGTGGATGAACCCCTCTTTCGGTTATATGGGGCCGCCGGCGCCATCGACGACCGTCAACTGCGGGCGGCGGTCGCACTCGGGTCTGAGCGTACTGTCGAGCAGGATCCAACCTTTGCATTCCGCATCTTGGTCGATATCGCCATCAAAGCATTGTCACCGGCCATCAATGATCCGACGACGGCCGTGCTCGCCATCGACCAGCTTCACCGTCTGCTTCGGCTGGTCGGTCTGCGGCAGCTCCACAGCGAGGAGATCTGCGATGCGGCCGGCAAACTCCGGCTTGTTTTCAGAACGCCGAACTGGGAGGATTTTGTGCACCTCACCTGCACCGAAATACGTCATTGCGGTGCGGGCAGCGTCCAGATCATGCGGCGGATGCGTTCGATGCTGGAAAATCTCATGCAAACCCTGCCGCAGCATCGTCATGCCGAGTTGTGCCAGCAACTGGACCTTCTGGATCGAACGATAGATGGGAACTACTCATTTTCCGAAGACAAGGCGCTGGCCCGGATCCCAGACCCGCAGGGGTTGGGGGGGACGCTGGGTGTGCAAGCCGTAATCGAGCCAACCTCCGAAGGCGGAGGTCGCGACAAGTAAGGGCGAACCGGTCCTATGAAGATGGCAGTGGCTCAAAAGATTTAACACCTCTGCTATTTATTGCGCTGTGAGGGGTCTTCATAGAATTTCATATGTCTCTCCTCGTGATTGAGAAATGAGGCGCAAAAATCTTCGCCGTTTTCGAATCATTTGTTTACCGAACCGCTGCAGACTGGACTCTGGCAAAGAACGTTGAGGTTGCGGTATCGGCTGCCGGCTTCTTTTTTGCTCTGGCGGGCATATCCGGAACCCATGTCACCATCTGAAAAGGACCCATCGTATCGAGCCTCTCCTGATTGACTACATTCCGATATGATCGTATTCTGTTTCGATGGTTGAGTGGCTGACGTTCGCAGCCCCATCGAAGGGCTATGTGGAATCTGGCTAAATGAAGACCGCACCTAACAAGTGCGTCAACGCGCGACCTTATGTAGGGTGAAGGCAGACCGAGCACACGGCAGGACGAGGGAACGCCCGTAGATTCGAGCCACAATGGCTCGCGTTGAGAGAGGACAAGACTACTCATGATCTCGATTAAAATCGCTTTGATCGTCTTCACGTGCGTGTTCTGCGGCGCACTGCTCGGAATGATCCTGCGCGCTATTACGCCCGAACATCATCTCAGCCAGGACTCCAAGGATGTAATAAAGCTGGGGACGGGGCTGGTCGCGACGATCGCTGCTCTTGTTCTCGGGTTGGTGATCTCTACGGCCAAAGGTTCGTTCGACGTTCAGGATGCGGCGGTCAAGCAAACTTCCGCCAAAATCCTGATGCTAGATCGTGTGCTGGCCCAATACGGGCCAGAGACGAAGGAGACACGCGATCTGCTCCGGCGCATCGTTGCCTACAAGCTCGATCAGATCTGGCCGGAGGATCGCTCCCAAACCGCAAATTTGGGCGAGCATGAGGCGGTGCCCGCAGGTGAAGAAATACAAGCCCGGATTATGCGACTCACGCCGCAGAACGACGGCCAGCGCTGGCTCCAGTCCCGGGCACTGCAGATCAGTGGCGACATCATGGAGACCCGTTGGCTCGTGTTGGCTGGCGAAGGCGGCTCGATCCAAGTGCCGTTCCTCGTGGTGATAGTGTTCTGGCTCACGATCATCTTCGTGAGTTTCGGCCTCTTCGCCCCCCGCAATGCAGTGGTCGTAGCGGTCCTATTCGTCTGTGCGCTGTCGGTCGCTGCCGCAATCTTCCTGCTTGTGGAGATGGACCAGCCGTTCCAGGGGCTGATGAAAATCTCAAGCGCTCCGCTTCGCTTCACGCTGTCCCATCTCGGCAAGTAGATTCTGCTATTAGTATTTACTAAATACTTTTCAGTTGAAATATACATACTCAATGCTTATCGATATTTACCGATAGCTGGAATCCTGATTCCGTAAATACCAAGAGGGGTGACATCATGGCTCAGAGAATCACCATCACTATCCCCGACAGCCTTCACGAACGATTACAGGCTGTCAAGGACCGGATCAATGTTTCCGGTATTTGCCAGGAGGCAATTATACAGGCAGTATGCATCGAGGAAGTCAGGGTACAGAGCACGCCAGAGATGGAATCCCTTCTAGAAAGACTTCAGAAGGAAAAGGAACAATATTTCATCGGTTCGAAAAACGATGGAATACAAGACGGAATGGAAGATGCGCTCAGTTTCCACTTCCGTGATTTTGTGAGTCTCGAGGAATTAGCAACTAGGTTTCCTCACATGGCGGAATCAATAGGTCGTTACGATTACCCCGCTTTGAAAAACAGGCTCAAGCAGAAGTTGGACGATAAATCACACCATCCGGGCTTGTATTCTAAAGGTTGGGTAGAGGGTATACTTAGAATTTGGGCAGAACTAAAAACCAAAATGGAGCTACCCGAGGTCGAGCCGGGAGCTAAAGCCCTTGAAGGCGATCCGATTCGGGCTCAAGTTGCCGGCGTGGTTGAGCTTTACGATGTCTTCGAGGGGAAGAGTATGCGCTCAGAGATGAACCCCACCACGAAGACACAGCGCAAGGTCATAACCTGCGATTGCGAACACGACCTTCGCCCGAGAATCGAACTTCTGCATGCATCCGGTAAGGCGATCAAATTCAAGGATGCTGACAGACGCTATTTCCTGCCGGCCGGAACCATTCTCATGGTAAAGAAAGGCGATCAGGTTTCTCGTGGAGACGTTCTTGCAATAATCCCTAAGGTAATGGTTGAGACTCCTAGGATAGGCTGATCATCCAAAACCGGGGACCCTGCCCGGCTTGCCTGGGGATAACAAAATGGAGAAAGCGAGGGGATTTCAACGGCGATCTTACCCTGCAGAATTCAAAAGTCTTATTGATAAGTTACCCCATCACGTGAAAGCAATTCTGGCGACCGAGTTTTATACCGGGATGCGGTAGGACGCATCCCGTCGGGGCAACCCGGTGTTCCTCTACAACCTGCTCAACCTCAAACGCACGATCTGGGCTGGGCCTGAATTGGGCGCCGGCAAGCACACCATTGTCTTCGACTTCAAGTCCGATGGCCTTGGCTTGGGCAAGGGAGGGATGGGCGTCCGTCCTCTACGTTGACGGCAAGGAAGTGGCCAGGAATTCCATGGAACACACCACCACGATCATGTTCCCGGAGGACGAAACCTTCGACATCGGCTAGGACACGCGCACCGGCGTCGCGCTGCTGGAGTATTGCTACGATGTTCCGTTCAAGTTCACCGGCAAGGTTAGAAGAAGATCTCGCCTGAGGAGTAGTAAGTACCAAGGTTCCTTGCAAGGAAGTTAACACAACTCTCCTCTATACGTAACAAAATCGGTGATTGACTCCAGAGCGGTCTGGGGCATTATCTGCCTGTTATTTCTGGTGAAAAACAGAAAGGAGGCAGAAGATGGCCCCGGAGGTTTTTTCAGA
>JBEKPW010000104.1:0-22070 GCA_049520315.1 Syntrophobacteraceae bacterium
CGGTTTGGCTTATACTTAACTCGATACCGTGCGCAGCATCGTACAAGCGATAACCACATGGAAGTCCAAAGATACAGTTCAGCAGTCGCCAGTAGTTTTTTTAAAAACAGACGTGTTTCTGTAAGAGCACGTGTAAAACTGAGCTGCCCGACTGAAAGATTGCAGAGCTTACTGCCTTCGAGCATCGCTACGCGTATCAGGCAGCATACAATCATGTGCACGAGCAGTTCCCGGTGGAAAGTCTCCGGTGCTTGGCAATGCCAGGAAGTTGCGCGGAGGCGTACCTATGTACCGCCTCGCGGAGCGTCGAGATCGGTGATCGAGCCCGCCGGAACCTCTGCGGCCACCGCCCAGGGCGGAAAAGGTCCCTTTCCGGACGGAAACTAACTCGTGACATTCAGTTTCACAGCGGAATGTCGGCTCTTTGAAAAATGCAAATGGATTTAATATAGTTATTTCCAAATGTTACTCCGCATGCTCAACGGACGTTGCCTGCATTGCTTTTTCTTTTGCTATTAACATGGCGGGAGATTGCGCAGGTTCAGGCTCAATTTCCAGCCCTTCTTTTCAAACCAACCGCCTGCACCAGTCCCCAGCGGACGTCCTCCGGCAGGTCTTTGAACGCAGCCATCATGGTCCCTGGATAACCATTTGTAATCACGTCAAAAGCACGAGCCGGCATCAAACCGTAGGCCCTCAGGTCGGGGGGTGGCGGCTTAAAACCCTTCGAGACGGGCGAACCGCCGCCATCCTCACCGTGGCAGGGAGCGCACGTGCCCGCATAGACCATAGCCGCCCCGGCGGCCGCTTGGGGCGAAACGGGCGCCGGGACGTCCGCCGGCTCACCCAATACCCCGCACTTGTCGCTCAGGTATGCCATCAGGTCATCCACCTGGTAAAGGTCGTAAACGGTGAAATAGCCCATCGCGGTGCCGGCGACCCCACCGGCGATGATCCTGTAGAGATACGGGCGCGTGGTCCTTACGGCCGTCAGGTTTTCCGCAGGAACGATGAGGTTTTTCGCCTCGATACCGTTGCCGTCGCCGTTCTTTCCATGACAGAAGGCGCAACTCCGGAAGTAGATAGTCTCGGCGTCGTTATAGGAAAACGAAAGGGATGCGCGGTAGGCATCCAGGGCTCCCGGGGCCTCGGGCAGCAGCGCTTTCTCATACTCCACGGCATTGGCCGCAACGGCCCGTTGCAGGGGGACGATCTTCCTGAACTGTATCATCTGCCTGGTAAGGAGCATGGACACCAGGACCATCATAAGCAAGGGGACCACGACCCTGAAACTTAAAGAAGAGGCGCAGAAGGCGGCCGCCAGTAAGGTCCTCAACAGCAGGCCGGCGCCCACGGCCCCGGCGATCAGGGCGACAAGGGCGGCGGGATCGGGCCTTTCCAGCAACGACACATACAGGATCGCCCCCAGAAGGATCTGTAACAGTAATCCTGCTGTCATCCAGCGCAGGAGGGCGGACTTTCCCTCTTTCATGCGCGCGGTGAAGAAATAGTGGTATGCGGCCCCTATGACCAGACCCGCCCCCAGAACATGGAGGAACCGGAAGAGCCAGTGCACGGCCGGTGGTCCGGAAATACGGAAGCCGCCGAGGGCGATGGCCTGCCACTTGTCGGGATTTTCCACGACGACCAGCACTGCCGCCAGGATGCCCGGCACTGCGACCAGGCACGAAAGCGCCACTATGGCGACGAACAAATGGTAGGGGCGATGCGTCTCGACACCGTGCCCCAGGATATCGAAAGCCAGGAATGCAACTATCAGTAAGGCGATGATACACATCCACCAGGGAGCGAGCAGATTCACCGACGTAAAAAAGCTGATGGCAAAAGTTACCTGCATGATCAACAGGGGCGCCACCCCCAGCACCACTGCAAGGCTCTTGTGGGCCAGGAAAGTACGGAGAATCCGCCTGTCAAGCTCCAGTTCCTGCGGCAGACCCCCGCCCCAGTGAAAACGCACGAAAAAATAGACTGCAAGGACAGCCGTTCCCAGGGTGATAAGGACAAAGAGCATGTGCAGGGTGAAAGAGACAAACAGCAGCCCGTGCAGCCAGCCGTCGGGCATCGGTCTTGCCAGCGGCAGATCGAACAGCCTATTCATAGGCCGGCTCCCCGGTCAGAGGGGTATAGCGGGAAGGCGCCCTCAGGTGGACCTTATCGTGGGCCAGGCGGTAGAGAAACCCGGCCAGGACGCGGCGCTCCGCCTCGGTGCCGGAAAATGGGGGCATGAACGGCACCATTTCATTGATGTGGGACAGGTATACGAAAATACCGTCCTCGGAACGGCCGCTCACCCGCCGTCTGATATCGTTCACGCCGTCAATAGTGTGGCAGGCCGAGCAGTTTTGGGCCATTAGAAAGGCCCCCCGGTCAATCGGGTCGTCTCGCCCCAGCATATTGAACCAGTATGCCTGAGGCAACAGGCCATCCCTGTTAAGGAGGGGGCCTTCAGTGAGCAGGACATTGGCGGCATAGAGGTATCCCGGCATTATGTAAGGTCCCCGGATGAATTCCCGGGTCCTCTCGAAGGCGAAGACGAAGGCGATGGACAGGACCAGGGCCGGAATGACCAGGACCTTGACCGCCGGGGCTTTGCGCCGCAGTGCTAACCAGGCGCAGGCAAGGACTGTAAGAAAGGCCACGCCCGCCGCTGCCGGCAGGATTTGGGGATGCTGCGACAGATGAGAAGTGAGGATACCGAAAATAATATGGGTTTTGTACCGTAACGGCACTTCGGTGTAATACCACGCGGACAGGGGCGGGATGAGCAAGAGGGAGACCATGCACATCGTTCCCATGAACCGGAGGGCATCCCGGCGGAAAGGGGAATCCGGCCGGGTGAAGAGCAGGTAGATGAGAGCGAATAGAGAACCCAGGGTGTAGGCGACGGCCAGGCGGAGCAGGTACTGAGGCGCGAAGCTGGGGTTGAAAAATGCGGACAGCAGGCCCCTGCCCCATGGCCAGCCGTCCGGGGTCAGCATAAACCCCAGGATTCCGGAGATGAGGAAGGCAGACCCGAGGCCCACTATGACATAGCCTGCGCCCAAACGCAGGTGCTGCCGTTTGCGTTCCATCTTCCAAGCTTCCCACGTAAAGTAATAGATCAACAGGAGCACCACCTCGGTCACGAAGAACAGCCATTCCAGAAACCACGGCCAGAAAAAAACCCGGATGAGCGACCCGATGCCCCAGGGCGACAGGGCCGAGGTGGTAAACCAGATGCCCACCCCTGTGGTCGCGCCTACCCCGGTAACTATGAGGATGACCGCTTTCAGAAGGCCCCGTGAGAAGTCCTCCCAGGCAGGGTCGTCATCCCGCATGCCCCGGTATTCGCACAGGACCGCCAGCGTCACCGCGCCGATAGCCAGCCCGTGGCTGATAAGGACGTGCAGCACGGCAACAATGCCGATAGTCATGCCGTTACCCAGGTAGGGGACCTGAAAGAGGAGGAACTCCATGGGCGTACTCCCTCAGCGGGCCGTAAAGTGCGCTCGAGGCTGACCGGTCACAAACGCCGCAACGTCCAGCGCCTGGCCTTCCGTCATTTCCGGGTGTTCAAAGGGCATGTTCATGTGGGCGAAAGCTGAGAAGGTCTCGATGTGCGACATGCCCGCTCCATCGTTGAAAGACTCTTCCCCCCACAGCGGCGGGGCAGTCCGCGTGCCCTCCCCCGAACGTCCGTGACAGGCCAGGCATTTATCCTCGTACACTCGAACCCCCCGGGCATTGTCCGGGGCCTCCGCCTGCTTGAGGTGCCGCAGTCCGAGCCATGGGATGTCCCCGTAAACCGGCAGGCCTTTCGATATCCACTGGTAATAGGTCACTATTGCCGCCATCTCCCTGCTGTCCGGCGAAACAGGCTTGCCGTTCATGCTTCTTTCGAAGCAACTGTTCGTGCGGGTCACCAGGTCGGAAGCATATTCCTGCCGGGAACGGTACCGGGGGTAGACGGCGCCCACTCCCACCAGGGACAGCCCGCCGTTGCGGCCCCCTTCGGTGATGCCCCCCTTGAAGTGACAGCTCACGCATCGCAGCTTGTTGCCCGTGTAGGGAGCTGCATATTTCTGCGTGTTCACCATGATGTTATAGCCGAGCATGACTGCGTCGCGGATGTCTTCCGGGGCATCCCGGGGTGCCGGGGGATTGTAGACTACCGCATCCGGGGGGGGGAGGATGCGCGGGAGCGGTAACGGAGATTCCCGTATTCGAAGAAAAATGGATGAAGTTATTGAACACCAGGGAGAGGACCCCGCCCACTACGGCGAAGATGAACACGACCACGAGGGAGAAAGCCGCCTTGTTCTCAGCCATGATTGCCTCGCTTAGCGATGTCGATGATTGTGCATCGGGAATGTGCCGGCGTTCCGGGTCCCTTATTGTCCGCGGACAGCGCCCGAAAACCCGTCTTAACCGGGAGCGGAGAAGGTCTCATCCTTCCCGCGTTGAAGGGATGATAATTACGAGCGGAAAAAAAACCATCGCACGAAACAAAAATCCGCGACGCCGGGACATCCGAAACCACCCATCCGGGATGCCAATATGGTGGTCCGAAGGGGCAGGCAACACTGTGAAAGGGCGTTAGTCAGCGAGCCTACCGCAGATCCAGCCGAGTCTAAGACCCTGTGCATGCATGGAAACTCTATACCTCGCGGAGCGTGAAGAAATACATATTGCCTCTGAAATGTTTACAGCCGAAGTGGTTTTACCGACTCCACCTCTAGAGATAATATAGAGACTATTCTCGTATCAGACATCTTGATCCGCTTCTTGACAGCCCATGTAAAGAACCAGTGCTTTTGACCGCTTTCTCAAACACTTCCGGGTGGTTTCGATCATTGGTCCGTTATGTTTTGTTTGGCATAACGATATTTTTGCTGTATCAAGCCACTGTAAGTTTTATCCCATTTCCAGGACCGGATCTCCCTTCTGGGCTCGGTTTTTATTTTTCCTCCCCGTACAGGTGTCTTAAGAAGTCCTTATGTCGTTATTGACAAAACCCGTGTCTTGGTATAAAAGTAGCGTAAGAGTTCCATCCTGTTCCTCTCTATCAGTCAATGAGGTGAGCAATGGGAGTGGACAAGAGTGCAATAAGCATCCTAATGGTAGAACCCCGCGAGAACAGATGTCAATTGATCCGCGATCTGTTCTCGGAAAACATGCCCGGTCGTTATGAACTTGACTTGGCGCCTTCCTACGCCTCAGCCCTTTCGATGGTGCAACACCGGAACTATGATATTTGCTTTACGCCCTCACGAATTGGCGAACACGATGCGATCGATATGCTTGCGGAAATGTCCGGAAACGAGTGGAAAATACCTGTCATTATTCTAACCAGCGGTGCAGAGTCAAGAATTGACGATGTCGATGCGACTGGACCGGAGGCCCACTATCCCATCACCAAGGGCCACTTTTACGGGGATTTCCTGGAGCAGTACATAAGATATGCAATGGAGCGCAACCGCGTGGAATCGTCGGTGATGCGAGCCAAGCAAGAATGGGAGCAAATCTTTGACGCTGTTCCCGATGGGATTTCTATTATAGACCGAAACCATCTATTTAAGCGCGTTAACAGGTCGATGGCAGACCGCCTTGGATCGAAACCGGCGGATTTGATCGGCCGTGCATGTTATGAGGTTGTGCACGGCCTCTCGTCGCCTCCCGATTTTTGCCCACTGTCACTGATGCTGAATGATGGGCGGGAACACTGTGCCGAGATTTCCGAGAAGAATCTCAAGGGGGTCTTTCTTGTCAGTGTCTCTCCGCTCCTTGATGACCAGAATGATCTTACTGGTGGAATTTATGTTGCCCGGGAAATTACACAACTGAAGAAAATTCAGGAAGCCTTGCGTGAGTCAAACGAAAAACTTGAGCAGCATGTGGCAATGCGCACCTCGGAATTGGTCCAAAAAGCAAAGGATCTCGAGGAGTCATATATAACCTTAAAGGTCCTTATGGGGCGTAGGGAAGAGGACAGAACGGAAATCCGGGAGTCGGTAACCCACAACATCAAAGAACTGGTTTTTCCTCACCTGGATCGGATGGAGCACAGCGATCTTACCAAAGAACAACTCGATGCCTTCGTCCGGGAAATTAAAAGCACTTTGGAAAATGTCATCTCCCCTTTCCCAAGCTTTTTGTCCGGCAAGGGCCTGAGCCCTGCCGAGGTCAGAATCGCCGAAATGATCAGGGCTGGGAAGAGCAATAAGGAGATCGCGGACCTGCTCTCTATCAGTGACGGAACTGTTCGAGTACACAGAGAGCGTATAAGAAAAAAGCTCGGGTTGACCAATCAGAAGGCCAATCTTCAAACCTACCTGCACTCCCTCCAATAAAACGTGTTACATACAATTGATATGCACTTTATATGCACTTATATGCACTTATATGCACTTATATGTCTCAACCCACCGTATGGGATTGCCGACCAATGGTGTGTAACTAATTAAACGAACATGCACTTCATTCTTCATGGGCTGGATCTGACCTATTTAGACAAACATGAACACGGTCCGGGCCAGGTGGCAGGAGGCATTTATGTTGAACAGATTTAAACTCTCAACGAAAATACTTCTTCTTGGAATTATCATGGTTACATGTTTCTCTGCAGTATTCGCAGGCCTCTTCCCAAAGGTTAAGCAAATAATGCTCGACGCCAAGTATTTGAAAACCAGGCATGTGGTGGAAACGGCCTGGGGCATATTGGATTATCATGCAAAGCAGGTAAAAGCGAATGCTGTATCCCTGGAGGAAGCAAAGCTCCGGGCCATGGGGGCGATCAAGAATCTGCGCTACGAACGGGATGAGTATTTTTGGATCAATGATATGGAACCACGGATGATCATGCATCCTTTCAAAAGTGAGCTGGATGGCAAAAGTTTGTCCGATTATAAAGATCCAAACGAAAAGGCCCTATTTGTAGCCATGGTGGATGCGGTCAAGAGCAATGGGGCAGGGTTCGTGGATTATTATTGGCCCAAACCCGGGCATGCCCAGCCGATGCCGAAGATTTCTTATGTGAAGGGATTTCCGGAGTGGGGGTGGGTTATAGGATCAGGTATATATCTTGATGATGTCCAAAAAGAACTCAATCAAATCATGTATATCGTTTTTGCGCTGCTGACCCTTGTAGCAGTGGGTGGTTTGTTTTTGGCTTATGGCATGGCCAGATCCATTTCACGCCCGATTGACCGTATCATTGCGGCATTAGACGGTTCCACGGACAAGGTTAGAGCCGCCTCCGGCCAGATTTCATCTTCAAGCCAGCAACTTGCGGAAGGGGCATCGCTGCAGGCGTCAGCCATAGAGGAGACATCCTCATCCCTTGAGGAGATGTCTTCCATGACAAAGCAAAACGCCAATAATTCAACTCAAGCCAACCAATTGATGACGGGGACTAAGGAGACAGTCTCACGGGCCGGTGAGTCGATGGAAAGATTAAGCGTCTCCATGGGAGAAATATCCAGGGCAAGCGAAGAAACCTCCAAGATAATCAAAACAATCGATGCAATTGCGTTTCAAACCAACCTTCTTGCTCTCAACGCGGCCGTCGAGGCGGCTCGCGCTGGGGAAGCCGGAGCGGGTTTTGCGGTGGTTGCCGATGAAGTGAGGAACCTCGCAATGAGAGCGGCCGAAGCCGCAAAAAGCACTGCCGACCTCATTGAAGGTACCGTTAAGAAGGTGAAGGAGGGTTTCGGAATGGTTGGCAAAACCGAACAGGAATTCCGGGAGGTTGCAGTCGGTGTCGAGAAGTCGAGCGAACTGGTTGGCGAGATTACCGCAGCATCCCGGGAACAGGCCCAGGGCATAGAGCAGATCAATAAAGCCGTGAGTGAAATGGATAAAGTGGTCCAGCAAACTGCGGCCAATTCCGAAGAAACGGCTGCTGCATCTGAGGAAATGAGCGCTCAGGCGGTGCAGATGAATCATTTTGTGAAAGAACTAATGACCCTGACCAAAGGTTTGAAAAGCAATGGCGTGCCAGAAGCACGGAATCGATGAACAAAAAGTCAGTGGCATATAATCACGCGCGCGGAGCTTAATTGCATAAGCTAACGATAGTATTTCTGAGCTGTGAACCTTCAACCTCGTGTTTGCGCCAGATGAATGGTTTTGGGTTTTCGCCCTGATGTGGGAATTCCGGTTGGGCGTGGCCATTGGCGCACCTTTGCCATCGCAGCTCAACGGACAGGTTTAAGGGTCTCCCCTCCTTTGCCGTTCCCCCAGACACCCTTGAGCATCCCGTTGGCCTCCATTTGATACACTATGAGCCCGTTCACGGACTTGGGACCTTTCCTGTGTACTGTCAAAACCTTTTCCGATAATAGAGCGCCGGTGCCTGTAAAGGTATGGTCCCCAACCTTCCAGGTAACGGCGTAACTACCGGCGTACTCGGAAATCAGCGCTGTCCCATTGTACTTGGCGCCGTTGGGGTATATTCCTTCAAGAGTGTAGCTACCTTCCAGTCTTATAGCGGGGAACTTCAGCGGGGTTTGGCCGGTGGGCGCAGACCGGTGCGGCGCTGTTTGCTGCCCGGCCTGAAACGGGCTGCCGCCGGCGCCGGGAGAAACTGAATGAGTCGTTGCCGCCGTCACGCTCGCCATATAAGATTTGACGGCGGCGTTATCGGGATTTACCTCCAGGGACTGCTTGAAAAAGAATTTGGCTTTATCGAAGTCACCCTTCTTCATATAACAGGTCCCGATGTTTGCAAGCACTTCATCTCTATTGTGCGGCATGAGCCTCAGACTGGCCTTGAAAGACTTGATCGCCATATCGAACTCAGCCTGTCCCATATAGACGTTGCCTATTTCATAATGAACCTGCGCAACGCTGCTGTTCAGGCTCAACGCCTGCTTGTACCGCTGTATGGCCGCCAGGGGATCCTTTCTGGACACGAGAAGGCGGGCGAGAGAGAGTACGCAGTCATAATTGTTCGGTTTAAGAGCCAAAGCCTCCTCCAGGAGCTTTTGAGCCCCTTGCGGATCGCTTGTAAACTGTTTTTCAGCCTCGAGGAGCAAATCTTCGGCGGAGGGCTGGCGCTGGTTTGTGTTGGGACTCGGCTGTGGGACTTGGGGCTGCCCTGCCTCTGACTGGATGTTCGCAGGAAGAGTTGCAGGGGGCTCGACTTGCTGCACTCCTCCGCCCTGCTGAGGGGCAACCGGCTTTGGGACCGGCGCCGGCATATGGTTGAAATACCACAAAGCAGCTCCACCGGCGCACACTACCAGCAACAGCAGCAGGACGATCGCCGGCATATTCGGCTTTGTCTTTTGGGCTTCCTCGAAGTCTTCCCTGGCCCCCTCACGGGGATGCATTCCGTCCCCTTGCGGCCCGACGGCGTCAATCTGCTGCTCAGAGGGGAAACCATGGGGGGCAGAGACATGCCCGATCGCAGGAGCACCGGATTGCGACTGATCAGCCAGCATGGTTATATCAAAGGGCTGAGATGCTATTAGCGCCTCAGAATCTGTTGGGGCGGCAGAGGCCACCGCTTTCAGGTCCCTTAGCATTTCCGCCGGTTTCTGATAGCGCTTGGCAGCATCTTTGGCAAGGGCGCTGGAGATTACATGGGCAACCGCTTGTGGAATGTTTGCATTGACGATATTTGGGGGAATCGGATCTATTTGTACAATCTTATAGACGAGGGTCGCCGTATTTTCTGCCTCAAAGGGTTTCCCGCCGGTCACCAGTTCGTAAAACACGGCACCCAGAGAAAAGATATCGGAACGAATATCCACCTTTTTGCCCGAAATCTGTTCGGGAGACATATAAAACGGAGTTCCAAGAACCATCCCGGTGACAGTCAATGAAAGTGACGGAATCTTGGCGATGCCAAAATCCATGACTTTCACCCTGTTGTCTTCCGTAATCATGATGTTGGAGGGTTTGATGTCCCGGTGTACGATACCTGCCTTGTGAGCAGCCTCAAGAGCCAGCAGAATTTGTTCGACAATGGGGATTGCTTCCTCTACGGGAATAGCTCCACGCTCCTTAAGAATTTCGCTCAGGGTTTTCCCTTGAATATATTCCATGCAGATGTACTGAAATTGGTCCGTCTCCCCATAAGAGTGAATGGTTACTATATTGGGGTGCACAAGCTTCCCGGCAGTCTGAGCTTCGTGTACAAGCCTTTTCTGAGCTTCTGCCCGATGAAGGGCTTCCGCATCCGTTGCATTTTGGGATTCTTTGGGAATAAGCTTTAATGCTACAACTCTGGCGAGCGTGGAATCGTGGGCCTTAAACACCATGCCCATTGCACCTTCAGCGATGAAGGACTCCACGGTAAAATGATCGATATGCTTTCCAATAATCTTGTCCCGCTTGACCATGAAATTCTCACGTGCAGTTAATCAAACAGGTTGGAAGTCTCCTTGAGCAGGGATTATCCAAGTGCCCAAAGGGGACCGCCAAGGCACATAAAACCGCTCGCCCTCGTCAAAGATAAACATGCCGGTCCATCTCTTACAACTTCTTACGCTCTGTGAGCGCGGTTTCATGAAGTACTTCCAGTAGATCGGACTTTTTCCTGTTCAGCTTTACGAGCATATTGCAAACCCTTGCGAATTGTACAGAAAAATAGGATACAATAATTGCGTGCTCCCGACTACATTTTCCAGACCAGCTGATCTCGATGGGAAAAGTATTCAAGGTGCGCAGGCGCTCTTCCGTTACCGGCAATAGAATCCATGGCTGCCTGAAACTTATCTTCATGGAGTCGTATGGCGAAGCTGATCATTAAAGAAAGCAACGGGATTCGAGAAGTCACACTGGAAAAGCTCAACTCAGTCGGACGTTCTCCAGCCAATCAGGTGCAGCTTTCCGATCCGCTTGTCTCGAAACAGCATTGCCTGATTTTTGCAAACCCGAACGACAATTATAGTATCAAAGACTTGGGCAGCCGGAACGGCACCTTTGTCAACAAAAAGCGTATCCAGGGCGACGTAAGTCTTCAAAATGGAGACGAGATCTCTCTGGGCACGACATCCTGCATGTTCCAGCTAGGTATGGCGAGCAGCCTGGTTGCGCTGGATGACGAACGATGTCAGATCATAGTGTTCGATCAGATTTACCTTAAATCTTTACAGCGAAGCCGCTTTCTCCCGGAAAAGGAAATCAGTGATGAGAAAGCTCTTCGCACTGATTACGAAAAGCTGCGAATTGCTCATGAACTTCAGCGCGATATCGGCCTCGAGCTCAACCTTACCCGAATTTTCAATCGAATCCTTGCCCGCACTTTTGAGGTTTTGGTGTGTGACCAGGCCGTAATTCTGATGGCGGATGCAAAGGGGGATATGACTGTCGAGGCGTTCAAAACACGAACGCCTAAAGACAGGGTGATCGTTTCCTCGACTTTAATCAAGCGGGTTCAAGAGAATAAAGTTGGAATAATAAGCGCCGACGCCCTTGCCGATGAGCGTTTTCAGGACGCCGTTTCAATCGTCAGCCAGAAAGTGCGTTCCTCGATGGCCGTTCCCATACTGTATGAAGGAGAACTGCTCGGGATCATGGTCATAGAGTCCTCTGCGGCAGTCATGGAATACACGAGGAAGGACCTTCTCCTGTTCAACAATATCGCTCTGCAGACGGCAAACCTGATCAAGATGGCCGAAATGGCCAAAAAGATAGAGACCGATGCCGCCACGCGCGAAAGATTCCAGCGCCTGCTCTCCCCCGACCTCGCCGAAATGGTCGTTTCCGGCAAGCTCAAGGTGGAAAAAGGCGGAGAGGAACGCATCGCGACGACTCTTTTCGCCGATATACGCGGCTTCACTTCCATGTGCGAAAAAATGGAAGCCTCCGAGGTCCTCATCTTGCTCAACGAGTTCTTCGAGATGATGGTGGAGATCGCTTTCTCTTACGAGGGCACGGTAGATAAGTTCGTGGGAGACATGATCATGGTTGTCTGGGGAGCTCCGGTGGCTCATTCCGATGACCCCCGCCGGGCAGTCCAGGCGGCGTTGGACATGCAAGCGGCCCTGGACCGATACAACACCGCCCGCAAGCAACCGATCCGCATCGGCATCGGCATAAACACAGATCGACTCGTCGCGGGATATATCGGATCGACGCGCACCATGAGCTATTCGGTTATCGGGGATGCGGTAAATATCGCATCGAGGCTTTGCTCTGCTGCAGGTCCGGGGCAGGTGCTTATATCCGAAAACACTTATCTGAAAGTACGCAACCACTTCGATGCAATCGAGTTGGACCCCTTGAAAGCCAAGGGGAAATCAACGCCCCTCAAGGTTTTCGGCGTGCGAGGTCCGAAGCTGGGGCCCGATACGGTTATTGACTGAAGGAAAGGAAGAACAGATGGAATTCACAAAGATTCCCGGCACGGATTTGCAGGTTTCCCGCATCGCTTTGGGCACTTGGGCCATGGGTGGCTGGATGTGGGGTGGAACTGATGAAGAACTGGCGATCAATACCATTCATGCCGCACTGGAGAAAGGCGTCAACCTCATAGATACTGCCCCGGTGTACGGCTTCGGCCGTTCTGAGGAAATCGTCGGAAAAGCTCTTGCCCAAAAAAAATGCCGGGATCGGGTCTTCATCTCCACAAAGACCGGGCTTGACTGGAAGGACGGCCGAGTCTTTCGCAATTGCTCACCGGATTATCTTAGACGCAACTTTGCAGAATCTTTGAAAAACTTGCAAACCGACTACGTGGATATTCTTTTCGTGCATTGGCCTGACCCCCTGGAACCCTTCGAGGAAACTGCCAAGGTTTTGAACCGGTTCCTCAAGGATGGGCAAATAAGGGCTGTAGGGGTGAGCAACTTTTCACCTGAGCAAATCCAGGCATTCCAGCAGGGTGGGCCGTTGCATGTAGTGCAGCCGCCCTATAATCTTTTTGAAAGGGAAATCGAGCAGGACCTCATGCCTTTTTGCAAAAAAAATCATCTGGCGTTGATGACCTACGGGGTCTTGTGCCGGGGTCTTTTATCCGGCAAAGTCACTGCCGCGAGAGAATATCAGGGTGACGACCTGCGCAAGTTTGACCCGAAGTTCAGGGAGCCGCGTCTCGGCCAGTATCTGTCTGCCGTGCAACGTCTTGACCAATTGGCGGGGGAGCGGTTTGACCGCCGGGTATTGCACCTGGCAGTGCGCTGGGTTTTGGACCACGGCGCCGGTATCGCCCTGTGGGGTGGCAGACGGCCCGACCAGATGGACCCCCTAACCGGAGTTTTTGGCTGGCAGGCAGATGAAGCCTCCATGCGCGCTATTGACCAGATCCTCCAGGAAATCATCAAGGATCCGGTGGGGCCCGAATTTATGGCGCCGCCCAGCCGGAAATGTTAGACAAGATGATTGGAATTTGATTTTAATAATCCCTAAAGGAGACGAAGCAATATGAACGAAACCATTAAAACTCTTCTTGAAAGAAGAAGCATCCGTAAATTCAAGCCTGCGCAGATTAAGGAAGAGGAGTTGAACGCTATTCTTGAGGCTGGAATGTACGCACCCAGCGGTTCAAACCAGCAGTCAGCTCTTTTCGTTGTTATCCAGGATAAGGAAACGCTAAAAAAACTCTCAGCTATGAATGCTGCCGTGCTGGGAACGGATATCGACCCTTATTACAATGCACCGACTGTCGTTCTCGTTTTTGCGGACAGGAGCAAGATCGCACCAGTTGAGGATGCCAGTCTTGCACTGGGCAATATGTTCAATGCGGCAGCATCTCTGGGCGTCGGATCCTGCTGGATTCACCGTACAAAGCAGATGTTTGAAACCGGTGAAGGCAAGGATTTAATGAGGAAGTGGGGTATCACTGACGCTTATATAGGCGTGGGTTCCTGCATTTTAGGGTATCCCGACGGCAAGCATCCAAAAGCAGCCCCACGAAAGGACAAATTTGTAATTCGAGTCTGATCCATTGGCTTGGACATTCTCGACGGGCTTCGATGAGATCCTGTGAACAATGAAGCCTTTCGATTCCCTCAAACCGGAACCAACATCTAAGTGGCCACAAGTTTGCACTCACGGAGCAGCAATAATTCGGCTGGCTATGCATGCCCTGCAGGAACCGGAACGGATCTGTGCGGCGTCTGAAAGAGATAGTACGCCGACGATACTCGATGGGTCCCCGGCATATGCGAAAAGACGCTGCACGTCTTTCAAAAACATGTAACGGATTGCATCGCTCAGAAGCGACTTCTCGTCGCAGGATGCCACGGGGGTATTCAAGATGGAGCGTGCCTCAACTTCCAGGCTTGATCCGTGATGATAAGCGAGAATAATGTCAGTCTTTGAAATTACCCCAACGGGCAAGCCCTTGGCATCTTGAATTAAGACTGCGCCCAGGCGGTGGGCTGTCAACCTTTCAATCACCCTGGCCAGGGAATCTTCTTGCCGGCTTGATATTACAGACGTGCTCATTGCGTCCCGCACGGTTAAGAGCTGTGTCTGATCGAAACGATCGGTGAGTTCCGACCGGCGGACTGCCCCTTTGGGACATGCCCTGCAATAGCGATAAAGAAGTGCGACCACATCCGAGTATGAAAGAGTCCCAACCAGCGCGCATGGCTCTGCGCCCTGCACGAACAGTTGATGTACACCATTTCTGCGCATGAGGTCCAAGGCAACGCCCAATTCATCGTCAGGGAAACAAGTGAGCAGGGGACCATTCACGATGTCCATCGCCAGGGATTCTACTAAGGACAAGCCGCCGTAGAAAGCTGCAACAATGTCGGTTTTGGATACTGCTCCCACCGGACATCTGGTTTCATCAGTGATCAGAAGCGCATTGACTTTGAATTTGATCAATTGATTGATGCATTTATCCAACGAAACATCTTGGGACAACTGGATTACCTGCCGACGCATAGCTTCTTCGACAAGGAGTCCCTTCAAAATATCTCGCGTGCTGACAATTGGCATGAGTTCACAGAAATTTTTCGAGCAAATGATAGAAAAGGTCTGAAATGTAAACGACACCCACCACATTCTTTCCATCGACAACAGGAAGGCGGCGGATGTGCCGCTTAATCATCAAATCAGCGATAACCATGACGTGGGTATGCGGTTTGACCGTCACTACATTGGTGGTCATGATATCGGAGACGCGAACCGATTTAACGCGATCAAGAAGTTCGCCGAAAATTGCCTGGGCCTCAAGATCTTCTATTTCACTCCACACATGAATGTGCTTAGGCTGGACAAAAAGAATTATGTCATACATGGAAAGCATTCCAACGAGTTGGTCTTTCTCATCGATGACCATAAGCCCGAAGATTCTTTTTTGTTCTTCCACGCTTGCGATATGGAACATCTTTACCGCTTCGGCAATGCTGTTTGCGGGGCTGAGGGTGTGAAACCGGGGACTCATGATGTCGCGGGCATACATTGCGTAAGGGCTCCTTGATCAATGCGACGATAATCAAAGCGAGAGCATAGCTGACCCCGGGTTTGAACCCGAATAAGAAATGACGTTCGTGAGGAGTCAAACTATTTCACGCATCAAACAGATATTCAATTCAGGGTCTACTGTCAAGGGACCGTGAAGGGACTCAAAACGATTAGAGCATCCCGAGCCGATCTGAGGTATAATATTTGACCTTCTAAGACCGAAAATCGCCCCTTGTTTCAATCTTTTGGCCGTTAATTCAGGTATTTCCTTTGGCCTGATCCTGTGGCCGCCCCCCCATTTTTTACCGGCTGATCATCCACAGTAATGGAATGGCGTAAGAGAAAGCACAGCGGGGTCCGGCTGAAAGCTCAGGGCGCTCCCCCGCGCGTCGCCTGCATGCATGGGTTGGAAGGTTTTCTATTTTTGTTCATGGTTTTGTGCTTCTTCCATCAAATCAAATAGATGTTCGTGATGGACTTCATCGGTACGTCGGACGAGAAACCACATTCCAGATTCATGTTGCTCCACGAAAAAGGGAAGGCCAGCCCGGACAATCAAGCTGCATGAAAGCAAGGCGGCGGGTTCAACTCCCGCCAGCTTTTCCCATTCAGCGGCCCAACCGTGTCATGGCTTTTCTTGAATTCTCCTAACCGGCCGCAGCTTTTCGCGATGAATCAATCAGTTTTCCGAGGCCTTGACCTTCCAGCTATCGGTGACTCTGAAATCCTTCGTCTTGTCCGGCGCCTGGACCGCCCGGAAGGCGGCGACTTTACCGTCAATGCCGATCTGCACAAAGGTATTCATACCGTCTGAGTGGCCGGTATTGCCGGCGGCTCCCGTATTGATCAACTCGATTCCGCCATGCGAACCGGAAACATACCGCCTGCCATAGAAGTGAGTATGTGACCAGAGCACGGCCCTGACCTTGCCGGAGTGCTTGAGGAGCAGACTCCAGGACGGGTCCGAGTGCAAAACAGGCGGAAAGTGCGGTTCGTGGAACGCGATAAATACGTGGTCCGCATTCTTTGCGGAAACTATGGCCCTTTCCAGCCAATCAAGAAATGTTTTATTGCTCAGGTCTTTTGCGTAGGCCGCATACTGATCTATGACGATCAGCCGGACATTTTTCCAGTCGTAGCAAAACGTCACGCTTTCGCTGTCGTAAACTCGCGCCGGCGGCTGTTCGGAGGGCAGTATATCTTTTAGAATAAATCGGACGTCTTCGGGAGCTTCGTGATTGCCGCGCACCGGGATGAAGGCCATTTTCGGCCCGACTGTTTCCCTGAAAATCTGGAGGGTCCTCTTAACAGGGTCGATATCGCCCACGGCAATGGCAAAGTCCGGTCTTGGAAACTTTGGATCGGCAGGCCCGCCGGAATTGATATCTTCGAGAACGTTTCGGTAGCCGGCCTCGAAGTTACGATTGTCCGAAAAAGCGGCGAAAGACCACTTCTCCGCGAAGGCCGAAGAAGCCGTAGACAGGATTAACAGGAGTAAGAGGATGGAAAGGCGCCGGATAAAGCGAAATCTCATTGAAGCTCCTTAAGTCACGTCTAAACCAGTCGGGGCTGCCGGCGGGATCGCGAAGACCACGAAGGACACACGAAGAGCGTAAGAAGAAAACTGGGCTTAACTAAAAACTCAAAACCAAAAACTAAAAACTCTCAGAACAGAGTCTTTGCGGCCGCTTCCGTTAGGGAGACGAACTGATCGGGAAAGATGCCAAGGTATATAGTCATGATCACCAGGATGATGCTCATGCAGCGCGTCCAGGCGTCTACATGCACTGCGGGATATTCATGCACCGGTTTCAACAGATAAGCCGCCTTTATGACTACAAGATAGTAATAGAGCGATATGGTCGCGTTTATCATGCCGATGATGACCAGAAATAGGTAGCCCTTCTCGAGGGCTGCGGCGAACACCAGGAATTTCCCCGTAAAGCCCGCTGTAGGAGGGATTCCGGCGAGTCCGAACAGGCCGAGCATAAGAGTCATGGCGAGAAGCGGGGAGCGTTTATGAAGGCCCGCCAGTTCCTTTATCTGCAGGTTGTGCCCATCGTCGGCGAGCTTCATGATGACCATGAACACCGAGTAGTTCATCACAAGGTAAGCGGCCGCGTAGTAGATCGCGCTGGCATAGCCGCGCCCCGAAAGCGAAAGTATCCCGATAAGCATATATCCCGCGTGGGCGATACTGGAGTATGCCAAAAGCCTCTTTATGTCCTTCTGGATGAGCGCGACCAGGTTTCCGAAAGTCATCGACGCGATGGAAAGCACGATCAGCAGCTTTATCATTCCAGGACTGCCACCGGCAGAAAGGCCGGCAAAGCGGATAATCATTGCCGCAGCGGCCATTTTGGATGCTGTTGCAATATAAGTGGTGACCTGGTTCGCAGACCCCTGGTAAACGTCGGGCGCCCAGATATGGAACGGAAAGAGGGCCAGCTTGAAAAAGAACCCGGACAGGGCAAGTATCAGTCCGACAATGGCTCCGGGCTGTGTGATGATAGCCGGCAGCGTTTTGATCAGTTGCGGCACGTATGTGGTGTGCGCCATGCCGAAAAGCAGGCTGATGCCGAAAAGCATCAGGCCCGAGGCCGTAACTCCGACCATGAAATACTTGATGCCTGTTTCAACGTACTGGTCGGCATTTCGCCGCATTGGAACCAGCAGGTAGAGGGAGTAGGAGGAAAGCTCTATTGAGACGTAAATCGTCAGTAGCTCAACCGAGCTGACCAGCATCATCATGGCCAGCGTGCAGACGAAGATGAGGAAGTAATACTCGGCATGCTGCCTGGGATTGATTCCCTTGAGCTCGCTGGATGAGAAAATGACCCAGATGGTTCCAAGGGCCAGCAGGACTTTGAAAACCTGGCTGAACAGATCCACGCGGTAGCAGTCGAAAAACAGCATTCCCGTCTGGCGCGACGAAGCAACCGTGACCAGCAACCCGATTGCAGCAAGCACGACCGCCCACTTGTGAAACCCGGCCGGGTCCGCCGTCTTTTTCAACGAGAACATAAAAAAGAGAAGAGCGGCAAAGATGAATAATAACTCGGGGAGAAAAAGTATAAAATCCGTCATCACGTTCCGTTTACCTCGCCTTTAGAACCGATTTACAAACGGAATTACCGTGCTCTGAATAACGTCGAGCATAATCTTGGGAAACATTCCGAAGAACAGGATGATGCTCACCAATACGATTCGAGGTACGGCAAGAAACCCCGGGACATCGGGAATGTGCTCCCACCTGGGGTTCTTGTCCCCGTAAAAGGTCTTCTGCACGACCCGAAGCATGAACAGTGCGCTGATTATGAGTCCGACGAGCGCCGCGATACCACCGATCGGGAAAGCCTTAACAGCGGCGATGAAAACGAGTAATTCCGCCCAGAAGCTCGCCATAAGGGGCACGCCTATACCTGCCAGAGCGGCGACTATGAAAAAGGAGGAGGCAACCGGCATTGTTTTCGACAATCCTCCCAGGTCGGGAATAATCTTCGTGTGCGTGCGGTCATAGATATAGCCGACAGAGGAAAAGAAAAGGGCCGTCATGACGCCGTGGGCAAACATCTGAAAAACCGCCCCGTTTATGCCGTTTACGGACATAGTCGCAAGTCCCAGTCCGACTACTCCCATGTGAGACACGCTGGAGTAGCCGATAACATATTTCAAGTCGGTCTGCGCAAGACCGACCAGCGCCCCATAAACGATCCCGATACATGCCAAAAGAGCCATAAGATCCGACCAGTACGACAGACCGGCAGGGCAAAGCGTCATCGCGATCCGCAGGATCCCGTAAGCGCCAAGCTTCATGAGCACGCCGGCGTGAATCATGCTCACTGCGGTCGGAGCCGCGACGTGACCCACCGGTGACCATGTGTGGAACGGCCATACGGCGGCAAGTATCCCGAACCCGAAATAGAGCATTACGAAAGTCAGTTTCTGGTCGAAGACGCTGAAGCCGATTTTCTGAAGCTCGAACAGATCGAAGGTATGAGCTCCGCCCTGCACCCAGAGATAGATGATTGCGGGCAGAATAAGGGCGCTTCCGGCAAGCAGGTACAGCGTGAGCTTCATTGCGCCATATTCTTTACGCGTGCCTCCCCAGATGGCGATCAGCGGGTACATCGGAAAAAGCGAAACGTCATACCAGACGAACATCCAGAAAAGGTCCATCGACATGAACATGCCGTAGACGCCGGCGACCAGGAGGAACATGAGCGCAAAAAATTCCTTTGCCCTGTATTCCAGTTCCCACATCGTCCAGATGCCGGTAAACAGGACCACGGAAGTAAGCAGCAGCATGGGGAGATTAATCCCGTCGACGCCGTTGAACCAGTATATTCCAAGACTCTTTACCCACAGGACCCGCTCAACGAACTGAAGTCCGCCCTTCTGTTGATCGTATGAAAAATAGAGCACGATGCAGAGGACCAGTCCGATCGATGCGTAGGCAAGGCTGACCTGCTTTATCAGCTTGGTTTTTTCCGGCGGGATAAAGAGGATCGTCAGCAATCCCAAAACCGTTGACATAAGGATAGCGGTGAGGATCGGAAAACCGGACATTGCCATAAATTCCTCTTGGTTCTATCGCTTCGCGACGAATAGTGACTCGTGACTAGTGAATGGTGAGAAACCAAATTCCCGAATCCCTAAATTCCTAAATGAGGAAATAGAGAATAGCGGCCCCGGCCGCCAATACCATTATCAGCAGATTGTACTGAAGCATTCCCGACTGAAGGAAGCTGAAAACACGCCCGCTGCCTTCGGTAAAAAAGCAGAGCCCATCGATACCGCCGTCTATTATGCGGCGGTCGTTTTTGGTGAAGATGGATGTAAGGCCGCCATAGATAAACGTGTCGAGACTCTTGCGGTAGAAAATGTCTATGAACCATCTGTAGTCGAAAAGCTTCCAAATCGCGGGAAAGTAGCTGAGAAACCCGTTGCGACTGGCCCCTTTTCTTCCATATTCAAACCAGGCCAAAATGATGCCGAAAACACCGGCCGAAATCCCCATCCCCATGAGGAGCAAGTCGCTTCCGCCGCCGTGTTCGGCGACATGCTGGACAGGGTGGCCCTCAACTGCATGCCCGAGCAGAAACTGTTCGATCGGATGCTCGGCCCAGCCCAACACAAGCGTCACACAGGCAAGGATCATAACCGGGATGGCCATTGCCCAGAAAATGTAGCCGTGGTGCTCATCTTCATGCTCGTGCGCAGATTGAGCGTGGGCGTCATGATGCTTTTCCTCGATCCCGCCTTTGGGCAGCAAAATGTGGAAAATCAGACGGAAGCTGTAGTAGGCGGTCAGAAAAGCCCCGAAAAGCCCGGCTGCAAGCCAGATTTTATTCGGCTGAGCGGCAAGAACTCCCAGGATAGCCTCTTTGCTGAAAAAACCGGAGAACCCGGGAAATCCAGAGAGCGCAAGAGCGCCTATCGCCATGCATACCATGGGTATTTTCAGTTTGCGGCCCCCCTGCTTTCCGATGATCCGCATGTCGTTAGTGTGGAATTCATGGATGAATATGCCGGAGCACAGAAAGAGAAGGGCTTTGAAGCCGGCGTGGGTCGTGAGATGGAAAACGCCGGCGAAATATCCACCGGCCGAGAGCGCCATCACCATCATTCCGAGTTGGCTCACTGTCGAATAAGCCCAGACCTGTTTAAGATCGTATGTAACCATCGCCATGGTAGAGGAGAGCAGCATTGTAACCGTACCGATTACAAGGGCAATCGCCATGGCGTCGGGGGAAGCGGCGAAGAAGGGAAAAATCCTGCTGAACATGTAAACGCCGGCAGCGACCATGGTGGCAGAATGGAGAAGGGCGCTGACCGGAGTGGGGCCTTCCATTGCATCGGGCAACCAGGTCAGCAGCGGGAACTGGGCGCTCTTGCCGACAACGCCGCAGAAGATCAGAAGGGCGGAGACGGTAAGGAGGTTCTGGGGCAGAGCTTGAGTGCTTGCGGCGTGATTGAGCTCCGGAATTCCCAGGTTGCCGAAGCCGATGACAAGCCAGATCAGACCGAGAAAGAAGCCCACGTCTCCAACCCTGTTCATTACGAAGGCCTTCTTACCAGCCTGGGAGGCGCTCCATTTCTCGTAGTAGAAACCAATCAGAAAATATGACGCAAGACCGACCATCTCCCAGAAAATAAACAACTGGAGCATGCTGCCTGCAATGACCATATTCATCATGGCCCAGGCGAAAAGGGACTGAAATGCGAAGTAGCGGCTATATCCGGGGTCGCCCGCCATATAACCCAGGGAATAAATCTGCACGAGACAGGAAACGACGCCCACAATGGTCAGCATGAGCAGACTCAACGGGTCAAGATAATAGCCGAAGGCGATGTTTAACTTTCCCGAACTAAGCCAGAGGGTCTGGTATTGCAGAGGCGAGGCGCTGTAGAGCTTTGCCAGCAGGAAAATCGCACAGACCGCAGCAGTGGCGATTGCCCCCACCGAGATTCTGCTGGAGAGTTTGGGATTCGATCTTGTGAAGAGCAGAATTGCAACCATCGATAAAAATGGAAGATTTGTACCCAGAACGGTCGCGAGCAGGATGGGATCTCTAATGAATGCGCCCATAGCGGTTCTATCCTTTCAGCCTCTGAGCACGTTCGATGTTTATCGAGTGCATTTTGCGGTAGAGGGCCAGAATGATGCTCAGGCCGATTGCGGCCTCCGCCGCTGCCAGGCC
>JBEKPW010000105.1:0-22861 GCA_049520315.1 Syntrophobacteraceae bacterium
TTCAAGCGCTTGGAGACCGCCGCCCGACCTACTCCAAGCCGGCGCGCTGCCTCGGCCGGGCTGTTTCCATCCCGGATCAATTGTAAGAGTGTGTCATCATTAATCTTTTTCTTTGCCATGGAAACATCCTGGAAACATCATGGGAATTTTTGGTTTACTGCCATCATAGCCCGGTTGAGTCAAAACGAGCACGACAAACATTTTCCACTCGACGACGCGGGCCGCGAAACGCGATCGAGACGTTGGGCCGGCGGTCCGGGGAAGGAGGGCGAACCCTCACCTTGTTCGGGTTTGCGCTATACGCATGCGCCGCACTTGACGCGTATAGTTCGGCGCCCGATCTTTTCTGAGGGCGCAAGCCGAGAAAGCGGCTTGCCAGCCGATGCACTCAATCCTTTTCTGTGCCATGGAAACATATGGAAACATATGGAAACACCTTGGAAACATATGGGAAACATATGGGAAACTGTTTCCATCAACTCAGGACTGAGTGCTGAGGACTGAACCCTCACTACGTTGCGGGTTCGCGGTTAGCGTTCTGGAAGCGCGTGGAATGCTTCAAGTTCGCGGCTGATCTTTTGTGAGGCCGCAGGACTGAGGACTGAGGACTGAGTGCTGAGGACTGAGTGGAAACCCGCAACCCGATACCCTGTTTAGTCCGGCGATATTATACCGCGGGATGATTTGGACCTGCAAAACGGCAACGGCTTCGCAGTGAACAGTGAGCAGTGGACAGTGAGCAGTGAACAGTGAACGGTGAACAGTGAAAAGCCAATTTCAACTCCCCGGTACATTCGACATCTGATTGGCAATATTGTACTGCAAAGTGATTTTCCTTTGCCAAACGGCAACGGCTTCGCAGTGATCAGTGAACAGTGAGCGGTGAATAGTGAGAAACCAAATGCCTGAATCCCTCAATCAATTCGTTCTAATTATTTTATCAGCAAATATTCTACTCTGCCAAACGGCAACCAGAAGCGGCAATAGAAGTGGCAATAGAAGCGGCAACCAGAAGAGGCAAAAAAGACGGTAGCGAGGAGCGAGGAGCAGGGAGCGGGAAGCAGCAAAAATAACTCCTCTTGGTGAACCCTCACTTCGTTTCGGGTCCGCGGGTAACATCGAGGAAGCGCGTTAAACGCTTCAAGTTCGCGGCCGATCTTTTGTGAGGCCGCACCCTCACAAGGTTTCAGGTTCGCGGGTAACATCGAGGAAGCTCGTTAAACGCTGAACGCTCACTTCGCTTGCGTTCGCGCTAATCGTTCGGAAGCATGTGAGATGCCTCGAGTTCGCGCCCGATTTTTTGTGAGGGCGCACCCTCACTTCGTTCAGGTCCGGGCTTAATACTCCAGCCGTTGGTTAATGCTTCAAGTCCGGGCACGATCTTTCGTGAGTGCCCAGTTCGCGGCCGGAACCCTCACTTCGTTTCGGGTTCGCGCTGTACACAGTGGAAGCACGCCCGATGCTTCAAGTTCGCGCCCGATTTTTTGTGTTTTTTGTGAGGGCGCTTTGTGAGGCCACATCGCTCTGCGACGAACAGTGATTGGTGAAAAACCAGATTCAACTTCTCGATACCAGGCACTTTTGGTGAGGTCAGAGAAGCCCGATACTCGGATACAGTCGCAGTAAAAGAGGCTATTTGGGGATCGAAAACCACGTTTTAAGCCTCAAAAGCGGGCAATCCGGAGCACTCTTTCCAAGGGTAGTCACACTTTAGCGTGGTCCGACCCCGAGCGGAGTGCTTGCAGTGGTACCGGTTTCTGCGATTTCAGGACTTACCTCCATCCCTGAAGTCTATAGCCTGCTTCCCGCCTGTCAGAGTTTAGGGGTTCAGGTGATAATGATGGGCCTGTAATGGGCGAGAAGACAAAGTGGAGGGGACGGCAAAAATCAAAGGCTCATAGCACGGGGAAGTCAATGTTCCTTGCCAATCTCGAAAGAGTCAGTTTGCTGCGATTCGGTAAACAAATGATTCGAAAACAGCGAAGATTTTGGCGTTCCATTTCTCAACAACGAGGAGAGCTTATCTGAATCTCTGATGGACCTTCTGGACTATGAAAAAAAGGTAGGTACAGGGTAGGCCTGGGAGCTTACGGCCGCCAAGCTGGCTGAAAAACTCCGCCGCCACTACTCACAGGATAGAGCGCACCGAGTCTTGTTTTTTATGAGTTCCAGACCGGACGAACTGGAAGAATCCCATCTTAAAAAGCTCTTTAAAATTTCAGGGGAAGTGCTAAAAGGGGGAAAGGGGAAGATTTTAGGGTGCTGTTACTCACAATTCCTGGAGGACGGAAAGATATGGAATCATCGCTCAGAAGAGGTATCATTGTAGCAATCATTCTCTTATTTCTTCCAGTCGTCAGTTATGGTCAGACACAGGAACAGTTCGACTCCGTTACAGGCAAAGCCCCGACAGAGGAAAAATTCAATAACGACGCAGGAACTTCAACAGGAGGTATCCCGACAGAGGAAAAATTCAATAACGACGCAGGAACTTCAACAGGAGGTATCCCGTCAGAGAAAAATTCTCAGGACGCTACACGAAGTTTGAAACGGAACGAATCCATAACACCCGAAGAATTCTGCTCTGATCACTTCGGGAAAAAAACCAAAGAGTACAAAAGATGCGTTCAGCAAGCTGGTGGGGCCATCGGACGCAAATAGTCCGTTGAAGAGGAGACTGGATTGTGAAACATAAATATATCGCCCGCTAATGCCCCTTGTTGTCTTCTGGCCTGTAGGCACTGCTTGCCACGTGAGAAATCCCGATGTGGCCGGAGTGCATAACGAGAATGATTTTAATATGTTGACTCAGCGGTGCTGAAAGAACACACTGACAAGTTGAGACTCCTCGTTGAGCAATCTCAACCCTGCTGACGATACATTCCATCTACCTCAATCCTCGATGATTTTCACTTGCCGGGCAAAAAAACCGCCAAATCCGAGCGGTCTTTTCTGATTGAACTCGTCGTTGCTCATACTCTTTTCCTCCATGAGAAAAGAAAAGGGGTCAGCCTTGAAAGTAGAAAATTATGGCGTAAACTATCCCTGAAAACCCGAGCAGGGGATGGAAAAATGGCAAGGCCGGTGCGGATAGAATGTGAAGGGGCTGTTTATCATGTTACAGCGCGGGGTAATGAACGGAGCAAAATATTCTTCTCCGGGAAGGATTACGCTAAATTCAAGAAATACCCGGGCGAAGCAAAGGAGAAACTTGGTTTTCTTTTGAACGCTTATGTGCTTATGACGAACCACTATCACTTGATCGTCGAAACACCTGAGAAAAATCTGAGCAGGATAATGCATTACCTGAACGGTTCCTACACGACATATACAAACATCAAGAGGAAGCGGAGCGGACACCTGTTTCAGGGGAGATACAAGACCATCGTAGTGGACAAGGAGTACTATCTCCTGGAATTGAGTCGCTACCTCCATCGCCCGTACTTGATTCGAAATTCATCGCCAATTTCCAGTTTCAAGGGCTGCCTCCTTTCTTCTCTAGATTGCGCAATTCAAGGAAAACCCTGGCTTGTGCCTCCCCCTGTGAGAAAAACTGATAACCTCCTTCAACGTTTTCTATCTCTCCGACAAACTTTCCGTCCAACCAAACGAGTTTATGGCCGTCACGAAATTCTAATTCGAACAAGGTTTTCCCTCCTTTTGGCATTATACTAGCGTTATCGGGTAGGTGTCACAACCCAAGATTTTTTCACCAGAATTTTTTCCTCATACCATGTATACTGTCTTTAGTGAGTCATCGTTTGAAGATGCGAGGACTAAAATGAATCCCAAATTGCGATGCCCAGAGAGCGAGCTTCCATTGCTTGTTACTCGGTACCAATATCCCTTGCAGGATAATCCGGTCCTTGCTGTAAGAAAGGCTATTGCGGAGCGGGGATTCATGAAAAAAGACGAATTGAGGATAATTGCGCAATGGAAGGCCCCTCGCAGTGCAGGACACATAGAAAAGAACCCGGAGGCATATGTTAGAGAAATTACAGGATTTTCTTTTAGTGCGACAACCGAGCGAGCGCGCATCGAAGTCCTGACCAACCTTGACGGTGTCCGATGGCCTACAGCTTCGGTCATCTTGCATTTCTTCCATAAAGAACCATACCCCATATTGGACTTTCGAGCACTATGGTCGGTATCGCTGGACGTTCCGGCTCAATATTCTTTCGAGTTCTGGTGGCCTTATGTAGACTTTTGCAGGAAGCTGTCGAGGCGTGTCAATATGGACATGAGGACACTCGACCAGGCGCTATGGCAATATTCGAAAGAGAATCAATGGGATGCAAAATGATTTTAGGTTCTCATCAGTGAATGGCTTGGAAATAGAGATAAGGAGGCATGATGCCGCCATTAGAAGCTTGGTTTTCAGGTACAGCACTATTTTTTGCTGGGTCATTTGCCTTTGGTATTACCGTAGGCTTGATCGGCATCAAAAGAATGATGTCCAAAAAGATTTTTACACTTCTTGAAATCGCTGCGGTAATTCTTACAGCGTGTGCTTGGTGGTCAGCAGCAGGTAGCGAAGCAACCTCTGCTGTACAAAAAAGTAGATTGGACTTGTTGCCTGGAATGCGTGCAGAGCAGGGCAACGATAAGAAGATGCTTCAAGAATACCTTCTTCTCCAAAGGACGGTAATCGATAAATTGACAAGCCATGACAGCAGTAACTTCATAGACGAACTAAGGAAAACTTTGCCTTAGAGAAAAGAGGAAAGGAGCAAAATCAATCAAGAAAGTGATAGATTGTTGGCTGACTACAACGTCAGACTGATTCCAGTCCGAAGCTTTATTCTAGCGGAACTTGATCATCGCATGGACGCTTTGAGACGAGATGGCTTGATAGTTAAGATTGAAAAATCTGAGCAAGGCGAGCCTGCCATTATAGATGTAACTCCATTCGATTTAAGAGGGCAGACTCGCACTTTGGGTGCACAGCTTCGTAGCTATACGTTTAAGGATGGATCATCCTGTATTATAGTCCAAAACCGTGCATTTTTGGATCCTGGTGTCCCAGACCCTACACTTCAGATTATGTTCGACCTTATAAAATCAGATCATTACGATGAACACTTGGTTGACATCATTTTTACTCCAAGACAATCAAGAATTAACAATGCTAAACCGAGTAAGCTACATTTCGACCAATATTCATCGGATATCAACCCAATGGGCGACCAGAAACTGTTGGACAGCATTGTTACAGCAATAAATAAGTTTGTAACTTACTCGGTTGTGGAATCAGAATTTCAGAAACGAGAGTAGCAAGCATGTGCTCGTGGAATGTCTTTTATCAATAACTGTACACTCGAAAGTAGATTGCCTCTATTCTGAAAAACCGCCCCGCACCGTGCCTGGCGTTGCGGTGCAAGGTTTCGGCCTAGATTGGGGATCGATCAAGGGGTATGAGAATAGATGGGATAAGTTTCCCGCAATGATCATTTGCTGAGGGAATAAAATGAGCTTCATCAATATTAAGCGTGCAGTGGATAACATAAAGACAGGGACCACTTCAGTTTACTCTCCTCTTGTCGAACTGATTGTCAATGGCATTCAAGCTATCGACTCGAAAAAAGAGGGAAACGGAAAGATAACGATTGTGGTCCAGCGATCGACACAAACCGAGTTCGACGGTATTCCGGCTGTTGAAGGTTTTGCCGTCACCGATAATGGCATTGGTTTCACAGACGAAAACACGAAAGCATTTGACACACTTTATACTGACCAAAAAATTGAGGAAGGTGGAAAGGGGTTCGGAAGATTTATCTGTCTTAAATATTTTCAGGATTTCAGCGTAGAAAGCCACTTTAGACATGGCAATACCTTCAAAAAAAGAACCTTTTCCATGGGGAAGGGCAATGACATTATTGTCGGCGAGAATGTGGTTCCGTCAGAGTCAACGGATACCGGTAGCATAGTCAGATTATTTCCTGTTAAAAGCACTTTTCAAGAGAAAACGCTCCCAATCATTGCTAGAAATATTGTAGAAAAAATCCTTCCGTATTTTATAACCAAGAATTATGAATGTCCTGTAATCACAATTACTGAGGATGATAGATCCGATTCGTTTGTATTAAATGAATATGTTAACAATGAGTTGGGGGATTTCATTAAAGAGCTTCCCATATCAGGTGATACCTTCAGTTTGATAGGGCAGAAAGGTGTTGAAGATTTTAGTGTAAGAGTATTCAAATATTATAGTCCAAGGGCTCAAAAGAGCAAGATCAGCTTGGTGGCCAATAAACGGGAGGTTACAGAAACACCTATACACAATCACATTCCAGAATTTAATGACGAATTTTACGACAGAATTCACGACGGAGAGAGCGTAAGAGCAAAAAACTACATCATCAAAGCGTATGTCTTTGGCAAATACCTTGATAGGCACGTATCATTAGAGCGCGGTTGTTTTGAGTTCGTGAGAGATAATGATTTGTTCTATGGGATTTCTCAAAATCAGATAGAAAGAAAAGCATCGGCCATAGCTAAAGAGGCAATTGGGGAAGAGATTACTGCTCGACAAGAAAAAAAGCGAGAACGCGTCAATACTTATGTTGATGAGGAGGCCCCATGGCACCGCCAAATCCTGAAAGACGTGGATCTATCTGACATGCCATTTAATGCGTCAAAAGAAGAAATTGAATCTACATTACAGGCTGAGAAATTTAGACAAGAGGTTACAATCAGACAAGAAGTGAATAAATTGCTCGCCGAAAATACAACTCCAGAGATGCTTAAGGATAGCGCCGCGAAGATTGTTGCAAACCTTTCAGAGAATAGTAAGAATGATTTGATTCACTATGTTGCTTTAAGACGTAGTGTGCTGGATATCTTCAAGAAAAGCTTAGAAGTTGGACCAAATGGAAAATACTCCTCGGAAGGAGTTGTCCATGATATCATTTTTCCAAGAAAAGGCGACACTAACAGAACACGGTTCGAAGATCATAATCTCTGGATTCTCGATGAGAGGCTGAACTTTACTTCATTAGTAACATCCGATTTGCCATTGAACGGACCAAAGTCAGATAGGCTTGACTTGCTTGTTTACAATCATCGAGTGGCATTTAGGGATGATAATGAACCGAGTAACCCGATTCATGTCTTTGAGTTCAAAAAACCCATGCGGGATGACTTTGCTAATCCTTCGGAAGATGAAGATCCCGTGGAGCAGGTCGTAAGATATGTTAATGACATAATTGAGGGTGATTTCAAAACACCCGATGGACGCAAGATCCTTCTTGGATCTAATACTCCGTATTACGGATATGTTATTTGCGATGTAACAAAGAAGATGGAAAAATGGCTAGAAAAAATTAAAAATTTTAAGCCAATGCCAGACCACCAAGGATGGTTTCAGTGGCACGACAGCATCAACTTGTACATCGAAGTACTTAGCTGGGATAAGATTTTAAAAGATGCAACTATGAGAAATAAGATATTCTTTTATAAGCTTGGTATATGATTCCCGTGGCACAACTGGAGGTGTCACAAGTCTATTGTGGCCCACAGCCCAACATCGTAGTTTTCCAGAAAGGTTCCCGGCTGCTTTTTTTTATGAAATTGGGACGGGATCGAAAAAGGTAAGAGACACCGCAGCTCTAGTTTCCGCCTAAGAGACATCTGGATTCCCTTTGTTTCAGGAGGCTAACCCCGGCAAATTACTCCGCTTGGTTCTAGCGCTACGCGAGGAGCAGTGAGCAGGAATAGAAGGTCCCGGCGGCTTCATCCGCACCTACGATCCGAAGTCCTGCGAGTAGCCCGACCGCAATAGACCACAGGGGCGTCAATGGCGATAAGACTTCATGTGCAGGTTTTGGCAATCATGGCAAAGTGGCCTTTGAGATCGTGAGAAGTTTCAAAACGAGGGGTTGATGAAAAATTTATGTCCCTCTGCCTGCCCTTGAAGAAGAACAAATTTTCCCCGCTCAAAATCTTCTTAAAATCATCTTACAATTTTCTTGACAACTTGAGAAAAGAGGCGGTATATGTGGACTTTATAATGAATGACGGTTCATTCATTATAAAAGTGTGATGTCGCCCTGGTCGCTCGGGCCCATCTCGTTACCACCAGCTCTCGTTCGCTCGCTCGCTTTCTCTTTCTCTCTCTCTTGTGGTAGCTCTTTTTCTCATCTGCCGCTCAAAGATCTATTGCGTTTTCCATTCAAGTTTGATGGGCCCGTTGTGACCCGGGACCATTTTCGGGGGATTTGCCATGCGGTTCAAAACAGGAGATAAACACCTCCGGATCCTCGACTCTGCCGTCAAGGTATTTGCCCAACAGGGCTTCTTCAAGGCGAAGGTCTCGGAAATAGCCGCTGAAGCGGGAGTGGCGCCCGGAACGGTATACCTGTACTTCAAGAATAAGGAAGACCTTCTCATTTCGATTTTCGAGGTGAGGATGCAGGATATCAATTCCAAGGTTCGCGAGGCCATCATGGAAAAGGAGGATGGAGGAGCGCGCCTTGAATGTCTCGTGCGGCTGCACCTGACGAAGTTCAAAGAGAACCCTGACCTGGCTGCCTGCTTTCAGGTCGAGTTGCGTCAGAGCGGCCGTTTCATGCGTGAAAAAGTCAAAGGCGAACTTCAGCAGTATTTGGATTTGATCAGGGAAATCGTCGAGTACGGCCGGCGTGATGGAACATTTCGAAATGAGATTCCCGCAAGGCTGGTTAGCCATCTTATTTTCGGGGCCCTCGACGAGGTGGTTTCAACGTGGGTGATGTCGGGCATGAAATATAACCTGGTCTCCCTTGCCGGGCCGTTGATGGATCTGTTTACCAACGGCATCGGCCGGGGTGCGGGCGCTCTTGCGCCTGACGGCCCGGTTGGGGAACGAGTTGGACAACCTATTATGTCGGCGCTGCCGGCGGGAAGGAGATAGGAATGAAACTGCTTGTTGATGAAAGGGACGTGAAGTTTGTGCTCTATGAACAGTTGCGAATGGAGGGGCTGTGTAAGTACCCTCTTTACGCCGATTTTTCACAGGAAACGTTCGATATGGTCCTGGAGGAGGCCGCAAAACTGGCCGAGCGGGCTTACTATCCGTCGAACAAACAAGGGGACGAGCAAGGCTGCCGTTTCGAGAACGGGAAGGTCAAGGTCCCGGATTCATTCCACGAGCCATACCGGCTCTACAGGGAAGGGGGGTGGCTGGCAATGTCCGAATCGCCCGATGTGGGCGGCCAAGGTTTGCCGACCGTATTGGCCTCCGCTTGCACTGAAATGTTTGGCGCGGCCAACTGGTCGCTCCAAATGTACTCGGGACTGACCCACGGGGCTGCGCGTCTTCTCCAGACGTTCGGGACGCCGGAGCTTCAGGAACTTTACATGGAAAATCTTTTCTCAGGCGAGTCGACCGGGACCATGTGCCTCACGGAACCCGGCGCGGGGAGCGATGTCGGAGCTCTGAGGACCAGGGCGGAACGCCAGCCGGACGGGACCTTCAAAATCAGCGGCCAGAAGACGTTCATCTCCTCCGGGATGCACGATCTCACCGAAAACATCATTCATATGGTGCTCGCCCGGGTCGATGGAGCACCCAAAGGCACCAGGGGGATTTCCATTTTTCTCGTGCCCAGGCTTCGCCCGGATGAGAACGGAGAACTGGTCGATAACGACGTGGCTTGCGTTGGGATCGAGCACAAGATGGGCATTCACGGATCGTCCACCTCCTCGCTCAACTTCGGTGAAAACGGGGGATGTGTAGGTTACCTGATGGGCCAGGAAAACAAGGGCATGCAAATCATGTTCGAGATGATGAACGAAGCCCGGCTCTTCACCGGTATGCAGGGGCTTGCCCACGCCAGCAGCGCCTATCTGCATGCGTTGCAGTACGCCAAGGAACGCGTCCAGGGCGCCCCGATCGAAAAAATGAGGGACGCGGAAGCGGAGAAGGTGCGCATCATCGAACACCCGGACGTAAGACGCATGCTGATGTCCATGAAGAGCAGCACAGAAGGGATACGGGCGCTCCTCTACCTTTCCGCATATTGCATCGACCGGGCTCGGGTCGCCGAAACACAGGAAGAGAAAGAGCTTTTCCAGGGGTATGTGGACCTGCTGATACCGGTTTGCAAGTCGGTGGGAAGCGATTTGGGATTCAGGGTGTGCGAGACGGCCATCCAGGTCTACGGGGGCTACGGATATTGCTCTGAATACCCTGTCGAACAGTTTATGCGGGACTGCAAGATCGCATCGCTCTACGAGGGAACAAACGGGATACAGGCCCTCGACCTCGTGGGCCGAAAACTGGCCTTCAAGCAGGGGCTGTTGTTCAGAAACGCAGTAAAGGCCGCCGGCCAAATCCTGTCCAAGGTAAGGGAGAATTACCGCATGCGCGATCTTGTCCAGATTTACGACGAAGCGCAGGAAGGCCTCAATCAGCTCACGATGTTTTTCGGACTGAAGAGCATCACCGAGGAGTTTCACGTGCCGATTCTCTACGCCAAACCTTACCTGGATCTTTTTGGTGACGTGGTTATGGGATTTCTGCTCATTTGGCAGGCATCCCTGGCCGACCGCAGGCTGCAGAAAATCTACGAAGAGCAGGGAGCAAAGGATGAAGCTTCACAGAAGAAGCTCCTTTTAGAAGATCGCAACGCCGCCTTCTATTTCGGGAAAATCGCCTCGGCCCGCTTCTTCACGAACCAGGTCCTGACCCAGGCTCCCGGCAAGGTGCGAGGAATAATGAACAATGACAAATCTCCTCTCGAGATCCCTGAGGAGGGATTTGCGCTGAGTTGAAGTCTAACAAAATAGGAGAGGGGCTAATGAAAGCCAGAGACGTTGTGGTGGTGGATGGAATCAGGACCGCCTTTGGACGCGCGGGAGAGAAGGGCTACTTCTGGCAGACCCGGGCCGACGACATGGTGGTGAAGGTCATTCGGGAGTTGCTCCGCCGTAATCCGAAGGTGAGCCCCGAGATGGTCGAAGAAAACGTGTGGGGCGCAACGACCCAGGAAGGCGACCAGGGATTGACCCTTGGGCGCTCGAGCGCCATTCTTGCCGGTTTGCCGGAAAGCTGTTCCGGATTTTCGGTGGACAGGATGTGCGCAGGAGGACTGACCGCTATTACGGCCGCCGCTTCGGAAGTTGCCCTGGGAGCATGCGACGTTGTCATAGCGGGGGGCGTCGAACACATGGGACACCATCCCATGGGGGCGACCGCTTCCCCCAATCCCCGGTTTCTCACCGATCGGCTCGTCACTGAAGACGCCCTTGAGATGGGGAGAACGGCGGAATGTCTGCACGACATGTATCCCGAGATCACCAGGGACATGACCGACGAGTACGCCGTGTCTTCGCAGAAGAAAACCGCCCGGGCTTATGCGCAAGGCAAGATTCAGAAGATGATAGTCCCTATGAGCGTCTATACCAGTGAAGGCTGGATCGTAGCCGACCGGGACCAGCAGCCGCGCCCGGACACGAGCATGGAAGGGCTCAGGGATCTCAAGACGCCTTTTCGGGTACAGGGGAAAGTGACCCCCGGCAATGCTTCAGGTCTCAATGACGGTGCGGCTGGAGTTCTTCTCATGACCTCTGATAAGGCCGCCGAAATCGGGGTCGTCCCCCGCATGCGCCTCAAGGGCTTCGCCTATGCGGGTGTGAAGCCCGAAATCATGGGCTACGGACCCGTTCCCGCTACCCGGAAGGCCCTGGCAAGAGCCGGGCTCACAATGGATGACATCGGCGCAATAGAGCTCAACGAGGCTTTTGCCGTCCAGTGTATCGTATTCATGAAGGAATTCGGGTTGAAGTTTCCCGATGACGAACGGCTCAATCCCATGGGAGGAGCGATAGCTTTCGGCCATCCTCTTGCAGGCTCGGGACCCCGGCTGGTCATGCACCTTATGAGTACATTCTCCGAGCATCCGGACGTCCGCTACGGGATTACGAGCCTTTGTGTCGGCCTCGGGCAGGGGGCGACGGCCATCTGGGAAAATATAAACTCGTGACTCGAGATTCGTGACTGGTAAAAAAGCTTTCTCTATCCACCATTCACAAATTCACTGTTACGAAAAGTTTGATGGGTTGCGCTCCGCTCCACCCATCCTACTACTCGTGACTCGTGATTACTAATCACCAAGGAGCTTTTATGGCCGAACCGATTACGATTTTTCATACGCGTTTCTACGATTCACCGGTTGGAAAGATTGCCATCCTGACAATGGACAACGGTCAGGACTACAAGAAACCGAATGTTTTCAGCGAAGGTGCGATTGTCTCTTTAAATAAGGCGCTGGATCGTGTAGTGGCCGAAGAGGATGTTAAAGGCCTGATGCTGACCGGAAAACCCTACGTTTTTGCAGCCGGCGCCGATCTTACCGGTGTGCCTTTCATCACTACCTTCGAGCAGGGATACGCCACCGGCAAGGCAGGTCACGCGGCAATGAAGCGGATCATGGATCTGGAGTTTCCGACTCTGGCCGCCATCAATGGGATGGCGCTCGGTGGAGGCCTGGAGATTGCGCTCTACTGCAAGTACCGCACGATTGCCCGCAGCGTCCCCGCCGTCGCGTTTCCCGAGTGCTTTCTCGGGCTGGTGCCCGGTTGGGGAGGCTGCACGCTGACCACAAAGCTGATTGGACCGGAAAAGGCCCTCCAACTAATAGTATTCAACGCCTTGAGCCAGAACCGGATGTTGAGTGGTCCCGAAGCTTTCGAGCTGGGACTTGCTGACAGGATGTTCGACGGCGCTGAGTTCCTCGACGAATCCCTAAGTCTGCTTTTGAGCATCGTGGCGGGCGAGACGGAGGTGAAACGGGTGCCTCCTTCGATGGGAGAGGTCGGTGCACTCTTTAGCAAGGCGCGGGCTTTTGTGGACGGGAAGGTGCACGGGGCCGCCCCGGCGCCGTACCGTGCCCTGGAACTGATCGAGGGCGCCTGTTCCTGGGATCTGGAGCGCGGTTTTGAAGAAGAAAGCAAGGCGCTGGGCGATCTCACAAAGACCCGCCAATGCAAGGCTTCGGTATACGCTTTCGATCTTGTGAGCCGCCACGCAAAACGGCCCAGAGGTGTTCCGGAGACCAAGCCCCGGCGCATAAGCAAGATTGGCGTGATCGGGGCGGGCCTTATGGCTTCACAACTGGCGCATTTTTTCATCCATCGCCTCGGCCTGCCGGTCGTAATGAAGGACGTGCGGCAGGAGTTCGTGGACAAGGGAGTCGCCTACGTTCGCCGGCAATTCGAGCAAAGCGCGAAGAAAGGCAAGCTCTCTGAAGCCCGCGCGGCCTATCTGGGCGGATTGGTTCACGGAACGCTCGACATCGGTGATTTTGCCGACTGCGATTTCGTGATCGAGGCCGTCTTCGAAGAAATGGCGGTCAAGAAAAAGGTCTTTGCCGAAGCGGAGTCCGTAATATCGGCTGACGCAGTTCTTGCCACAAACACCTCGGGGCTCAGCGTAACCGAAATGGCCTCCGACCTTAAGAACCCGGAGCGTGTCGTTGGATTTCACTTTTTTAATCCTGTTGCACTTATGCCCCTGGTTGAGGTAATAAAGGCTGAGAAAACGGCTGACCTCGCCCTGGCCACCGCCTTCGATCTGGTGAAAAAGCTTAAGAAGACGGGTATTTTGGTGAAAGATGCCCCGGGGTTTTTGGTCAATCGCCTTCTTACGAAAAATCTTTGCGACTGTATAGCCATGGTCGACCGGGGGGCGAGCTTCCAACAGGTGGATCAGGCTGTGATCGAATTGGGATTGCCGATGGCGCCGTTCGTATTGCTGGAGATGGTTGGCCTCCCGATTGCTTTTCACGTAAACGAGACCCTGTGTCGCGCTTTCGGGCCCGAACGGTTTCCGTTGAGTGAGAATTTAAGAAGGCTGGTCGAAGCCGGACAGCAAAGGATCTATGCAAAGAGCGGGACGGTTGACCCGGCGGTGGAAAAGCTTTGGGTGAAGGAGCAAAACAAGACTTTCCACCCGGAGGAAATTCGCGAGATTACGCTGAGCAGTCTGGCTCGCGAAACCGACCTCGTCTTAAAGGAAAAGATCGTGGCAGGGCCAAAGGAGATCGATCTTGCCATGATCATGGGAGCCGGCTGGCCCTTCTTCATGGGAGGGCTCACGATGTATCTTGATCTGACGGGCGTAGCGCCTAAGACGCTGCAGAAGGTCTTTTTCGGTTCGTAGAGGGGCAGCGCCGCCGTGCGGCGCTGCGGATTTACCGATTGCCCGGGTTTTTCTTACTCTTTATACAAGGAGGTAAATAATTATGCCCACGAAGCTGATCGACCGGACCCCTTCAGCTTACGACTACCCCCTTCTGATCAAGCACATTCTCCACACGCCGCTTAGATGCTACCCGCACAATGAAATTGTCTACAGGGATGTGAAACGCTACGACTACGTGACGCTCAACAAGCGAATCGGCCAACTTGCAAATGTCCTGAAAAACCTGGGCGTTCAGGCCGGAGACACCGTGGGCGTAATGGACTGGGACAGCCACAGGTACCTCGAGTGCTTCTTCGCCGTCCCCATGATGGGCGCTATCCTTCATACGATAAACGTGCGTCTTTCTCCCGAGCAGATCCTGTACACCATGGACCACGCCGAAGACGACGTGCTGCTCGTTCACTCCGATTTCCTGCCCCTCGTGGAAAAACTCCGGGGCGCGATGAAAACGGTAAAGAAGGTCATCGTTCTGTGCGACCAAGGGCCGGTTCCCCAAACGAGTTTCGAAGCAGCGGGAGAGTACGAGGCGCTTCTGGAGAAAAGCCCGAGCGATTATGATTTCCCGGATTTCGACGAAAACTCAAGGGCCACCACATTTTACACCACGGGGACCACGGGGGCGCCCAAGGGGGTCTACTTCAGCCACCGCCAGCTCATGCTCCACACACTGACGGGGTGGGCTGCCGGGGCCATGTCCGTTGAGGGGACCGGCCTCTCGGTAAGAGATGTCTACATGCCTCTTACCCCCATGTTTCACGTCCATGCCTGGGGACTGCCTTACCAGGCCACCCTGCTCGGTCTGAAACAGGTCTATCCGGGGCGCTACGTTCCAGAGGAGATCCTTGCCCTTATTGCAAAGGAAGGCGTGACATTTACCCACAGCGTTCCGACCATCCTGTACATGCTGCTCGGATCCCCGAGTGCCGCATCCGTGGATTTTAGAGGATTTAAGATGAACATAGGCGGTTCAGCCCTTCCCAGGGGGTTGTGCAAAGAGGCCAGGCAAAGGGGCATGAATATCTTTGCCGGCTATGGGATGTCGGAAACCTGTCCGGTCCTGACCGTTACTCGCATGAAGACCAAAATGCTCGAGTGGGACGAGGACGAGCAGGTTGCCATTCGCTGCCGGACCGGGCTTCCGTGGCCTTTGGTTGACCTTAAAGTGGTCGATCCCGAGGGGCGGGAGGTTCCGCACGACGGCGTCAGTGTCGGAGAGGTCGTGGTCAGGGCCCCATGGCTGACGCAGGGCTATCTCAAGGACCCTGAGCGCTCCGAGGAACTTTGGACGGGTGGCTATCTGCACACCTCCGACGTCGGGTGGATCGATGAGGAAGGTTATCTCCAGGTGACCGATCGCATCAAGGACGTGATAAAGACCGGGGGAGAATGGATATCTTCGCTGCTAATCGAGGATATCCTGACCCGGCATGAGGCGGTGAGCGAAGCGGCTGTTATCGGGGCTCCCGACGATAGATGGGGTGAGCGGCCCTACGCTATCGTCACGATAAAGGAAGAGCACAAGGGAAAAGTTTCCGAAGATGATTTGAAAGGCATTTTCCAGGATTTTGTCAGCCGGGGCGCCATTTCGAAATGGGGCGTTCCGGACCGTGTCGTCATAGTCGAGTCCATTCCAAAGACCAGTGTGGGCAAGATGGACAAAAAGGAGATTAGAAAAACAATCAAAGCGTAGTGCGGCTAGGCGACTTTTGCAGGAGGAAAGTTCCCCCGCATCGGCCAGGCATGGGTCGGGGTTGTTCAAAACTGGTCGAGGTGGAGTGCAGGTGCTTGCTAAGAAAGATAAGAACCGGAAATTTTGCCCGGGAGTTCACTGTCCTGGCGCTGGCTGATTTCCGGCTTCCAATCTCGATCTCTAAGCTCACCTTCATGAACTCGTCATCCGGCAGCCGAACAGCCGGTTGGTAATTGTGTCTGAGTCTTAACCCGGAATATCCACGTTGGAAAGGAGGCTGGTTCGTGAAAATTGTGGTTGTCTTAAAACAAACCCCCGATACGGAAACTGTTATTCGGTTAGCCCCGAATAACGATAAAATCGTAACTTCAGACATCAAGTGGATCATAAATCCCTACGATGAGTTCGCCATTGAGGTGGCTCTGCGCCTCAAGGAAAAGCATGGCGGCACGGTAACGGTCATCAGTTACGGGCCTCAAAGGGTGGTTGAAGCCCTTAGGACCGCTCTTGCCATGGGCGCTGACGACGCAGTGCTGATAGATGATCCCGACATGAAGGGTGCGGACTCCCTTCATGTTACCGGGGCGCTGGCTGCTGCTGCGAAGGAAAAGGAGCCGGATATCATCCTGGTTGGTTCCAGGTCGGTCGATTATGACCAGGGGCAACGGGGCGCAATCCTTGCCGAGATGTTCGGATGGCCTCATGTGGCGGTGGTAGTCTCTCTGGAATGCGATGGGGCAAAGGTGACGGTGGACAGGCCGATAGAAGGTGGTAAATTGACCTTAGAGGCCCCGCTGCCTGTATTGGTTACGTTCGGCGGATCGCATGGCGTATGGAATCCCCGGTATGCTTCCCTCCCCGGAATCATGAAAGCAAAGAAAAAACCTCTGGCTATAAAAAAACTTCCGGACCTCGGCCTCAACCCGGCTGATTTTACACCTGAGAAAGCCAGAATCCGGATTAGCTCCTTGGAAATGCCTCCAGTTCGAAAAGCGGGCATAATAGTGAACGGAGGACTTGATACCGGGGAAAAGGCAAAAAAGCTTGCAAAACTCTTGCGCGAAGAAGCCAAGGTCATCTGATACAGGAGCTATCCCAATGACAAAGAATGTGCTCATAGTTACCGAGTTCAGGAACGGCGATTTTCGCCGCGTGACATATGAAGTGGCAAGCGAAGGCAGGCGTATAGCAGATGCGCTCGGAACGGGGCTTACCGCTATTGCGCTCGGAACGGGCGTTTCCGGTAAGGCGGCCGAACTGGGAAAATATGGGGTCGATAAGGTTTATGTGCTGGACGATCCATCACTGGAGCATTACCTGGCGGAAATCTACGTCCCGATCATAGCGCAGATTGTACAAAATAACCAGCCGGCTGCGGTGCTTCTGCCTGCTTCGGTGAACGGCCGTGATATTGGCGCGCGGCTTGGCGCCAGGATCAATTCCACGCTGCTCCAGGACGCGGTCGAAATCCGGGTTGGCGAGGCCGGAAAGATAACGGCCAGATGGCCGCTATTTGCAGGCAAATGTTTTGCGTGGTCCGAGTGGGCCCCGGGCGTTGCCCCCCTGCTCTCAATTCGTCCGAACATGGTGAGTCCTCTCGTTGTGGACGAAAACAGAAAAGCCGAGTTAGAGAAGATTGACATACCGGTGCCGGCTTCGCTGACCAGTGTAGTGAAATATGAGGCTGATGTCTCCGGGAAGGTGGACCTGACAGAGGCCGAGGTCATTGTTTCGGGCGGCAGGGGCATGAAGGATGCTGCGAACTTTGATATGCTGCAAGAGCTGGCCGCATTGCTCGGAGCAGCGGTGGGCGCCACTCGCGCTGCTGTCGATTCAGGTTGGCGTCCACATTCGGACCAGGTCGGGCAGACCGGCAAGGTGGTAAACCCCAACCTCTACATTGCGGTCGGCGTTTCGGGGGCAATTCAGCATCTTGCTGGTATGGGTTACTCGAAATACATCGTGGCGATCAACAAGGACCCCGAAGCGCCCATTTTCAGTAAGGCCGATTACGGGATAGTGGAAGACCTGTTTAATTTTATCCCGGCCTTTACAGAAGAAGTTCGCAAGCTAAAGGCTTCGGGCTGAGATATCGCCTAAAGCAGAAGACATTTGCAGTTTCCGGTTCGGATTTTTTGACTGAAAAGTTTTCGTCCCTGGACCAGGTCTTCCGGACCAGGTCCGGGGTCCGGGGCAGACTCTGGTCCGGGGGCGGAAATGGAATTTTTTGACGTCAGAGAATCCGGACGGAAATTGGTCTTTCTAATGAGGGATTAAAGCATTAAAGCACTAATCCCTCAATTCCAGATTTCCTCAGTTTGTCTTATTTTGTTAGAAAGTTGTCCCGCCAATACCACGGGAGATCTGTTTTGCGGCAGCTTTCGAACCATCGGGCTGCACGGGAAAAGTCCGTGGTGAAGTCGTCTTTTCCATTTGCTTTTTCTGAACTCCGGCGTCTGTTCAATCGTGAGGATTCTTATCTTCCGAATTTTGCAAAATGTTCTCTCGTGGACCGCCGCCTGTGTCTGCGTCTTCCGTGCGCCCTTCGACAAGGGCCACCAAACGGTTTACGAAATCGAGCATATGTTCTGCCTGCTCTTGCATCTGAGTTGAGGTGGTGGCGGCTTCCTCCGCGTTTGCTGCGTTTTCCTGGACCACTTTGTCAACCCCTGCAACCGCCTTATTGATCTGTTGCACGCCCTGCGCTTGTTCTTGTGATGCCGCCGAAATCTCCTTGGCCAGGCTGCTGGCTTTCGAGACGCTTGAAGCGACCTGCGAAAATTCGCCGCTCATGCTTTTCGCCAGATCGGCGCCGGTCTGGATCATCGTTACATTGCCCTCGATCAAGGCCGCAGTGTTCCTTGCGGCTTCCGCCGCACGCATCGCCAGGTTTCTCACCTCGTCGGCCACAACGGCGAACCCTGCTCCGGCCTCTCCGGCGCGTGCCGCTTCCACCGCCGCGTTAAGGGCCAGAAGGTTGGTCTGGAAGGCAATTTCGTCGATGGTTTTTATGATCTTTTGAGTTTTGTCGCTAGCGCTCGAAATCTCCTGCATGAATTCCATCAGTTTGTTCATAGAGTTCTCGGCGCCCGAGGTAATTCCTTCCACCTGGTGCATCAGTTTGTCGGCCTGAGTTGCATTTTCGGCGTTCTGAATGGTCATTGCAGACATTTCTTCCAGCGAAGACGATGTTTCTTCGATTGCCGCCGCCTGGCTGGCCGTACCGCCTGCCATTTGCTCGCTCATCTTTGCTACCGCGCTGGCGGCTGCCCACGCATTTTCCGCTGTTTCGTTAAGACCCGAAACCACTTGGCGGATAGGCCTGTCTACGAGTTTCGAGACCATTAAAATGAGAACCAGGGCAACTGCCAGGCTACCAAGAAGTCCTATCAAGATATTCTTGTAGCGCATAGCCTGGATAGCTGTGAACATGTTGTCGCTTTTCTGCTCCACCAGCAGCCCGCCCAGCGTAGAACGGCTCGATCCATGGCAGTGCTGGCAGCGCTTCTCATTGAGTAGCGGACGCAGAAGGCTCTGGTAATGGCTTCCATCTCGTTGCTCGTCAAACCCGGCCTCAGACCTTTTCCCGGTTGCGAGCATGTCATTGAGCTCCTGAATAAGGCTTGGCGATTTGATGCTTTCGGATAACAGGGAATTGGCCTTGTCAGGTTCCGAAGTGTAGGTGATGAGCTTATCGAAGCCAAAAACATAGACCTTGACATTGCTGCTGTTCTTTTCGAATTCCGCCATCTGCCGCACGATGGTTTCGGTGTCTCCGATCGCCATGGGGTAGAGAATGGCGTTATAGACCGCATCGGCAAAAATACTCGTTGAGCTTTGAAATTGTTGCCTCATTTCTTTCTGCTGATAGAAAAGATTTAGGCTGATGATCGAGGCGAGCCCGACCACAAGGAGAACAGTGACTCCCAGAACGATTTTTATCTGCAGGCTCATCTTGATATTCTTCATCAGTGCGCGCCTCCATACACCAGGGGTTTGTATTTGAATGAAATTACGCGCTCGGAGTTGTGGCAGGACTCGCAGTCTTTTTCGGTGAGCTTTCCTTTGATCTCTTTGGGGTTGCCCGTTGCAGCATGAATGCTGCCCGGTCCGTGACAGACCTCACAACCCGCGTCCTTAAGCTGAGGTGTTTCCTGCTCGGATCGGAAGCCGCCTTCCTTGCCGTAGCCCGTAGTGTGGCATTCGAAACATTTTTTCAGTTCGGATTCTTCCAGGCCCTTTTTCAGGTGTGTGATGCTCTGGAATGAATGGGACTTCTTGTTGAATTCTTTGAAGGTGCGATACTCGTCTGCATGGCATTCCTTACACCCCTCCGACCCCACATACTTAGGCTGCTCAGCGCACCGCGCCTTTTCTGTCTGCCAACCGGAAAGCCAAAACAGAAAGAATAGGGAGAACAAGATAATAATGGAAAGCAACCGCTTAAGATTATCCATACCCGAGCCCCCAATCTGTGAATGACAGCAAAATAAACCAGAAATTCACGTACCCAGTTAGCAACATTGAAGCCTTTAATAATGCTAACGTCCATAAACTCAAAAACTCAAAAATGTCGTGATGAATAATGATTCGGGTAGGAGGGAATATTTCTTTAGGATTTTCCACGCAAAAAATACTAGATTTCACATAGAAAATTGAAAATCATCGATGATGCACAAACAAACGCAAAAAAAGCCGGAAACTTCCTCAGCTTCCGGCCCCTTGATCGCTGCCGCCACAGTTTAAGAAACGAGCGCTCCATGCAGTACTTCGCAGCGGTGCCAATCAGGCTTTAATTATCCTGGCATCCACCACCAGCATGCCTTCGGGATACGCTATCACCGGGTTGAGGTCTATTTCTACGATTTCCGGGTGATCTTCGGCGATAGCGGAAATTCGGAGAAGCCCTTCGACAACGGCGTTCTCATCTATCGGGGGACGGCCCCGGAAACCTTTGAGAAGAGGGGCTCCCCTAATTTGGCCAAGCATTGCGCAAGCGTCTTCGCGCGTCAGCGGAAGGAGATTCATCGAGATATCACGAAACAGTTCGACGGCAACTCCCCCCAGTCCGAACATGATTGCCGGCCCAAACTGGGGGTCCCTGTTCAGTCCGATTAGAAGCTCCACACCTGGAGCGGCCATCGCGCAGACCACCGCGCCGCTCACTCTGGCGGTCGGGAACCTGTGTGCGGCATTTTCCATCATTTTGACGTAAGCATCCCGCAACTGTCCGGGCGTCTGAAGGTTGAGGCGCACGCCGCCCCAGTCGGACTTGTGGAGGATGTCCGGCGAATTGATCTTGAGGGCTACCGGAAATCCCATCCGGTGTGCAAGATGGACCGCTTGGCCTGGACTTGCAGCGGGGCGGGCGAAAATGCACTCGAAGCCCTTGGATTCAAGGAATTCAAAGCTCTCAACAGCATCCATCTGAGTGCGTCCGGAGGTCTCGGGGATCGTGTATTTGGCCTTCTCACCCTTTTTCCCGGCCGGGATGAGTTGCGAGAGCGCCCGAATGCCTCTCTCAGGGGTCTGGAAAACCGGGATGCCCTTACGTTGCATCTTCAGCCTCTCTACTCTTTCGACCTTTGCGCCGCCGAGGAATATGACAAGCTCGTTTTCGTTCGGAGTCACCGATTCGGAGGCATTCTGGATCGGGTCTCCGAAGATAACTCCAACCGTGCCGAAATGGGGGCGCGCCATATCGATCGCTTCTTTGAACATTTTTGATGTGGCGTCCCCTGTAAGGTCGAGCGGATTCGAGCGTATTGCATGGCCGGGGACAACACCCTCAAGCGAATCGGACAGTTGCACCGGGAGCGGCGCTGTGTCGAGGCCTTCTCTTTCAGCCGCATCCGTGGCAAGAATGGCCGCTCCACCGGAAGTCGTCACAAATACGATCCTGTTCCCTGACGGCGGTCTGAGATAGGCGAAAGCCTTTGAGAAGTCGTAAAGCTCTTCGAAGGTTTCGGCCCGGTGTATGCCGTAGCGCGCAAGAAGCGAAGAATAGATCGCATCGGCCCCTGCAAGCGACTTGGTGTGGGACTCGGCGGCAATCCTGCCGCGCGGCGTGCGGCCCGCTTTAAGCATGACAAGCGGCTTCGTTGAGGCTTCAAGGGTGTTGCGGAACCGCTCCGGTTCTTTTATACCTTCAAGGTAGCATGCTATCACCTTCGTATTCGGGTCTGATTCGTAGTGCTCGATCAGGTCGACTTCATTTATGTCCGCGCGATTTCCCAGGCCCACAAAACCGGAGACCCCCAGTTCGTCCTCCTGGAACCAGTCGAGCATCGCCGCCCCGACGGTACCGCTCTGGCTGATAACGGCTACACGGCCTTTTCGTGTGAGAAGAGGCCAAGTGGCGCACATTGGGTGATAGGGATTGTTCACGCCCTGGCAGTTCGGCCCTACCAAACGAACCCCGTTTAGTGCGGCAACCTCCGCCAGCCTTTTCTGGAGTTCCTCTCCTTCCGGACCCGCCTCGCTGAATCCTCCCGAGATAACGATCGCGCCCCTTACGCCATGCTCGCCGCAATCTCGTAGCGCCTGAACCGCTATTTTCGCCGGGACTATGACCACAGCAAGATCCACCGGTTCGGGGATTTCCTTGACATTCTTGTAACAGTTTAGCCCAAGAATGCGTTCGGTCTTGGGGTTTATCGGATGGAGCGCGCCTGGAAAGCCGCCCTCTATGAGGTTTTTCAATATCTCGTGACCATACTTTCGTGGATCGTCCGAAGCCCCGATCACGGCGATGCTTGCCGGATTGAATATGAATCCGAGTTTTGACGACATGAGGGCCTCTCCATGGGGACGGCAATATCCCCCGAAGCTGAATGTTGTGTCACTGTGTGCCCGTGGGCGGCTGCCATCTAGTACTACTCCGACATTTATGACCGACTCTTCGAGAGATGCAGAAGAATTGATCTTGTTATCTGACGTCTGACATCCGGTAGAGAAGGCATTTTCTGATTCCTTTGTTTTTGGCACCA
>JBEKPW010000106.1:0-21039 GCA_049520315.1 Syntrophobacteraceae bacterium
AGTTAAGATGCTCGGAAATAACTTTATGTAACTACCAGCATAATCGGAAAATGATCGTCCACACTTGAAAGTTCCAACCTAGTTTTAAGGCATCAGAATCCTGCATTGCTGTCAGCTCAACTTGGGTTCAACTCCTGCCGTCTGAACCTCGGTGTACCCCATGCAGCCCATGACCTCCGCAAAGCCTTACCCTATCTAATTGTTCGCTGGTTCGAATGCAGTGGTCGCGAAAGCGCAAGTGCTCAGACAGATTTCTTCCGCAAGGTCATGATATCCAACTCACATGTTTTGCATCCGACTTCGTTCCGGGAATTTGCATTTTGGCAAGCCACAGCAACTTTTCCATCCAACCGGCTGATCACGATTTTCGTGGTTTATTACGTATAGTGGCATGCACAGGCAACATCTTACGACAACGCATCCATCGCCCGGAACATCAGGATTCTTTTCCTTGTCATGGCGGTATTGACACAGCTATACTCATCATCCCATCCCCTCCACAAATGCCTCTCCTCTCATTAGGGCGAAGGGGGACGAATTTACGGTTCGAAGATCTAACAGGTTGCTGAAAAAATCACTAATATAAGTGCATTTTTGTCGGGTTTGATATAGGATCAAGCCACTGAATTTACACGCAAACTCGACAAGGAAAACGATGAGAAAACCCGACCACCACAGCCGAAACTCTTTTATTCCTTCTGTACTGAGATCCTGATCCCAGAGGACCATCCTTTGCGTGCCATCAAAAGGATGTTGGAGGAAAGCCTCAAGGCATTGGACAAACAGTTTGCTCGGATGTACTCATCTTATGGCCGGCCTGGTATTCCTCCCGAAAGGCTGCTCAAAGGCCTACTGCTGCAAATCTTGTTTACCATCCGCAGTGAGCCGCGCCCTCATGGAACACATCCGATTCAATCTTCTCTACCGCTGGTTTGTGGGGCTTGACTTACAAGACCCGGTCTGGGACCCCTCGACTTTTTCCAAAAACCGCGACCGGCTCATTGAAGCAGATATCGCCTTGGAATTTCTGAAAAAAGTTGTCGCCAAAGCCGGTGAAGAAGGATTGCTCTCGGCTTCGCTTTTTTCGGTGGACGGAACGCTCCTGGAAGCTTGGGCCTCATTGAAGAGTTTTCGTCCAAAAGACGATCCTCCTTCCCAAGAGCCTCCCGCCCAGCAAGGCCGCAATGAGGACGTCGATTTCCATGGAGAAAAGCGCTCCAATACTTCGCACGCTTCCACAACAGATCCCGAAGCCAAATTGGCGAAGAAGGGAAAAGGTAAGGAGGCCAAGCTCTCCTACACGGGCCATGTACTCATGGAAAACCGCAATGGTTTGGCCGTCGATGCCAATGTGACCCAGGCCACGGGAACCTGCGAACGGGAAGCAGCTCTTGAGATGATCCAAGAAATCCCCGGTGATAGCCGGGCCACCGTTGCAGCCGACAAAGCATATGACACCAAAGATTTTGTAAAGCAATGCCGGGCCAATAATGTTGTCCCCCATGTGGCTCAAAAAAAGAACTCGGCCATTGATGCCCGAACGACTCGTCATGAGGGCTACGCCGTCAGCCTGCGCAAGCGGAAGCGCATAGAGGAGATATTCGGGTGGCTCAAGACGGTAGGATGCCTGCGCAAGACCCGCTACCGGGGAGTTAGCAGGGTCCATTGGATTTTCACTTTTGCAATTGCGGCCTATAACCTGGTTCGGATGACAAATCTGGGGATCAGTGCGGCCTGATGAGAGGGAAATCCCCTCCATGGAGGTCATATGAGAAAAACTACAGCCTCATTTCTCCCCAAAACCCATCCAGTAAGTCCAAAAAGTGAATATTGGAGACTTCTTGCTAACGAACACATTTATCAAAGAGCTTTTTTCGAAAAAACCTTCGGAAAGAACATGAATCAGAAGGGACCCTTTTTTCAGCAACCTGCTAAGGATATGTTTGCCCCGTAGGCCGGATCATTATCTCGTTCACATTGACGTGGGGCGGCAGCGTCAGCAGCCAGCAGATGCCCTCGGCAATGTCTTTGGGTTCCAGAAGTTTACCTATCTGAGCGATCAACTTTCCGAAATCTTCCTCGCCATATCCTGCAACGGCCTGGAATCCGCTGACCACTACTCCTGGCATAACCAGGGAGACTCTCACGCCACTCTGGCAGACTTCCCTGCGCAGTCCCTCGACAATCCCTGCGATGGCGAATTTGCTCGACCCGTAGAGCCCGCTGATGGGTGAAATATTTCGACCTGCCACCGACCCAATTGCCACTATGTCCCCCATTTTTCTCCGACTCATGTATTGGCCTGCAATGCGCATAAGATGAGTGGCCCCCAATACGTTTATTTCATAGAGCTGTCTCCACTGGGATTCGTCACTGTTCAGAACGCCTCCCGCAAGACCTCTGCCGGCGTTGACGACCACTATGTCGACCTTGCAGCCTCCTCCTTCCCAATTGAGCGTCCGGTCCAGAAGTGAATCAAGATCCGCCGTGACACTTGCGTCACCCGCAACGGCCAAGGCCTTACCGCCTATGGTGGTAATTTGTGAAATCACTTCGTCCAACCTGCTTTTTCGGCGGGCGTTGATCACCACCGCCGCTCCCAATTCAGCCAGCCGAATCGCTGAAGCCCGCCCGATACCGGAGCTTGCCCCCGTTACGATGGCAGTCTTGCCTGAAAGCGACTGATTCATTAGCTATTCTCCTTCTGATAATCGGCGCGAGTAATTGCAGTCAACTCGAATTGTCTGCAACAGGATTTATGGTTGTGAGAAATCATGTCAACGTTCTTGAGCTTTATCTATTTATAACCCTCTATTTCACAAGAAATGTAACTCCGTAGCCAAAAGACTCCCGCCAGCTTTGCAAGCTATAACGTACTCCCCCCAAATGCTGTATCTCGAACCATCTGGAATTTCGATATTATAGCGGTACATTTTACTAGTGCTAGGAACCGAAAAGAGCTTGTCAGTGGTGATTTTCTACAACCGGCAGAGCTCCCGTGTCTCGGAGCGTGAAGGTGAATGAAGAACGGATTAGCTCTGCCGATTAGCCTTGGCCGCCTCCCAGTTCATCTCATTGCTTTCGGCTTTGCTGCTCATCAGCCGATGTTATTAAGCAGACGCCAGTCGTCGATTTTGCCGAAAGCGTAGGGCAGGAAGTCCTGGGCCGGGACCGTGGTCAATCGTTGGGTGCTTCCATCAATATTGATGTTCCCGTAAAATAGGGCCGCTGGATTGACGCACTCGAGTTCATACAGAAAATCATGGTCGGAAACCAGAAAGTCGATCTGCCCTTGTCCCTGTTCCAACCAATTGTAAGCAACAGAGAAATGAGTCTTGGTCAGAATGGGGTCAAACTCCAGGCCCGAACCATCGCAAGCGGGCAGGAACTTGAAATAGAACAGGTCCTGCTCCGTGGGCATTTCCGCAATATTCGCGGGACCGGTAAGGTTCCCGGTCACGGTCAGGTACTGCTGTCCCAGCCTTTCGACTCGGACTTGAAGCTGCGAACCGTTTCTGGCATGGGTGGTTTTGGCGTATTTTTTCGGTTCGGCCATTAGTTCCCGACCGAAAATAATGGCTTGGTCCGTGTCCATGACCATGTGGACGCAGTATGCGCCTTGCTGGTCCTGGTATTTGCAAGGGACGAAGACCGCGCTGCCATTGAACGAAAGGATGCAGTTGCTGCGGGCCACCAGCCAGCTGTTAACCGTTACTATCGGAGGGTCAGATGGCACGAGCGGCGGCGGCAAGAGGGCGGCAATTGCCTCGGGTTTGGTCTCATAAAGGAAGAATAACGTGTTGACGTCATAGAACCTGGGTTTTGAGTAGATGCTCAGAAATTGTTTGATCTCTTCCGCGCTCTTAACATAATTGCTTTTACGCATTTTCATTCTCCTTATCTTGATAATGGTTCACTGATTGGATTCACCAGGGTTTCTATTCACAATCCGATAACAGCCAGCTCGGAATCACTGCTCGGTGTTACTTTTTCAGGATGATGACAGACAAAGGAGCCCCCTCGGAATAGCCAATACTTCCACCAGCATTCTGAGCCAAGCCGACCTTGGCCCCTTCGACCTGCCGCTTCCCGACCCATCCGCCTCAAGTGCCCATAAACCTCGGCCACTTGGCACACCCCGGTTGCACCGATAAGGTGGCCCTGTGATTCAAGACCTCCGGAGACGTTGACCGGCAGCTTGCCGCCAAGGGTGGAATGTCCGGCTTCGGCAAAAAGCCCGCCTTCACCCAAAGGGCAGAATCTAAGGTCCTCGGTTACGTATAGTTCGCCTAAGGCGCTGGCCCAAGGACTCGAGGTTTCGGTGCAGATGACGGCCGAACTCGGTCAAACCGCCGCCGATAATTTTTACTTTCTGCATCGCCGGAGTTCCTTTCCTTCAGGCAAGCTATAGTTTTGTAGCTGATGAACGCCCGAGGAGTCGGGTCGGAATGCGTCTTTAAGCAACCGGTCCAGGTTCTTCTCGGAAGCCGTTTTGGGGATTTCGATTAGCACCTGGATATAGGAAGGAACGCTGTTGCGCTCCAATCGGGCTGCGCAATGTTCGAAGATGCCCTTTATGTCTAGGTTGACGCCCGGCATGGGAACAACGGCGGCCACTAGATCGCTTTCACCAGGCGCTCCAGAGGCGGCTTCGATCCCAAATACGCATACATCGTTCACATCCTGGTGCTCGGCGATGACGCCTTCCACGTATTCGGGCATGATGAAATCGCCCTGACGCCTCAAACCGCCGCCCTGGCGAAAATCGAAATACAGCCAGCCGTTCTCGTCACGGTGGACCATGTCTCCAGTTCGGAGCCATCCTCCACGGGTCTTCTCCTCTGAGGCCTCCGGCTTGCCGTGGTACTCAACTTTGGTCTCCCCGACCAGGTTGCGGGAGATCAACTCCCCGATCTCGCCCGGTTCGCATTCCGAGTCGTCCTCCCGGACAACCTTCATTTCGATCATGCCCTTCAAGGGCTTTCCGAAAGACCCTCTTGGACCGACAGCCGGAGGATTGTGGGCCAGTCCTCCTTCCATAGCCCCGTACCATTCGTGGATGACCACGTTGAAGCGTTTCTCGAAAGATTCCCAGATACCGCGGGGCGTGCCGGCGCTGATTACCATGCTCACGGAATTATCCCCGTCGTTTGGGCGCACCGGCTCGGAATAGATGCCCGTCATCATACCGCCCAAAAGGGAGAACGTGGTGCACCCGTATTTCCGGCAGATGTCCCAGATGCGGCTTTTGGTGAATTTGCGGCTGATGACCGCCGGAATTCTTCCGTACAGCGCTGGATACAACGTGACAAACAGGGCGTTACCGTGGGTAAGGGATAGTCCGGTGTAGAGCCGGTCGTCCCAGCTGTACTGCCAGGCGTTTTCCGCCAGAAAAACGGCCAGCTGCATCCGCGAGAAACGGATGTTGATGCCCTTGGGATTGCCGGTGGCGCCGGAGGTGTACATCATAACGAACTGGTCGTTGATATCGTGCTGGCCTGGGCTGAAGGGGGGCACCTCCGGGCCTTCCAGAACCTCCCGAAGATTCGGGAAGTCCGGGGATGGTGCGACACCGAACTCCTCATTATAAAGACAACCGTACGTTTTGACCTCCGGAAGACTTGACAGAGCTTCGCTAACGGAATCCATGCACTCGGCGGTAAAAATCACCCCCTTGGACCCGGAATCCTGAATCTGATAAGCGAGCTTCTTGCCTTTGGACCGCGGATCGATGGGCACCAGCACCGCGCCTAGGACCGAAGAGGCGTACATCGAGAGCACGGTTTCCGGGTGATTGCGCATGACCATGGAAAAAACGTCCCCGCGGCCGAGGCCCATTTTCTCCAACGATTTGGCCAAGCAGTTGCCCTTAAGCACGATGTCGGCGAAAGTGAGGACTTCGTGAGGATGGGGATCGTTTTCAAAGGTGACCACCGGGAAATCTGGGGTTTCTTCAGCCCGGGCCATCAGATCAAAAGCCAGGACTCCCGGTCTTTTGCTCTCAGTCACAGTGACCTCCTCCGGGGTGGCGCTGCCCGCCCTTTTCGATGGATACCGGGCAGTTTGAGGGTTCGAAGAGGACGACCAATTGAAAAGTGGTTGATCCTTGCAATGTTAACGCAAAGGTCATGCCTAATTCTTCCTATACTCTATCATATTGAATTAACAGATAGTGTTTGTAGTCACTGCGTGCTCAACTGTTATGGAGTGGCTCTTCCCTTTTCCCTGCAAGGAAATTCCCATAAGGAAGAGCCTATCAAATTTTCACAAAGTGGGTCAGGCCCCCTTATACTCCACTTCCGGTCCGGCTCCACCTTGACGGAACCAAGTGACAGGTCGGTAATGTCTTTTCACTAGGCCCTTTTGTTTAAATTTGGGATAGCCCATACATAACGCAGCAATGATTCTCCAATCACCATCGAAGCCCAGTTTCTTCTTCATTTCCGGATTTAGGTCGATGGCAATAGAACCAAAACCACTCCAACACATCCCTAGGCCCAAAGAATGGGCGACAATGTTCATATTTTGACCCGCAATGCCAACTTGGACATCAGGGCTGAACATATTATTGTTACCGCCGACGAAAATGACACAAGGTGCATTCAGGAAGGAGGCGAGTTGTTTATCTACTAGACAATCTACGCCGCGGATAATGCCACGAGGCTCGACTGCACCAGGTGGCATTAACTCACCACCAAAGGCTTGCCATAGTCCAACCACCTGCGCATCATCATGGTATTGAGCATGTACAGCGCTCCACAGAGTGAAAGCTGCCTGCTCAAGTTCATTAAGGAATGCTTTATCAGTGACAACGGCGAACTTCCAGTTCTGGTTGTTACCGGCACTCGGGCCGAAACGCCCAGCTTCCAATACACGACGTATCAGGTGGGCAGAGACAGGCTCCGCTTTGAAATTCCTTACACTGCGACGTTCCAGAACAGTTCTTTCAACTACATTCCATTCAGATAAATTGCCCTCGGCATCTCTTGGCTCAAGCGGCGGTTTTTGCATCGGCCAACCTTGGTCAAAAGGTCCCCCTTCCACTCTCCAAGTCTCGACGATTTCAACAGCGTCTACTGGGCATGCGACCATGCAGTTGAAACATGAAAAGCACCCCACGTTACCTTCTTTCATCTTTGGAAAATCGTCAGAATCCTTTTCCCATTCAAAACATGCCATGGGGCAATTCTGAACACAAAGACCACATTTTGTGCATTTTTCATGAATAATCTTCATAATACCAGGGTGTATTCCTGGGGGACGGAAGATGGGTTTTAAGTCTTCAAATGTTTTTTCACTCATAGATTTTCTCCTTGCATCAGTTGCGCAAGCGGATAGGTACCCACGTTTTCATAATTCTCCATCTTTGATAGAGAAAACTACCTCCAATTCATTTTGTCGCCACAAAAAACTTTTAAAAATAAAATCGTCACCTCCTTTTTTAGCTTTATCAAAAATACAAACTATGACTTGAGTATCGTTATAGAAATTGCTCCTTCCGTTGAATTGATCATCCCCCCCCCGTTTTCGGCTAACCCGACAGTAGCCCCATCAACTTGCCTAAGTCTAACTCGTGGGTCTTTCGTCAGGTGCCAGTAAAGCTCGACCACCTGGCGAACTCCTGTGGCCCCTATGGGATGTCCTTGTGATTCTAACCCGCCGGAAACGTTCACCGGAATTTTGCCACCCAGTGACGTATTACCACTCTCAGAAAATGGACCCCCTTCGCCCGGCAGACAAAACCCGAGACTTTCGATGACTGAAAGTTCGCCAAAAGCGGTAGCATCATGGACCTCAGCCAATGATACATCTTCAGGTCCAATCCCAGCTCGTTCATAAGCCTTCTGAGCAGTCCTGGCCAATGTTTTACCCTTCACGGTTTCTTGAGCAGGGTCTTCACCGCTGGCCATCACAGTGGCGGCGATTTCAACAGGTTTGGAATTCCTCTGTCTTTTTGCAAAGTTGTCAGAGCAAATGAGCAAGGCGGCCGCTCCGTCGCCTATGGGAGAACACATTAGCCGAGTAAGAGGGTACACGATTTCGGGAGAGTTAAGTACCTCTTCCACAGTGAAGGCTTTTTGATATTGGGCCAGTGGATTCATGGAAGAATGGAAATGATTTTTTGATGCGATCGCGGCAAGCTGCCTTTGTGTGGTGCCATATTTTTCCATATGTTCTCTTGACCAACGCGCATAAATATCCATAAATATAGAGCGCTGCTCAACACTGACCTTTTCCTGTTCTCCTGAAAGGCCGCTTTGCCGTCGAACTATTTCTTCCTCATTGGCAAAGTCTTCAAGCAGGCTAGGCAAAATTTCAACGTCAGTGCAACCCTTAAATGCAGCCAAAGCTCTGCTCCTATCGTCAAAGTACATTTTTTCCATGCCCACTACTAAAGCCACTTCACACTCACCAAGCGCGACCATATTTCTTGCCCCATAAAGGGCGGTAGCTGATGAGGCGCAAGCGTTCTCAACATTTATAACTGGCACCCCACCGATTCCCATTGCGCGCATCACGACCTGTCCTCGAATAGATTCCTGCCCACTCAGAACACCCTGAGATGCATTTCCCACCCAGACCGCGCCAACCTGGTCCTTACTTAGACCAGCAGCCAGCAAAGCAGCATTTACCGCCTCTTCGACCAACGATTTCAGGCTTCGGTCAATATGTCGACCGAATTTAGTCATGCCCCCGGCAATTATATTGACTTTTTCCATTTGAAATGATTCCTATAATTAATTGTTAGGAATTTAGTATTTGTTTATAAAGCCAAAAAAAGTGCCCGTTTTGACTATTCGTCTGGCTTATAGTTTTTGAAAATTACCTGACCATTAAACATAGCCGTATGCCGACCAACCGCCGTCCATGACAACTATTGTGCCCGTCATGAATGAAGACAAATCACTAGCAAGATAAACGGCCAATTCAGCGATATCGACTACCTCACCAATGCGACGCTGTGGAGTCCTGCGTATGAGCGGCTCCAATTGCATAAGCCCTTGGTCGATTGCTCGTTGCATCAAATCAGTGCGTATGTATCCTGGAGCAATAGCGTTGACTCTAATTCCATTCTTGGACCATTCGGCTGCTAAAACTTTTGTAAGCATGTTAACACCGGCCTTGCTCGCACAATAAGCAGCACGCCCAGGCGCTGCCAATTCACCATATATCGAACTGATGTTAATTATGCACCCTCCTCCTTTTTGACGTATCATCCGGTTGGCCGCCGATTGACATCCAAAGAATACGCCATAAAGGTCCGTTTCGATGGCAAAACACCAATCCTTGGTACTCAGGCTCTCAGATGGCCCTATCATAGATACGCCTGCATTATTAACCATAATATCTAATCTACCAAAATAGCTGACCGTCATCTCAACCATCGCTTCTACGCTATCAGGATCCCTTACATCGACAGGATGGGCCAAAACGTCCTCATAGCCTTTTCCATTCAACTCCTTCTTAACCTCATTAAGAGCAGTCAAGGAGCGACTAGCAATTACTACTTTGGCGCCTTCTTCGGCGAAGCGCTCAGCTATCCCTTTCCCTATACCCTTACTAGCACCTGTAATGAGTGCGGTCTTTCCCTTTAGCTTCACGTTGTTACCCCTCAAGTAAGTCAGATACCCCCTTCAAAGCCGGAGCCCTGGAAAACCATGGACCGCTCAAATAATGAGGTAGGGCTTTTAAATGACCGGTTTCGGTGGCCCTCTATCGCGCCGTATACCCACCATCGATTGGGATCAGGCTTCCAGTCATATAGCCGGCATCATCTGACGCAAGGAATACGGCCAGCGGAGCCACTTCCTCCGCCGCCATCCATCGACCAAGCGGTGTAGTAGACTCATTATCCTCCTTGATTTCAGGGACTTCATAGTAGGGTCTGCACATTGCCGTAACTGCGTAGCCCGGGCAAATGCCGTTGACGGTAATGTTGTCCGGACCGTAGTCAACAGCCAACTGCCTCGTTAGATTTGCTACGGCGCCTTTAGACGTGCAGTAAGCCCCTTCGTTCGCAAGTCCGACCAACCCACCGATAGAAATAAGATTAATGACCCTACCTCCCGTGCCTTGCTTGAGCATTTGAGTAATGGCCTGTTTGCAGCCGTTCCAAACACCTTTGCAATTGACCCCCATGGTGAAGTCGAACTCTTCTTCCGTACATTCGTGGATTCTTACCATACGCGTGAACACGCCTGCGTTGTTCATGATTATGTCGAGCTTTCCATAGTTTTGAACGGCAGCTTCAACGAGGGCTCTAACTTCGTCTTCTTTGGTCACGTCACATTTGACAAAAACCGCATCCCCGCCTGCTTTCCGGATCGCTTCGTCGGTTGAAAACTCTATGTCGTTCTCATATCCGCCGGTCCTGGCTTCTTTTTGGACGTCGGAGCAGACAACCTTAGCGCCCTCAGCAGCAAACGCTTTGGCTATCGCACGCCCAAAACCCGAGCTCGATCCAGTGACAATGGCGACCTTCCCTTTCAATCTGTTAATGGCCATTTTCCCCCCATCTTTAGCCTCTATGTTAATAGCGCCTTCTAATTTCAACTATGACGTAAAATAGGAGCCCTGGTCGAGTTGGAGGTCCAACGCCAAGGCTCCATGCTGTAGCTAATATTTTTTCAGCATTTTTAAGAGGCCCAGCTCATAATCGTAGTTCACGTACTGGCCCCCGAGTACCTTCTTTACCTCCAACCTATGCCAAGGGTCGAAAGTGGACGTCGAGTTAAATTGGACACTTGCGACGCCTGTCCACAGATCCGGATTTATTACCTTACACTCAGACTCGACCAATTCTGCTGTCGCTTCAGCGCCAATTTCACATCCTGGTATTACCCTCAGTGACAAGGCTTCAAGTGGCATCTCTGCATCCTTGACCCGCACTTCAGGTTTAAATATTGCGGTGACGATCCTATTGCCTTTGGGCCTCTCCATTGTACCCATTATCAGGTCACCTTCTCGAATGACTCGAATATCGGCTAGTTTTTTAGCAAATCCCCAAATTTCCCTTCCACCAGCAAGTGGTACCTCATTGTTACTGACCACAATGTGAGGAATATATACCTTTGGAGCTCCTTTCCAAAGACAATCTATTCCAAGAATAACCTCATCATATGCACCTAAAGTGCTAAAATGATACTGAATAAACATGACCGATGCTGTTGCAGGCGAAGGAAGCTCAAGCCCTTCAGGGAGCATATCTGCGGCTGCGTCTTCGTCCGTTTCATACGAAATAAAAATTCCTTCCACGTCTTTATAATAAATTGGTGGCTTTCCATACAAAGGAGCATCCACCGGCATGCTGTAACCAAAGTTTTTCTTTATAAGTCGACCCTTTTTTGACATTTCTCAAACCTCCTGATCTATAAAGATTCACTATTGACGAAACCGGAACAAAAACACAAATGCCTTGATGAATACTTACACATCTTCTCCTTTCTGGACCATACACAGCGAACAGTTCATTCTTTTACATTTCCACTTCCATTAGGCACCTTTCATCGAGAAATCTTATAACCTGCTCTTTCTCTGTCCCAAGTACTTGTTGTAATACCTTGTTTTCTCAAAACATCTTTGCGTATCTTTTCGTTTGCGGTCTTGGGAAGCTCGTTTTCAAAAAGCACATACCTAGGAACAGCAAAGTAAGGCATTCGTTGAACACAGTATGCCATTAACTCCTCGTAAGGAATCAACTGACCATCCTTTGTTACTATAACGACCATAACTTCGTCTTCTGAATGCTCGGCCTGAACCGCGATTGCGGCGCATTCTGCTATATTCGAATGAGCCAGAAACACGCGCTCCACCTCGAAGGACGAAATATTTTCTCCCCTCCGTCGGATATAATCTTTAACTCGGTCTTTAAAGTACAAATAGCCTTCTTTATCAATCAACCCTGCGTCCCCAGTATGAAAAAAGAAATTGCGGAAGGCTTCTACCGTCTTTTCGGCCATTTTGTAGTACCCTAAACACATGGTCCAAGGCTCTTTTGAGCGCGCAACAATTTCGCCGATTGTATTTGGACCAAGGATATTGTCTTCTTCATCCACAACAAAGACCTCGTAATTTTCTGTAGCCTTACCGCACGATCCAACAATCGTTTTTTGCCAAGGATTATAAGTAATCATCCCTGTCTCCGTTAGGCCGTACCCTTCTATTACCTTTAGTCCAAACCTCGACTCAAATGCGCTAAAGATATCGACTGGCATGGGGGCGGCCATACATGCTCTTACAGTGTTTATTTTTTCTTCTTTGCACACTGGTTGATTGTAAATAAAAGAAGCCATCGCTCCCAGAGAGTTGAATATTGTCGCCCTTGACTCAGCGATTTGATTCCAAAATTTGCTCGCAGAAAACCTCTCATATATATAAACAGTCGATCCCGAAATAAAACCTGCTAGAACACACAGAAATTGCGCATTTCCATGGAAAAGGGGTAAGCAAGTAAAAAAAATGTCTTCCCTGGTACATCCCATTGAAGCCAAGTATTCCTCAGCTGCTTTCATTGCCTGCCCGACCGGATATAACACTCCTTTTGAGGGGCCAGTCGTTCCTGACGTATATATCATCGCTATGGCATCTCGTCTCCTAACCTCATTCCAGACGGATAGACCGTCATTGGTGCTAACAATGTCTTCAAACGAATGAACGTCGAACCGCATAGATAACGTCGGTCTAGCTCCCTCTTTAAATCTGATAATTACGTGTTTTAGTTCTTCAAGATCATCCATTATAAAAAGGAAACGTTCCAAATATTCTTCATCGATAATGAGAATAGTGGAATGTGAATTATTTATGATGTATGATAAAAATTCACCGCGATTTGCAGTATTTATTGGTACCTCTACTGCACCTATCTTACTTAGCGCAAGCCACGAATAAATAATCTCAAGAGAATTTGGCATCAGCATAGCAACTTTTGAATCCTTGGTAACTCCAAGTTGTGAGAGCCCGTGAGCAAGCAGATCCGTAATTTCATTCAGCTGATGGTATGTGACAGAATGTTGATTTTCAAAATTCAGTGCTGTCTTATCTCCAAGCTCCTCAGAGTTTTTTCTCAGTAGTGAAGCAAAAACATTCTCCATCGAAATTGTCCTTTATTTTTCTGCCGGGATCAAACCCTATTGTTTTATTATTCTACCAACTAGTCCAGATAACGTCACAGCTGAGAGAAGAATGATACCTTTTATCATATCCATCAGGTAACCCGGCACCATAAGAATGATCAAGCCGTTTATGGCGACCACGACAATAATTACTCCAACAAAGGTCCCCCAAATATGAAATTGACCGATTCGAATTGTAGCTGCACCAATGAAGCATGCTCCAAAGGCGTCGAGCAAATATAGTGTTCCTTGTACCGGATTTGCAGACATTAAACTGGATGCCAGTACTATTCCGGCTATTGCCGAGCAAAACCCGGAAATCATGAAAGCGAGCAGGCGGTTCCTTTCTACGGAAATTCCACACAATCTCGCCGCATCAGAATTTCCACCGATTGCCTCCATTCGACGTCCCGTTTTGGTATAAGCATGTATAAACCATATAATTAACAAAAGACCAAAAGCAATCATAAAGCGAATCGGTATATGGGCTAAATAGCCCCTCCCGAGTACACCAAAGCTTTTGGGGATCCCAGACCATATTGATGATCCTTGGGTGATGCCTTGGGCTATACCTAGCACTACACTCATAGTTGCAAGCGTACAGACGAAAGCGGACAGTCCCACATACGCGACAAGTACTCCATTCATGAGCCCGATGGCGAGACCCGTTAGCAATCCGCACATTATCGAGAAACTGATGCAATAGCCCAGTGCCAGCATTTTGGCAACCACGACGCCCGTTAGCGCAGCTATGCCTCCGATTGACAGATCAAAGTCTCCAACTTTCAAGCAGCACGTGAGGCCTACAGCGAATATTGACAGTATGGCTGTTTGACCTAAAAGGTTCAAGAAATTGTCTGTGGTCCTAAATGACGGAAGACATATACTAAAGGTTAATGCCATCGCAATAAGAATCAATATAGTTCCGTGCCGCCCTAGAAAAATGAAACTATTTGTAAAGTCAACGCCTTTCTTCTTAGAAACAGCAATGTCCATATGCTTCTCCCAATATGAATGAATCGCGCCGCGTTTGCAAATGTGTCACGCAGCTTTGTGTTTTATACACAGGTCCAATACCTCCTGCAAATTTGTCTTCTTTGCTTCTAATTCATGTTTTATTGCACCCCTTTCCATAATCAATATGCGATGGGATATTCCTACAACTTCTGCCAAATCTGAAGAAATAAAAATAATTCCCGCTCCTTCGTTAGCAAGATCGGAGACCAGTTCATAAATGGCTACCTTAGCGCCTACGTCTATTCCTCTGGTAGGCTCATCTAAAATATAAATTTGAGCTCCTGCACATATCCATCTAGATAGAACGGCTTTTTGTTGGTTACCCCCACTTAAAAACCTTATTGATCGCCTCATTAACAAATCTTTCAGCCCAGTTTTAGCAGCCGCTTTGCTAGCGATACACCGCTCTTTTTTTCCACTTAGAACTTTGAACCATTTATGCCATTCAAGTCTCTTTAACGCAGCCATGGTAATATTTTGTATTACATCCATTATGCGAAAAAGACCCTGGCTCGCACGATCTTCAGGAACAAAAGAAAGTCCATGTTTAATAGCATCCTGAGGAGATTCAATCTTGGACAACTTGCCGTTTATGATGACATCTCCACTGTCTTTCTTGTCAGCACCGAAGATAGCTCGTGCCAATTCAGTACGCCCGGAACCAACGAGGCCTGCCAGACCAAGAATCTCTCCCTTATGTAAGACCAAATCGATATTTTCCAGCTTTCCCCGTTTACACAGTTTTCTGATTTCGAGGCAGGCATCAGTACGTACATTTCCTCTAGGGGGAAATAAGCTCTCAAATTTGCGCCCAACCATCATTTGAAATATGAGAGCTATATTTAGATTCGTGATGGACTCCGTTTGTACCCTACACCCATCACGAAGAACAGTGACACGATCAGCTATTTCGAAAATTTCCTGTATACGATGAGTGACATATACAATTGCAGTCCCTTTTGACTTCAGATGAGTTATGGAGTTGAATAGTTCTTTCACTTCTTCGTATGTTAGGGATGAAGTTGGCTCATCCATGAATATCACGCGAGCCTTAAGGGATATAGCTCTATTGATAGCCACCTTCCATTGTTCAATGACGCTCAGATCTTTTACTGGCGTTCGGAGGTCAAAGGAAATGGGTAGAGCATCGGGAATCCCGCGAGCTTGTTGAACGAGTTTCAAGCGTGTGACAAGGCCAAGATTACTCGGATACCTTCCCAGAAGAATATTCTCAGCTACCGATAAGTGCGGAACGAGATATAAATCTTGATATATAAAACCGAGACCGAGTGTCTCACTCTCTTTAGGGCTCGAGATCGTTCTCTTTATGCCATCTATAAGGATATCTCCGTAGTCCGGGTGATATACGCCAGCTATTATTTTAATAAGAGTTGATTTACCTGCTCCATTCTCACCTAAAAGAGCATGAACTTCTCCAGGGTAAACATTAAAGTCAACACTATCCAATGCACGTTGATTTAAAAACTCTTTCACAAGCCCTCGTACTTCTAAGATCGCTTGCCTGGTCGTGTCATTGTTATCAAACATAGGTGCTTCCTGTAGAGGTGAGGTTGAAACTATTCTATTCCTTTGTGAGTCCCAAGGGATTGATTCGTTTAGTCTATCCCCCCTGCTTATGAGGCAAATGGGGGATAGTTTGAGACATCATTGTTTATTTCGTAATAACGCCGTTCACTTATTCCGCTTTATAATCCGGTTTTCCTTCATAGGGAGCAGGGCCTGGTCTATATATAAAGCCTTGAGGGGGTAAATTCTCTTTTTCTACCAAGTAGGGGACCAGTGGAAAATAGTTTTGGTCATGAAATGGTTTACCAGCAAAAATCTCCTCAAACATGGAACACATCTTTTCGGCCACCATGTTTCTATGTCCATTGACTCCGAAGGTGGCTCTTAGCGCAGGTAACTGGCGCATGAGTTCATAAGTGCGAGGACTGTCGTCAATCGTTACAACCATGACATCGTCCCTTCCCATCTCATGGCAAGCCCTGGCAGAACCATATGCTTTTCCTTCCCAATAGTCCAAAACTCCTTTGATTTCCTTCTTCGAGTCTGCCAAAAGCAGGTTTTTCATATCTTCATAGGCCTGTTCCGTTGGATCGCCCCCGCTCCCACGCTGTGCCACCTCGTGAACCTCTATCTTGAAATAGTCCATGGCCATCTTTTGACCGAGATATTTTTGAAGGTTGTTTTCACTTTCTTTGTATGTAAAGATTACAACCTTCCCCGGTTCCATCTTCGAAGCCAGGTATTGTCCCACCTCCGCTCCACGTCCCAGATCGATTGGCGCAAAGTCTGCAAAAAACCCTGGAACCATTTTCCCACCAGCGACACTTGCAACTGGAATTCCTTTTTTAAAAGCTTTCAATACCTGATCCTCGTAGTATTTAGGAGATGTCCAGTTAACGATAATGGCGTCGTATCCAGCCGTTATCATGTTTTCCATGTAGGGTTGAGTTTTCGAGTAATCCCAGTCAACATCAAATATAGTCACCTTCCAGCCTCTCTTTTCAGCGGCCTGTTTGTATGCATCATTCCACAAAGCAGCAACTGCAATCTTTGAACTCAAGTCCAAAATTCCGATGTGAATCTGTTTAGCGCCCTTCGGCTCGGCTTTCGATTCCATCGCACCAGCCTGTGTGGCAATTCCTACAAGCAAGAATAAAGAAACAAGCAAAAGGATGATTCCAATGTGACTGCCTTTTTTGTTGTACATTGCCCAACCTCCCTATTTAGTCTGATTTGTGGATAGATGAACCTTACCTACCGATTCGGATTCCAATACGTTTATTGATGCACCTCCTCTCCTAAAGTAAGGCCTTGGATAGGTACAAACGAGTTGTAACGTTGAAATATGTTTGACACTGACGAAACGGAGGAGGTTTTACACGACAAATATCGCAACCTCCTTCAACTCATAGCATTACTTTGCCCACTTTCTGAGCACCCTTCAGTGTTTAAACACAAATCGTAGCTACATGCCTTCTAATATTATTACATATCATGACAACGGGCTATTGCCCTTCAATAAACGTATCAGTGATGTTAGATCGGCAGTGCAGAGTAGTCACGAACATTACGTGCCATTTGCAAACAATATGTAGGGTGAAGCATCTTTTATAGCAAATAGTGTTTGGAATGATTGTATAGATGCTTCATCTAAAGCAAGTACTTTCAATGATTCTAATTATGTGCCTGTAGGTCATTTAGCCGATCTTAGATTTGGAAGCGCAGACTGGGATTTCGGCTGTGAAGTTGAGTCAGAGTTCCAGAGTTCATAATGTTGATGCAAAGCTCATACCGGATTCTTCCTGTACTCTATCATATTGAATTAACAGATATATTAATTTTGGATGATGTCTCTCTGCCCCTATTGGGGCATTCTCTGCCCCTATGGGGGCATTTTTTCGTTGCCCCCTTTTAATGGTGGTGTTAATATGGAGGCGAATTGAACTTCCCCGAAAGGACTGAGACCATGATGACCTATGCCCCTTCCGAACAGGAAATTGAGGCCATCCGGATTGAAGTAAACCTGGCTCTGAAAACTCTAAAGAACCGGGACTGGGAACTTGCCCGAACCCAACTGAGCCATGTGTTCCAAAGGCGCGGTTTTCGTCTGGTCGCCCATGGTTGTGAGGCGATTTTCGTGGAGGCCGCCCTGGAATATGCTAACCTCTGTTTCGGCGAAGGGAAGGGTTTCAGGGATGCCGCGGAAAACCTGCAGCGAGCGCTTGTGGCTGCTGAGCATCTAGGGGATCGTCGTGCTCGGGCGTTGATCTGGTTACATCTGGGCCGATTCTATTATTTTTCCGAACGGCCGCACGAAGCCTTGGCCCTGTTCGCCAAGGGCATGGCCGAAGTGGAGGAGCTAGGGGACGAGGACATTTTAATGCAGTCCGCTGAGTTTCTGGGTTTTTATTTTCACATCCAGGGCCTGTTCGTGGAGGCCCGGACGTATTTCGAGAAGGCCGCCCAGAGTTACGAATCAGGAAAAGCCGGGCGGATGAGCAACCCGTCCGGACCGATATGGCTTGGCTATTGTACAGCTTACCTGGGACAGTTTCATCAGGCCATCGGAACCCTTGACTATTACCATCGCCTAGCGCTCGAACGGGCGGACCGCTCCTTGGCAACTACGATTCGCGCCGCCCTGGGTCTGGTGCTACTTTTTATTCAGAAAAAGGACGAGGCCGCCTTTCACCTCTCCGGGGCCTGGCAGGACGCCATCAAGACCGGTAACGACCTGGCTTTGTACTTTGTCACCGGCTATCTTGCCTACCATCATCTTTTGGACGGCCGGGCCAAGGAGTCCTGGGAGCTGATGCGCAACAACTTGATCCATGGCGAAAAGACCGGTTTGGTTCGACAATATGCTTCCCCTTTTGTCCTCGAAATGATCTATGAATACAATCGATTAGGCCTAGACCACCTACCCGGTTGGGACTTTCACGGACAGATTGAGAAGCATCTCGAGGGTCCTAACGTTCATTTGCGAGGAGTTGCCCTTTGTCTGCGCGCCATGGACAATGCTTCTCGGAACGGGGACCTGCAAAAGATAAGAGCCGATCTGATGGCCGGCGAAGAACTGCTGCTCCGTTCGGGCGATCCGATTCATCTGGCTAAGGTCAGGGTAGAACAGGCCCGTCTTGCCCTAAAGGAAGATGAAAAGGAGCAGGCCAGGGACTACGCCCAAAAAGCCTGGCACGGATTTTCCGGGTACGGCGAGGTGTTTTTTCCAAACGACCTCAGGTGCCTTTTGGCAGTAAAAAATCCACATCCGAACGCTCGGGAGATGCGTGAAGAGTTCCTCGATCGGTTTATGACCATGATTCACGACCTAGTGCCGTCCTCCGACGTGGAAGACATTCTGGCCCGGGCCGTGGCGGCGACGAACCGTTTTTTCGGGGCGGAACGCGGAGGCCTGTTCTGGTTTCGCCATGGTAAGAGCGCCCAAGCTCCCGTTCTTCGCGCCGCCTGGAATCTGAGCCAGCGAGAAGTACTCTCCGAACTTTTCAAAGGCAGCTTGGCCTTGGTGATCAAAGCCTTTCGGGAAAACGAGCCGCAATTAGTCCGGATGGAAGGGCCCCGACGCTCGCCGCATTTGATCAAGGCCTTACTCTGTCTTCCTTTCGAGGTGGACGGTCAGGCCCGAGGGGTGCTGTACCATGACAATTCCTATCTAAACGATTGCTTCGATTTCCTGGAAAAGCCTCTCCTCATCCGCCTGGCCAATTCCCTGAGCACCTATGTTGGCCGAATCCATGAATATTCTCTTAAACTAGAAAAATCGGCCGCGAACAAAATCAATCAAGACAGACCCCCGTATAGGGCCATCTTGGTCGCCGGGAGCCCTGTCATGATGGACGTGTTGGCCCAGGTGGATCAAGTGGCTGGATCGGACTGCACGGTCTTGATTTTGGGAGAGACCGGGGTGGGCAAGGAGCTGCTGGCCCAGCGGGTCCATCGGCAGAGCGGGCGTAGAGACGATCCGTTCGTGATCCTGGATGCGACCACCATCCCGGAAAACCTTGTGGAAAGTGAACTCTTCGGCCATGAAAAAGGGGCTTTCACCGGTGCAGATCGACGCAAGGTCGGACGACTGGAACTGGCCCACGGCGGAACGGTGTTTATTGACGAAGTCAGTGAGATCCCCAAATCCATTCAGGCCAAGTTCCTCCGTGTTCTGCAGGAAAAAACGCTGGTCCGCGTGGGAGGGATGCAGACCATTTCCTCTGATTTTCGGCTGGTGGCCGCCTCTAACCGGGACTTGGCGGCCGAAGTGGCGGCCGGTCGGTTTCGAGAAGACCTCTATTACAGGCTCAATGTCGTACCCGTCACGCTCCCGCCCCTTCGGGAACGCCTCGAAGACGTGCCGCTTTTGGCCCGCCACTTCCTGATCCGTTACACTTCCAAGTGCGGTCGGGCTTCCTTGGAACTCTCTCCGGAAGACGAAAGACAGTTGATGGATTACCACTGGCCGGGAAACGTAAGGGAACTGCAGAATATCATCGAGCGTTCCGTCCTGTTGTCCACCGAAGGTTACCTGGAACTCAACCTGCCGGTCGCCAAGGCGACGCATTCCAGGCAATTCTTCACGGACCACCCCACCCTGGACGAAATGCAGTGCCGTTACATACGCTACGCTCTGGAAAAATCCAACGGTAAGATCAGCGGCCTGGGTGGGGCGGCTGAATTTCTGGGAATGAAACGGACAACCCTTCAGAAACGGATGAAAAGTCTAGGATTGTCAAGACCCTTAAAATAAGCCTCTGAAGGGCGATTGAGTATCATATAGATCTGCCAGGAGGCCGAACCCTAAAGATGCAAGATCATCTGGATTACCTGTATTATAGGGTTGAAACTAATCAATGTACAAAACAGAGAGATGGTCGCACGCCACAGCAGTGTCACAGTTTTCCAGCGCTGTGCAGGGAGGGTGTGTTCTGTCATGAACTCAGGTACAGTATGGCAACACAATCGCGATCAATACCGGCGGGGGGACTGAGCGCCAGGATGTCGTCCATGAACCGAACATAAGACAACTCTGTCCGCTCCATCCGATCATCCAACTGCTTGAAGAAGAACGCACCGATGAGTCATACAGGTCTCAATATCTCTCCTGAAAATTAACTTCGCCAGGGCATGATCAACCTTTCCATGTCCATCACATTTGTAAAGCTTCATGGGCTGCTCATCTGGATAGCGCGTATCCAATCCATTATACCGCCTTCTGCCGATGATTTCGCGCCGGTCGGCGCCAACGTAAATTCAAACTTTTCTTTAACAGTGGAAAAAACTCGATACTGATGAAGACTCACTTTAGGGTTCTTTTTTCTCAAAAAATCCATTTTTGTAGTGCCAACATACTTGCATTTTTATCTTGATTGTTCAT
>JBEKPW010000107.1:0-20721 GCA_049520315.1 Syntrophobacteraceae bacterium
TGCCGGCCTCGTTCTTTGAAATGGCATTTTTCCCTCCTCCGTCTAAGTTTAACCTCCGGAGTGGGAAAATTACATGAAAAGCAAATTATTGCAACATTAATTTGGAATCACTCTACTAGTATGCGCATCGACAATCGTTCAACGATGGAGGGGGGAATCCTCCAGTTCATTGCCGGATCTCCCAAACAGGACATTCTCAACGCGTTCATCCCCGGTAAGACATATCAGCTCGATCTTTGGCTCAAGCAGCGGAACGTGGCAGCTGGAAAAGTCCGTGTCTCGCTCTTTCCTTATCGAGAGAACATTCAACATACCTTCACCGTTTCAGCTGATTGGGTTAAGTACAGTTTCAGGTTCAAAGGCCCGCGCCGCTTACCGCGGTCCGGTATCAGCCGGCTCAACATCACCTTCAAAGGGCCGGGGACCCTGTGGGTGGATAATGTGCATCTTTTCGACACACGCCAGCCACCCTACGCCATTCGCCCTGAAATGGTTGAAGCCTTGAAGGAGTACCGGCCAGGCGCGCTCCGAATCTGGAGCGGTCAGACTAATACCGCCTGGGGGACGTCGCTCGACAACTGGATCGCACCCGAGGGGGAGGGCATGCGATTCTGGAGCCCGGATCGGGGGCCGACACCCGGCACCTTGTTCAGCCTCCCTTCAGCTCTGGCCTTTGCACGATCAAGTGGGGCGAGACCTTGGCTCATTGTTCACCCGTCATTCAGTGAAGTGGAATGGTCTCACCTTATCGAATACCTCGCCGGCCCTCCCACCTCCCCTTACGGGGCGCGCCGCGCCGCATGCGGACAGACAAGCCCCTGGACTGACGAGTTCGACCGCATCCACATCGAATATGGTAACGAAACATGGAATCGTCTCTTCAGGCCCTGGACGTTCGAGAATGGCACACAGTACGGACAGTTTGCAGAATATTTTTTTCAAGTTGCCAAGTCCAGCCCCTATTATTTTCACGGGAAGATTGACTTCGTACTCGGCGGCTGCTTCCTTTCGGCCGGACCTCGCGGGTATGGTGCACGAGCGCGCCAGGCAAGCCCCTCGTCGTCGACAGTCGGTTTCACAACGTATCTCGCGAGCTGGGATGACAACCAGATTCCATCGATTACGGCCGATGAGCGGTTTAAGAACACGCTGCTCTGCGCGCCTTGGATCATGCACCGGCTGACCGAGCGCCTGATTGCGACGAGTAGTCTGCTCACCAAGATGGGCTTTCCACACACGCTCACGACCACCGAGGGTGGTCCCGACTACACACTGCCCTCCGCCCAAAAGGCTGTTGATGCCATGGAAGAGATGTTTGGCAAATCGCTGGCCGCCGCCGTCAGCGTTCTCGACGCTTTCCTTTATAACAGCGCCAAGGGCTACGGCACGCAGGCCTACCACAGGTTTGGGGTTGGCCCTCGATGGGCTTCTCACACTGGCTGGAACAAGGGGTTTCGGCCTCATCCGGCCTGGTTGGCCTTGCAGATGCGGAACCAGTATGCTGAAGGTGACATGGTCAGGACGACTGTTATGGGTGGAACAACCATAAACCTGCCAGAAATTCACAATGGGCGCTATCGGATTTCCGCCCAGCCAGATGTCCCGCTGATCGCCGCTTATGCTTTCCGACAGGCTGGCCGCTACATGATCTTCGTGCTGTCTCGGCAGCTTGCACTATCAACGCCGGTCAATCTCCATTTGCCGGTCATGCCTTCCAAGGCAATTCTCTACACCCTCAGCGGCAATCCTCGGGCAAACAATCTCGACAGGTTCAAAGTCACAATTCGCCGGAGAAGAGTCCGTCATTTCACTCAGAACTATACTCTCATGATGCCTCCTGGGTCCGTCTACCTGTTTATGGTCGAATCGAGTGAAGAGACCCATCCGTTGCCCGAGGCGCATCAGAGTCAGGAGACTAAATCTGCTGACCGGATAATTTCAAAACATTCCCTTCAGTAATGGGTTTGCCGCAATTGCTAATGGGACACAAGTAGTGTAGCCTGTATTGGGGAAAATCGATTAAAACATCTCTAAGGTTATCGTGTACGTTCCCATGGCCTGACAGAATAACAATTTCCATTTTAGGATATGCGTTCTATGTTAAACAATGCGGTAAATTGCACATCCGACGACCTGGCAAAAGAGCAGCCTGTTATTCGCCGGCAGGCTCGCCCCGGCTGGGTAGCAATTGATTTTGCGGAGCTGTGGCGATATCGTGAGTTGGTTGTTTTTTATGCAGTTCGTGACATAAGGGTCAGGTACAAGCAAACTCTGCTTGGTGTTGCCTGGGCTGTGCTGCAACCGGTGCTGACAATGTTGGTCTTCAGCATCTTCTTCGGCACTTTGGCAAGGGTGCCCTCAGATGGTATTCCTTACCCGATATTTTCCTACTGTGGACTTGTGCCGTGGCAACTCTTCGCATACGCCCTTACGCAATCGAGCAATAGGATTGTTGAAGATGCGGGCGTGATAACCAAGGTATATTTTCCGAGGTTAATTGTTCCTCTCGCATCGGTGATCGCCGGCTTGGTAGATTTCTCAATCGCTTTCGCTGTGTTGATGGCGATGATGTTCTACTATGGCATCCCCCTGAGTATTACTATCCTGACACTGCCCTTATTCACCTTAATCGGGCTGGTGGCAGCCTTGGCAGTTGGGCTGTGGCTGTCTGCGTTAAACGTCAGGTATCGTGATGTGCGCTATACGATCCCTTTCTTGGCGCAATTCTGGCTCTTCGTAACACCGGTCGCCTATTCGAGTTCTTTGGTGCCTGCCAAGTGGCAGGCACTATATGCGATTAATCCCATGGTAGGAGTGGTAAACGGGTTTCGCTGGGCTTTATTGGGTAAAACATGCCCAAACCCGATGGTATCTGTGTCTCTAGCAGCGACGGCGGTGTTGCTGATCGGTGGGCTATACTACTTCCGAAGGATGGAAAAATCATTCGCCGACATCATATGATAGTAAGATGAGTAAATTAGCCATACAAATCTCCGGATTATCAAAACGCTACCGGATTGGAATCCGTGAGCGGTATCCGACACTTCGCGACGCTCTGGCGCGTGCTGTGTCGGCCTCTATGCGGACAGTACGATCGTGGTCATCCGATCACAATAGTGAAGGCGGGGGCGGCTGGATCTGGGCCTTGCGCGATGTCGACTTGGAGGTGAACCGAGGCGAGATTCTCGGAATTGTAGGCCGCAACGGTGCAGGTAAAAGCACTCTTTTGAAGATTCTAACAGGCATCACAGAACCAACAAAAGGATATGCCGACATCTATGGAAATTTAGGGAGCCTCTTAGAAGTGGGTACGGGGTTTCATATGGAACTGACCGGTCGAGAAAATGTTTTTATCAACGGTATGCTCCTTGGGATGAAACGGCAAGAGATAAAGCGCAAGTTCGACGAAATCGTCGCCTTTTCCGGAGTGGAAGAATTTCTTGACACACCGGTCAAGCGATATTCGAGTGGAATGTTCATGCGTTTGGCGTTCTCTATAGCAGCACACCTCGACCCGGAAATCCTGCTGGTGGACGAAGTGCTGGCGGTGGGCGACGCTGCGTTTCAAAAGAAATGTTTGGGCAAGATAGGTGACGTTGCAGGGGAAGGCAGAACTGTCTTGTTTGTTAGTCACGATATGCATGCAGTTCAGACAATTTGTCAAAAGACGGTTTGGCTGGATGCCGGCGGTGTGAAGGAGGTCGGGCCAACAGCGGAAGTGGTGCAAGATTATCTTAGGTCTGTGTTGCTTGAGGATTCAGCTCCCTTAGCAGACCGCACCGATCGTCACGGCGATGGGACCATAAGGCTGCGCTCAATTCTCATTGAGTCTAGAGAGAAGTCTCGGGTCATAAGTAGTAGAAGTGGGCTTCGAATTGAAATCGAATACACGAGCGAAAGACCCTTGCTGCACCCACGTTTTCTTGCCACATTGACGGATCAGCACGGTACAGTGATTTACTTGCTGGATACCGGGTGTACTCCTGACTTCCCGAGTTCCCTACCTCCCAGTGGCACAGTTGTTTGTGAAACTGAAGCAATAAGCGTCTCACCGGGACGCTGTTGCTTTGACCTGGCCGTCTACAATGGTGGTGTAATTGCAGATCTGGTCTACGATGTCGCTCGTTTCGAAGTAGTGGCTGAGCACTCTTATATTGCTGGACATATTCCCGGTCGTGATCGTGTAACATGCGTAGTCCTGCACAAGTGGTCTGCAGCCAAAGAAAAATAGTAGGCAACACTCCAGGGGCATTCATGTTTTTGGCAACTAACTGGCTGTTCATAAAGGGAGGGCAGTTTGGAGGCGACCCATTTACTCCACTGGTTGTAACCACATCAGCCTTCACGGAGGTTTGCATGGAGCGGCAATGTCTCTATCGCGTCTGAAGCGCAGCTTCAAATTAGAGTGTCTCAAGACTGCCGCAACGGACTGGCTCCATTTCGATAGAAGCACCAGCCCGCTCTGGCAGATCCTTGTCATTTGTCTGGCATGGCTCTACCTGTGCAGCCTGCATTGGCACAATGACGGTCTTTGGTTTCAGGGCGATTCGCCTCGTCATGCCTCCAATGCCATCTTCTGGAAGGACTTTCTCCTCAGCGTGCCAGTCAACCCCAAGGAGTTTGCCCTCAGCTTCTATGCCCGGTATCCCGTCATCGACCCTATCTTTTATCCTCCTTTCTTTTACTTACTGGAAGGGACTTTATTTGGGCTCTTTGGTGCATCACCATTTCTGGCAAAGGGCCTTGTGCTGTGTTTTGCTCTCGTCGCGGCGCTGTATACAAGCGCTTGGATAAGGAGATGGATTGCGCTGGAAGCAGGTTGGGCAGGGGCGCTCGTTCTTCTTTCACCAGGTATTGTGACTTGGTCGCATGCGGTGATGCTCAATGTGCCGGCGTATGCATTGACCGTAGCATATCTTTACCACACTAGAGAATGGTTCGAATCGCAGTTGCCTAGACAGTTCCATCTTATGCTACTCTTGGGCTTGCTGGCTATACTAACATACTATCAGGCTGGGGTGATAGTGTTCATCACTTGTGTGTGGTTGATTGCACTCAGACGCTGGCATTTACTGAAGAATCGCCGCGTATTTCTGCCTATTGCAGTCATTGCCATCCTGCTGCTTCCCTCCTTCGTCCTGGTTTTCAAATGGGCACCTATAATCCTGGGATGGCTCACTCCAAAAGCTACACTATTTTGGTCGATGCGCCAGTGGGCATTTTATCCGAATGAGTTACCTCGGCTGTTAGGCTTGCCTATCGCAATTCTGGCGATAGCGGGAGCTTGTTGTGGCTTGCGAAAACCCAGATGGCGTCATGAGACTGTCTTGTTGACCATCTGGATTGCGACAACCTACTTCCTTTTTTCAACCATTAAAGTACTGGATGCCCGCTACATTCTCGCGCTTACGACACCATTTGTGTGCTTGTCCATAATTTTTGTCCTATCCACAATGGAGTGGCTCAAAGAACGCTTCTGTGGGCGGAAAACCTCAGTGCAGGCAGGAGCAGCCGTGGCAATTTGCTCCATTGTGGTAGTGCAGGCCTGGCTGGCATCGGAGGTGAAAATTCACAACGTCAAAGGTTTTGAGGAGGTGGCCGTATTCCTCGAACACGCTGCATCTGATGAGCTCGTTCTTTATGATGGAAGATACGATGGCATCTTCACTTTCAACGTTCTTGCAAGGGATCGAGATTTCCAGAGAGGGGTCGTTCTGGCGGACAAGCTGCTGGATGGAGTCAGGTTTGAGAGGGTAAACAACGGGCAACCATACGATTTATCACCCCAGTCCGTTTTGGAAGTACTCAAAACAAGGGCAGGTTGTGAATGGCTGGCTGTAATGGTGGACGATCAATCGGAAATGTCTTTTGAGTCACGGTGCCTGCGCGATGCGCTTGGTGGGCCGCAGTTTAAGTTGGTGAAGTCCTTCCCGATCATCTCCCCCAGACGGACGGCGCGCGTGGATTTATATCATCTACTTATTCCTGTCGAGAAGCCGGGCTACATCGATATTCCATTTAAGAAGATTGGGAACAAAGCAATTTATCGCATTCGGCCTATATCAAAGAAAGACCGGTGAATGGACGGAAAGCTTTTTGTGTCGGTGATCGTTCCTGCTTACAATGCCGGCCCATATCTGGACAGATGTCTTGCCGCTTTAGGCGAGTCCTCCTAAACGGATTGTGAGGTGATTGTAGTTGACTATTCGTCCTCTGACAACTTGTGTCAGGTCTGTGCCGCGAGGGAAGTAAAGGTGATCAGGTTCCCAAAAAGCTCTGGGCCTGCCGCAGCCCGTAACCGCGGAGCTGCTGAGGCGAGAGGGGATATCCTTTTATTCGTGGACTCGGATGTGGTGATTCGCAGGGATTCCGTTGCGCGGGTAGTCGATTCTTTTGTTTTAAATCCGGATATCGCTGCGGTATTCGGTTCTTACGATGACGATCCTGCGGAAAAGGATTTCTTCTCGCAGTACAAGAACCTTGTGCACCTTCGGCAACGGCTCACAGTCACGCTAAGTAATGAAGATATATATTATACAAACCGTATTGGGTATATGTATTACCCTTTAACTCCCCCTGAAAGTACCCCTTTACAACTTGTCAATACTGGCGCATACAGCACCAAATTATACCCCGTTGCTTTGCCCAATTTCACCAAAAGTGCAAAGGAGCCCAAATTAATTTATTGCCGCCGTTGACATCATTCTGAATCGATAATATCTCTTATCGGCACAAAGGTGCTTCGGCCTCAGGCAGTGCCACTGGATAGGTTGGGATGGCGTCGTGGGCTACGTACAAAGCGCCATAGCATTGTAAAACTCATGGTGCTTGTCGGGCTGTGGATGGTTTAAGTTTGAGATCATTTCTAACAATCTTTCGAAGTGTATGGTCTTGTGCCGACAACATGGGCAGGCTCTGGTGTACTCTGCAATAATGGAGGTTCTCTAGTGGGTCTGCAGCCGTTTGTTACAGTCATCATTCCCGTTTATAACGTGGCTGAGCAGCTTAGCGAGTGTCTTAGGGCTATCGGAAAGTCGTCCTACTCAGCCTATGAAGTAATTGTAGTAGATGATGCCTCTTCGGACGGGTCATTGGATGTAGCTCGCACGAGCGGAATCATCGCATACGGACTTCCCCGAAAATCCGGACCAGCAGCGGCTCGCAACCTAGGTGCCAGATATGCCAGAGGCGACATACTATTTTTTATAGATTCAGACGTTCTAATTCAAAGGGATACCATAGAACGTCTTATGCGTAATTTTACAGAAGGAGAAACCATTGCGGCGGTCTTTGGTTCTTATGACGATGACCCGCCACAGAAAAATTTCTTTTCTCAGTACAAGAACCTCTTGCACCATTTTATCCATCAGTCGTCGTGTAAAGAAGCTGGGACGTTTTGGGCCGGGTGTGGCGCCATTCGGAAGTCGTTATTTACTCGCCTGGGAGGTTTCAATGAGAAAGCATACCAAAAACCCTGTATCGAAGATATCGAGCTTGGATACCGTATCAAGGCTGCAGGCTACAGAATAATTCTGGATAAAGACCTGCAGGTGAAGCACCTCAAGAGATGGAGTTTCAAATCGCTCATTCTCACGGACATCTTCGCACGAGCTATACCGTGGACCAAACTGATCCGGGACCGTCATGTGATGGTGGATGATCTCAATTTGCAAATGAGCCAAAAAGCAAGCGCTGCGCTTGCCTGCCTGGTCGCCCTTATCCTTCCCGTGCTGCCTTTCCACCCCATTTTGATCCTACTTGCGTTAGCTTGTCTTGCTATTGTCCTTGGCATAAACCATGGTCTCTTCAGACTTTTTCTTAATCGCAACGGATGGAAATTCGCAGCTTGTGCCTTCGGAATGCATCTTTTATACTACTTATATAGTACGGCTGCTTTCGCCCTGTACTCTGCGTTCTATTGGAATTCGCGAGATTGTCGTTGAAGATCTGGGCTACGGGTCATCAGCATTGAATTGTCTGAGACAGGAGCTAGAGACTGATAATTTCACGTTGAAGAAGCGAATACCTATTGTATCCAGTAGTCGAATGTTGAACGGAATAGATTTACTGGTCTACGAATACAAAGGGTGGAAGGAAGCCAGACCTGATGCCACAGTGTCTATGGATATACCGCTCATAGGTGAAAACATCGTCGTGCCTCTTAAAGATTTGGCTTCAGAACACACCAACTGACAATGCTTTGCTGGAAGAGAGTCGATGCCTGAAGATAAAAAAAATGACAGAGAAGTTCTCATTATCGGAGCAGGGCCGGCCGGTCTAACCGCCGCATATGAACTCTCCAAGGCGGATATCCCGTGCATTGTTGTTGAAAAGGATGATGCAGTAGGCGGCATTTCGAGAACAGTCAGCTATAAGAGCTATTATTTCGACATCGGTGGCCATCGATTCTTCACGAAAATAGACAGGGTTGACAGTTTATGGAGGACTCTTCTCGGGAACGATCTGCTCAGGAGAAAGCGGTCATCAAGAATCTACTACGACAAGAAGTTCTTTTTTTACCCGTTGAAGCCTCTCAATACCCTTCATGGTCTGGGATTGTGGAACAGTTTTTTTATCCTGCTCAGCCATCTCTACGCTCACCTGTTGCCCTCGAAGAGTGAAAAGACCTTTGAACAATGGGTTTGCAACCGTTTTGGCCAACGGTTGTATAGAATTTTTTTCAAGACGTACACCGAAAAAGTCTGGGGCATTCCATGCAGCGAAATTCGAGCCGAATGGGCTGCTCAAAGAATTAAGGGGCTTTCCCTCCTCTCAATCCTAAGACATGCGATTTTGATTTCTCGGAACGGTAACGGGAACAAACGGCGCACTATTAAGACGCTCATCGATGAGTTCGATTATCCCAGGTTGGGCCCTGGTATGATGTGGCAGAAGATGGCGGATGCTTCGAAGCAAAATCACACCCGACTCTGGTTGGAATCAGAAGTGGAAGGGATACTATGGAGTGGTAGCAGGGTATATGCACTGGAGGTGAAGCGCAAGGGACAGATCCAAACAGTCAGTGCTACAGATTTCATCAGCAGCATGCCATTACGAGAGGCGATACTGAAACTTAAACCCAGTGCGCCTGAGGAAGTTTGTGAGGCGGCCGGTGGTCTAAGGTACAGGGACTTCATCATTGTGGCTCTGATTGTCAACCGACAGGAAGTGTTCCCGGACAATTGGATCTATGTGCATGACCCGGCCGTTAAGATGGGGCGCATTCAAAACTTCAAGAACTGGAGTCCTGAAATGGTTCCCGACCCTGGTAAGACATGCCTGGGGCTGGAGTATTTTTGTTTCGAGGGGGATTCCCTTTGGACAGCGCAAGACAATGATTTAATCGAGCTGGGGAAAAGGGAACTGCAATCCTTAGGACTGGTCAATGCAAACGAGGTAGAAGACGGTTGTGTGGTTCGCATGCCTAAGGCATACCCCATATACGATTCCACATACGAGCATTCGCTCCAGGTCATTCGCAGGTATCTGGCAGGATTGGAAAATTTCCAGGTAATGGGCCGGAATGGAATGCACAGGTACAATAATCAGGATCACTCGATGTTGATGGCAATGCTTGCGGTAGAAAACATTTCGGGTGCCAGCCACAATCTTTGGACAGTTAATGAAGAACAAGAGTACTGCGAGGAGGTAAAAACAGAAAAAACTGACAAATTAGCCCTTGAAGAATTTGTGACGAATGCTTTTGCAAGGATGGATAAGCTGGGGTTTGCCACCGCGGTTGGGTCTGCCTGTGCAATGCTGATCTTACTTATCACTCTGCTTCTTGTTTTCAGACAAACAGAGGACGGTGGAGCAACGGTTCAGTTCATCGGGCAGTACCTTCCATGGTACACGGTCACAATGGAGGGAGCTTTCATTGGAATGGCCTGCATTTTTCTATGGGGATTCCTCTTCGGGTGGCTTTTTGCCTATTTAAGGAACCTTTTCACTGCACTCCATATTTACCTGGTTAGAAGAAAACTGGAAATGATAACGTTTAGGGACTTTTTGGATCACTTTTGATTTGCCAGAGGCCGCTTACCTTCAGGAAAAGAGTAAAGATACCCTTATTAGCGATCGGAAGAGGACAAGACGATGAATGGCAAGAAGACTGATGAGGAGAGGCTTTTTCAGGGCATTCTCATTCTAAAGGCAAAAGTTCTTGGGCTCGTACTCGGCCTTCTCTTTGGACTTGCTGTCTTTATTGCAACCAATTGGCTTCTCATCAAAGGCGGTCATCTAACTCCTGAGGGAAAATACGTGGTGGGTCCGCATTTACAGCTATTGAGCCAGTTTTTTATCGGATATCGGGTCTCGTTCATCGGAAGCATTATAGGATTTGCCTACGGCTTTGCGGTCGGAACCTTGTGCGGCGCAACTATTGGATGGATCTACAACAAAATAGTCTACTTCAGAAATTGAGAATTACCAGTCGTTCTTGTCCGCCATGATCTCGAAGCCTAAGACTTTTTGGCGGACGGCCCCAGCAAGGTCATGGCATAATGGGCTTTGATTCGAACGAATCAATATTGCAATAGCATCCACAGCACTTCCCATCTTCCTGGAACGCTTCCACTGAACAGCTCTACATCCGCTGTTCGGATGGTCACATGCCAGCTCACTTTGTGCAGATCAATCCCGACAAAGAGTGCTTCCGCAGAATCCAAACCCTTTACTTGTGGCTTCATTTCCTGCCTCCTTCTATCCTTAGTTTGGAAGGAGAATAGCACTCAAAATCCGGATATCTCAGGTCCTCTTTGCATCATAGTTACTTGCCAACAGGTGAATTTTGCGATTTTTCAACATATGATTTGCTTATGGAACCTTAACTGAGAAGCGGCAGAGGGCAGACGTGAAGACCCGATCAAGCCCCTGCTTGAGCATTCGGGGCTTAGCATTCGGGGTCGGACCGGTCGGACCTTGCCAAATCATTCCTGCTCGGGGAAAGAGTGGCCATAACCGACCATTTTTTACTCTCAAAATGCAGCCCTTGGCCATGAAATTGCCTTCGTAAGACGGGTTCTCTCACACAGCCTTCGAGTGGGGCGACGCTAAAGCTCTGCCGCTAAACGAAAGATCGGCCCCGATTGGCCAAGGTCTCGGAGATAGTATTCCTGCTTTGCTTCCCCGCTCCTCAGTTCATCTGCTTTTGTCCCATTCACCCATTTGCCTGTTCGCCTACTCACCTGCTTTTTTTCTTTTTTCCTCTTCTGGTTGCCGCTTCTATTGCCACATCTATTGCCGCTTCTGGTTGCCGTTTTGCAAAGCAAAACCACTCTGCAGTACAATATGGCCAACCAGATGTCGAAAGTATCGGAGAGTTGAAATTGGTTTTTCACTGGTCACTGTTCACTGGTCACTGTTCACTGCTCACTGTTCACTGCTCACTGTTCACTGCGAAGCCGTTGCCGTTTTGCACGACCTTTCAGAGTGTGCCAGACTATTCGGGAAACCAGTAGATCCACCGCAGACGCAAGGGCTACTCTCACCGCAGAGGCGCAGAGCCGCAGAAAGAACACAAAATCTAACAAGATCGACAGAGACTCTCAAGACTTAGAAGTAGCGATTCCTGTTAATCCTGTCTAAAAAGCTTTTCTCTGTGTCCTTTCCATGACCTGTCTATGACCAGCCTCTGCGGTGGATCTTGTATGGAAACAGTCTCCCAAAAGTTTCCCATATGCTTCCAAGGTGTTTCCATATGTTTCCATATGTTTCCATGGCAGAGAAAAGGATTGAGGGCATCGGCTGGGGGCAGCTAATCGAGATGGCAAGCCGCTTTCTTCGGCTTTCGCCCTCCTTCCCCGCACTGCCGGCTAAGTTTCTCGAGCGCCTTTCGCGGCCCGCGTCGTCGAGTGGAAAATGTTTGTGGTCCTCATTTTGAGGCTCAATTGGGCTATGACGGCAGTAAACCAAAAATTCCCATGATGTTTCCAGGATGTATCCATGGCAAAGAAAAAGATTAATGATGACACACTCTTAGAATTGATCCGGGATGGAAACAGCCCGGCCGGGGCAGCGCGCCGGCTTGGAGCAGGTCGGGCGGCGGTCTCCAAGCGCTTGGAAAATTACCTTAAGATCACATGTTTAAAGTCCGATTAACTACGGAAGGTTTAGTTTAAAGACCACCAACTGCGGGGATGGCGGTCTGGTGACCCGATAGCATTAACGTACTTGCCAACATGGAGGGTGGCTATGAGGAATTCCGTTTTTTCGACTGCATTGCTGGTAATGGTTCTTGCCTGCGGCCCCGCATGGGCCGCCGCTCCTGCAACCGCCCCCTATAACTGGACGGGGTTTTACGCGGGGCTGAACACTGGCATGGCCATAAACGACTCGGGATATACCCTGAGTCCATCGGGTAGTTTTTTGACGAATCCTCTGTACATTCCGACTAACGGGCTGATAACGGATTCGGGCAACTTGGGCAACGTCGCTTTCACCATTGGCGCGCAGCTCGGCTACAATTACCAGGTCGGCTGTTTCGTCTACGGCCTCGAAACGGACTTCAACTACGACGGCACCGATAATACGAGCTACGTCAATCGCCCGCTGGCTTCCCCGCTCTCCGGTAATATCGTCCACACTGTCCAGCAGAAGGTAGATTTCTTCGGCACCCTGCGGGCGCGCTTTGGCTACACGCCTGCCGATCGCTTCCTGGTTTACGGAACCGGCGGTCTCGCCTATGGAAACGTCTCGTCGAGCAGTAACGTCGCATTCACAAGCTCAGGCGACAATTACAGCGGTTCCTCGTCGGGGCTGCAGGCCGGATGGACACTCGGCGCCGGCAGCGAATATGCGCTCACCAAGTGTTGGAGCGTCAAGCTCGAATATCTCTATATCGACCTCGGCTCGCGCTCTTACACCTACGCAGCTCAGCCGCGTTTTGGAAGCTCATTTACGTATACGACAGACCTCGATACGACCCAGCACATTGTGCGGGTGGGGTTGAACTACAAATTCTAACATCGGCGGGGCGCCGTCGGGGCGGGCCTTCAATAGCGCGAGACGCCGCGTTCTTTCTCCTTCCTGGTTTTTTGACAGGATTGACTTTAATTGAAGCGAAATCGTTCTCACCCTGTAAGTTTAGGCATCATCCAGTGGTGCCGGCAAAGAGGGCCACGCGTGGAAGCATATCATACGATAGCTACAACCGTCGGCGTCAAGAGATCCGAGGCGAAGTTCGTATTCAGGGCGCTCGGCTCAAGAAACTACAGGTTGTTCTTCATGGGGCAATGCGTCTCCCTCATTGGAACATGGACACAGCAGGCGGCCCTTAGCTGGCTTGTCTATCGTATTACCGGTTCGACTCTTTTACTCGGCGCGGTGGCTTTTTCCAACCAGATTCCCACACTTTTTCTCGGTCCGTTCACCGGCGTTGCCGCCGACAGGTTCGACCGCAAGCACCTGCTGCTTTTGACGCAGGGGCTGTCAATGGTCCAAGCGCTCGTTCTCGCGCTCCTGGTTTGGACGGAGACTATCGCACCTTGGCACATCATCGTTCTCAGCGTTTTTATCGGAGCGGTGAATGCTTTGGATAATCCGGTGCGGCAAGCGTTCGTGGTCGAGATGGTGGAAAAAAGAGAGGACCTGGCAAATGCCATCCCGTTGAATTCGGCGCTTACCAACGGTGCGCGGTTCATCGGACCTTCGCTTGCCGGAATTATCATCTACCTGCGGGGAGAAGGTTTCTGTTTTCTTGTGAACGCGTTCAGCTACCTGGCGGTGCTTGCAGCTCTTCTGGCTATCGATGCGGCTGGCAAGCAGAAAATCGGGGGAAAATGTCCGGTATGGGTCGCATTTCGCGAGGAACTGGAATATGTGTATAATTTCAAGCCGATTTTGGCTGTTCTCGGCCTTATTTCCCTCTTCAGCATAGCCGGTGCGCCCTATGCGGTGCTCATGCCCGCGTATGTGAAGGATGTTCTACGGGGAGGGGCGCACACTTTCGGGTTCCTGATGTCAGCGGAGGCCATCGGAGCACTTTCAGCCACCATTTATCTTGCTTCGCGCAGCAGCGCCGACGGGCTGATAAAGCTGATTCCGGCCGCTGCCGGCACCTGCGGACTATGTATTGCGGCATTCGCCCTTTCAGGCAGCTTTACGTTGTGTCTTTTTTTCCTTTTCATTGCCGGTTTTTCGATGACGTGTCACTTAGCCTCTAGCAACACGATTATCCAGACTGTCGTCGACGAGGACAAGCGCGGCCGCGTGATGAGCCTTTACACAATGTCCTTCCTGGCCGTAATGCCGTTTGGAAGCCTGCTTGCGGGAAGCGTGGCCGGGAAGATAGGTGTCCAGACCACTATGTTTCTCGGCGCGGTAACGTGTATAGCCGGGGCTTCGATTTTCGCAATGAAGCTCACGAGGCTCTGCGAACTTCTCAGGCCGGTTTTCGCAGATATTGGGAGCTATCAAGAGGAGCGGTCGAAAAGCAAGTGGTGAAATTTACGGCCTGACACATCTATGACATAATATCAGTTCCAAACGCCGGAGATGGATCATGCCTGCTTGCTGAACGCCACCTCGACCATGAAACTACCTTGAGACGTTTGGAATGGAACAGCAAGGCACGGTCCGCTTGCAATATGCGTTATCGTGTGGCCCCTTCCCCCAACTATTGCCGGTATTCCAGCCTGGAGAACGAATCCCTCTTCGGCGAGCCGCCTTCGGGCATCTCCGCAGATCATGTTGGTAAGTTCCCCTACGGCATCCCTCACCTCATGGTTCAGCTCAGTGCAAGGCTCTCCTAAGAGGTTCGCTGCAATGTCCTTGATACATGGCTCAGTGAAAATAAAAGCCATAGACCCCTGGGCCGCGCCGGTGATTCCGATTGATACGTTTTTGCGATGCTGGTGAGGATTCCGGGGGATACTTGCCAGAGTGAAAGAACCAAGCCGGGACCATAATGCGATTTAACAAAAAGGGGCAACCGCTCCAGAGTTTTCAAAAGCAGCATGCCCTGAAACGTAAACACAGGCTAGACCCAATTGGGTCCAGCCTTGAGTAGCATGCATTCCTTTGTCGCCGTCCCTAATTAGTGCCCATCCGGGAACCCGGATGAACGTAGGAGAATTTCACCTTATAAGTCACTAGCAGTTTCCGAGTCGGAAAGGAGGCATTTTTCGTACTGGCAAGGAAATCAAGGGGTTGCGCGGAGGCGTACCTATGTACGCCGCACAAGAAACCCCAAAGATTGACGCCACCAGGACGGAAAAGGACCCTTTCCGGACGGAAACTGACTAACCGGCCAGCCCTCCGCGTATACTGTCGCTAACAACCGCGGATTCCTTCCCCGATCCGTCCATAACCTGGAAGTAGACGGTTTTGGCTCCAGGGGTCGAACTCAGGGTAAAGGATGGGGCCTGCGAGTAGGGCAGCCAGCCGCCATTGCCGCTGAAGGGGGATTCACCGGCCCTGTACTGAGTGGGTGTGCTGCCCACTACCGTGTTGTTCAGAGTGACAACGTGGCTTGTGGCAGAACCCGCATTGCCGCTGATTTCGAAAGAACTGACCACCGGTGAAATGTTCGTGATCTTACTCCGCAGTTTTTGGCTCAGTTGCCCCAATTGCGTGACAAGCTCCGCATTGTAAACACAGGTGGCGGGATCCATATTAGGTCCCTGCTGGCCGGCATTCGCGAATATCTGCTGGGCTCCGATCGCACACTGGCGCGATTTCAACGCGGGCGATGGCGACCCGTCCTCAAGAGGGGCGGCCCCATGATCGACACTGAGCACAAAGGTTGAAATATTCCCTTCAGGGTTGCGGACGATCTGGATGTGCCGGAACTGCTGAGGGAAGTCCCTTAACGATGGGGTCTCGACCGTCCAGAAGCCGTAGTCGGGATTCTCAGCGTAGGGATTGGGTTGTGGAGTAATGGTATTGCGGTGCATATGCCCCGCGACCCATAAGATGAGGTTTGGATAGCTCCAAAGTGTAGCGAGCAACTCCTGTTGGCTGATCGGGGACTTCGTGTCCCAATTCGATAGATATTGGTAAGGACCACCATCAGTTGGGTTCCACTGTGCATAAGGGTTTAACGGGACATGCGCACAGACGATCATGAGCTCGTCCGCGTTCTGACCTTCCTCGAGTTCATTTTGGAGCCAAAAGAAGCGTGCATTGTCGAGAGCCCCGTCTGCGCAATTAGCGCCGCTCTTGTCGGTATCGTCGAGAACGATGACCTTTACCGGAACATCAGACTTCGGATAGAAGGAATAGCACGCGGCTCCGGCCGCAGCCATTGACGGCGGGACCAACTGGAATCCGTGACCGGCCGGTTGCGACGTTGTGTTAAAGAACTCGTTCATCCATTGGCCGATCGAGAGCGAACGCCGGTTCGGGTCGGCGGCGACTATCGGAGGGGGATTTGGAGGCTCGAATTCCGCTTGCGGCCCTGCAAATTTGATTTTCCCGTACGGATCGCTGCCGTCAACTACACCCATAAAGTAACCGCGTGGGGGGTCCAGGATCTTGTCAGGAGCGGCTATTTGAATGTTGAGGACTTTGGGTCCGACGAGGGTGTTTCGGACGTAATCGTTCACAAGAGCAGCGCCCATCCAGAACTGATCGTGGTTGCCGACGGCCTGATACCATTTGATCGACTTGTCGAGCCCGGCCGCCTGGTATGGTTGCTGATAATCAATGGGGCCATTGGGATCATTGGGGCTGACTCCAAGGTGTTTGCCGGAACTGGGGACGATCTTCTTGCCGTCCATAACGTCGATATACCATCTGAGCTCGTTATACTGAGTGTTGTCGGCCGCATCGCCCAAAGCGATGCCGAAATCAAACGGCGCCTTTTTGTGCAGGGCGTTGATTGTCTGGACGGCGGCATCAAGGACCTGGGTCGTATAAAGGATAATCCCTGAATAGCACGACGAAGTAGCCAAAGCTAAGGGTATATAAGATATAGAATTATAATCATAACCGAAAAAGAGAGACCGGGCCGGGCTTTCTTTGTCGGCGAGATGTACGTCGCTCATTGAGAAGAAAGTCAAAAGCGTCGCGCACTGATTTGGATCGGTGGTTGACGCCGTAACGTTTGGCGGGTTCTGCGTCGGGGTCTGTATGTCGGGGAGAAGGTAAGGGACAACAGGCACATCGCCGTCAGCATCCACATAGTTCCATTCACCATAGCTGTTTGCCTCGTATTGCTCGATCTCATACGGCGGAATCGTCGGATAGTATGAAGGAGTATTAGGTGGCGAAGGAGGTGGTGGCAAAGCAGGAAACGAGCCCGGAGGCGAGTCAAAGGGATTGACCGTCTGCTGGAGTGTCGTGTAAACTGGCCCGATCGGGTACGTTGGCACGGTGGGGGACCCTCCGGCAGCAAGCAGTTTCCTACCCAGGGGGCCGAGAGTCGAAAAATCCACCCCGAGAGCTGCTGCAGAACCGATACAGTACTTCAAAAAGTCTCTTCTTAAAATTCTCATTGGTGCTCCTTGCTCAAATGCTATTGATCCACGTCTGCAGTCCAGAGCTCAGTTGACCTGCTTGTATGACAAGCTCCGCATTATAAATACAGGAATGGGGATCCATACCGGGTCCCTGCTGCCACGGGTTCCCGAATATGTACTGGGCTGCGATCGCATAGGAGAGAGATGTCAACGCGGGCGACGCCAACCCGTCCGGGAGAGGGGCGGTATTGGCCGCAGGATCGACAGTGTAGACAAAGATCGAAATATTCCCTTGGGGGTTTTTGGTGATATTGAAGCGGCGGATCCCCCGGGGGAAGTCCCGCAACGATGGTGTCTCGACTGTCCAGAAGCCGTAGTCGGGATTCTCGCTATAAGGTGACGACGGTTGTGCGGTAATGGTGTTGCGGTGCACATGTCCCGAGATCCACAAGACGAGGTTTGGATAGGTCCAGAGTGTTCCGAGCAACATCTCCTGGGTGACCTCGGCATAGGGCGCCCAAATTGGCAGATATGAACAAGGTTTGTTGTTTGGCGGCGCCGGCTCTTGCGCGTAGGGGTTCACCGGGATATGCGCACACACGATCATTAGCTCATCGTTGGCCTGACCTTCCTGGAGTTCATTTAAGAGCCAATAGTAGCGGGTATAGTCGAGGGCGCCAAATGCGCTGCCGGCCTTGTCCGTATCGTCCAGGACGATGACCTTGATCGGCATATCCTCGTTCGGATAGAAGGAATAACAGGCGGCCGGGGTTGAGCCGTCGATCATTGCCTCGGTGAATCCGTGACCGACCGGTTGCGACGTGGTGGTGAAGAATTCGTTCATCCAATTGCTGATCGAGAGCGAGTAGCGGTGCGAATCAGCGGCAACTGCAGGAGCGGGTTTGAATTTATTGACCGGCCCTGCATATATGATGTCCCCATACTTTGTCGTGCCGTCAACTACACCCATATAGACACCGGTGCTGTTCATGACACTCGACCAATTAACAATGGGCTTTACTGAAGTTACCTGACCGATGTTGAGGACGCCGGTTCCGGTATAAGCATTCAGGGGTTTACCGTTTGCGATGCTTGTGAGGCAAGAGCCCATCCAGAACTGATCGTGGTTTCCAACGGCCGCGTACCATGGGATCGAGCTGGCGAGCCCGGCTGCCTGGTACGGTTGCTGATAATCAATGGGGCCATTCGGATCATTGGGGCTGACTCCGAGGTTAGCACCGGAACTGGGGATGATCCACTGGCCATCGAGGACGTTGATAAACCATCTGAGCTCGTTGTACTGAGTGTTGTCGGCCATATCGCCTAAAGCGATGCCGAAATCGAACGGCTCCGTTTGGTGCAGGACATTGATTGTCTGGACAGCGGCATCGAGGACCTGGGTCGTATAGAGTATGATCGCTGAATAGGCCGAAGAATTACCTTGAGGTTGCGGGGGTTTTTCCTTTGTTGTGTAAGGCTCCGGATATTGGTAACCGTAGTAAGGACACCGAACCGGGCTTTCTTTGTCGCTGATATGTATGTCGCTCATGGCGAAGAAATTCAAAAGCGTCGTGCACTGCGATGGAGAGTTCGCAGTCCCGAAGTTTGGCGGGTTCTGCATGTCGGGGCATTTGAAAGGAAAGCCTTGCGGATCCACAGTCCATTTACCGTAGCCGTATGTCGAGAATAAAGAGACCTGACTCGGCAAGAGCCTCTTGCCGGCACGCAGCAGAGGCGGGGCCGTGGGAACGAGCGTCCGCTGGATTGTCGTGGTAACCGGGCTGCCGATCGGGTAAGTCGGAATGGAGGGGGCTCCATCGCCGGCAAGCAGTTTTTTCCCCAGGGGGCCGAGAGTCGAAAAATCCAGCCCGAGGGCGGCTGCGGAACCGATGCAGTACTTCAAAAAGTCTCTTCTTAAAACGTTCATTGGTGCTCCTTGCTTAACAGGTGCTATGGGGTAATCCACAAAAGACGACTCTCCATCCGGTAGCAGAAGCATCCGCAGACGAATTTCGTAGCCGGATGCTTGGCGTTACATGTTGCTATTCGGAACTATGGTTATTTTTCATGAGCAAAAATATGAGCAAAAATTCAAAATAGGCGGGCCTGTAAGCAGGACGGGAAACGGATGACGGAATTCAGTCTCCCGACGCGGCGGGCCTTGAGCGGATCTGCATAAAAGTGGAAGCCAAATACCTTCCGCAATTCGCAGTTAAAGCCTGCCGATGTTTATTTCGTCCCCGGTTGAGCATATCTTTAGTCTTGAAGGTTTTAGAAAGGAAACAAACCAGATGGCTCATGACCAGAGAAAACTGACCCGATTGAATCCACAGCTCGCAATCACCACTCTCGAACCGAAGAAAAGAGTCGGCCTCGTGGTCGTTCTCACCGGGTATGGAAAAGGCAAGACTTCCTCGGCCCTGGGCATGGTCGTCCGCGCGTGCGGCCACGGCATGAAGGTCTGCATGCTCCAGTTCATGAAGGGCGACATCTTCACCGGAGAATGGGAAGCGGTAAAGAAAATGGACTGCGACGTGGAAATAGTCTCTACGGGCATGGGGTTTTGCGGAATCCAGGGAAACCCTTATTCGCAGGCCCAGCATCGCGAAGCTGCCCAACGAGCCCTGCCGATGGCAAAGGAACGAATCACTTCAGGAAAATATGACCTGATCGTCCTCGATGAGATCAATAACGCCGTCCATCTCAAGCTGGTGGACCTGGAACAGGTTATCGACCTGCTTCGCAGCAAGCCCCCTCTTCTGCACCTCGTTTTGACTGGCCGCGACGCGGCCCCCGAGGTTATCTCGCTGGCCGATACGGTGAGCGAAGTCAGGGAGATAACCCATGCCTACCGCAAAGGCATAGAACCGCAGCCCGGCGTGGATTTTTGAGACGCCGCAAGCCATTTTGATCAGCCCGGCAACTCATGTCCCGTTGGGACACCCGACACGATGAAAAGACCCGTAGGATCGGTGGAGCTAAGCGCAACCCATCAGGCCTTTTCGAGACAGAGGCTGATCATAGACAGGTCATGGAGAGGGCACAGAAGAGCACTAAACGGTGAGCAGCAAAATGCCGCTTTCACCTGCTGCCTATCCTGCCTGCCGCATTTGTTCTTTTCTATTCACTACTCCTCGCGTAGCGATGCGGCCTCACAAAGCGCCCTCACAAGGGATCGGGCGCGAACTTGAAGCATGAACCGTGCTTCCACTGTGTACAGCGCGAACCCGAAGCGCAGTGAGGGTTCCGTGCCCGGACTGGGCACTCACAAGAGATCGTGCCCGGACTGAAGGCACCAACTAACGGTTGGCTCATTAGCCCG
>JBEKPW010000108.1:0-20274 GCA_049520315.1 Syntrophobacteraceae bacterium
GACGGCGAGGGGATGGCCTCTTTAACCTCTGGCTCAGGGATGTGTTTTAAACGAATTACTTACAAGGGGTGGGTCAATTTTGGATGCCTAAAGTGGGTCAGTTTTCAACGCCGATTGACAGGATGCGTTCAAGCCGGAAATCGTCGCGTTGCTCAAAAAGAGAAGCCCTAAAACTTTCGTCGCCCAAAGGTACAATGTGGATACGGCGAGGCTCTATAACTTGAAATTGGATGTCTGTCCAAACCTTACGAGGCAATCATAATGCAGGCAATACGAGCCATTCGAAACAATCCTGAGGTTGAAAGGAAAGCATGACTCCACGTGCATACAGCTATATTCGTTTTTCAACTCCAGAACAGGAGCGTGGCGATAGTCTTCGTCGCCAGTTGCAGGCCTCGCAGAAGTGGGCTGAAGAACACGGTATAGAATTAGATACAAGCCTAAACTTACGCGACCTTGGACTATCAGGCTATGACGGAACCAACCTGGAACGTGGTGCACTGGGCCAGTTTCTTCAATTAGTCAAGCAAAGGCGGATAACCAAAGGCAGTATCCTCCTTGTTGAAAGTTTTGACCGCCTTACTCGCCAACAAGTGCTCGATGCGCTTAATCTATTCACGTCGATTATCCAGGCAGGTATCACAATTGTCACGCTCGCTGATAATCAGACCTACACCGAAGAGTCCGTTAATTCAAACCCGATGCAATTGATGACCTCCATTCTTGTTATGGTCAGGGCACACGAAGAAAGTCTCAATAAATCCAAGCTAATCAGTGCAGCTTGGGCTGGGAAACGGGGTAAAATCAATCAGGAAAAACTCACCAAGATGATTCCTGAATGGCTCTGTTTGCCACCAGACAGACGAGAATTTCAGGTAATTCCAGATAGGGCTAAAATAGTCGCAAAAATATTTGACTTAAGGCTAAAGGGATATGGTAGCAGCTACATCAGTAGAATTTTGAATGAAGAAGATCGGTATTGGAACCCCGGAGGCTGGCAACGGTATTACGTTGACAGAATTCTGAGATATCCTGCCGTTTACGGAGTCCATCAACCATATTCAAAAAAGACGCAAGAGCCTATCGGCGATCCTATACGCGATTACTTTCCAATAGTTGTTCCGGAAGAAACTTTCTTAAAAGTTCAAGATCTGCTTAAGAAGAATCAACGGAAAGGTGGTCAAACTGGAAAAGGCCGTAACGTTTTCAGGCATTTAGTAAAATGTGGTTACTGTGGTGCTGCAATGCACTTTTGTGGTTCGGGTAAGTATCTGTACCTTGTTTGCAAGAATGCATTCTACAACAAGAGGAATTGTGACTATCTGTCCCTCTATTACCCAACAATTGAAAAGATAATTCTAAATTATTGCAAGGAGTTAGACCCAAGCTCAATTTTACCATCCAATGATGACACACAAAGCAAGGTTCAGTTTCTTCAAGAACAGAAAATGTTAGCTGAACTCAAACTGGAACAGGCTGAAAGTCGGGCGAAGAACCTGGAGAGACAGTTGGCTGATGTCAAAGAAGGAATGGAGGCTGTCGCTGAGAGGTTATGGAAGTTGCTTGCGGAAATTCTCAAAGAAAAGGAAAGTCTCCAGGAAGATTTGACAGTTCACAATCAAGAACTTGAGCAGGCCAGTCGCAATGGAAAGGATGTCAAGGAGCACTTGGAGTCTATTAACCAACTTTATGCTCACATGGAACGTCTTGATGAAAAGAAGAGACTGGATTTGCGCCTTCGTTTACGCGCAGAATTACGGAGATTGCTTAAGCAAATCAGAATTTATGCTGAGGGTAATCCGCGCTTCACGGAAAAGGTTAGAGGTGCCTTACTTGAAATGTGCGCAGTAAGTCATGGAACACCTGGTTACGAGAACTTTAAAGCTGAGCTTGATTACAAGCTTGCACACGCCAAGGACAATCTCAAGATAGTGCTTGAATTTAGCAGTGGCATTACCAGAATAATCTCCCCATACCACGGCATTGCTGAAGTCAAGGAAATGGATGAAGAATTTGGGACAGCTATTACTCAGTCACTTTACGGGGACGGCCGTGGAGGTGAGGTTGTGGAATGTGATAATGAATCCAGGCAGTTAGCTGAAGAATACGAGGGGTTTTAATTTTAACGAATTGCTGTTGCCTTGAAAAAAGTGTAGCAAAAGACGCCGTCGGGTTCTGTCGTTCGGTACAGGCCAGATATTCCTTTGTCGAAGGATTTGCGGTCCATGAGTCCGGCAGCCACCGCCTTTTCCCGGACACCCTCGATCATTGCAGTGAAGGTGTATTTGGTGAACCCTTCAACGAAATGAGGCCTGCTGGCGTCGACATATACCATGCGGGGCGATACACGGCAGTTAGTGAAACCGGCCTTTGTCAGCAAGGGATAAAGCTCGCGTCCGATCAGCGCATTCCCGCCCGCCCGGGCCTGAAGAGCGATCTGGGAGTTTATGGCCCTGCGAGCATCATCGTTTTCAGGATGGAAATAAACTGAGCCGTGATCCCCTTCGATAACGGTGATCGTTCCACCGGGTTTTATAATATTTTTCAGACATTTCAACGCATCGACCGGATTTGCGAGATGTTCGAGCACGAAACAGACAAAAACGTGGTCGAAGGATGCCGTTTCAAAAGGCAGATTAAAGATGTCAGCCTGCTTAAAGGTCACATTGGTGATCCCCTCTGAATCCATCTTCTTTCGGCCTTCGGCCAGAGATGCTTCGGATACATCGATTGCTATTATTTCAGCGCCTTTACTGTTTCGGGCAAGCATTGACGTTTGCGACCCAACTCCACATCCGGCTTCCAGAACTCGGCTCCCGGACGGAAAAGATGAGTCCGAATGCAGCAGGCCGGCCAAGGTAGAGGCCTGGTCCTGAAGCCGAATGCTTTCTCGCCAATTGTACCCGTGTACGTATGCTTTTCTCATCAGCGACCTTCTTATTCACTCACAACCTGAAGCCTTGCGTATAGCTTCTGAACTGCCTCCAGCGACTCGGGCGTGTCCACCCCTGCCACCTCTTCTTCGGGCACAGGCGCCATTCCCACAGACAAGCCATCCTCATTCATCATTTCAGCTAAGTCCGTGAGGAAGTACTCCCTTAAGGTAAACCACTCTCCGTTCTGCTGTTTTCTGACATCGTGGGGCCTTTTTTCCAACCGGTCCAGGTACCTGAGCAGAGTGTTCTTCCCGGCGGCATAGACTCCGGCGTTGCAGTACCGGAGACTGCTCTGCCTTTCTAAAGGAAAATCCTTCCAGTATTTCCATTCCACAATCCCGGTTACCCGTTCGCCTTCCATCTCGATCATGCCATATTGTCCCCTGTCCTTGCATTCGAATGCCAGGAGCGCCAGCTCGCAGCGTTCCAGCAGCTCAAGGAGTCTGAAATAGGTAGCCGGCCGGATGAGGGGGACATCTCCCATCGTGATTATTACACGGTCCGCGTCGGCGGTGTTGAGAAAGGAGCGCGCAGCAAGCAGTGCCCCGCCTGTGCCGTTCGTAACCGGCTGGTAAACAAAAGATATCCCCTGGCCTTCCGTGACTCGGCGCACCTCTTCTGCGAGGTAATTGACTACGATTCCCCTGGGACCGGCAGGAAGGTTATCAAGGACTTCCCTGATAAGTGGGCGGGCGCCCTGATAGCAGGATTTTGCCGGAATCAGCGGCAGCAGTGTCTTGTTTCCGGAATACCCCTTCATGCGGGTCCCTTTTCCCGCGGCAAATACGAGGCTGGCAACCGCGCTCATTTTATCGAATTCAACCTTTCTGATTTAAGGGCTGTCGGTGTTAACTCCATCTGCCTGCCGGTTGGGTTCAGCGCCAGCCCGGCCATCGCGGGACGGCGTTTCCAGCGTGTCGCCAATTGCGGGACTTTTGTCTCCCAGCGTCTTTTTTTTCAGCTCGTAATAGTGTGAAACTGCATTCCGGTGCTCCTCGGGGGTAACCGAAAAGTGGTGAGTTCCATCATTATTACTTACAAAATAGAGGTACGGGGCTCCCTTTTCAGGATTGAGCGCCGCTTTGATGGATTGCGCCCCAGGGCTGCAAATCGGTCCTGGCGGCAGGCCCTTGATGTGGTAAGTGTTATAGGGACTTTGTCTCGTCAGATGCGCGGCGGTAACCGGTCCTGAAAAGCCAGGGATATCGTAAACAGCTGTCGGGTCGCTCTGAAGCGGCATGTTGATCTTGAGCCGGTTGTAGAAGACCGCCGCAATGCGCGGCCGCTCGAAATCGACCACAGCCTCCTTTTCTATGATGGAAGCCAGGATGATGATCTCATGCAGAGACAGCCCCAGTTCTTTCACCCTGTTCGGCCACTCCCTGGGCAGCCTTTGCCAGAACCGCCGGACCATTTTCTCCGCGATGGCAGCGCTCGAGACAGGTTTTGTGAATTGATAGGTGTCAGGGAAGAAATAACCTTCCAGGCCGTTTGCCTCAACCCGGAGCGACCTGGCAAATCCGGCGCTGCAGGCAACCTCGATGATTTCACTCTCCGGCGCAAGTTCTTTTTGCTGAAGAATCCTCGCAACGTCCCACAAGGTGGACCCTTCAGGCAGCGTAACGGTATGGATCACCACTCTTCCATTTACGATCTGGTCGAGGACTTGTTCCGGGGTGTAAAGCGTCGAAAAAGCGTATTCGCCTGCCTGCATGCGGTGAAGGGAATTCTTCAACCAGCCCAGTAGATAAAACTCGCGCGCATCCCTGATGACCCCCTCGGATTCAAGGAGCCTGGCAACTCCATAGGCGCTTGTTTTGGGAATTAAAAACTGCCTCTTCTCGGAAAAAGGTTTTGCGGGCAGGCGCAAGAAGAGCCAGAAATGAAAATATCCCAGGATTGCCGTAACCGTCGCAAGACAGGAAAGAATCAGAACGAATCCGGAAACCGCGATGCAGACCTTCTTCATTAGGGACATGCCAACCTCCGGCGTTGGGTCTCCTTTAACACACGAGTCCTGGTTTTGGCAATGTTGAGCAATTCAGGTGATGGCTAAAATCCCTCGTATGACAGACTTGTTAACATCACTGCGCTTCCCTTCGTGAAGAGCTCTCGCGGGTCACTTGGCGATGGACCTCGCGTAGCGCGGAAGGCATCCCGCCGCCATTCTCGACGCTCTTCCTGATCCGTCAATGACCGGAGGCGGGGCCGTCAGCGGGATGCCTTGAGGGAATTAATCCCTGAGGAAATCAATTGTAAAGAGCCCGACGCATGCTAAACTATATAGTTTACTGGAAAGTAACCTTGACGTATATTGTTTCCGGCCAGATCTTTCGAAGCGACAGGGCTGTAGATGGACAGAGCCGAACCCTATTCCAATTGTTCGAAAAGGTGCGCATTCTCATGCCTGGCGATCTGTACCGGGAAGCTGGAGTTGACCTCGACAAGGCAAATGAACTTGTCCGACGAATCAGGCCGATAGTTCGTTCCACGTACCATAGCGGCGTCATCACGGATATAGGCGGTTTTGGAGGGTTGTTTTCTCTGAATCTCCAGGATGTGACAAACCCCGTACTGGTTTCTTCCACCGATGGAGTGGGGACAAAGCTTAAAATCGCATTCATGACGCACAGGCACGATACGGTAGGAATAGACCTGGTGGCCATGTGTGTCAACGATATCGTGGTTCAGGGCGCGAGGCCTCTTTTTTTCCTGGACTATCTTGCCCTGGGACGAATAGACCTCGATCTGGTCGAACAGCTTGTTGCCGGGATCGCAACTGGATGCAAAAAGGCGGGCTGTTCCCTGATCGGAGGGGAAACGGCAGAAATGCCCGATTTTTACAAAGAAAATGAATATGACATGGCCGGTTTCGCAGTCGGCCTCGTTGACAACTCTCAGATCATAGACGGCTCGACCATCCGTGTTGGGCAACGGATTATCGGGCTGGCCTCGAGCGGTTTGCATTCAAATGGGTACAGCCTTGCGCGGCGTATCATCTTCGACAAACTGGGCCTAAAACCCGACAGCTTCGTTTCTGAACTGAACCGAACCGTCGCAGAGGAACTTCTCGAACCCACCAACATCTATGTCGAACCCGTTCTGCATCTTCTGCGCAAGTATCGGGTCCATGGAATGGCTCACATCACCGGGGGTGGTTTCTACGACAATGTCGAGAGGATTCTTCCCCGCGCCTGCAAGGCGCTCATACAGGGAGATTCCTGGAGCATGCCTCCCATTTTCAACTTCCTTCGCGAAAAGGGGAATGTTTCGCCGGAAGAAATGAACCATGTTTTCAATAACGGGATTGGATTTATAATAGTTGTAGAGCCTTCCGAAGCCGAAGATATAGTGGCTTTTCTCGGCGCCATGCTCGCCGGGGTTCATCTCATTGGAGAGATTGTTCCTCGGGGTCCTGACGCCGATGCTGTAGAGGTAGTGGGCCGATAAGGGAATATCCTTGTTATTCATAGCGCATTCTGCTATCATTAAGTTTTTTGACAGGTCAATACGGGCTGTGCCGGCTCGGTGGAAAGGAATCTGGAATCATGAGCAGAGTATGTGAATTCTGCGGCAAAACGCCTCATGTAGGTAACAACGTCAGCCACGCAAATAACAAGACCAAGCGTATCTGGTATCCCAACCTTCAGCAGGTTCGGCATGTCCGTCAGGACGGTAGTGTCAGACGTGTGCGTGCGTGTACGCGATGTATCCGCTCTGGAGTTGTTGTGAAGCCTGTCTGATCATCACGGGTTTTGCCCTCGACTATCGAGACGATTGGTCCCGAAATCCCTGCGGTTTCAAGATGCTTCGAACATACATCACCGATCCCGAGAAGACGACCCATTTCGGATATCTTGCAATTCCCGAGAAGGAAAAGGTGGAATGGGTCCGCCGGCATTTCAACAGCGTTGCCCGCAAATACGATTCCATGAATACTTTGCTGAGCCTGGGGATCCACTACCAGTGGAAGCGGATGGCCGTGAGGATGATGGGATTGCGAAGCGGGGACCATGTGCTTGACGTATGCGGCGGGACCGGAGATCTTTCGCGGATGGCCGCCGAGCGGGTGGCGCCTTCAGGCCGCGTGCTGCTCTATGATATCAACTGGGAGATGATGGCGGCCGGGTGGCCAAAAACTTCAGCTTCGCCTCTGTCCAGCCTGGTTTGTTCCGTTCAGGGCGATGCCGAAAAAATAGCCTTTCCGGACAAAAGTTTCGATGCGGCGATGGTTGGCTTCGGGATAAGAAATCTCACTCATTTTGAAAAAGGCTTCATGGAGATGCACCGGGTCCTGAAAGCAGGCGGGGTCTTTATGTGCCTCGAATTTTCCGAACCGGTGACACCCTGGTTTCGTCGCCTCTACGATTTTTATTCATTCCATGTAATGCCCTTCATAGGAAAGGTTCTGGCCAACTGCCAGCCGGCCTACACCTACCTTCCTGAATCCATCCGGCTCTTCCCCAACCCCGACGAGCTTAAATCGATACTTGAGCGGATAGGGTTCAGGAATATAAGATATCGAAGATTGACCAACGGGATTGCGGTCGTGCATCTCGGCAAAAAAGCGGACTGAGGCGATGAAGCTTAACTGGGCGGAGCTGCTCGTCGTGAATAACCCCTCGAGGGTCTTCCAGCAGAAATTTGAAATCGGCTGGATGAGGAAACATGCGCAACTTCCCCCCGGTGGATCCTTTCTTGAAATAGGATGCGGGCGGGGAGCCGGGGCATCGATAATTCGGAGGCAGTTTTCTCCGGGCTTCATTTGCGCCACGGATCTCGATCCTTTGATGATCCGGCGGGCTTTTCACTATCTCAGGCCGCAAGAACTGCAAAACATCTCATTTTGCGCGGCTGATGCTCTCAATTTGCCGCATCCCGACGGTGCTTTTGACGCGGTATTCGGTTTTGGAGTGCTCCACCATATTCCCGACTGGCAGGGTGCGCTTGCGGAAGTCGGACGCGTGCTGAAACCCCACGGGGTTTACTTCCTCGAAGAGCTTTATCCCACACTTTATCAGAACTTCATAACCAGGCACATCCTGCTGCACCCGACCGAAGATCGCTTCGGGGGACAGGAGCTGAAAAAAGCTCTGGACGCGACGAGTTTTTTGATGCAGGCTTCATTCGAGCTAAAGCTTTTTGGGATCCTGGCCGTTCTTAAGAAAACATGTTGATTAGCACTAAACAACTAGCTAAGGAGGATGTTTTCAGATGAGAATAGCGAGCCTTATTTTCATTTTATGTTTTGCCCTTGCCATTGCAAATTGCCCGTCGGCATTTGCCCAGAGCCCTGCAGGAAGCAGCCCGGGCCTGGAGACCCCAAGCGGCCCCCTGGCCGAGGTGCCGGAGAGGCTCTATGATTTTGGCGATCTGGTCGATGGGAAGGAATACGTTCACAGTTTTGTGGTCAAGAACGTCGGAACTGCTCCCCTCGAGATAAAAAAAGTGATAAAGGTCTGAGGTACCGAAATTGGTCGGTTCGACCACACAATACCTCCAGGCGGCGAGACAAAGATTCAGGTGAACCTCAATCCGAATGCATGTAAGGGCGGCGCCAAAAAATCGGTGCTCGTAATGACAAACGACAAGAATTCCTATTTCGTGGTGAGTGTAAGCGGACGCTTAAAATAGTTGGATAATCTGAATGTCGGATAAGGGATATCGGGAGTCCCCACGCTCCGCGGAGGGTGGGGATCGTCATGGGCCCTCAACTTTGAAAGATTACCGCAACATTGCCGTTATCTTGGCTTTTGGGCTTATCGTTCTTACACTTCTGTCCTGCCTTCCATACGATCCTCAAGGTCCGTTCGATGCCCGAGACTACACTCGTATAGCGGGAATGAGGGTTGAGCAGCATCCCTGGGAAGCGCTCATCGAGCCGCTGGCAGCCCCGATCCTGATCCTTTCGGGGGCGCCGGATGTGCGCATTGCGTGCTTTGCTGTGCTGATCTGGGTGTTTTTTGTAGCAGCAGCGTGGGGCATTTTCGCTGAATTTCGGGCTCAAAAGGTAAAAAGACCTTTTACGATTGTGCTAAAGGGAATCCAGAGCGCTCTTGCAGCATCCTTAACTTTGGCATTGATCGTCTTCTTATTTGTGGTGGCGCGCATTCCAGGCTGGCGGCTGGTTGTTGACGACCCCAATCTGGTTGTAGCCGATCTCCACACCCACACCACAAAATCCGGTGATGCCCTGGTTTCGTTGAAAACAAACCTCGAGTGGCATGCATCCTGCGGTTATAACATGGTGGCGCTGACCGATCATGATGAGCTCTTTGCTCATGAAACTCAAGTGCAGGGCGATTCATCTTTCGACCGGCTGCCGGCATTCATCTCCGGTCTCGAGGCCCATACAGGGCGGGGAGCGATGGTCCTGGGCCTTTGTCAGGACCCCTACCTTCAACTTGGCAAGCAGAGCATCGCTGAGGCGCCGGATCGCACGGCCTGGTTTGCTAGAAAGATTCACGAGGAGTGTGGAGGGGCGGTCATTGTTGTCACCCTGAAAAGACAGGGAACCGGTGACATTGCCCGGCTGGCCGATGACGGTGTAGACGGATTTGAGATCGTAAATTCCGGTCATCCGGACCTGCCGCCGAACATCCGGCAAGAGGTCCTTGACACCTGCCGTTCCCGCGGACTCGTCCTTGTGGCTTCCACGGACTGGCATGGCTGGACTGGACTGGCGAGAACATGGACAGTCGTAAGGGCGCCGGGGGCATCGGCTCTTTCGCATGCGCAAAGGGCAAATCTCTTACTTCGCAAACTGAGGGAACACGACAGTGCAGACGTCATTCCCGTGGTCGCAGGATACATGGGTGAACCCTCGCTCGTTCGCACATTTTTCTCTCCATTTGCTGAAACCTTAAGATATACCCTGGAGCTCTCGATCTCTCGAGTTATATCCTGGTGGATCTGGGTCTGGACCATCTTTGCCCTGTGGGTGTTGCTCCACAGGATGGGTGTCCGCCCGGGCACCATCCTGCTTGCTTCGCTAGTCGGGGCTACGGGGCTGGGCCTGATTTTGTCAGGTCTATTGCTCATTAGACAGGGAACGGGAAGCGCCACGTCATTTCCGCTCCATATCGGCCTTATCTCAGTTGCCATCGGTGCAGCCGCTGTTGGATGTTCGACGTTCGGTGGAGTAAGCATTTTAATGTGGATGCGGCGCAAGGGCCACCTAGAGGAACGTGGCGGCGACTAATATGAGCTGGAACAAACGTTTTTTTCTTCTGCTCGCTCTCACCACTGTATTTCGGCTGGTTTATCTCCTTGTGGCTCCATTGGACCTCGCTGGTGATGAAGCCTACTACTGGGACTGGTCTCGCCAACTGGACTGGGGTTATTTCAGCAAACCTCCCATGGTGGCCTGGATCATCGCCCTTTTCTCCCGGACCATCGGTTCCAGTCCGGCAGTTGTACGGCTGCCCGCAGTGCTGCTGGGAGCAGTCTCGACACTGGCACTTTTCCTGCTTGCAAGACGGATGTATGACTCACGTACGGCTTTCTGGGCGGCTGCGGCGGGGTTGGCCTCACCGGGCGCGTCCGCTCTTGGCTTCATCATGACCATCGATGCGCCTATCCTTTGCTTCTGGTCTCTTGCCCTTTACATGTTCTGGGCAGTACTGGAAAAAAGGGGAGACGGTTTTCGGGAGTGGTTTGCCCTTGCCGCGTCCATTGGTCTGGGACTGCTCAGCAAACAGGTGATGGTCGCGTTTATTGTCCTCATGTTTGCATTTGCGGTGGTGAGCAGGGATGATAGATACCTCCTCAAATCCCGTCGTCTCTATTTGTTTTCGCTTTTGGGGCTTGCTGCTTTGATCCCGGACATCATATGGAACGCTCATCACGGCTGGATCACGTTTCATCATACCGCAGGTCACTTTGAAGCAAGCCTGTCCAATTTCATTGCGACTTCAACTGAATTCATAGGCGGACAGATTCTGATCGTTTCGCCTCTAACCTGGATCCTGTTTGCCCTGCTCTCCGCCTTGCTGCTCTTCCATTTCACATCCCGGGATCGTTGCGTGCTATATCTGCTGTGCTTCAGTTTCGTGCCGTTGCTCGGTATTGCCGTCCTGAGTTTGCGGCAGAGAATTCAACCCAACTGGCCCGCCGTAGTATATCCGGCCGGAATGATTCTTCTGGCGGCCTGGGGTTGCGGCAACATCTCGGCTGGTTCCAGATTGGATTCCTGGAGACCTTACTTTAAAAAAGGGGTTATCGTTGGGGCTGTTATGGCACTGCTTACCTATGCTCTTCCGTTTTGGGCCGTCGCTGCCCCTGGCCCCTGGGCGGACAGGCTGATCGCAAGGCTCCAAGGCTGGCAGCAGCTAGGCGTTGAAGCAGGCAGGGCACTTGGCGAAGTACCTCGCCCTCAGAGCACCTTTATACTGACTTTCAATCGCCAGCTTACCTCAGAACTTGCCTTCTATGTACCAGGGCAGCCAAGGGTCTACACCTGGCGTGCTCCCGAAGGTGTACCCGAGAACCAATACGATATATGGGACGGGCCTAAAATTGGCTCGGACGCTTTAATCGTTTTCCCCGAAGCTGAATCCGGGCGTGCTGCTGCACTCTCCGGATATTTCCAGGCAGTCGAGCGCCTTGACAACACAACATTGGGAGCAGGAGGGCGTCGCCACTACAGCCTGTACCTTGGGACCTCCCTCAAAAATTGGCCTGCTAAAAAGTTTTAGTAAGTCAAACAGCTTTATTGGACCTGTACCTGTTTGGGGGAGGACACCAAGGTCCGCAGAATATCTTCTTTGCCGATGATTCCCACCAGTTTCCCGCCTTCCAAAACAGGAATCGTGTAAATACTCTTGTTGACCATTATAGAGGCTATTTCATCTATTCCAGCTTCCGGGTCCACTGTCACCGGGTCGGACGTCATAGCTTGAGAGGCCTTCATTGCTGCGATTTTTTGTACTTCTTTTTCCGCTTTGCCCGGCAGATAAATCGGGATAAAAGCATCCAAGATCGTGAAAACCGAAGGAAGCGGGAGCTTTTTTTGTTCGGCGATCAGATCGCTCTGGCAGATCATGCCAACCAGATCGCCGTTCTGGTTAACGACGGGCACACCGTTGAAACGCTTTTCAAGCAGCAACCTGGCAATTTCCGTTACCTCTGTTTCCGGGGTAACGGTGATAACGTCGCGGGTCATTAAGTCTTTGGCCTTGAGCATCTGAAGTCTCCCAGGGTATGAAAAATATGGACACCTACAATAATTTAAGTACAGTATTTAAAATTTCGATTGATTATACAGCCTGGATCGGACCGATCTCCACACCTCGTATGACGGAGTTGTTAACAACAGTGAGCGATCATTTGGTGAAATGCTCTGCCGGGCTCCTTCGCGATATACTTCGCGCAGCGCGGAAGGCATCGCGCTCGTTTCGTCTGTCATGCGGGCTGGGCCGTCAGCGGGATGCCTTGAATTACTGTATACCACATACTTGGAATCGATCGGTTGCGCAAATGTAAACTATCTTCCGGGACTTTACGTCTAAGTGATGAAGGATTCCAGCCTTCAATTCCCGCCGCGACTGCCCGATGGAGACAGTGGCCGGGTCCGGGGTGTTGCTTTACCAGGAGGCTCTGCATGAAATACGTTGGGAAGATTGTCTTGCTGGCTGTAATTGCGTTGTGTTCGGCGGCACAGGCGGCGTGGTCTGGTCCGCAGCCGCCGGATCAGCCAAGACGGCAGACTCCGAGTAAAGAGAGCGTTTTGGTCGGACGTATTTCGTTGGTGGAAGGTGAGTTGCTCCGCTATGTTCATGACGCAAAAGACTGGGTGGTTACCGGGAAGGACACCCCATTCGGTCGGGAGGACGCGCTATATCTTGGAGAAAACGGCAAGGCTGAGTTCCTGATGCCTAACGACACCTGGATCAGGATTGGCGCCAATACCCAGATTCAGATGGTCGCGCTCAAAGATGACGCGACCGAAGTTGACGTAGCCGTAGGCATCGCCCGGTTTATCAATAGGAGCCCAAAGGCCGTGATCAAGGCCACCACGCCTTTCGGTTACGCGATAGGTGCTCCGGGGTCGGCTTTCGATCTCTACGTGGGCGACGAATCGGTTGAGGTAGTCGCGATAAAGGGTAAGGTCGAATTCATTCATGATTTGGACGGGGCTAAATACAACGTCATTGCCGGGTCGATTTCCATTCTGGCGGACAATCGGCAGGCTGTCGCCGGTGAGGGCAAAGTGGACGCCGCATGGGACGACTGGAATATTTCACGGGATGCCATTCTGGCCCACGGTATTGAAACCAAAGGTGAATCGGTAAGGCACCTGCCCGAAGGTATTCGTGAAGATTCTAAAGTGCTTGATGAGAACGGGCGCTGGGAGACTGTATATTACCGGGGAGAGTATCGGGAAGTATGGCGTCCCACCAGCGTGGAGGAAGGTTGGGCCCCTTATACGGTGGGCCATTGGACCGACTGGGGCGGGGATTACACCTGGGTCCCGTACGAACCGTTTGGATATGTTACTCATCATTACGGTTATTGGTTTCAGGCAAACGACTACTGGTACTGGACGCCTCCCTCGGTATCGGTCGGGTGGGGCGTTCCCTACTGGGGAATCGGCTTTGGATGGTACCCGGGAAGAGTCGGATGGCTTTACTCAGGCGACGCCATTGGATGGTTTCCACTGCTTCCATGGGAGCCTTTCTATGCGTTTAACTGGTGGGGGCCGTGGGGTTTTACGGTCTATCACGCCGGCCTTATCAATATCGACTTCCACAGATTCAGGTACTGGGACCGCTCGGTAGTCGTGAAGCAGAGTGATTTCCACGGCGTAAACAGCTATGCCCGGACAAGGCTGACAAATGTCGACAGGGGGACAATCGCCTCACAGTTCAAGGCTGCCCCCGTCGTGAGCAATCATGTTCTAAAAACTGCGGGCGACCCGGCGCAGCGGTTCAATTACTCGAATGCCACCCCTCACTCGAAACCGGCTCAGAACGTGACCTCCAGGGTAGCTGAGAACCAGGCCAAATTCAGAATGAACGCTCCCAATGTAAACGGCAGCGCCATTCGGAATCAGGTTTCCAGCGCCAGACTCGCCAAACCGGCGATAGGGGCCTCAAGGGTCTCGGCGCCTCAGATCGCGTCCGAAAGAGCTGGAGTAGTCCGGCAGCAAGCACTCAAGCAAAACCCGAGGGTTGTCAAGCCGGCATCGGCTCGTGTGGCAAAATCCGGGCATGGTCCGGCGGGTCGACAGCGCTCTGGGCATGGCGGGGGCGCAAACGCTGGGAGCAGTGCGGCCGGAAAAGTCTCGTCGCGAAAGCCGCAGGGTTCCGGGAGCCGAGCCGCCGTAACGGGGCAGCGGTCTACACGAAGCCCGTCGGGCGCTCGCCGGGGTACCGGCGGGCAGCCGGGTGGCGGGTTGCGCAGGGGAGGTCCGCAGGGCGGAAGGCCGTCAGGGTTCCGGAACTCACCCTCTGGCATGCGCGGCGCTGGAGGCCGGGCGTCCGGAGGAGGGGGCCGTCAGGGCGGCGGCGGGCATGCCGGATCGGGGCATAGATAATCCAGGGAATTCGGCGATATTTAACTTTTAAGTCTTATGGCTTGAAACTTAAAATTTTATTCCCCATCCGCATTGCCTCGGAAAGGATTTCGGCCTCATCCACGGTTAGCACCTGCCCATCCTTTACGATCTGCCGGCCATCCACCCACACGAATGTCACGTCACTTCCCCGGGCCGCATAGACGATATGGCTCACCGGGTCGTACATCGGCGTCAGATGGGGTTGATTGAGGCTGAGCGCAATAAGGTCCGCCTTTTTGCCGGGTTCGATGCTCCCGATCTCATTTCCCAGCCCAAGAGCTGAGGCGCCGCCCAATGTAGCCACCCAAAGCGCCTGTTCGGCGGGGCAGGCGAGGGGATCTTTTCTAAAAACCTTATGGACCTTGGCTGCAAAGCCCATTTCGGAGAGAAGGTCCAGGTCGTTGTTGCTTGCGCATCCGTCAGTACCGAGGCCGACCTTTACTCCGCAGGAGATCATATCAGGAACTGGAGCGACTCCGGAGCCCAGCTTCATTGCGCCCTCCGGGCAATGGGAAATGGATGCGCCGCTGTTTGCAATGGACAGGATTTCCTCTTTCGAGAGCCAGATTCCGTGAGCGCACAGCGTCGACTCATCCAGCACCCCCAGCGCATTGAGATGCATTCCCGGGCTTAGGCCGTATCTTTTCACGATTTCATCGACCTCTGCTTTCGTTTCGGAAAGATGGGTCTGGAAGAGGATTTTATGGCTGCGGCAAAGCTCCTTTACGCGCTTCAGCGTTGCCGGGCTGCATGTATAGGGAGCGTGGCAAAAAAGGGATGGGCGAACGAGGCCGCTCGGACCGGGGAAGTCCGACAGAAAAGCTTCGGCGCGTGCCGGGAAATTCGCCGGATTGGGCAGGTCCGGAGTGGGGAAGTCGAGAATCCCCTGGCCCATGACGGCGCGAATCCCTGCATGAACGGCGGCGCGGGCGGCAGATTCCTCAAAAAAATAGCCGTCGCAGAAGCATGTTGTGCCGCTTTTGAGCATTTCAACCGCTGAAAGCAAGGTCCCCAGATACACGCTGTCGGGATTAACAAAAGCGTTCTCGACAGGAAAGATGATTTCCTCGAGCCACTTTTTCAGAGGCAAGTCGTCGCCGATTCCGCGAAACAGGCTCATGGCGGCGTGGGTGTGGGTATTTATCAAACCGGCCATCAGCAGATAACCTGAAAGGTCGGCTTCCCGGCTCCCACGGAAATTATTTCGAAGCTCAGCGGAAGGGCCGACTGCAACTATGCGGTCACCCTCGATTGCAACGGCCCCCGAACGAAACCGGCTCATCCCGGCGTCGCACGCAACAAGCCAGTCGGCGTTGAAAAGCAGCCAATCAACAACTCTCGAAGCAGAAAGCGGGTAGCGGGTAGCGGGAATAGCGGTAGCGGGAAGCGGTTTTTCTTCCTGCTTCCTGCTCCTAGCTCCCTGCTCCCGTTTTTTTGGCGAATTCGCGGACATGACCGAAGATCTCCTCCACGTCCAGTGTCAGCAGCGTGCGGTCCTTCATCACGAGGCGCCCGCCAATTACGCTGTGGCGGACGTCTGCAGCGCCGGCCGCATAGACCAGGTGGCTCACGGGGTTGTAAACGGGTGTCAGGTGCGGTTTCCTAAAATCCACCACTATCAGGTCGGCAAGCATGCCCGGGGCGATGCGTCCGGTCAGCCCCTCCCATCCGAGTGCCCTGGCCCCGGCCCCGGTGGCCATGCCGAGGGCCGTTGAGGCCGAAAGCACCGTCGGGTCGAGTGCTGCGGCCTTGTGGAGCTTGGCGCACGTATCCATTTCTCCGAACATATCGAGGTTGTTGTTGCTCGCGCAGCCGTCCGTGCCCAAGGCCACCGTTACGCCGGACTCAAGAAGGCGCGGGACAGGGGCGATACCGGAAGCAAGCTTCATATTGCTTTCCGGATTATGGACCACTTTCACCTGGTTTTCGGCAAGCATGCCGATATCGGTTTCATTCAGGGCCACGCAGTGATCGGCCACAAGACGCTCGCCCAGCAGACCAAGGGCCTCGAGGTGCGCGACCGGGCGCCTGCCGTACAGGTGCAGTATCTGTTCGACTTCGGCTTCATTTTCCGACAAATGGACTACGAGCGGCACTTCGTGTAAGGCCGATATCCGGTGACACTTCCTCAGAAGATCAGGCGAACAGGTGTAGAGAGCATGCGGTTCGATGGCAACGCTGACCAGAGGGTCTCCCCGCCACCTCTCGATGAGCAGTTCGGTATGCCTCAGGCCGTTTTCGACCTTCCCGTAGGCGGGAGAAGGGAAATCGTAGAGCACCTCGCCCACGAGCGCCCGAATGCCTGCTCTTTTTGCCGCCTCTGCGACCTTGTGCTCGAAAAGGTACATGTCGCAAAAAGCGGTCGTCCCCGACAAAATCATCTCGGCGCACGCAAGCATCGTCCCCCAGTAGACCCACTCTTCGTTCAGGTTTTTTTCCGCAGGAAATATGTGACCCTGCAGCCAGTCCATAAGGGGAAGGTCGTCGGCAAGACCACGGAAGAGCGTCATAGCGGCGTGCGTATGAGCGTTTATCAGTCCGGGGAGGGCCACACATCCTGAAATGTCCAGAGTTTCCGATGATTCAAAAGCCGCTTGGATTTCATCGGAAGGCCCCGCTGACTCGATCTTTCCTCTCCGAATGGCGATGCCTCCGGGATTGAAGGTGGTCGAGCCCGAGTCCAGGGTTAGCACGACTCCGTTCAGAAACAGAATATCGGCCTTCTTTTTCCTTGTTCGGGTTTTTTGTGGTCGATCGGCTTCCCGCAATTTGCTTTGTCCAATCACGTTTTAAGTTTTTAAGTCTAGAATTATCCTGTAAACTTAAACCTTCGCACCTAAACTTAAACCTAAATCTTAAGACTTTAATGCCTATGAAAGTAACTGACGGTCTGTACGCTTTTCTCTGGACTTCGATGTCCGCGAACAATTGCAATACATACCTTATCGACGGTCCGGCAAAGATCCTGATCGATCCGGGGCATCTTCATCTCTTCGACCATGTCGCCATACAGTTAAAGGCGCTCGGAATTGAAATTTCCGACATAGACCTGGTTCTGGCGACGCACGCCCATCCGGATCATTTCGAAGCGGCCAAATATTTCAAAAATCAGCCGGCCCTTTTCGCCATCAGCTTCGAAGATTGGCGATTGATCCAGCGGATAGGCGAACAGATCGGGCCCACTTTCGATCTGGATGCCTACGCTCCCGATTTTCTTTTGGGATCGGGCGACCTGAATGTAAAAGGGGTCGAGCTGAAAGTAGTGCCCTCACCGGGGCATTCGCCCGGGTCGGTGGCGCTATACTGGCCCGAGCGGAAGGCGCTCTTTCCCGGTGACGTACTTTTCCGGGACGGCCTCGGGCGCACAGATCTTCCCGGTGGAAACGGCGCCCTTCTCAAACAGAGCATTAAAGAACTCGAGTCGTTCGATTCGGAATGGCTCCTGCCCGGGCATGGAGAAATCCTCCAGGGTGCGGACAGGATTAAATCGAATTTCAAAAGGGTCGAAGAGTTCTGGTTCGGATACATCTGAAACCCGTGGCAGCATTGAAGGGGAGCGGGTCATGGCTTCCCGCTTGCTCCACTCTCCCGGCTGCGGGTCTCCTCAAGCAGGCTCAGCCGCTGTTCGAGGAGTTCCACCCTGGATTTAAGGTCTGCGAACTCCTTTTTGCGGACCACCTCGACGTTTTCGGAAAACTTCTTAAAGGATGACTGAAATTTGGAGTTTATCTCATCCCATTCCCGCTCTCCGCTTTTGACCAGGTCTTCGTTGAGTTTCTCCGCTTCATCGCTCGATAATCTTCCCTCTTCCACCAGCCTGCGGGTCGCTTCGCGGATTTTGTCGCGAGTCAGCACAGCCGCGCCGATTCCCGCTAACATACCTTTTTTCAGCAACTCAAGCATTGTCGCTCCTTTTTCTGATATGCGCCCCTGCCGGGAAGCGCAACAGAGATGCTTGTAATGGTGCAATTGGGATCGGGCCGACCCGACCCGGTTGCCTCGATTGCCAAGTCATGAATCGGTGACAGCGCAGTTTCATTTGCATCATGCAGCCTGGGTTTTGAGAATCACCGAAATAGGCTTCCCGCTTTCGAGGCCGCTGACCTTCAATATGGAGAAACCCAGTACGTTGCCGTCTTTGTCCACTTTCTCCATCACCGCATCATTATCGGTTTCTCTAAAATAGCCTTCTTTTCTCTCAAAAAAGACTTCCAGGAAATCCGCTTCCTTGTCATACCAAACACTTACTTCTTTTCCCGTAGCACAAGACCTTTCTTTACTGTGAAATAGTAGGGAAAGAGCTCTTCGAATCAGTTGTGAGGCCAAGATCGGCCTATTGCAGTTCAATCATGCGCACATTGTGAAAGCGCTTTTTCCACCCACTGATTGAGGCTCATTCCGGATGCCTCGGCAGCGGACACAATATCGGCGTGCAAATCAGGGGAAATCCTGACGTTGAACCTGCCGGAGAACCCTTTGTAGGGGGTAATCCCGCGTTCCTCACATGCTTGCAGGTAAACTTTAAGAGACATCCTGCCTTCATGCAGCAAACCTTCTACATCGGTAGCATAAAAGTCCGCCCCCCCGGAAAGGCCCAGGAATTCCCCGCGAAACATCCCAGTGTCTGGGTCGAAAGAAATAACAGCCTTGTGTCCATCAATCTCCATTACGTTTTTCATGGCTTCACTCCATGCTGCATCAACCATTTGCGGATACTGGCCACGGCGCCCTTATCTGTATCCTGCCCCGGGTGGGGACGATGGTACACCCTGACCTGTCCGAACAAAAACACTTCCACACGAGAACCTTCTCGTTCCTTGATCTCCGCCCCTAACTCGCGGAACAATGATAAGATATCATTCCAGCGGATGTTGCCGGAGGCAGGATGCGCAAAGATCAACTCCAAGGTGCGTTTGTGTTTTTGTTTCATAAGTATTTAGTACCGCAATATGGTACCAACATCAACTCATAATTCGCTATTTTCGGGAAATTAGGCACCGAATCTGCGTTCGTAGGGTTAGCAAAATTTTGCCAAGGCGCGATCACGATTTTCAAGCCGGAGCAAATATGAGCACTGTCAGGCAGGAGATCATGGCCCTTTTGTCGGAGGGGGAGTACGGGGCAAAATCCATTTCCAAACGCCTTTTCGATTTTGATTGAAAAACTTTCGGTCTTGCCGGTTTGATCGGACTCAAGAGAAAGAGGACCTTCGGGCAGCTTCACATCGGGCAAAGACCCATGCGGAGTCGATTTAAGTGGCTCCGCCTTTTTTCTCCATATTAGTACCATTGTGGTTATGCACCTTGGCCTGAGCATATTTCTCCATTTTGGCAAGGAGGTTGAAGTTGATGTCGAGTTTTGTCCTCTCTTGCCGAACATTTCCGTAACTTGCCGCCGACAAAAAAACGCGCTGCCCCGGCCGGGCTGTTTCCACCCCGGATCAATTGTAAGAGTGTGTGATCATTAATCTTTTTCTGTGCCATGGAAACATCCTGGAAACATCATGGGAATTTTTGGTTTACCGCCGTCATAGCCCGGTTGAGCCTCAAAACGAGCACCACAAACATTTTACACTCGACGACGCGGGCCGCGAAAGGCGCTCGAGAAGTTAGGCCGGCAGTCCGGGGAAGGGGGCGAAAGCCGAAGAAAGCGGCTTGCCATCTCACTTAGCTAGTTTCCGTCCGGAAAGGGCCCTTTTCCGCCCTGGCGGCGTCAATCTTCGGGTTTTCTTGTGCGGCGTACATAGGTACGCCTCCGCGCAACCCCTCGATTTCCTTGCTA